>CANRAS010000011.1 GCA_947628655.1 uncultured Clostridia bacterium | reverse complement strand
AGCGTTGCTCACTTTACCGCACGTATGGCGTGGCTCAATTCAAGCGCCCCGCGTCCTTATCCCGCATTAGTTTACCGCCCCGCGTATAAACGCGCCTGCACCACCCGTACCGCGCCTGTTGCCGACCGCCCGCAATTCGCCTGACGGCGAATTAACGGCGCTGTCGCGCCGTTGTTTGGCGCTACTAGTAACTAGAGATTAGAGGCTAGTAGCTAGTATTGGTGCGCCCTGTAACAGTTTACAGTTAAGAGTGCATAGTGCAAAGTACGGATAGAGTTGCGGGCTTACGCCCGCTTATTAGATTGTCTTGGGGTCAAAGCGTTGCTCACTTTACCGCACGTATGGCGTGGCTCAATTCAAGCGCCCCGCGTCCTTATCCCGCATTAGTTTACCGTCCCGCGTATAAACGCGCCTGCACCGCCCGTACCGCGCCTTTGACCGACCGCCCGCAATTCGCCTGACGGCGAATTAACGGCGCTGTCGCGCCGTTGTTTTGCGCTTTGCGCAAAACGCGGGCTAGACACCCTTTCCGCACCGCGGGCGGGGAAACGCCCACTTTAATTTACAAGCACCCCCGCCGTCGGCGGGGGTGCTTTGTGTTCTTCGCGTTCTCCCGCCGTAGGCGGGAGAACGCTCTTACTATTCACTCAATACTATAAAAAGTTAAATACTTCCCGTGAGTTTCTTCTCCATTTCCGTCGGGTTGTTGGAGTATTCGAGCGCGGTCTGGTAGCTTATCTTGCCTGACATATAGAGTTTTGCAAGGCTTTCTATAAGCGTACACATACCGAGCTGCGTTGCGCTTTGGATTGTCGTTTCCATTTGCGCCACTTTGTTTGAACGAATAAGGTTCTTGATAGCGTCCGTGCCGAGCATTACTTCAACCGCCGCGCATCTGCCCTTGCCGTCCTGCGTCGGAACGAGCGACTGCGACACAACGCCCTGTATCATATTTGAAAGCTGTGAACGAACCTGTTCTTTGGCTTCCGCCGGGCAAACGTCAACAATACGGTCAACAGTCTGTGCCGCGGAACTCGTGTGCAGAGTACCGAACACCAGGTGTCCTGTTTCCGCCGCCGTAAGCGCGAGCATAATCGTTTCGTAATCGCGCATTTCTCCGATAAGTATAACATCGGGGTCCTCACGCAAAGCGCTCCTCAATGCGTAATCGAACGACTTTACATCACGTCCGACTTCGCGCTGGTGAATGGTCGCTTTCGCCTGTGTGTAGCGATACTCGATAGGGTCTTCTATTGTGATGATGTGGCACGCGCGCGTTTCGTTGATGTGCTGTATCATCGCGGCAAGCGTAGTGGATTTGCCCGCGCCCGTAGGTCCTGTGACGAGTACCAGACCCTTGCGCTTTTTAGCAAGTTCAAGCAAAACGGACGGCATACCCAGCTTATCAAGCGAGGGTATCTCAGAATTTAGCAGACGAATAGAACAAGCGAGTTTTCCCTCTTGATGAAAGACGTTCACACGCTGTCTTGCGCCGTTTTTAAGTTCAAACGAGAAGTCGATGTCGTTGCCCTCTGTAAGCAGTTTTTCCTGCTCTGCCGACAGAATGGACACGATAGTCCTATGTACGACTTGGCTTGATAATTCCTGATACTTCTGAAGTTCGCCGTTTACTCTGATAACGGTCGGTGCGCCGACTGTCAGGTGAATATCGGACGCGTTTCTCTCGCGTGCCTCCATAATAAACTCTTCAAATGTCATAAACTACTCCTTACTCAACAATAAGCTGTCGCTTATTTAATCCTGAACTGAATACCGCTTGCGGAGAAATACACTTCTGCGCAGGTGCTGGTTATACGCTGATTTACGCGTCCCATAATATCACGATACGCCGCGAGAGCGCGGTCTGTAGGTCTTACGGAAAAGCCTGTTTCAAGCGAGATTATGATAAGGTTGCCGTGGTTTTCCGTCACCTTGTCCTGAAGTGCCGTTATGCCGTCGATTACGCGTTTTTCGATTTGCTTTTTAAGTTCGGGGGTAATATCGTCCTCGCTCTTGCACATATCCTCCATAACAAGGCGTGCATACGCCGACAGGCTGTCGAAAATTACGAACTTGTGGTCTTTTACCTCGTCGGCGGGAGTAAGCGTCTGCTTGTGGACTACATTCCGCTCAACGCCGTTTTTCTTCGTGCTGTAATCTACGCGCTGAGTTATATCAGGGTCGAGATCCTCGCCTGCTCTCAAATAAAGCACATAGTCAAGCGACGCGAAATTGCCGATAGCAAAGCGCGCCTTTCCGCTTGCCACACCGCCCGTGACAAAAATTTAATCTGACATATTTATTTCCTTTCTGCTGTAAGTATATGGTACTTTTATTATATCACGTTTCTTCGCGTTTGTAAAGGGCTTTTTTTAGTTTTTTAGAGAATAGTTGCTAGTAGTTAGCGAGTAATCCGCCGTTGGCGGATTACTCTGTTAGTTTTTGTGTGCGCTGTGCGCTCGGATTAGATTCTCTTTAAGTCAATGCGTTGTTCGCTTTACCGTGCGGTTTGGGTGGCTCAATTCGCGCGTCCCTTTCCCTTATCCCGCGTTAGCTTAACGCCCCGCGTTAAACGCGCCCTTACCGCCCGTACCGCGCCGTTGCCCGTACGCCCGCAATTCGCCTGACGGCGAATTAACGGCGCTGTCGCGCCGTTGTTTTGCGCTCCGCGCAAAACGCGGGCTTTGTGACAGTTTACAGTTAAGAGTGCTGAGTGAACAGTAAGCCGTTGCCCGCCTACGGCGGGGAACGGCAATTTTAATTTATAGGCGCTTTCTCCGCCGTAGACGGAACAACCTCCCTTTCCACAATATCTGCCCCCCAAAGCAGTTCCGCGCCCCAATTCTCTCGGCAAAATGCAGTAAAAAATCGTGAAAAATTTGTCAATCCCGCGTATTGACAAAGAAATTGTCACAATGTATAATGAAGTTGGGGAATTATAGGCACAATGCTTCGGCGTAAAAAACAAAAAGCCGTAAAGAAACATTGTATGCTGAAAAAAGGGGGAATATTTATGAAAAAACTAAAGGGATTACTGTCTGCTTTTCTGGGAAGCGCCGTGTTGATTTGCTCGGCTGTTACCGCTTTTGCAGATTACGGGGAAACTTCGGTTTCCGAAACATCTGAAATATCCGAAGTAACCGAAACTTCCGATGTTATCTCAACGGATACATCAGCGGAAACTTCAGAACCTCAGACGGAACTCGAAACCGAACGTTCAGTCGATTTTTACGCGCCGTCTGTCGGGCTTAATATCTCGGAACATTCGCGGGATTTAATCCGCAAATACATAAACGGACACCCGTTCGATATGACAAGACAGCCCGAATATCTGCGTACGCCCGACGCTTATATGCCGTTCAATAACATAGGCAGACTTAGCGATACCGACCTTATCGAGGGGCGCAACGCGCTGAATGTCGTGCGCTTTATCGCGGGCGTTGGTACGCAGGACGTAACGCTCTGCTCGTATGCTACCACATATTCGCAGGCGTGCGCTGTCGTGCTTAGATATAAAGGCTATCTTACTCACACTATTTATAACGATATGCCGAAGATGAATATTGACACTCTGCGCAACGCTCAGCTTGGAGCGAAAAACTGCAACGAGGCAAGCGGTTTTACAAACTCCGCGCATTCTGTTGTGCTTGGGTATATGTTCGATACCGATGACAGAAATATCGGCGAACTCGGTCACCGCCGCTGGTGTCTGAACCCGCCGATGTACCTTGCGGCGTTCGGTCAGGCGGGCGAATACACGGCTATGTGGACTACCGACAAACAGCTGAAAGGCGCGTCAAATTCGGGTATATGCTGGCCCGCGCCGAATATGCCCGTGGAGTATTTCAGAAACGATACCGCATGGAGCATTTCAATGTGCGAAAAAGTCCCCGCTGATAACATAAAAGTAACGCTTACAAGAAAATCCGATATGCGCGTCTGGGAGTTCTCAAACGAGCATAGCGACGGTTATTTCGCCGTTAACAACGACACGTCCGTGCCGCTCTACGGGTGCATAATCTTCCGTCCCGACGACGTCGGCGGTTACAGTCACGGCGATGTATTCAACGTGAAGATAGAGGGCTTGGACAAAGAGGTTTGCTATAACGTGAACTTCTTCGCGCTTGACGGCGATGACAGCGTATTTGACAAGCCTGCGGAAGAACCCGAAGAAAGCGAACCCGAAACGAGCGAACCCGCAGAGAGCGAACCGCAGGACAGCGAACCTGCCGAAAGTGAACCTGCCGACAGCGACACGGAAACTATCGACCCGCAGGACGGCGAACAGCCCGCAGAGGAACATCCCGAAAACAAGACCACGTTCGAGGTTAAGGACGAGGAAACCAATATACAAATAGTAGCCGACCCGCATGTGTTCCCCGTAAATACCGAATTTAGAGCAAAGCCGTTGGGCAGTTATTGCTCGGATACCCGATATACTTGTGATTTGTCGTTTATATGCGGAGGTCAGAAAATTCAGCCCGACGGCATAGTCCGCGTTAGTATCGCACTTCCGAAAGGTTTCACAAGTTATCGCACGTTGTATGTTTATCACGTTGTAAACAGCAGGTGCTGTCAAGTGGACTGCACGGTTGAGGGCGACCGCGTTTACTTTGACGCGAACAGTTTCAGCCCGTATATTATTTCGACTGAAAAAATACCCGAAGATGAAGTGATAGACATTCCCGAAGTGAAATACGACGAGGAAACGAGCGATGACAGCACTTCCGACGGCGAAGAAAGCAAACCCGCGGAAAGCGTGGAGAGCGGGGAGAGTGAAACTTCAACCGAAAGCGAGAATTCCGAAGAACCCTTGCCGACAACGAGAACCGCTCCCGAACCGACCGCCGAGGAAGTTGAAACCTCGACCGAAACCCACCACGAGAACAGCGCGAACCCGAACACTGGCGCGGCGTGGGCGCTGATACCGATTTCCGCAGTAGCAACCTGCGCGGTATTGGTAACGGCAAAGCGAAAGCATAAATAAACGCTGACAGCAACCGGAGCATAGGTAATAGTGAACTAGTTAAGCGACCCCCGCCGAACGGCGGGGGTTACTGTATTACCCAAAACATCAACGCATTAACTTAAAGACAATCTTTCGGCGTGCGAAAGCCCACAGCCCTATTCATACTAACTATGCACTGTAAACTGTCCTCACGGTCCCATTACGGAAATAATATCAAAGTCGGGATTGTTCGACATCATATCCCGCATATGACGCACAAATCTTCGGTAAAAATCCGTTACAACAGCAATATTGCGCTTTAGCGACGCGGTGTCCGTTACTCCTGCCTTGTAGTCCTCCGAATTGCGTTCGGTCATATAGAAAATCGAAAAGCCCTCTTTAATCGGTTCAAGAAACGGGTTCTCTATATCCGTTTCGAGCGTGTGAGCAGCCCATTCAATTTCGGAAAGCATACGGGTTATCTGTTCATAGGTGAAAAAATTGTGTTCTAAATTCCATTCAAATTCGGCTTTGCCAAACCTTTCACTAAGATACATACAACCGTCGTGCCTGTTCTTGTTGCAGGTGAGCGTTCTGTCAAAATACTTGAGGAAAAAATATTCCAGAAAGCACTCTATATATCCCTCTTCAATGGAGATTTCGCTGTCGTATTGACACTCGACATCATCGTCTGTTATCATATCGCCGAACCTCACTTTCGCGGGCATTATCCAGAAGTATGAACTCGCGTCGTGACCTTGCTTTATCTCTATTTCTCGCATAGCACGCCTCCTGCGGTTTGTGTAATTCTTGTTTTAATTATACCACTTGAACAGCGCAATGTCAAGCGTTTGGCAATTTACAGTTAAACGCGTGATATTGGGCGCAAAGTCGGTGCATTTGCGCCATAAAAATAATGCAAGACGAGTTTGAAGTTAATCTAAAAAGCACTCCCGAAGAAACAGCGACAAGCGAGTAACAAGCCGTCCTCGACAGCGCACAACACGCTTTCGGGGCTTTTTACTCTCGAAATTCAAAAAAATAGGAAAAACCCCTTGACAAAGCAAGGGCAATGTGGTATAATATATAAGTATTTAATGCGGGTGTAATTCAATGGTAGAATTCCAGCCTTCCAAGCTGGCAGCGTGGGTTCGATTCCCATCACCCGCTCCATTCCGCTATAACGGCGGGTTTCTTTAATTGTGCGCCGCTCCCCTATTCGGGGACTGCGGGTTCACCTTACGGCTTTAATGTCCGTATCAAACTTCGTTTGATACTAGTATGCGCCATTAGCTCAGCTGGATAGAGCAACCGCCTTCTAAGCGGTAGGTCAAAGGTTCGAATCCTTTATGGCGTGCCATTTGGGTTACGGTGGGTATAGCTTAGTTGGTTAAAGCGCCGGATTGTGGTCCCGGAGACCGTGGGTTCGATTCCCACTCCCCACCCCATAAATTTTCGGGCATTGGCTTTGTGCCTTTGCCCGATTATATTTAAATGAACGCCGAATGTCCCCGTGAACATTACTTCGGCTGATATATTGGGATGTAGCCAAGTGGTAAGGCAACAGACTTTGACTCTGTCATTCCGTTGGTTCGAGTCCAACCATCCCAACCATACAAAATTCCCCCTGCTTTGCAGGGGGAATTTTGTATGGCGCAATCGGCTGTTAGAAGTAAGAAGTTAGAGGTAAGAAGTTAGATTGCTGTAAGGCGAGAGGTTTTCGCCTTGCATTTTCCGGCTTCTAGCCTCTTGTTTCTAGCCTCCGTAAGCGCAAACCAATGCGGGGTTGCTCTTCTCGGCTAGTGTTACCTATGCTCGCCGTGCTTTGCACAGCATCGCTAAAATGTGCTTTCCTTATAAAACTCACAAAAGAAATAACGTTCTTTCCGTCTATCGTCCCATAGGTTATGGAATACATATCAGAATATTGTTGCTGACAGCACCATTATAGCACGTTATATTGACTTTGTTAAGCGCTTTAACAACAATATAGGCGATTTTGAACAGAATAACTGCGCATTACTCCCCGCGTTTTTCCGTGAAAAATTCTACTTGACAAACGCGGAAAAAAGTAGTATAATAATAGCAGTAAAAGAATATCTTAAATGCGTTGAAGGGGAACAAGACCTTGCTTTGCTTTTTCAGAGAGCCGTCGGACGGTGCAAGACGGCAGCGGGCAGGGAGATAACTCGCCCCCGAGCAGAACGGGCGAAAGCGTTCGCGGTGTTTAAACGGCGACGGCGCGATTAGTCCGTTACGGGTTCTCCCGTTAAAGGGAACGCGCTGTTTGGCGCTGTGAGGCGAATTGCCGTAAGGCGTTCGCGAATTGGAGTGGTAACACGGGCTTGTTCTCGTCCCCAAATGCGGGCGGGAATTTTTTTGTTGCTTGTGTTCAAGGGGTTTGCGTATTTAAAGCAGATAGGGATATATTTCCCCATTCCCCGCCTACGGCGGGGAAATGGGCGACAAATATTTGTGTTACTGCACGACCGCAAAATTCGCGTATGGTTTTATAACTATTCGCTAACGGCTAAAACTAAACGGCGATGTTCCCCCATTTCCCCGCCGTCGGCGGGGAAACGGGCGACAAATATTTGTGTTACTGCACGACCCGCAAAATTCGCGTATGGTTTTATAACTATTCGCTAATAACTATAAACTAAAAACTAAAAGGAGATTTAACATTATGAAGTACGCATCTAAATACCAAAGGCGCTATTTTATGCCGCCGTATCCGTGTCTGGAATGGACAAAGCGCGAGTATATCGAAAAACCGCCTGTTTGGTGTTCGGTTGACTTGCGCGACGGTAATCAGGCGCTGATTATTCCGATGAATTTGGAAGAAAAGCTCGAATTCTGGAAGTATCTTGTCGCGGTTGGATTTAAGGAGATTGAAATAGGGTTTCCCGCGGCGTCGGATACGGAATACGAGTTCTGCCGTGCGCTGATTGAGCGGGATTTGATACCCGACGACGTGACTGTTCAAGTGCTTACACAAAGCCGTGAACATATCATCAAAAAGACGTTTGAGGCGCTCGACGGGTGCAAGAACGCTATCGTTCACCTGTACAATTCAACGTCTGTCGCTCA
The DNA here is from genome assembly GCA_947628655.1 of uncultured Clostridia bacterium. Taxonomy (GTDB): domain Bacteria; phylum Bacillota; class Clostridia; order Oscillospirales; family Ruminococcaceae; genus CAG-115. The sequence continues at coordinate 47,908 of CANRAS010000011.1, read as the reverse complement.
GCGGGAACAGGTGTTTAAAAAAAGCAAGGACGAAATTATCGGGATAGCAACAAGCGGCGCAAAGCTGATGAACGAATTTAAAGCGAAAACAAACGGCAATTTCCGCTTTGAGTACTCCCCCGAAAGTTTTACGGGAACAGAACCCGAATTTGCCGCCGAAATCTGCAACGCCGTTATCGACATCTGGAAACCTGACGCCGACAACAAGGTCATAATCAATCTGCCCGTGACGGTCGCGGAGAGTATGTCGCACGTTTACGCGTCGCAAATCGAATATATGTGCAAGGAACTGCACGACCGTGAAAACATTATCGTTTCACTTCACCCGCACAATGACAGGGGCTGTGCCGTAGCCGATACGGAACTTGGGCTGCTTGCGGGCGCGGACAGAGTTGAGGGTACGCTGTTCGGAAACGGCGAAAGAACAGGCAACGTTGACATAATCACGTTGGCGCTTAATATGTATACTCACGGAGTAGAACCGAACCTCGACTTTACCGACCTGCCGAAACTTGTCGATGTTTACGAGCGTTTGACAAGAATGAAAGTAAACGCGCGTTCTCCGTACAGCGGACAGCTCGTGTACGCGGCGTTTTCGGGAAGTCATCAGGACGCTATTGCAAAGGGTATGCACTACCGCGAGGAAAACGACCCCGACCATTGGAATGTGCCGTATATTCCGATTGACCCGCACGATGTCGGCAGGGAGTACGAGGGCGATGTTATCCGCATAAATTCACAATCGGGCAAGGGCGGTATAGGCTATCTTATGGAGCAGAATTTCGGTATTGTTATGCCGCCGAAAATGCGCGAACACTTCGGCTACACGGTAAAGGGCGTATCCGACCGCGCTCACAAGGAACTAAAGCCTGCCGAAGTGTATGAAATTTTTGAGAATACTTATGTAAACAAGAAAACGAAACTTGAAGTGCTGGAGGCGCACTACAAGCAAGGCGAACACATAGCGTCGGAAGTTACCGCGAAGATAAACGGCGAAGTGCGCCGTCTTGTGGGCGAGGGCAACGGGCGCTTGGACTCCGTGTCCAACGCCTTGAAAGACGGCTTGGGGCTTGACTACACAATAGCGACCTACGCCGAACACGCGATAGAGCAGACCTCGAAATCAAAGGCGGTAGGCTACGTCGGCATTACCGCTCCCGACGGCAAAATATCGTGGGGAGTGGGGATTGATACGGATATTGTCGTAGCGTCGGTGAAAGCATTGGTGTCGGCGATTAATAATTCGAATTTGATTTGAGGGAACGGCTGGTAGCTAGAGAATAGTTGTTAGTAGCTAGTTTTGGAACGCCCTGCGGGCGCGGAAAGATTGTCTGCGGGTCAATACGCCCCGCCAACGCGGTGAGGTTCGGCGTGGCTCAATTCAAGCGCCCCTTGCCCTTATCCCGCGTTAGCTTGCCGTCAAGCGTATTAACGCGCCCTTACCGCCCGTACCGCGCCTTTGCCCGACCGCCCGCAATTCGCCTGACGGCGAATTAACGGCGCTGTCGCGCCGTTGTTTTGCGCTACGCGCAAAACGCGGGCTAACCCCCGCCGACGGCGCGAAATGCTCTAATGCACAAAATCCCCCGCCGTTTGCGGGGGAACTTTTTATTGTTATAGTCGCTCCCCGCCTACGGCGGGGAGCGCGTTTGTGCTATTCACTTTAAACTTATCACTATAAACTGTTGACGGCGGGGAGTACGTTTATGTTATTTTGCCTGCGGTATAGATTTTTTACAGTTTCGGGTCAGTATACCCGCCTTTGCCAAACCTTAGTTCTTCATCGTCAAAATCCGTATCGTCACCGTAGACTATATGCTCGTCACCGCGGGAACGGAGGTATTGTTCGCGCTCTAATCGTTCGGTTTCCGCGACTTGCCTGTCTATGTAAAGTTTCACCAAATGCCGCGCCGCAAAGCGCAGTCCGAACGCCATCAGCATTACTATAATATTCAAAAACACAAACGTTCCCTGACCGCGCGCTATTCCGACCGCCGCGCCGACTACTCCCGCGAGTATTCCGATAACAAGCGCGACATTGCAGGCGGTTTCCTTGTACTCGCCCCGCTCGGCTTTAAAGCAAACGTAAATTAACAATACCAAAAATACAAGGTCAAGCATATAGTTCACCTCTTTTAGTTGCTAGTAATTAGTAATTAGTAGTTAGTTCTTGGGGTTCAGCGTTCCCCGCCGTGGGCGGGGGGCATTTTTTCATTCCCCGCCTACGGCGGGGAATGAATTGGGTTTTTATATGTTCCTCGCCTGCGCGTGGGGGATTTTTCTTTTATTCGCTCCCCGCCGTCGGCGGGGAGTGAATTGTGGGCTTTGTGTTCCTCGCCTGCGCGGGGGATTTTTCTTTTATTCGCTCCCCCGCCGTCGGCGGGGAGTGAATGGTGGGCTTTGTGTTCCTCGCCTGCGCGGGGGATTTTTCTTTTATTCGCTCCCCCGCCGTCGGCGGGGAGTGAATGGTGGGCTTTGTGTTCCTCGCCTGCGCGGGGGATTTTTCTTTTATTCACTTCCCGCTCCCGCCGTCAGCAGAGAGTGAACTAGGGTTTATTTTAATTAAAAATCCAGCATACTCAAAATATCCGCCGCAGTCGTGGTTGCTCCCGTCAGGCTTTGCGCGGTGCTGTTCAGTTTCGCCATATTTGTACGGTAACGCTTGTTGCGGGCGCGTTTCGCGTTTTCCTGCTCTATCAGCTTGCGCTTTATCGCTCCGCGCTCTACCAGCTTGAAATAAGCGTCCAGACGCGCTTTCCTGCGCAAACGCGCTTTTATCGCCTCTTTAAGGCTTTCCGCCTCTATTTCCTCAAGACGTTTTTCACGGTCGGTTTTCTTCGTCGAGTAATACTTCATCTCGCCCCGTCGGTCGATTACGATAATACTGTCCTTTGGGTCGCCGCCGTAGGCGCGGGCGAGGTTCTCTATACGCTTTGCGGTTTCCTCGGCGAGGTCGGGGTCTTGTTTCAGCTTTTCTTCATATTTCGGAGAAATCGCAACAAATGCGTTTTCATTCGAGGAAAGTTTTTCATAAGCGGAAACCTCAGACGCGCTTTCCAAAGCCTGCCTGAACTCGTCGTCCGAGGGCGCGAACGCGCTTTCCGCAGGGGTATTGGACGCAGCGGGGTTGATTTTTATGTTCATAGTGTTGCGCCTCCTTTAGTTGCTAGAGAATAGTAGCTAGTAATTAGTTTTGGTGTCCGCTCCGCGGACAATAAAGATTGTCTTTGAATTAAAACGTTTACGCTTGCGGTCAAAACTAATCTCTATTCTCTAAACAACTATATTATAGCACATTACGGCGGTTTTTTCAAGGGGGATTTTGCATTTTGGCGCGTTTTGTAAAAACTACTTGACAATCCCTGCGCGGTGTGGTATAATTAAGTTGCGACATAACAACCGAATATTACTATGATGAAAGTATACACCTTTGCCTATATGGTAAAAGTGCATGCTCTGTTTTCGTGTATACTTTCACTAAAGGTAATAACGGGAGTTGTGTCGCAGCAATTGGGAGCTATGCATTTTTCGGTGCGTGGTTTCATCTGCGCACTTTTTTTATTTTGCGGGAAAATGTGCGCGGTACTATATTACGACATTCCGCAAAAGATATGGAGGTATCAAAACATGAAGAAAAAACTTTTGGCGGTATTGCTGGCGGGAGTGCTGACGGTCGGCACGGCAAGTGTACCGCAAGCGGCGTTTGCGGCAAACGTGGACGAGACACCCGCGACTTCTATTGAAGATTTAAAGGTTGGGGATACATTTTATGCACCATTTGACCCTAACACGGGTGCATTAGACGGCGACAACCTTTTTACCGATTTCATGGATGCGGTGGATAATAGCAACAACGCATGGTATGTATGTAAATTGTTGAGCGACAACACAATCGGCATTTCAACAGGGTGCATAGCAACTGAATATGCTCATGAGGGGTGCAAAATAACAATTCCCGATAAAATCGGCAAGTATACTGTTACGGAAATAGACGAAACAAGGTTGGGCGGATTTTCTTCCATAACTGTTCCCGATACTGTTACAACAATAAATCAAAGTGCGTTTCTCGGTGATCTTTTGCTTGAAGAAGTTAATTTCGGCGCGAACTCACAGCTTAAACTTATAGACCAGTGGGCTTTTCAGGACTGCCGTTCTTTGAAATCAATTACTATCCCCGCAAGCGTTGAAACTATCGCTTACGGCGCATTCAACAATAGTGATCAAAAACTTGTTGGCGGTGGAGAGGTTGACGAGGAAACCGGAACTATCGGCAGGGATTTCACAGATACATATTCTTTGACTTCCGTAAAATTTGCCAAGGGTTCAAAGCTGAAAATTTTGGGCGACTATGCGTTTGCACAACAATATGCGCTGACGGATATTGAACTTCCCGAAGGACTGAAAGAAATCGGGCGTGGAGCGTTCCAAGATTGTCTTGACCTTAAATCCGTAACTATCCCCGCAAGCGTTGAAACAGTAGGCGAATATCCTTTTGCGCTCACTAGTAAACGTGATGTAGGCTTTGACAAAACATCTTCTATGACAGAAATAAACGTTAGCCCCGACAGCAAAAACTTCAAGTCGGTTGACGGAGTTTTGTACACCAAGGACGGCAAGAAACTTGTTGCTTGCCCCGCGGGAAAAACCGAAATAAAATTCGCGGACGGGGTAACGGAAATTCAGCAAGGCGCGTTCCAAGGCTGTAATCAGATAACTTCCGTAACTATCCCCAACACTATCACAAAATTGCCGAAAGACGCTTTTGCGCTTTGCACAAAGCTGAATAAGGCAACTCTCCCCGAAACTCTCACCGAGATTGGACAGTGGGCATTCCAATATACCGCGCTCACCGATATAACTATTCCCGAAAGTGTAACTGTTATTGATAAGCAGGCGTTTGAGAATTCCCTGCTGAAGAACATCAACGGCGTTGCAGGCTCTTATGCTGAAACATTTGCGAAAGAAAACGGCTATACATTCAACGGCAAATCCTCCAGCAGTTCCGGCAGTTCTAGCAGTTCAAGCGGTTCAACCACAACCACCGACACGGAAAGCACATTTAAAGACGACAGCGAGGATAAAGCGGCGGATATTGAAGTAGTCGCAAAACCGAACGTTATCCCCAAAGAGGCGCATTTCTCCGTTCGCTTTGACGATAAAAATTCTACCGATACCCGCGTTGCTTATAACTGTTTCTTCACCTACAACGGCGCTGAGTACGAGCCTACCGACACGGTAACGGTAAGAATACCCGTTCCTGTTGCTATGCGCGACATTGCCGACACTCTCAAGGTTTACCACTTGCAGGACGGCAAGTATGTGAATATGAAAGCAAAGGTCGAGGACGGCTATCTGGTATTTGAAACCGACCATTTCAGCACATACGTTGTTACCGCAGAAGAACTTGAAGAAACTGCTGAAAACACGGAAACTCCGACAACAACAGAAACCACTCCCGCAGGCACAACAAACCCGCCGACGGGCGTTGCGGTTGGACTTGTTCCCGTAATTCTCGCAGGAGCGGTCGTAATTGTATCGGCTAAAAAGAGGAAGTAATTCCACCCTTAAATTATCCCCCGCCGCGGCGGGGGATTTATTTATTCGTTTCCCCGCCTGCGCGGAACTGTTGATTTTGCAATTTAAAGCATTACACAGGCGTTTCCCAAAAAAATTAAAAAAATTTTCGCAAAATTCTTGAAATATACAAAATATTGTGTTATAATGTAAGTGTATAACATATTGCAACACTTTATCAAAAGGAGAAATTGCTATGAAATGTCCCGAATGTGGTTGTGAGGAAAGCAAGGTAATAGATTCCAGACCTACCGAAAACAAGGTTCGCCGCCGCCGCGAGTGTATCAAGTGCGGTATGCGCTTTACCACCTATGAAATCATCGAGGAAATTCCGCTGATGGTCATTAAGAAAGACCACTCGATAGAGCCGTTCGACCGCGAGAAACTCGTGGACAGGCTCTGCCGTGCGACCGCAAAGCGCCCGATTTCGCTTGACACTATCGAAAATCTTGTTGATGAAATTGAAAGCGACTTCAAAAACTCGTTACAGCGGGAAGTCACTTCCGACAAGATAGGCGACCTCGCTTTGATGAAACTCAAGAAGATAGACGATGTGGCGTATATCCGCTTTGCGTCCGTCTACCGCGATTTCGACGATGTGGAGAGTTTTATGAAAATCATTTCCGAATTGAGGAGCGAAAGGTAAACTGCCAGAGGTTAGATTTCAAAGTGCGCACTTCGTGCGCGGAAAGATTGTCTTTAAGTCAATACGCCCCTGCACCGCGGTGCAGGGGCGTTGCTTTTCCCTAGTGTGTAAACTCTTGACTTAAAGACAATCTAAACACGGGCGAAAGCCCGCACCAAAACTAACAGGGTAATCCGCAAAGCGAATTACCCGCTAATAACTATTCTCTAGCTACTACGCGCCCGCGCTCTCTTACCTCTTACCTCTTACTTCTTACTTCTCTCGCCCCCACTTACATCTTTGCAGTAAACTGCACCCCAAAATCCCTTATTCTTCTATTAGGGTAACAGCTCTAAAAGAGGAGGTAACTTAATGATCAAAACCATTACACTAAGCGGCGCGGAGCAGAAAGTCAGCGGTATCGGCGGGTTTAACGCGGTAGTGCATAATATCGGTATCGAAACTGTTTACGCCTCGCGTTTCCCGAATGTTTCGGCAGACGCGGATAATGTCGCGATGATACCCGCGGGCGCGGCAAAGCTGATAAGTTCCACAAACGGCACGGTTTACCTGCTGGGTACGGGAAAGGTCGAAGTCACGGGGCAGGATTACGAAAGCGTAAATTTTAAACTGCCGTCATCGGGCGAAAGCGGCGGTGGCGGCGGTTCAACAGGCGGGGTTACAGAGGCGTTTGTAAATTCCAAGGTAACGCAGGGCGTGTCCGAGGCGAAGTCGTATACTGACGAGGCTCTGGACGTTGTGCGTTCCGAAAAAGCCGACAAATCGGAAATCCCGACAACGCTCCCCGCGAACGGCGGTAACGCCGATACGGTCGGCGGGCATACCGTAGACACTGACGTTCCGCAGGACGCGAAATTCACCGATACAACTTACCAAAACGCCGAAAGCGGACTTGACGGACTGATGTCGGGCGCGGACAAGAGCAAGCTGGACGGTATCGAAACAGGCGCGCAAGTGAATACCGTAACGGGAATAAAGGGAAGTGCCGAAAACGATTTCCGCACAGGCGGCGTGGTTATTTCAGCGGAAAATGTCGGCGCGGCGGAGAAAGTTCACGTTCACTCGGCGTCGGAAATAACATCGGGTGCGCTCGGCGCCGCTAACGGCGGTACGGGCAACACGAGCGGACGCGTTCAAGTCGGACAATCGGCGGGTATCGTCGCGGGCAATTACGCGACTTGCGACGGGCAGAGTTCCGCAGCGACGGGCGAAGTTTCCCATGCAAGCGGAGCAAACTGCGCGGCGGTGGGCGCAAGGTCTTATGCGAGAGGTCTTGCGACGCTGGCGCAGGGAGTAAACTCAACGGCTATAGGCGTTGGTACTTTAGCGGATTCGGCAAACCAAACGGTGTTCGGAATGTTCAACAAACCCGCCACGTCCATATCGCCGTTTGTTATCGGATTTGGTACGGGCGACAACGCTCACAGCACAATTCCCGCCGACTTTGACGCGAAAGGCGACGCAAAGGCTTACAGCAATTATTGCCGAACAAGCGCGACATTAAAGAACATCTTCCGCGTTGCCTTTTCGGGAGCGGTTTACGGCGCTGGAGCATACAACTCAAACGGCGCGGACTATGCCGAATACATCAAACCGTGGTTCGACGGCAACCCCGAAAACGAGGACAGGCGCGGTTATTTCGTGACGATAAAGGACGGAAAACTCCGCAAAGCCGAACCCGATGATTACATTGTCGGGATAACATCGGGCAATCCGAGCGTTATAGGAAACGGCGACGAGGACTGGCTGGGGCGTTGGGTTCGCGACGAATTTGGCGCACCGATTTATGAAGAAGTCGAAGTCCCAGATTTTGAAGAACGCATTGAAAACGGAAAACCCACGCTCGTCCAAGTCGGCACACACACGGAAAAGCACACGGTAGAAGTCCCCGAATACGACCCCGCGCAGCCGTACATCGAACGCAAAGACCGTCCCGAATGGAGCTGTGTCGGTATGGTAGGGGTACTCCCGCTTCGTGACGACGGCACATGCGCCGCGGGCGGTTTTGCGAAATGCGGCGCGAACGGCACAGCGACCGCCGCAGACAACCGGGAAAGCCAACAGACTTTTTACGTTATTGAACGCGTGAACGAGCATATTGTGAAGGTGGTGCTGAAATAAAAGTGCGCGTCTAGTATCTAGTTTAGGTGTCCGCCTACGGCGGACATAAAGATTGTCTTTTAATTAATACGCCCCTGCACCGCGGTGCAGGGGTTGCTTTTATTTTGCGTTTCCCCCCGCCGTCGGCGCGTGTGCGGTAGTGAGCAATGTAAAATCTCGATAATATTTGTCAAAACACTTGACAAAATATACAAGTTGTGTTATAATTTGGTAAAGCAGAAGATTGGCTTTTGCATTTGAGAATGGAGTTTAATATGTCCAAGACAAAACAAATAATTTTTACAATTGTAATTGCTTTATTGGCTGTTGCGGTAATAGTCGATACTATCATGATATATTCACTCGGCGTGACGGTTAACAACATGGTGGAAAATCCCGAAAGCTATATTCCGCAGTTGGCAACAACAAATACTTTTGTAAAAATTGACGATGTCGGCTTTCTGCCGTATGAAGTTGTTCGTCCAGACCCAAAGAAAGTCGAAAGCGGTGATTTGAAAGTGTACACCGCCGAAGAAGTTAACAAGATGATAAATGACGCCGCAGCCAAGCGTGACGGGCAGACAAACGCCGAGTGATTAAGTTTTATATACAAACGTTCCCCGCCGACGGCGGGGAAATCACTTTAAGTTTTCTACCGCGTTCCCCCGCCTGCGCGGGGAGAACGCGGTGGGGTTTACGACGATAAAACGCCTATAATCTCGTAACCGTATATCCGTTATCTTCCAAAACATCAATAATACTCGGCTCGGCAACATAATGAAGTGCGCCCACCACCATAAACGTTTTGCCGCCCGTTTTCAGTTTGTTTATCACATAATTCGCCATTTTCTTTTGGCGGTTGGCGTACATATCGTTGTAGTATTCTTCGTAATCGTCCTGAAGTTCCTCGGCCAGACCCTCGTCGCTTTCAGAATTGACAAGTTCATAAAGCGCGTTCGTATCGCCGTCTTTCCACGCATTGTAGAGTTCGTCGAACTGCTCTTGCATTTCGTCTTGCGTTAAATCAAGCGTTTCATTTAACATCGCCATTTGAAGTTCATTCGAGCAGTTCGCCTCTACCTGATATTGCTCTTTAGCCGTTTCTATCTCGTCAATTTTCTTGTCGTGCTGTTTTGCGTAAGTAAGCAAAAGCATATCCGTTCCCAACTCGCTTTTGTAACCGCATTCTTCTGCTGCCGCGGACGACCACAGCGAACTCCACAGCGCGGGGATATAGCTTTCATACGCTATGTTGTACAGTCCTTTTTCTTGGAATTTCTTGATGATTTTGTCATAATCCGCGCCCATATAATCCCGCACGGTAGTTCCCGCGGGACACATCAGCACGCCGATTGCCTCCGCGGATTTTCGCAAATCGCTTTCAAGCGCCTGTATATCGACCTCCACAGCGAGTGTGTCACATTCGTCAAGCGCGGATTGAAGTTCTTGAGTATAAACAGCCCCCGGCTTTCCGACGTGCATAGAGCCGAGCATATAAACCACAGCGCCGTTGTCCGCGTTTTCGACTTTGAAAAACGGCGGTGTTACCGTAAAGCTGTCCTCCTCTGCCGTTGACGTGAGGTCAACCTGCGGTACGGACGGCGTTTGGACTTCCTGCTTGGAACTCTTGCACCCCGCGAACATTACCATTGCAATCAGAGTGATAAACGCTAAAATTCTTTTTTTCATAATATCCTCCTATGGATTTAAGTTCAATCACTAAATCCCCTATGGGGATAAGCGGTTGAAAAATATTTTCTTTTATCCCGTCCCCCTGCGGGGGACGGGATTATAATTAATCTACTGCCCCCTGCGGTAACGGCTTTTTTATCTTGTACCCCCGCAGGGGTACAAGATTTCTTTTTTCTATTACCCCTGCGGTGGTAACTTGATTTCTTACATCTTACCTCTAGAAGTGTCCGCGATAACTAAAGGGCGCACAACTAATAACTAACTACTATTCTCTAAAAACTATCAGCATATTTTTCCCGAAATCTCAAACGTCGTGCCTTTCTGCCAAAGGAAAGTGGACAAAATTATCTCGTACCCCTCGCCGGGTGCGCACAGGAAATCGGCGGGTCTGCCTTTCGGCAAACCGCACCCGCACAGCAGGTTCGTTATTACGCCCGCGTGGGTTATGCACGCCGCGCGGGTAATGTCCCGCCGCATCATATCGGTGAATATCGCGTCCAGACCCTCGACACAGCGGAGCATAAATTCTCCGTACTTTTCGCCGTTCGGGGGGCTTACGTCCGCGCCGCCTTTGAGCCATTCGGTGTATTCTTTAAGGTCTTGCAGCTGCTTTTGCGTTTTGTTCTCAAACTCGCCGAAGTTCATCTCGCAAATTTCGTCCACCACCATAAGCGAATGTTCGGGGTAGATTATTTCGGCGGTTTCAAGACACCGCGCAAGCGGCGAGGAATACACTTTCCCGACTTCGGGGTAAATATCGTCGGCGGCGAGTTCCTCAATGCGCCGTCGTCCTTCGGGACAAAGCGACAGATCGGTCTGCCCGATATATTTCCCGTCAAGGTTTCCTTGTGTTATTCCGTGACGGATAAGGTACAGGTAGTAGTTCTTCATAATATTTCCTCCAACATTTAGTTGCTTTATAAATTATATCAATTAACGCGGTCGAAATTTGTCTAATATGCATCTTTACAATTCGGCAAAATTATATTATAATATACTTACTGCAATGAGAGGCTAGAGGCGCATATTTCCGCTGTCGCGGAAATATGCAGAAACCAGAGGCTAGACTCCAGTGTGCGGGCTCTCGCCCGCGATTAGATTGTCTTTAAATTATTACGTTGACACACTCGGTAAATACCACACGCCGCAGAACGGAACAGGGGCGTATTAGTCCGCAGACAATCTTTCTGCGCCCGTAAGGGCGCACTTTGAAATCTAGCCTCCAGCTTCTGCGTAGTTCCGCGCAAGCGGAACAAGCACTTCTAGCCTCTGTCTGCTATCAGCGAATATTAGGAGAATGGTTGGCATTATGAACAAGGATTTTTCACGGGTAATGAAAATGCTGCGAAAGGAACGCGGTTTGCGCCAGAAAGAGGCTGCCGAAAAACTCGGCGTGGCGCAGGCATTGCTTTCGCATTACGAAAACGGCAAGCGCGAATGCGGGCTGGATTTTCTTGTGGCGGCGGCTGATTTTTACGGCGTTTCCGTCGATTACATATTGGGTCGGACAAACTCACGAAACGGCACGGTCGTTTCCGAAAACGCTCTGCCCGAAAGTTCGGTATCGGAGGGCTACAGCGGCGACCCCGCGGGCGTGGGAACTTTACTGCGCAAAAAACTTATCACGAACTCGCTCGAAGTGGTGTTCTCTCTGCTTATCAAGGCGAAGAACAGCAAACTCGCGAAGAGCGTTTCGTCCTATCTGATGACCGCCGTTTACCGCGCTTACAGAATGGTGTTCAGCGCGGGCGCGGACAATGACGAGAACTGTTTCGCCATTCCTGCCGAACAAGCGGCTGACGTGTGCCTTGCGAATATGGCGATTGATGATGTTATGGCGCGCACCGCCGCCAAAGACGGCTCTGCGGACGAGAAGATAACGAACCTGCGCATTGAGCGCGAATACCGTCAGCAAAGCGCGGCGATTTTCTCCGTCGTGACGAACGTTGAAAAAGAACTGCGCACGACGATGAAGAAGTAAAAGCGGATTTTGTTACTAATGCCATTTCCTGCGATTTGCGGGGAATGGCGGTTTATTTTTCCTGCATTTTCCCCGCCTACGGCGGGGAAAATGCGCGTTTTTTTACGCGCCTGCGGGGAAAATGCTCGGGTTTCTTTACGCGCCTGCAACGGGAAAATACGCGGGGTTACGCGCCTGCGGTGCGGGCAAATGCCGAGTGCGTCAACGCAACAACCCGCAGACAATCTAATCGCGGGCGAGAGCGGTTTGTTTTTCGCACTGTCCCCGCCTACGGCGGGGACAGTGCGGGAGAATGTTTGCGTTAAAACTCGTCCGCGGCGTTAAACTCGCTGATAACGTTCTCGCGGTTTCGCCAATCCTCTTTTACTTTCACAAATATCTGCAAGTTCACCTTGCAGTCCGTGATTTCCTCAATATCCTTCCGCGCCATTGAACCGATTTGTTTCAGACGTTCGCCGCCCTTGCCGATTATCATACCCTTGTGCGAATGTTTTTCGCATACGATAACCGCGCCGATGTCGATGATTTCCGCGCCGTTTTTTCCCTCGCGGCTCTTGAACTGCTCTATGCAAACCGCCGTGCCGTGCGGAATTTCCTGCTCCATTGTCCATAGTATCTTCTCGCGGATTATCTCCGAGCATAAAAAGCGTTCCGAACGGTCGGTCGCGATGTCGTCGGGGAAGAAATGCTCGCCCTCGACGGCAAACCGCGAAAGCGCGGGGAGTATCCTGTCAGTATTTATCTTCCGCTTTACGCTTATCGGGATTATCTCCGCGAAGTCGTAAAGCTCGTTATACTGCGCGATTATCGGCAAAATTTCGTCCTTGCTTTTCAACAGGTCTATTTTATTCAACAGCAAAATCACTTCCGTGCCGTTCTCCTCGAACGAACGGATAAGCTGACGTTCAACGGGCGACATCTTCTTTGTAACGTCCGCCATAAGCACGGCGCAGTCCACGTCCTGAACGCTCGCGCGTATCGACTTCACCATATGTTCGCCGAGCCTTGTCCGCGCTTTCAGCATACCGGGCGTGTCGATGAATACATACTGCGTATCTCCGCTTGTGAGTACGCCGTTTATGCGGTTTCGGGTAGTCTGCGGTTTTTCGCTTACTATCGAGATTTTCTCGCCGACAAGCAGATTTGTAAGCGACGACTTCCCCGCGTTCGGTCTGCCCGTTATTGCGACAAATAAATTCTTCGTCATATTATATCCTCTTTCGTTTTTCCTCCCGCCTGCGCCTGCGTTCGGCGCGCTTTGCCTCGCGGACGGCTTTTTCGGCGAACTCCTCCGCGTGTTCGGCAAGATAGCGTTCATACATATCGGGGCGTTTTTGGCAAGTAACCAACAGCGCCTGCTCCTCCTGCCACTCGGCGACTTTCTTGTGGTCGCCGCACAACAGCACTTCGGGAACGGCTCGTCCGCGCCAGACTTCGGGGCGCGAATACTGCGGGAACTCCAAAAGTCCTGCGAAGTGGCTTTCTATCGAATACGCGTCCTCGTTCGGGAGAACGCCTTTCGTCATTCGCGCAACGGCGTCGCATACGATAAGCGCGGGGAGTTCCCCGCCCGTCAAGACGTAATCGCCGACGGAAATTTCTTCAACTTCAAGTTCGTCCAAAACCCGCTGGTCTACGCCCTCGTAATGCCCGCAGAGAAGTATCAGCCCGCTTTCACGGGAGAGTTCCCTTACCTTGTCCTGCGTTAAGGTTTCCCCCTGCGGGGACATATAGATAACGCGCGGGGGCGTTTCGTGGAACGCCTTTATCGCGGTTATACAATCGTAAATCGGCTGTGCCTGCATAACAAGCCCCGTGCCTCCGCCGTAAGGCTTGTCGTCAACATTGCGGTGGCGGTCTTTTGTGTATTCGCGTATATCGTGCGTGTGTATCTCGATAAACCCGTTCTTTATTCCTCTGCCGAGTACGCTCGTTCCCAAAACCGCATTGCACATATCGGGGAACAGCGTTGCTATATCTATCCTCAAATTATTCCACCTCAAACAAGCCGTCCGACGGGGAAATCAGTATCACACCGCCCTTTACATCTATCTTCTTTACGACCTCGCCGACGCACGGGAACATAAGTTCCCGACCGTCCGCGTTTTTCATCGCGTAAACGTCCGCCGCGCCGTTCTGGTAAACCTGCGTGACTTTGCCGTATACCTCTCCGCTGTTTATATCGCGCACTTCAAGACCGATTATGTCTTGAATGAAATAAGTATCTTCGGGAAGTTCTGCGTCCTCTCTGTCCAAGTAGAGCATTTTGCCGATGTATTTCTGCGCCTGCTCGACGGTATCCGCGCCCGCTATTTTCATAACCACGATATTCTTGTGCGGGTAGGCGCGTTCTATTTCCACGGCGCGTTTGCCGTTATCCAGATACAGCGTGTCAAATTCGCACAGCACTTCGGGCGCGTCGCAGTAATACTGACAGCGCACCTCTCCGCGTATTCCGTGGGTTGCGGTTATCTTCGCTATTTCTAAATACCTTTTCATAATCTTATTCCTCTTTGGGTTTGCCGCGGTGCTTATTTAACACAGCCTCCACAGCCTGCACACAGCTTTTGAAATTCAGCGCGGCTATCGCTATGAAGAACACGGCGTTCATAACGTTCTGCACGGTGCCGTAATTTGTGAACATAATCGAAAACGCCATTGATAAAAGCAACAGCAGATTTACAATTATCTTCGGCCAGTAAATCGTCATATACAGATATTTCTTCGTGTCGATTATCCGATAAATGAACACTATGACATAGCTTGCAAGGGTAGCTATTGCCGCGCCCTCTATGCCCAGGGCGGGTATGCGGATAAGTATAAGGTTCAGCAGAATGTTCGCAACCGCGCCTATTAAAGAAGAAATCATCGCGTGGGAAGTTTTCCGCGCCGCCTCGTAAATGCTCGACAGGAAATTGTCCATCGCTTGGAAAATCGTCGCGAAAAGCAGTGTCGGAACGTAGAAATACGCCGAAGAGAACGATTCGTCGCCGAAAAACGGTATTATAATCGGTCGAAGTATCAGCATTATTCCCCCGCACGTCAGAAACATCATCGTCTGCTGCATACTCAGCGTATTGGAATAGAATATCGAGGTCGTGCGGGAATTGCGTTCGGTTATCGCGGTCATACGCCAAGCCTGCGCGAAAATGCCGACTACTATCGTAACCAAATTCGGGAACTTATACGCGAACGTATATATACCGTTCGCCTCCGCGCTGATAAAGCCCTCGACCATATACATATCGGAGTTGTTGATAATAGCCCACATTATCATCGTCGGCATAAGCGGGATACTGTATCTTAACATCGCACGGCGGAGCAGTTTGTCGTTGCGGAACGGGTGGTATTGCTTATACAGCTTTGTGACGGCGTTTAGGAAAATAAGCGAGGAAATATCGCCGATGATTACGGCTAAGACGTAGCCGACAACGCCCATATTAAATACGCCGAGGAACAGAAGATTAAACAGCACCGTCGAAACGGTCGTCAATATGCCGTCTACAGCGTAAAGTTTAACTCCGTTCTGATAACGGCATCGGACGTAAATTCCGCTTACTTCCTTTACAGCGCCCATACAGACGTATATGTACATCAGCCACTCGTAGCCCTCAAGCATCGGCACCATTCCGAGGACGGGAATAAAAACGGCAAAAATCAAACACCCGACTATACAGACGTTTACGCCTATCGAGTAGACCATTTTGCCGTCGTTGTTCTTTTCTAAGGCAAACCGAAGTACGCCGTCCGCAATGGACAGCGTTACTACAGAAATCAGCAGACCCGCCGTGGAAACGATAATGTTCATCGTACCAAAGCCCGCCTGACCGAGCTTGCTTGTGTAGAAATTCAGCATTACATACACAAGCAGTTTTGAACTGAACTGACCTATTGTCAATATCAGCATATTGCCCGCAAGAGCCTGATATTTGTTTTTTCCCATCAGATACAAAAGCCCTTTTCAGATGTCGTTTTTGTTTCTAAGGTTCTTGAAGAACTCGCTTAAAATAATTCCGCATCGGTTTTCGAGTACTCTCGAACGCACAAGCGGTTTATGCGTGAACTTTTCGTCAAACAGCGTAACGACGGACGCGCACGCGCCGTTCTTTTCGTCGAACGCTCCGTAAACCACGCGCTTTATTCCCGCGTTTATCACAGCGCCCGCGCACATCGGACACGGTTCTAACGTAACATAGAGAGTACATTCCGAAAGCCGCCTGCTGTTTAAACTGCGCGCCGCCTGCTCTATTGCGAGGATTTCCGCGTGCGCGAGCGGCGAGCGCAGTTCTTCGCGGCGGTTATAACCCTCGCCGATTATTTCGCCGTTTTTGTCGATTACAAGCGCGCCGACGGGAACTTCCCCGCTAAGCGCGGCTTTTTCGGCAAGGGAGAGCGCCTTTTCCATATACTCCTCGTCAGCCGTCATCATATTCTCCTAAAGAACTGAACGCCCAATGTCAATGCGCCCCATACCGTGTTGAACAACAGCAGATAGAACACGTTGAACAGATTGAATTTCCGGAGCTGATCCTCGCCTGCCGCGAGCATAAATATCAGCGCCGTGAGTATTCCCAGCCCCACGCCGACTGCCTGCATAATACTGCCGATAGTCGCTCTGTCGCGTATCGCTCTCGATACGACTATAGAATTTGACAGCGACGGGAACGTCCCCGCACAGGTGACAGCCGCGCTGCCCTCGGACACGAACTTCGTGTTCTCGTCGAACGTGTCGTGCGCGTCAAACGGGAGTATCTTCACGTTTTCCTGATATATCCCGAATACCTTTGCAAGCACGGGCGCGGTTATCATACCGTCCACGGTCTTTACGATAAGCGTAATATCGCGGAACGCGAGTTCTCTTACCGCGCGGCGGATTTCGGGGTCGGCAAGCGGTCTTACAAAGAACAGCAGGCACACCTCGCCGCCCACGGCAAGATAGATTACCTCGTCGTTGTTCTTATTTGCCGCCGCCTCTTTTTTCGTGTTCGGCACGGTTATTTCGTGCGCTTTCATATGCTCTCTCGTGCCGAGCAGTACTCTTCGGCGGTCTATCCAGCCCATTACTCCTAAGTTGTTTTCATAAACGCACCCCGAAACGGGCTTTAGAAGTTCTTTCTTGTAATTTAATATGTGGAACAGCGCGTCGGACATAACGCTGTCTGTCGCCATTGCAAGGCTTGCCGCGTAGATTATCGCCTCGTCTATATTTATCTTGCCCTCGCCGCGCGTTTTCGGAGTGTCATATCCGCAGATATTCACGATTTTGACGGTATTCGCGGGGAACAGCATTTTCGCGGTCGTGAGAACGGCGTTCGTTTCGCTCATCTCTTCGGCGGCCTCGTAACCCAAGACCGCCGCGCCGCGGGATTTCGCTCTGCGGGAGGCAAGGTAAACGGGGAGCGTTACCGTCATTGAACTTGAAAACGCCGCCGAAACAGCTAAGACAGCGGAACTTACCGTTGACGCCCAAGACGCTCTGCACTCGCTGAGGTCTGTACGGCAGGTAAAGAACGCCAATACGCCGCCGACAATCGCCGCGATAATCGCTATAGGCACAAGTCTGCGGGACGTTCTGTCCGCCGCGTCCTCACAATAGGTTGACACGATGAAATCGCATACCATTTCGGTCTTGCGCATGGACGCTATCGAGGGCATACCCTCCACCGCGCCTTTCGCGAGTTTCTCCGAACTGTTGCCCGTGCAATGTTCGACAAAGTATTTGTTTGCACTTCCAAAGACAAAATCAAAGTTCTTCTGCGCGGTCTTTACCGTTAACAGTTTCGATACGGTGTTGAAAATCATAGCGCCTAATGATACCATAAGGTAAATATGCGAAAATCCGCGCTGAATGTAGATGTTCGAGAAAAGATACGGAACTATAGCGATAATCGCGCCGAGATGTGCCAAAGCGCACAGCGTATCGCCGTCGGGGCGGAGTTTAAACAGCCTTGACAGCCCGTTTGAAATCACGGACGAGCAAGCCGTAAACGAAAGCACTCCTATCGCGAGATGTGCGTACAGATAATTTTCAGGCGACGAGCGATAGCTGAACATATTTCCTAAGCGCCCTATTCTCCAGCCGAACAGGTTAAACGCGCCGATAAACGCGGCAAGACCGAACAGCACCGCGAGAATTATAAGCCTGCCCCAAAGTCCCTTGCCCGCGCGCGCCAACCGTTCGCGGATAACTTCCTCGTCGTTTAAGTCGATAGGCGTTTCTTCCTCTTCTTCGGGTTCTTCGGGAAGTTCGGACTGTTCGGGTTTCGGGAGATTATCCGTGTTTTCGAGGTCTACGGGTTTTTCTATGATAAACTCGGACAGACGGCGTTTTTTCTTCTTCGCGAGTTCATTTGCAAGGCGAATTTTCTCAAGTTCCTCGTTCGGCTCGTCCTCTGCGGGTTCTTCCTCCTCGCTTTCGGGTGCGCCGAGCGACACAACGGCGTTTTCGATTACGTCGGGTTCCTGTTCGCTTATCTTCTTATTAAGCGCGTCGATAATGCTCTCGCCGACGTGCAGTTCCCCGGTGAACGGCGCTTGCTTTGCGGCGGCGGGTTCTTCCTCCGCCTGTTCGCGCCTGCGCGACACCGCGGGAGTGTATTCCTTAATGCGTTCGCCTTTGCCTATGGATTTAAGTTCGTTTCCGCTTACTGCGAGCGTGTCGGTGTCCTCCTCCTCGCTTTTCAGCTTTGCGGCGGCTTTTTCGCGGGATTCCATAGGATTTAGGGAATCCATAATATCATTGAGGTTTTCGGTCTTGCTGTCGTATTTCAGCATAGACTTCTTAAACTCCGCCAGACGTTTCTGACGGCGCATTTCCATCGTTTCCGACGGCACGAACGTATTCGCGTCGTGGAGGATTATTTCGTCGCCGTCATTGTCGGGGGCGATGTCCTCGGCGGTATCTTCCTCGAAATCGTCAAATTCGCTTTCGCTTTCGTCAAACTCGTCAAACTTCTGTCCGCGTTCGGGAGTGTAGGTTTTCACATCGTCGTCCGAGTTGTCCTCCTCGCCGAACGACGTGAGTTCCTCGTAGCGTTTCAAGTCCATTGCGTTTGCAACGTCTTTCGCTATGCGCTGTTCAACTTCGCGGTCGGTGCGCTGTCTTGCGGGGAGTTCCGTGCTTTCGTCAAAAAGCGGACTTCTCGCGGGCTTTTTCTCCTTTGCCTTTGCAATGTCCCGCGCCAGACGCGCGTTATATTCGTCCTCGGAAAGCTGGCGCGCGCTTTTCGCGGGTTCGCGCTGTTTTGCCGTCGGAACGGAGTTTATAACCTCAGTCACGCTGTAATCGCGCTTGCGCGGCTGTTGCTTGCCCGAACGCAAGAGTTTATCTATTTCATCTCCGTCGTCGAGAATTTCCGTCACGCTTTCGTTGTAGGCGCTTTTCCCCTGTTTGCCCGCGCGTGATGTGCTTATCTCTTTGAGAATGTCGTCAATGCTGTATTTTTCGTCAGCCATTTTTCTCTCTCCTTAAATTTTCCCGTTGCCGTTGTTTATGTTATTTTTGTGCGCGCTGACGCACTATTTCATACATCAGTATTCCCGCCGAAACGGACGCGTTCAGCGAATTTACCCTGCCGTTCATCGGCAAGCTTACAACCGCGTCGCACGTTTCGCGGACGAGCCTTCCGAGCCCGAACCCCTCCGACCCCACGACCAAAGCAGTACCGCCCGTGAAATCCGTCTTGTCGTAAGGAGCGCCGTCCGCCTCCATTCCGTATACCCATATTCCGCGCTTTTTAAGCGCCTTTATCGTATCGACAAGGTTCGCCACTCTTGCTACCTTTATCCACGCCGCCGCGCCCGCGCTTGTCTTAAAGACCGTGGAATTAAGCGAGGCGGAACGCCGTTTCGGAATGATAACGCCGTCCGCGCCCGCCGCCTCGGCACTTCTGATTATCGCGCCCAGATTGTGCGGGTCGGCTATCTCGTCGGCTATTACAATAAACGGCGGCGAACCCTTTTGTTCAGATACGGCTAAAATCTCGTCAACGTCCGCATAGCTTGCCGCGCAAAGTTCCGCGGCAACGCCGCCGTGCTTTGCCGTACCGCACATAACCGCGAGTTTTTCGGCGGTCACGTCCTTAACGACAATGCCGCGGCGTTTCGCGGTTTCTATTATCCCGCCGAGTGAAACGCCTTTTTGCACAAACAGCGTATCTATTTCCCTTTCAGCGCCCAAAGCCTCCAAAACGGCGTTTTTGCCGTATACCGTGAGTTTTTCGGGCATTTCGTTGTTTTTCATAACGACTTCTTTCCTTGAAACGCTTTTCCTTTTCGGGAAAGTCTTGTTGGTGTTATACTCATACATTATACATTATACCATATTCTCAAAATTATTTCAACCGAATTTTTATGTGCAAATGTGAAAATTTCGCGGAATATATCGGCAAAGGTTTGTAGAAAAGTACGATTTTGGCGGTTTGCGGGGATAATTTTTGTATTGTTAAAATATATTTGCGTTCTTTATTGCATTTTTTCCCAATTTGTGATAGAATATAAGTAAGTGTAAATTTCTGCCGAAAGTTTTGGTTTGAAAAATTTGGGAATGTTAAAACGGTTCGGCATTTTCGGAGGTGTTTTTTTGTTCAGCAAAATAAACAGCGCGGGGCTTTTCGGACTTAATGCGTTCCCCGTTGTCGCGGAGGCGTCCGCGTCGGCGGGACAGCCCAGCTTTGACATTGTGGGAATGCCCGACGTTGCGGTGCAGGAAAGCAAGGCGCGTATTCGCGCGGTATTGGGTCAGCTTAACCTCGCATTGCCGGGAGGTAAAGTGACGGTGAACCTCGCTCCCGCAAGCGTCCGCAAGACGGGCGCGATGTTCGATTTGCCGATTACAATGGCGTTGCTTGAACTTATAGGAGTTATCCAAACGGGAACAGACGACGCGGCGTTTATCGGAGAACTTTCGCTTGACGGAACGCTAGCGCCCGTAAACGGCGTTTTAAGTATGGTATTGGAAGCGTCAAAGAACGGGATAAAGCGCGTTTTCCTGCCCGCCGCGAATGCAAAGGAGGCGTCCGTTGCCGAGGGCGTTACGGTCTACGGCGCGGAGCATATTACTAAGATTATCGACCATTTGCGTATGCGGAAAATGATTGCGCCCGAACCGCGCTATATGCCGTCCGTTGACGAATACATAGGCGACGAGGACTTCGCGCACGTTATGGGGCAATACGCCGCGAAAAAGGCGATTGAAACAGCGGCGGCGGGGTCGCATAATTTACTGATGCTGGGTCCTCCCGGTTCGGGGAAATCTATGCTTGCGAAACGCATACCGTCCATTCTGCCGAAAATCTCGTTCGAGGAGAGCATAGAAACAACGCAGGTTCACTCTGTCGCGGGGATAATCGACCCGCGTCACCCGCTTGTTACGCGCCGACCGTTCCGCGCGGTAAGCCACACGGCAAGCGGAGTAGGACTAGTCGGCGGCGGGAGCATACCAAAGCCCGGAGAAATCTCGCTTGCGCATAACGGCGTGCTGTTTTTGGACGAACTGCCCGAATTTGACAGAAAAGTGCTTGAAACACTGCGCCAGCCGCTCGAAAACGGCGATATAACGATTTCCCGCGCGGCGGGTTCGGTTACATATCCGTGCGACGTTATGCTCGTCGCGGCAATGAACCCGTGTCCCTGCGGAAACTTCGGCAATCCCAAGAAAAAATGCACCTGCTCTTTAAATCAGGTGCGGGCGTATCTTCACAAAATCTCACAGCCCGTACTCGACAGAATTGACATTCAGATAGAGGTAAGCCCCGTTGATTTTGACGACCTTTCGCAGAGAAAGCCTCAAGAGCCGTCCTCCGCTATTGCAGAGCGCGTTCAGCGGGCGCGGGATATTCAGGCGGAGCGCTTTAAAGGCACGGGAATACGCTCGAACAGCCGTATTACAAGCGACATCATCGCCGAAGTATGCGCAATGTCCGAACCAGCGGAAGATATGCTTAAACGTGCGTTTGAAAAACTAGGACTGTCCGCGAGAGCGTATGACAGAATACTGAAAGTTGCGCGGACGTGCGCCGACCTCGACGGTTCGCAGATAATCGAAAAGACCCATATAGCGCAGGCGATTGGGTTTAGGAGTCTGGACAGGAAGTATTGGGCAAAGTAGTTTAGAAGTTAGAAGTAAGAGGTAAGATGTAAGAAGTCGGGCAATCCGCGCTGCGGATTGCCCTGAGATAAGAAACTAGAAGTTCGAGTAATTGGAGATGATAACAATGAAAAGAAGCTGCGGAATACTTCTGCACATAACGTCCCTGCCGTCGCCGTATGGGATAGGAACGCTGGGCGATGTCGCGGAGGAGTTCGCCGACTGGTTACAAAAAGCGGGGCAAAGCTGGTGGCAGGTACTGCCCGTAGGTCCTACGGGCTACGGCGATTCGCCGTATCAGCCGTTCTCCTCGTTTGCGGGTAATCCCCTGCTTATCGACTTGGACGAACTTTGCAGGCAGGAACTGCTCACAAAAGCCGAATGTGAAAACGTCGACTACGGCGCAGACCCCGAATTTACCGACTATGACAAGATAAGCAAAACGCGCGACGTGCTGCTGCGCAAGGCGTTTTCGAGGTTCACGGACGACGTGGGGTATACGTCGTTTTGTCGGGAACAGGTGGACTGGCTCGACGACTACGCGCTGTTCACGGCAATCAAAAAGCGGTTCGGCGGGAAATCGTGGTTCGACTGGGACGACGATATTCGCCTGCGGAGCGCGGGCGCGCTTGCGCGTTATAAGGACGAACTCAAGGACGAGATCCGCTATGTGAAGTGGTGTCAGTATGTGTTCTTCCGCCAATGGACGCGCTTTCACGGCGCTTGTTCGAGCAAGGGGATACAGCTTATCGGGGATATTCCGATTTACGTTTCCCCCGACAGCGCGGACGTGTGGGCGCACCCCGAACTCTTTGAACTCGACGACCGCCTTTATCCGAAACGCGTCGCGGGAGTACCGCCCGATTATTTCTCAAAGACGGGTCAGCTTTGGGGAAACCCGCTTTACAACTGGGATAAAATGGCGCAGACGGGCTACAAATGGTGGATAGAGCGCGTGAAAAAATCGGCTGAAATGTACGATATGCTGAGAATAGACCACTTCCGCGCGTTCGACACATATTGGGCGGTGCCATACGGCGAAAAGACCGCGATAAACGGCACATGGGAAAAAGGTCCGGGAATGGCGCTGTTTAACGCGATTTCCAAAGAACTCGGCAGCGTCAATATAATCGCCGAAGATTTGGGCGAGGTGTTCGACAGCGTGAAAAAACTGCTCGCCGATTCGGGCTTTCCGGGTATGCGGGTATTGCAGTTCGGGTTTAATCCCGAATACAGCGACAACGACCACCTTCCGCACCGTTATCCGCAAAATTCCGTCTGCTATACGGGAACGCACGACAACGCTACTATCGTGCAGTGGTACGCGGAGGCGGACGCTAAATCAAAGGCAATGGCGAACAGGTATCTCGGAAAGAAACTGTTTGAAAAGATAAACCGCCGCGCAATCCGCGCGTGCTATGCGTCGCCGTCAGACCTTACGATAATCCCGATGCAGGACGTTCTCGGACTTGGCAAGGCGGCGCGAATGAACGTTCCGTCAACCTTAGGCGGGAACTGGACGTGGCGTATGAAGAAAACCGCGCTGAAAGCAAGTACGGCAAAACGCCTGCGTTCGCTTGCGGAACGATATTTGCGCAAGTCCTCAAAGTGGGAGAAAGTATGACGCCGAAAGAAGTTCTGCACGGGGAGTTTGCGAGTGTTATTCATAGAAAATTCACACGGGCAATCGAGGAATACAAACTGCTGAAAGCGGGCGATAAAATCTGCGTCTGCATTTCGGGCGGGAAAGATTCGATGCTTATGGGCGCGCTGTTTTCCGAATATGAAAAGCACGGGAAAATTCCGATAACCGTAAAATATCTCGTTATGAACCCCGGCTACTCCGACGAGAATATGCGCAAAATCCGCGAGAACGCCTTAAAGTTGGATTTACCCATAGAAACGTATACAACGGAAATTTTCAAGCATACTCAAACCGCCGAAAAAGACCCGTGCTTTCTCTGCGCGAAAATGCGGCGCGGACATCTGTACAAACGGGCGCGGGAGTTAGGGTGCAATAAAATAGCGCTCGGACATCACTTTGATGACGTTATCGAAAGTATTCTTATGGGAATGATTTACGGCGGTCAGGTGCAGACGATGACGCCAAAACTGAAAGCGCAGAACTACGATGGAATGGAACTTATCCGACCGATGTATTTTATCCGCGAACGCGACATAATCGCGTGGCGCGACAAATGCGGGCTGGAGTTTCTGAACTGCGCGTGCAGAGTAACGCGGCGCGAGGAGGGTTCTAAGCGAAAACTTATAAAGCGCCTTATCGCCGAACTTCGCGAGGACAACCCGCAAATAGAGCAGAACATCTTCCGCTCCGTCTGCAACGTGCGGTTGGACAGGATTATTTCGTACAAGGACAGGAGCGGGAGAGTACACGAGTTTTTAGAGGAGTACGGGGATTAACACTAGGGAAAGCGCGTTACCGACCGCTCGGCGTGGGAGTTTCTGCAAGTAACGGCGCGGGCGCGGAACGAACCGCAACAATCCGCACAATGCTCTTTGTTAAAGCAAACTGCCGTTTGTAACGGCAAATTTCCTGCAAACGGACGGGGCGTTGAACTAGTCGAAAGCGCGTTGCCGACCGCTTAGCGGGCGAAGTTCTGCAAGGGGCGGGACGATACACGAATTTTTAGAGGATTATTATGAATAACGCTGAAATTGACGCGATGTGCGCGTATGACGGCGCTTTGGGAACGAACTGCACGGAAGCGGGTACGGCGTTTCGCGTGTGGGCGCCGTTCGCCGAAAGCGCACAAGTGAGATTTTACGGCGCGGACGGCGCTTTCATAAAACACGCGGCAATGCATAGGCGCGGGAATGTTTTCGAGTGCAGAGTGCGCGGCGACCTTGACGGCGTTTTGTACACGTTCGCTGTGGAGCAAAACGGGGGAATTGCCGAAACTGCCGACCCGTATGCAAAGCGCGTAACGGAGGACGGGCGGTTTTCGGTTTGTGCGGATATGCGCCGACATGCGCCGAAAAATTGGGCAAGCGACCGCGCTGTCGCGTTCCCCGACCGTGAGAACGCGATTATCTGCGAACTTTCCGTGCGCGATATTTCCTCGGACGAGAGCGCGGACTTCAAAAACCGCGGGAAATTCACGGCGCTTTGCGAAACGAAAGTTACAAACGCGTTCGGTGAAAGTGCGGGGCTTTCGTATGTGAAAAAACTCGGCGCTACGCATATTCAGCTTATGCCGATATTTGACTATAATTTTAAAGGCGGTTATAACTGGGGCTACGACCCGCGTTTTTACAACGCCGTTTGCGCGTCTTACTCCCAAACGGACGGAATACGGGAACTGCGTTCTCTTATTCAGACGGCGCACAAAAACGGTATCGGCGTTGTTATGGACGTGGTTTATAACCACGTTTTTGACGCGGGAAGTTCCGCGTTTCAAACGCTCGTTCCCGATTATTATTTTCGGCGCGATGAACGCACGGGCGCGTTTTCAAACGGTTCGGGCTGTGGGAACGAGTTCGCGTGTGAACGTGCAATGGCGCGGAAATTCATCGCGGACAGTCTTGTTTTTTGGGCGCGGGAATATCACCTTGACGGCTTTCGCTTTGACCTTATGGGGCTGATTGATATTGAAACGCTTAAAACCTGCGAACGCAAACTCCGCGCGATAAATCCCGACATTCTGCTTTACGGCGAGGGCTGGACGGGCGGGGAAAGTCCGCTGTCCGAAAAATTCCGCGCGGTGCAGAGCAACGCTTGTGAACTTCGCGGGTTCGCGTTTTTCAACGACAGTTTCCGCGACGCGGTTAAAGGTTCGGTATTTAACGCGGAGGACTGCGGGTATGTAAACGGCGCGGCGGACGATTATCATTTTCAGCCGATAAGTTCCGCGCTTTCGGGGGAGTACCCGCAGGATTTTTGGACTGACGACCCGCGCCAGACCGTCAATTATGTCGAATGTCACGACAATCTTACGCTGTTTGACAAGCTGAAAATATCACTCAAAGACCCGTCGCCGAAACGCGTTGAACAGACGGAGAAAATGGCGGCGGCGCTGACGTTCCTGTCGCGCGGAATGGTTTTCTTTCAAGCGGGACAGGATTTTCTGCGCTCGAAAAACGGCGAGTGCAACTCCTACAATCTTCCCGACAGCGTTAATTCGATAAAGTGGAACGCGCTTTCGGAAAACCGCGAAATCGCCGAATACTACCGAGGTCTGATAGCATTTCGCAAGCGTTTTCTGCCGAAGTTTGGGGAGCGCGCGATAACCCCGCTCGGCGGCGGGTTTATGATGACGGCGGGGGAATTTTTCCTGCTCGTGTCGCCGAATGACGAAGTGATTTCCCCTCCGCTTTCGGGGAAGTTTGAAATCTACGCGGACGCAGAACGCGCGTCGCGCAAACCGCTCTACACCTCGGACAGACTTGTATGCGACGGGTTTTCGATACTGCTTGCAAGGAGAATTAAGTGATGAAACGGCGCGGGATTTTCGCGTTTGTCGGCTTTAATTCGATAAAGCAGACCGCGCTTTCGGAAAAAGCGGACGGGATTTTGTTCGGCGGGTTTTTAATACTTCCTGCAAGGAGAATTAAGCTATGAAAGAAACTATAACCGCGCTATGGCGCGAAATGAAACGGCGCGGGATTTTCGCGTTTGTCGGCGTTAATTCGATAAAGCAAACCGCGCTTTCGGAAAACTGCGGACGGGATTTTGTTCGGCGGGTTTTCAATACTTCCTGCAAGGAGAATTAAGTGATGAAAGAAACGATAACCGCGCTTAGGCGCGAAATGAAACGGCGCGGGATTTTCGCGTATATTGTGCTGACCGAGGACTTTCACGGGTCGGAGTATGTCGGGGAGCATTTCAGACTGCGCGAGTATTTAAGCGGGTTTACGGGGTCGGCGGGAACGCTTGTCGTGACGGAGAACGACGCCGCGCTCTGGACGGACGGCAGGTATTTCATACAGGCGGCTTGCGAACTTTCGGACAGCGGAATTG
Organism: uncultured Clostridia bacterium; assembly: GCA_947628655.1. GTDB lineage: Bacteria > Bacillota > Clostridia > Oscillospirales > Ruminococcaceae > CAG-115. The sequence goes on along the minus strand of CANRAS010000011.1, from coordinate 20,850 downwards.
TCCTTATGAAACAAGGCGAACCTAACGTGCCGACGGTCGAGAAATTTCTCCGCGAAAAAATGCCCGACAATTCCGTGCTGGGGTTTGACGGCAGGGCGGTAAACGCGGCGTTCGCGCGGAAACTTCAAAACGCTCTTTCCGAAAAGCACATCACATTCAGCACGGACGAGGACGTTGGCGGCGCGGTGTGGAAAAACCGCCCCCCGCTCTCGAAACAGCCCGTGTTTGCGGTGTCACGCGATGTTTGCGGAATGTCACGCGCCGAAAAACTAGAGCGCGTCCGCGGGAAAATACGTTCCGAAAACGCGGACTGCCTGGCGATTTCCGCGCTGGACGAGATAGCTTGGTTACTAAATCTTCGCGGTAATGATGTGGAATACAACCCCGTGTTTTTATCGTTTATGATTGTGTATTCAGACCGTGTTCAGCTTTTCGCGGAGCGTTCGATTTTCGGCGGGGAAATATTGTCGGCGCTGAATAACGACGGCGTTGAGATTCTCCCGTATGATGAAATTTACAACGCGCTCGGAAAATTGCAAGGCTCTGTTTTGGTCGATGAACGCGCGGTGAATTTGCGGTTTTGGGACAGCCTTAAAAACGCTGAGCGAATAGCAAAGCAAAGCCCCGTTACGCTTATGAAAGCGTGCAAAAATCCCGTGGAAATCACCTCGGAAAAATCCGCGCATATCAAAGACGGGCTTGCCGTCACACGGTTTATGATGTGGCTTTACAATGCTGTGAAAGACGGCGGTATTACGGAAATTTCCGCCGCCGGGAAACTCGATGAATTCCGCAAAATGGGCGCGGGTTATCTCGGACAGAGTTTCGCGCCGATTATGGCTTACGGAGCGCACGGCGCTATTGTGCATTATTCCGCGACCGATAAGACGAACGCGGAAATTTTACCGCGCGGTTTATTGCTCTCGGACACGGGCGGGCATTACATTGACGGCACGACCGACATAACGCGGACTTTTGTTTTGGGTGAACTTTCCGATGAAGAAAAACGCGCGTACACGCTGGTACTCGCGGCGCACTTGGATTTGCTTTCGGCGGTGTTCCCGAACGGAGTGCGGGGGTCTGTGCTTGACGGCATTGCGCGGCAGGTTTTGTGGCAAAACGGCTTGGATTTCAACCACGGAACGGGTCACGGCGTTGGGTTTCTGCTGAACGTACACGAACCGCCGCAGAGGATTTCGTGGCGCAGTCCAAACGACGCTGTGCTGTGTGAGGGAATGATAACGTCCGACGAACCGGGACTGTACTTTGAAGGAAAGTTCGGCATACGTCACGAGAGCCTTTTGCTGTGCGAGAAGTCGGAGTTTGACGGATTTTTGAAGTTCTCACCGCTGACGTGCGTGCCGTTCGATGCGGCGGGGATTGACAAACGCTATTTGACGGAACGGCAGATGTCTGTGTTAAACGAGTATCATCGGTGGGTAAGAGAAACTCTTTCCGATTTGATGAACGGCGAGGAGAGAAAGTGGCTTGAGGAAATTACGCGGGAGATTTGAGATAGAGGTAAGAACTTAAATTCAAACGTTGATTTTCTGTCTACCGCTTTTTGGAACAAGAAGAAAAAGGCGAGTTATCCGCAGGACGGATAACTCGCCGATTATTTGCTTTTATAAGACATTAACAGCTTGAAAGAATTACGCTTTCATACGCTTTTTGTAATCTGCCTTAATTTCCTCAAGCGCCTTAGCGTCCTCTTGACGTTTGGTCTTTGCCTCGTTCTGGATAGCCTCTACCTCGTCAATGCCCGAAACAATTGTCTGCCACGTCTGCTGGAGCGTTTCCACCTTTATCGACGAGGACGCGGACATCTGCGCTATCATCTTCGACTGCTCAACCGTGTTCTGCGCATTCTTCAGGAGCATTTCATTCGTCTTTTCGTCAAGCGCTTTCATACTCTCAGCTTGTATTCTCTGGCGTTTGAGCATAATAGCCTGCGCCAGCGACTGCTTGAACACGGGCATTGTGATGATAAACGCCGAGTTTATCTTGCGGACAAGATTAAGGTTTGAGTATTCCATTGTTTTCAGCATCGGAACGGTCTGCAATGCGACGTTCTCCGCGATTTTAAGATCCATTACGCGCTGGTCGAGCATTTCGCGCATTTGCTGAAGATTGGAAAGATCCATACGGATAGTGCCGTCGTCGGGATTTTCAGCGACCTTTTTCTCGTAGTCGGCAATAAAGCTGTCAAGTTCCTTTACGCCCTGTTCGCCCGCGAGAATGAACTTGCAAAGCTGTTGATAGTAGCCGATGTTCGCCTCGTACATATCGTCGAGTTTTTCATTAGCCTTTTCAATCTCCGTTTCATAGCCTTTCAGCTGAACATAGATCTTGTCTATCTCCTTGCCCATTGTGTCGTACTTGTTGAGTATCTTCTCAATGTTGCGCTTGAGTTTTGCGAACAGCCCCGGCTTGTCCTCAAGTTCCTTAGCGTCAAACTGATCCATTATCGCCGCGAGATTTTTCAGCATTGTACCCGTGTCGTTTATCTGCTGAATGCTCATAGAGTTAAGCACTTGGTCGGACGCCGCCGAAATCTGGTCTGCCGCCTCCGCGCCGAACTTTACGATAGTGTTCGGGTCGTTGACATTGATAGTGGAAACCAATCTGTCAATCTCCGCGCTGGACGCTAACTGCTGTTTAATCTCCTCGCTTTTTACGACGATGTTGAAGTTCTTGACTTCTTCGATTTTCGCGTCAAGCGCCGCCTCTGCGGGCGCAGTCGCAACTGCAGGCGCGGGCGCCGCCGTTTCAACGGTCATACCCTGAGCCTCCACTTCGGGCTGAGCCTGCGCGTCAGCAATCCCTTTTCCCGGTGTAAACTGTAATCCCATTTTACATTTCCTTTCTCACTATTAATTTCTTCCGAACAGCTTTCCGAAAAAACCGCCGTTCTTGTCCTCGGAGGGTATCTTAAACTTCGGAACCTCCACGTCGTACAAAAATTTGTCCATAATATGTTCTTCAAACGCGTCCGATGATACATACGTTTCAAGGTTTTTGTAACCCGTCGGCGTGAAGATCAGAATATCAAATCCTATCAAATTGCACAATACAAGATTAATGCACTCCCAAAGCGTAAACGTCGCCTCAACCGCGTCAATGTAGATAAGTTTCGGAATTTCCCTTGTGAAGTCAAACCTCTGTATTATCTGAACAAACTGCTTTGACAGGTTCATTCCGTGATAGAGAATACTCCCCATAAGTTCGTCGCCCTGTAGTTTCAGAAAACCGCTTGACGCCGTTTCCTGGAGTTTATATAACAGCATATCCTGAAGTCTGTCGGGCAGATAGCTGAATTTATTGACCGTCGTTGCTTTCAGCTTTTCAAGGTCATATTCACCGTTGCGGTAGAATTGGCGATACGCGCCCAAATCAACGTTAGGTTCTTTTTGCGGGTCGTTCTTCTTTATGTTCAGGATAGTGTTCGCCGTGAGTTTTGAGCGGACGTTATCCCAATAGTTATTTAAGTTGCCGTTTTCGACTCCGCTTATCTTTGCGAAAATATTCGGCACGGAAACAAGATTGCCCGACGTCGAAAAGCCCGTTCTGAACTTCGCCTCCTGTTTCCACAATATGCTGATTTCCTCGTAAGTCGTTTTAAGAGTAACGCTTTGACTGTTCGGGAACTGAAAGCTCCTGTAAATTCCCGTGTCGCCGCTATAGAGCATTGTGTCCAAATCCCGCTCCGCGTTGTAAGCGACCGTCGCGACTTTCGTCTTGATAGCCTTTGCGGGGTAAGTTCCGCTGTCCTTGCTCTGCGGGAGTTCGAGTATCTGCATAAGCCCGCCGATGTTTTTCTCTTTCACTAACTTCAAATTCGCCTTGTTCGGCGTAATGTAAATCGTGTCGAACCCGCACTGCGTCATAAAGTTCAGAAAGTACATCTCCGACTGCGAAATATCGCCGTAATAGAGTATCACGGGAATATCCTCGTACTGCACGGCGTATTTTCGCGCCTGCGTACAGCGATAAAGCCACGTCACGAACTTGTTGCCGTAGTTCATAACAACAGTCTGATTGCCCGTGTTGAGTTCGTTCAGCATTTCCCGCAGGGCTTTCTGCGCGAGTGCCGTCCGCGTTTTGTCGCCTTTGAGGTCAATCAAAAGCGCCAGCGCGTCTATCATATCCGCCGTGCTTGTGCGCGTGACAGAACCCAGCGCACGGACTTCCTCCGCGTTCGGATTTTCAAGCGGTTTTTCAATGAATATCAACTGTTTTTTCAGCCCCGCGAAACTCTCCTTGAACTTCACGAGCATATTCGTGTAAACAGGGTCGTCCTCGCACCCGACAAGCGCCGCACTGTAAACGGGAATGTCGCCGTCCTCGGAATACACTCCTCCGCTTTCGATAACGCGCTTTTTCCTGTCTTTGAGTACGTCCTCGAAAATACCGACAACCGAAGTATCTATGCGCTTTACAAGTCCCGAAACGCCGCTTGCCGCCGCGCGCATTTCGGAGAGTTTTGCCTCTTTAGAGAGGTCTATCTTGTCGAAGTCTATTTGCAAGGGGGATTTCTCCTTGCCGTCTTTCAGATAAATCTTGTTCTTGTACGGCAGTTTGTCGAAGTCCTTGTCAAGGCCGTAGCTTACAAGCGTTACGCGAACGCCTGCCGCGCACATCATATACAGAAAGTAAAGTTCGCGGAGCGCCGCAGAGCCGACAAACAGCAATGCGGAGGGACGTTTACCCAGATACTTCATCAGCCAGCAGAGCAGAACAAAGTAAGTGTTTTTCTTATTCGTTCCACATTCCGAAACCGCCTTTGCCATAATCTCCGCAAGCGCCGAGCCGTCGGCGGGAATGTTGCTGTCGTGCAGCCAGATTTCGAGCGCCGTTTTAATATCCTCGGCGCTGTCGAAACTCGACGCGGTATACTGCGCCGCCTTTGCTATATCGTCAGTTGACGGCGCGGGGAGTTTTTCTTTTATAAACACCCCGTTTTTTTGAACCGCCACAAACTGGTCTATCAGAAAACCGCGAAACACATCAGGGTCATCATACCCGACATATCTCGTAAACTCCTGCTGTGCCATTGTTTTCACCTTTTTTACTGATTTCGCTATCCCTCGACCTCAATGCCGTAACGGTTGCATAGCTTTGCAAGACCGTCCTTGTAGCCCGCGCCGACCGCCGATATTTTCCACTCGCCCTTATATAGGTAAAGTTCCGCGGCGACAATAGTGGTTTCATCGGAAAGCCCGTCCATTGCGAACGTTACGCGGCTGTCTTGAGATAAAAGCGTTATTTGCGGAGTACCCACTCCGCGAAAGTTTTTAGCACCCCCGCCGTCGTAAATCGAATACGCGAGTACTATTTTCTGCACCGTCGGGGATACTTTGGCAAGGTCGATTTCAACAGAGCCGTCTGCGGGGATATACCGTGCCTCGCCGTTTTCGGAACACTCGTTCCCGAAGAAAATCAGCCCCTCGTCGCCGATTGCCCTGTCGCCGTAGCCGAGCATAAACACATACGGGTCTATCTCCATTCCGCGCGGAGTATTCGCCGAAAACCGCACGGTGAATTTATCCGTAAGGTATTGCGTTACCCCGACGCGCTGTCCGCGCCGCATATCGAGCGACTGCCCGCTCGGAGTTTGCCTGCCCGCCGTCGGCGGTGCAGCGCTCTGCGCCGTCGTGGGAGTACCTGCCGATGTTATGGGAGTACTTGCCGTTGTCGGCGGAACGCTCTGCGCTGTTGGAGCAACGCTTTGCGCCGTTTGGGTAACGCTTTGCGCCGTTTGGGGAACGCTCTGCGCCGTCGGCGCGGTTTCACTCTGCGCGGTATTCCCGCGCATAATCTCGTGAATTGCCTGCGCCATAGCTACTGCGCCTTGTTCGGAGAGTACCCCGCCTTGTGAAACGCCCCCGCCTTGCGGTGTTTGCGATACCGGCGACGTTTGCGAATTATCCCTCTGAGGCGCGGTGTAAATGCGCTTAGAAACTGCCTGCGCGGAGTTCTTATCGGGTCGTCCCGTCAGGTATACGCGGCGCGTAAATTCCGATTTGAACAACAATTCGGCATACAAAAACGTCTGCGCGGAAATTCCGCTTACCGTAACGACAAGCGTGTTGCGCCCCGCCGTCAGAACGTTCGGCGAAAACTTCACCTCCCGCATTTCGCAGAGTATCTCGGTTCTCGCGGGAACGTTCACTTCGAGCGTGAAAGTGTTCTCACATTCGGGCGGGAAAAGCCCTAGTTCTATCGTTCGCGGAATGTCGAAAAATCCGTCCTCCGCGCCAAAGCCCGAAACGCGCCCCAGCACCTCGACATTGTGCGCCGCTGTCGGAAAATCGGCGATTATCGCGGGTTCTTCGATACTGCCCTCGGTTATCTCCGCGCGAATGTCGGAAATCTGCACTCCGCTTGCCGTCACACGGACGACAGGCGACTGCCGCGACCAAACGGTCGTGTTCTTTCCGACAAGGCGCAGAGGTTTGTCTATTATCAGCGGACCTTGAAATTCCCCCGCGGGAAGTGTGACCGCGCTCCCCGCGCCTGCGTTCAAAATATAATCATTTACATTCATACGCCAATAATCTTCGGCGAAGTGCTGTTAAACATTAACGCCGTAAGCCCTGCAAAGAGCCTCCAGACCGCCCTGATAGCCCGCCGCTACCGCGTTGAACTTCCAATCGCCGTTGTAGCGGTAAATTTCGCATACAACAAGCGCGGTTTCTATCGAGAACTCCTCTACGAGGTCAAAGCGCAGAACTTCCTCGCCGTTTACGTCGTCGGCGTTGTCAACTTTGATAACTCTTACATAGGAATTTGAAACCTGCCCGAAGTTCTGGTGTTTCTGCTCCGCGTCAAAAATCGTTACGGTGACTGCGATTTTTTCTATCTCTGCGGGGACTTTGGAGAAATCTATGATGATAGCCTCGTCGTCGCCGTCGCCCGCGCCCGTTCTGTTGTCGCCCGTGTGAACGACCGCGCCGTCGCGTGCGGTGAGGTTATTATAGAACACGAAGTCCTCGTCCTTTAAAACCTTGCCGTTCGCGCCGAGCAGGAACACGCAGGCGTCAAGGTCAAAGTCCTGACCGCCGTCATAACGGTTGATGTCCCAGCCCAAACCGATACGCGCCATAGTTACAGATTTGTCGAGAGAAACTCTCTGACCTTTGGAAAGATTTACTGCCATTTAATTTTCCTCCGTTTGTTTATTATCTGACTGTCAAACTGACAGACATTGTGAACCAGATTATTATTCGCTCTTTTCTTTAGAACCCGCATTGACTATCGCTTTTCTTATAAGGTCAACAGGGATAATCGAAATCGCGGGGATAAGCACTACAAGCCATTCGAGAGGCATAAGTCCCCAGCCCGAAAGTATTCCGCGCCCAAGATACGTCATAAGCACCTGTACAAGCGTAATTATTCCGAACACCGCAAGAAATCCCTTGTTGCGATTTAGATTGTCAAACAGGTTCATCTGCTCGGTGCGGGCGTTGAACGCGTTGAATACGGCTATCAGGATAAAGAACGCAAAGTACGCCGTGTGGAGAATAGCGTGCTGTTCGGAAAATCCCGCAGTCAAGTCGTCGCGCAGGAAACCCCATTGTTCGAGATAGCTTGTCATACTGCCTTTCGGGAGAGTTCCCAAAAGTAGCATTGCGATTGACAGGATAAACGTCCAGCCCGAACCTACCGCGATTTCCGACATCATATAGCGGGAAATGATAGGCTCGTTTCGGCGTTTCGGCTTGTCTTTCATAAAGCGGGCAAGCGGAGGTTCTCCGCCGAACGCGAGCGCCGCGAGCGTATCCATAACGAGGTTTACCCACAAGATTTGAATTACATTCAGCGGGCTTGCTACGCCGATAAGCGGGCAGATAAACGAGATAAGCACCGCCGCCACGTTAATCGTAAGCTGGAACACGATAAACTTTCTTATCGAATTAAATATCGTGCGCCCGTAAAGAATGGCGCGGTCAATCGAATTGAAGTTATCGTCAAGGATAACAATATCGGACGCCTCTTTCGCGACTTCCGTGCCGCCGCCCATAGCGAACCCGACGTCCGCTTTCTTCAGCGCGGGAGAATCGTTCACGCCGTCGCCCGTCATACCCGCGACTAAATCGAGTTCCTGCGCAAGTCTTACAAGACGGCTCTTGTCTGTCGGGAGCGCTCTCGCGATAACGCGTATATCTTTCAGCTTTTCTTTTATCTCGTCGTCGCTCATCTTCGCGAGTTCGTCGGAAGTGAGCATAAGGTTTGTGTTCTCGTCGTCAATAAGCCCCGCCTCTTTTGCTATAGCAACAGCGGTTTCGCGGCGGTCGCCCGTAATCATAACGACCTGTACGCCCGCGCCCTTTACTTCCTTTATCGCCGTAACGCTTTCGGGGCGAACCTCGTCGCGTATTCCCAGACACCCGACAAGCGTCCAGTTGTTTCCGCTCGGCAGAGCGTCCTCGCCCAAAGCGTCCTCGCTTGTCGCAAGCGCCAAGACGCGTATCGCGCGGTTTGCGAGTTCGTCGATTTTCGCGTTCAGCGTTTTCATATCAAACGGCTGTTTCTTGCCGTCTTTGTCGTAATAATGCGAACATCTTTGAAGTATTTTTTCGGGCGCGCCTTTTATAAGCGTCAAGTCATACTGACCCATAACCTGCGTAGCGGAATATTTGTTTGTCGAGTTGAACGGAATGTTCCCTACCGCCGCCACTTCCGCTTTACATTCGGTATTCATCGCAAAGCCTAAGATAGCGCGTTCCGTCGCGTTTCCGCCGAGCACTCGCCTGTCGGCGCCCTCGCCCGAAATCATCGACAGCGTATTCTTGTGAATGGAGAGGTTCAGCAAATCGCCGAGCTTTCCGCCTACGTCGTCAATCGTCTTGTACTCCGCGACAGCGCCGTCAATGAAGTTTATAGCCTCAAGCTTGCCCTTGGTGATAGTGCCCGTCTTATCGGAGAACAGAATATTCAGCGAACCCGCCGTTTCAATTCCCGCGACCTTGCGCACCAATACGTTGTCTTTCAGCATTTTGCCCATATTCTGCGCGGAAACTATCGCTATCATAAGCGGAAGTCCCTCCGGTACTGCCATTACAATAATGATAACCGCAAGCATAACGGACTGTATAACCGCCTCGACAAGCGCTCCCCAGCGGAACACCCCGTCCGCGAACAAGAACGCCGCGGGATTAAATCCCGTATCGAACAACAGCGTCTTTGCAAGCATTGCGACGGCAATTGCGATACCGCCGATATAGCCGAATTTCGAGATACCGTTCGCGAGTTTTCCGAGTTTAACTTTCAGCGGAGTATCGCGGTCGTCCTCTGTCTGAAGTTCGCTTGCGATTTTTCCGTAAACGGATTTATCGCCGACAACAGTCACCTGCATAACGGCGTTTCCCGAACAAACGACAGCGCCGCGGAAAACCTTGTGTTCGTTGTCGAAGTTCGTGTTTTCATCGGTGTCCGTCCAGCCGTCGGGTATCGCGAACTTCTTCGCCTCGCGGCTCTCGCCGTTCAGCACGGACTGATCCACCTTTATATCGCCGTCGATTATAATGCCGTCGGCGGGTATCTTATCGCCCGATTGGAGCAGTATAGCGTCGCCCACGACAATATCGTTTATCGCGACTTCCGCGATAACGCCGTTGCGGTAAGTCTTTACGAGTATTCTCGACGCCTCTTCCTGCAGTTTCTGGAACGCGTTTTCGTTGCGGTATTCCGAGAACGTAGAAACAAGCGTTGCAAGGCAGATAGCCACGAATATTCCGAGCGGTTCGTACCATTCGGGATAGCCCTCCTTGATTACGCCCGTATAACCGAGTATCGAAAGCACGATATTGATTAGCAGAGCGACAATCAGAATTTTGATCATCGGGTCGCCGAGATTTCCTTTGAGCTTATCCCAAAAGCCCTCGTGAGCCTGCTCTGTCATAGAGTTATCGCCGTATTTCGCCTTGCTTTCGGCAACCTCTTTGTCCGTTAGACCGATTTTCTTCATACAGATTTCCTTTCGTAAGTTGATTATATTCATAGCGCGCTATTAGATGTTAGATGTAAGAAGTAAGATGTTGTGCAATCCGCTGCGCGGATTGCTTTCAAACAGCGGGCGCTGCCCGCTGTTTGGCGGCCTGCGCTTAACTTCTATGCCAACGCGCTGTTTTTCTTAATTTGGGCGGGTTTCCAGGACTTCGCATAACAAGCCGTTTTCACCGCCTGTCATTTTGAACGCCGCGCCGTTTTTGAGTTCGACGGCGCTGCCCTTAGGCACGAGCCGTCCCGACGGAGATAACATACCGTCGATGTTCTTGTTTACGAGCAATCGCATACCGTTGTGATACGCGATATACGCGCTTATATCCGTGTTCGCTTTCTCGTCGTTGTGGACGTTTGAATAAACGTGCCAGTCGTAAAGCGGCATTTGGTCGTGAATTGCAATCTCGCCCTTGTCGCGGTAAACGCCCTTTCGTCCGCGCAGTTCGCTCTTGAAAATCAGCTTTGTAATAGGACTTCGTATTCGCGTTCCGCAAAACGGACAAACTGCTGTGCTGTCATCGCGCAGAATGAACCACTTCTTTTCGCAAAGCGGATTTTCGCACGGCACGAGCATATCCCACGCCCGCAAAAGTTCCCGTTCCCACTCCATAGCGGTCGGACGTTCGGACGGGTCGTGCAGACCGCCGACGAACGCGCGGAGAAAAAGCTCCTCCAATCCCTTTGACAGGGAATGTATCGTAACCCCCAAATCGGGCGGGCGGTTTGACGTATCGTTCGGGTTCTCAATGAACGTCGCGAGTTCCCCCAAACCGAGGAAATCGTCGTGTTCCGCGTCGCGCGGGTCGTATATCTTAGGACCGATAAGCGGGTGTCGGAAAAACAGATATTCGTATATCAGCACGGGCAGGGCGTGCAAGTCCGTCTGTACGCACGGCAAAGCCCTGCGGGGGTCGCCCGCGTCCATTCCGAGCGTTGCCAAGACTTCGGGCGCGATATATCCGCGCGTACCCACGACTTCGGGCGCGTACTTATTCGGCACGACAAGCGAGTCTATATCAATCACTACAGACGCTCCCGTGCGCGGGTCGATAAGCACGTTGTTGCACGAGAGGTCGGAATGCGCAAGCCCCGCTTGATGCATACGCCTTACGGTGCGGGAAAGCCCTATCGCCGTGCCGAGCATTGTACGGAAGTTCCCGCGCTCGGCGGGCGCTAAATACTTTCGGTTCTTCCCCGTGAACCAGTTGGATTTTTTGTCCTTGCCCGTGAGGTTCAGCACAGCGGACGCGTCCGAGCCGAAAAAGAAGTTTTTCGGATAAGTCGGGCAGACTATCCCGAACTGCGGCTGACGTACAATAGCGACGGGCCAGCAGAACCTCTGACGAAAGTACCCCGCGGTCTTTTCGGTATTGCCGACAGCGCCGCCCTCGGATTCGGGTATTGTCGGGTTATAAATCCCGACTATCGTGCGTATGCGGTCTTGAATACGCGGGTCGGCGGCGTTTCGCGGGTCGTTGAAGAACTGCACCGCGAACTGCTTGTCGGGAGTAAAAAACGTGTGTTTCATACCGCCGCGCGGCGCATTCGCACTGTACACATATTCGATTGTATCGCCGTTTTCCAGAACAGCCGAAAGAACGGTTCCGCTTTGCATTTCATTCACCTTATATTTTTAGGATTAGGAAAATCAACCTTTCGCTTAGAACTAAATTCTGACAACGACTAACGTCCTGTCGTCAAACGACCCGCGTTCGTTGTAATTATCAAGCCACACGCGCAGTCTTTGAGCGGGCGTGTCGCCGATGTTCATACGAAACGCCTCAAGCGAATGACAGCGCAGCATTTCCCGCTTATCCCACAACGCGTTTATCGACGCGTCGGATTTATCGGAAAGTAACTGTTTCGCGTATTGCAGAGCGTAACTCGTTTGACTTAGCGACACCGACTTGAACCTTATCGGCGCGGGTTCTTCGCCCTCTGCGGGAAGTTCCCCGTTCATCGGAAGTATGCCGTTTAAGCACAAATCGAGATACAGCCGTTTCATCATTGGCGCGGCGGGGAAATAGTCGTCCCCAACTCCGTCGGTCATCAGCAGGAGCGTATCGCTTGATCCGCGAGAAATCCGCGTCTTTGCGCCGATAGCGTCGGGGCTTGTATTCTTTTCGGAAAGGAAATCTGTTTCCCCCGAAAAAGCGCCGCTGTCCGCCTCGCCGAGTATTTTCAGGCAATGTTCGCTGTCCGCTCGGCTGTCCAGCGCGCAAATGCACCCGTCGCCTATCTGCACGCACGCCATAAAGCACTCGCGCCCTTTGTCCGTCGCCACGGGAATTGCGACCGCCGCCAAAAACGTCGTGTATAAATCGGTTATCTGCGCTTTTCTTCCGAGCGCCGACGTGTACGTTTCATCGTCTTTCAGCTTGTCAAGTTCTCTCTGCTGAGCCGCGAACGCCTCTTTTGCGGACTGCTGAACGCACGGCGCAATCACTCCGCACGCCGACATAAATTCGCTTGAACTAAGTTCCGCGCCAAGTTCCGCTTTCAAGTCAGGATTGTCCTTGAAAATCCTCGCGAGGTTTTCTTTAAGGTACTTCGCCGCGCTCTCGCACGAAACGCGCGAACCTATCCTCGACAGCGGTTTTGAACCCGCGCCGTCGCACACTACCGCTATTGCGCATTCGTCCGTAAATGCCGTTTCAAAATAATCGTCGCAGTTAGTTCCCTCGTGCTTGTGCTTTTTCCCGCGCACTCTCGCGCCGATAATCTCGGCGAACGGCGCAGCGGTCTGCTTTTCGTGGAACTCCGTGTGCATTTCCGTGCCGTTGTCGGCGATTTCCTTGTATTGCCACACCGACGCGGTGCGCTCGATAACTTCCATATCCGAAAGCGGTTCGGGCGGTTCTTTCGCGGTTTCGGCGGGTTTTTCCCCGGCATTGTCGGAGAAATTGTCAGCCGTTTTTTCTTCGGGATTTTCTTTGGAAATTTCCGCGCTGTTTTGAGCCATACTCCCGCTTTTCTCGGAATTATCCGCGCTATTTAGCTTTGCAAGCCGTTCCGCGTCGTCAAGCGTCATTGTAAGCTGCGCCTCGGAAATTTCGGACGGTGTTTCACTTTCCTCGCCGTTAGGCTTGATAGGATAGTCGTTCATTCAATTCACCTTTAGCAACTAAAGTTTAAGGCACGATAACAAAGCCCTGCGGCGGGGGCGGTAATTGAACAGCCTCGCCGGGTTTCGCGTCAATGCTCTTGGAACTTGCCTTTATAGAACTCGAAACCCACGCAAAGAACTGCGCCATATCGCCCGCTGTGAGGTTATTCATCATCAGGACGTTGTTTGTTATCTTTTTGAGGGTATTAGCGTTTGCGTTCGCGCCCGCGCCGCAGGCGATAATATTCCCTGTTGAAACATTGCGCAGAGCGTCAATGCCCTCGTCGAGGTTATCGGTAGGCGCGCCGTCCGTCATCAGGAACACGAGCGGTTTCCAGTCGCCCTTTTGGGTGGCGGTAGACGTGCGGACTTCGTTTTTTATGCACTCCGCGAGTACTTTAAGCGCGCCGCCCAAAGCCGTTGCGCCGCCCGCCTGTATCTGCGGTTCTTTAAAGAGCATAAGTTCGGTGAGCGGGCTTGTCTGTCTTGCGCTGCTGTCGAACGTGATAATTGACAAGAACGCGGTTTCAAGTGCCTGCGGGTCGCCTTTAAGCTCTGTCACGAGCGTTTTTATTCCCTGTTTCACCGCCTCGATAGGCTCTCCCGACATTGAACCGCTGCAATCGAGCAGCAGGTACACGGGCAATCTTCTGATATAATCGGACATTTCAAACCTCCGTTAGAACAATTCGTTGCTATGATACTCCTATACATCTTGTATTATAACACTTTTTTTGGGTAGTGTCAATAGCAAACGGAAAAATTTGCACAAATCCTGCTGAAAAAAGAGGAACGAGGGGGGAGTTGGCGGAGAATAGCGGGGTGCTTTCGGCGATGAGCCACGCTTTAACTAGTCGCCGCAGGCGAATGAAAGTTTCGCCAGCCTTTTCAAAGGCTGCAGGGGTCACGGGGGCAGAGCCCCCGTGTCGCCGCGCAGCGGCGAAACTACGCTCAAGAGCTCCGCAAAGGGGTGAATTTTCGCGTCGCTTGCGACGCGAAAAGAGGGGAAAGCCCTGCGATAGAGGGCTTTCCCCTTGCGCGTAGTGGAGCGAGCGTAGCGAGCAGAACGGTTGATTTAAAGCAACGTTATTGTGAGCGGACTGCCGGTGGCAGTCCGCTCACCGTGTCCACCTATGCGATTTCGCAGTGCGTTACGGTTCGCCGCCGTTTGGCGCAGCCAAACGCCCCGCCGTCAGGCGGGGTGAATTTTGCGTTAGCAAAATTCAAGCGGCGAACCGTCGCGTTTTCGAGTGCGCCCCTAAATTCGACGCGCCCGTATGGGCGCGGAGAATGAGGGGTGCGCGAGAAAACGCCCACCGCGATAAGGGGGCGCGGCGACCCAAAGCCACACCCGCCCCTCGCCGACCAAAGTCACCTACCCGCTTTAAAGGCGCGTTCGGCGTTGCTCAATTCAAGCGTCCCTTTCCCTTATCCCGCATTAGTTTACCGCCAAGCGTATAAACGCGCCTGCTCCGCCCGTGCCGCGCCTTTGCCCGACCGCCCGCAATTCGCCTACGGCGAATTAACGGCGCTGTCGCGCCGTTGTTTTGCGCTTTGCGCAAAACGCGGGCTTTGTGAACAGCGCCCTCCCGTCGTCGGCGGGAGGGGCGCTTATTACTATTCTTGTTTCTCCGCGTTGGCAGGTTTAATTTTCGCTTTCTTCTTCCTGAACACGAAAATCTTACTCAAAATATAATTCAAAATCAGCACGATGATGTTTGAGAAAATCTTCGCGCAGAATTCGTACAATCCCCCGTGAATGTTTGGCAGGTCAACGAGCAGGAACATAATAATCGTGTCCACGATAAGCGTCGCTATGCGGGACGCGAAAAACTTGCCGAGTTCAAGCATTACGCGGAAGAAATTCCGCGCCTGACTTTCAAACACGAGTACTCTGTTCGTAAAAAAAGAAAACAAATTCGCCAAAATCCACGAAAGCAAAACAGGCAGTACAGTACTGCTTTCTATGTGGAGCGCCGCCGTTATTTTGAATATCCACTGGAGCCACGGCGGCGCGCTTTCCGCGTTCGGGAACAGTATTCTGAACAGATAATAACTTCCAAGCGAAATTATAGTAGTCCCTATGCCGAATGTAAAATAAAGCACAATATGCTTGTGGTTTTTATAGAAATCCCGCCGACCGTCTTTGGTTTTTAACGAATGTAACGTTTCCCCTATGTCAATCCCTTTGATTTTTATGTTTATCAACCCCTTGCAGTTGTTAGAGAATAGCGGATTACCCTCAAACAGCAGGCTCTGTCTGCTGTTTGTTAAGTGCGTACTGCGCCCGCTTTTTAGATTGTCTTTTGGTTTTTGCGCTGACGCTGAATTTAAATGCTGTTTATATTTTACCATAATATCGGGGAAAAATCAAGTGATTTCTTGAAAAGCGTCGGCAGGCGCGAATTACAGGACGGCAAAATCTCTTTCAAGAGAAAATTGCCCCCGCAAAGGGGGCAAGCCGTTTATGCTGAAATACGCCTTTCGCTAACTGTTCCGCGAACGGATAAGTTCCGCATAGAACCCGTTTTCCGCCATTAATTCCGCGTGCGTTCCTTGCTCTACCACCTGCCCCGACTTCATCACCAGGATACAGTCCGCCTCGCGGATAGTCGAAAGCCTGTGCGCCACGACAAAGCTCGTGCGCCCCTGCATCATATTGTTGAACGCGTTTTGTATCTTCATCTCCGTGCGCGTGTCGATTGAACTTGTCGCCTCGTCGAGTATCAGCATAGGAGGCAGGGCGAGCATTATCCTTGCAATAGACAGCAATTGCCTCTGTCCCTGCGACAATTCCGCGTCGTTCGTGATAACCGTGTCATACCCCTGCGGAAGGCGCTTTATGAAACTGTGCGCGTGCGCCGTTTTCGCGGCATTGACAATCTCTTCGTCCGTCGCGTTCGGCTTGCTGTAGCAGATGTTTTCGCGTACCGTTCCCTTAAACACCCATGTGTCCTGCAAAACGATCCCGAAGTTCCCGCGCAGACTGCCGCGTGTGAGTTCCTTTATCGGAATGTCCTCGACCCGTATTTCACCGCGCGTTACGTCATAAAACCGCATAAGCAGGTTGATAAGCGTAGTTTTCCCGCACCCCGTAGGTCCTACTATCGCGATATGCTGTCCGCTGTTTACATTCAGATTAAGATTTTCAATCAGCGGTTTTTCGGGTGTATACGAAAAGTCAACGCCGTCTATCTCAACGCGTCCCGTGCAGTTTTCGAGAACCTTGCCGTCCTTGTCGGAACTCTCCGCAGGCTCGTCAATAAGCGCGAATATCCGCGCGGCGGACGCTAATGCGTTTTGAAGTTCGGTGACTACTCCCGAAATCTCGTTGAACGGCTTTGTGTATTGGTTCGCGTATTGCAGAAAGCACGACAAATCGCCGACGGTAAAACCGCCCGAAACTGTTTTCACGGCGTTCAGCGCGCCGAAAATCCCAACTCCCGCGTACACAAGCGCGTTTACAAAGCGCGTACTCGGATTAGTAAGCGCGGAGCAGAACTGCGCTTTCGCACCGCAGACGTTCAGCCGTTCGTTTATCTCGCCGAACTGCTCCTCGCTTTTCTCCTCAAAGCCGAACGCCTTAACAAGCCGCTGATTGCCGATGTGTTCGTCGATAAAGCCCGTGAGTTCGCCTTTTATCGCGGACTGCTCTTTAAATCTGTTAAAGCAAAGCTTGGAAATTACCGCCGCGACCGCGAACGACAGCGGTGTTATACCGACGACGACAAGCGTTATCTGCCAATTTAGAGAGAACATAAAAACAAGCGTTCCGATTATCGTGACAACTCCCGTGAAGAACTGCTGAAAGCCCTGCAAAAGTCCCTCCGACACCGCGTCAACGTCATTCACGACACGGCTTATAATATCCCCGTGTGAGTTCGCGTCAATGAACTTCAAAGGCAAGACCTGCAAATGTCTGAAAATATCCGTGCGCAATGCCTTTACGGTTTTGTGGGTAATTAGGTTTGTCAGAAAATACATCAGCCATTGGAGCAGTGCGGCGGCGGGTATGATTACCGCGATTTTAATAATAATACCCGGCATTCGCGGCATATCCGCGCCTATGCAGTCCACCGCCTCGCCTATCAGCACGGTAGTGTAAAGCGATAACAGCACACTTCCCGCGGCGCATAAAACGGCGAAAACCGCGGCGGGTATCTGTCCTTTGATATAGCGGAGTATGCGCGAAAGCCCGCCTTTTCTGTCCGATTTTTTATCCGAATTATTCATCAAAACTCCGCCCCCTTTTCCTGCTGTTTCAATTCCTCTTCGGAATACTGCGTAGCGCAGATTTCACGGTAGACCTCGCAGTCCCTTAACAGCTCGGCGTGCGTTCCGATACCGACCGCGCGCCCGTCGTCCAGCACGATTATCCTGTCCGCGTGCATTATCGAATTTGCCCTTTGCGAAACGATAACGACGGTCATTCCCTTGAGCGCGCTCAAAGCATGGCGAAGTTTCGCGTCGGTAGAATAGTCGAGCGCGCTTGAACTGTCGTCCATTATCACGATTTCGGGGTTCTGCGCGAGGGCGCGGGCAATAGTAAGCCGTTGTTTCTGCCCGCCCGAAAGGTTCTTCCCGCCTTGAAGAATTTTCGCGTCCAGACCGCCGTCGAGTTCATCTGTAAACTCCTTTGCCTGCGCCGCCGCAAGCGCTTTTTGTATCTGTTCATCGGAAATATCCGTGCGCCCCATTGTCATATTTTCGCGCAGAGTACCCGACAGCAGCTGCGCGTTCTGCGGGACTATCCCGATAAGCCTGCGGAGCGCCGCCGTCGGATAATCGCGCACGTCCGCGCCGTTTATTTTGATAACTCCGCTATTACGCTCGTAAAAACGGCAAAGCAGATTTACAAGCGTTGTTTTTCCCGAACCCGTACCGCCGATTATTCCGAGCGTTTCGCCTTTTTGCAAAGTGAACGTTATATCTTCAAGAGAATTTTCCCCGTCCGAATAGGAAAAGCAGACGCTCCTAAACTCAACGGCGGGCGCGTTTTCGTCCTGTTTCGGCTCGGTATCGCTGTCCGCAATCGAACATTTAGTATCGAATATTTCGTTTATTCTTGCGGCAGACGCCGCCGCTTTCGTGAAAATCGTGACAAGATTTGCAACTACGACAAGCGCTAAAGAAATCTGCGTCATATAGTTCACCAAAGCTATAACATTACCCTGCGTCATACCGTCAATTCCGCTTACCGTAAAATCCGCGCCGAAGTGTACTATAAGCAAATACGAAACATTGACCGCGACAAATATCATCGGGTTTAACAGCGCGTTTATGCGCCCCGCTTTCACGGCGAATTTCCGGTATTCTTCCGCTTCTTCTTCAAAACGATTTTTCTCATAATCCTGCCTTGAAAACGCCCTTACAACGCGCACGCCCGTGAGATTTTCGCGGGTAATGCGGGAAATTCCGTCAAGCGAGGACTGCTGTTTTTTGAACAATCGCACCGTGGCTTTCATAACGGGTATCATAACGCCGACGATAACCGCCATTGCTCCAAAAAAAATCACGGACAGTTTCGGCGACACCGCGAAACTCATAACGGTAGCTCCCACGACGAGAAACGGCGCTCTGATAACGAGCCTTATCAGCATAGCGACAGCGGTCTGCACCTGATTTACGTCGTTTGAAATGCGCGTTACAAGCGCGGGAGTGCCTATGCCGTCAAGTTCTCTATAGGACAGCGTGTTGATATGCGCGTACAAGTCGCGGCGCAAAGCCGTGCCTACTCCCTGCGAGGCAACGCTTGCCATATATTGGCACACGAGCGCGCTTGCAAGTCCCAGCACCGCCAGCACAACTAAAACGATCCCGTGGCGCAGGATATACGCGCGGTCGCCGTTCGCAATTCCCACATCAATTATCCGCGCCATAACGAGCGGTACAATAAGTTCAAACACCGCCTCAATCAGCTTGCAAAGAGGACCGATAGTTATATTTAGTTTAAAAGACTTTAAATATCTTGCAAGTCGTAACATTTATACACTCCCTTTTATTGTTGTCGTGATGCGAAGAGGCTGGAATTTAAACGCGCAGAGGTTTTTAAACTAATTTCTAAAAACTATTATAGCACAAAGAGGCTTTGCCCCATACCAATATAATGCCCCTTTTGGTTATACGGTTTATCCTGTTAAAGATATTGCGTTTTCTATATTATAGCATATTATTGCATTTCTGTCAAATGAATATTTGTATTTATCGGGCGTATAATATGCAAAACACTATTTTAAAGGAGCGAATTTTTATGGCGGTTGAAGTAAATGAACTAAGCGGAGTACTTTCTAAAGAAAGCGCGGTGCTTGCGGATTTTTATTCGGAAACCTGTGTTCCGTGCAGGCAGATGTCGCCCGTACTTGAAGAACTCGAACACGAACTTTCGGGAAGTGTAAAGGCTGTTAAAGTAAACGTCGCGTCAAATTCCGAACTCGCCGCAAGCTACGGGGTGCGCGCCGTGCCGACATTCATAATGTTTAAAAACGGCAAGGAAACGGGGCGCATTGTCGGCGCGGTACCAAAAGCACAGCTTGCCGAACTCGTCAGGGAAAGCGTGGGGTAATGTACGACATTCTGATAGCGGGCGGCGGAGCGGCGGGACTTTGCGCGGCGGTTTACTCGGCGCGGGCAATGCTCTCGTATGTTGTTTGCGACAGCGGCGCGGGAGGTGCGGCGGTTTCCGCGGAACGCATTGATAACTACCTCGGAATATTCGGCAATAACGAAACGGGAACGGAGCAAACAGCGGAACTTAATTCGATAGGGTCGCCGTCAGCAAGCCCTGACCTAAATGCGCGTTCTGTTATCGAGCGAAAAGAAACGGCAATGAAACAACGCGCGAAACGTAATGCGGGCGGCGGCTCGCCGCACGGTTTTGAACTCTACGAGAAATTTCGGAAGCACGCGGAGCTGTTCGGCGCGGAAATTCTAACGCGCGGGATAACTCGGATAGAAACCGTGCCGAACGGCTTTTTGACGCGGTTCACGGACGGCGGTGAAATGCTGTCCAAAACCGTGATTTACGCCTTGGGGAGTACTCCGCGCAAACTCGGCGCAGAGGGCGAAAATCTTCAGGGCGTCAGTTACTGCGCGTCCTGCGACGGGGCGTTCTACAAGAACAAAGTAGTCGCGGTCATAGGCGGGGGCGACACCGCGCTGTCGGAGGCTTTGTATCTTTCGCGGACTGCCGCGCGGGTGTATCTTATCCACCGGCGCGGGGAATTTCGCGCCGCGCCGTCGCTTACCGCGCAGGTGAAAGCCACTGCGAATATTGAACTCGTGCTGAACGCGTCGCTTGTCAAAATTCTGGGAAAGAATACTGTAAGCGGGGTTGAACTGTCGATAAACGGCAAGGGCGAAAAGCTGATTACGGACGGGGTTTTCGCCGCGATAGGTTCTGTTCCGAATACGGACGCGGTGAAAGATATAGTTTCGCTTGACGAACGCGGTTATATCATCGCCGACGAGAGCGGGAAAACGTCGCTTGCGGGGTTTTTCGCGGCGGGCGACGTCCGCACAAAACCGTTTCGGCAAATCATAACCGCCTGCGCCGACGGCGCGTACTGCGTTCGCTCTGCGGAGGATTATTTGAATTTTAGGTAGATGGCAGAGAATAGGTGTTAGAGGTAAGAGGTAAGAAAATGGCGTAGCAGCCGTAAATGACCCCGCCGTAGGCTGTGAAAGTTTCGCCAGCCTTTTCAAAGGCTGCGGGAGTCCAGAGGGGGAGTTGACCGCAAGCG
>CANRAS010000010.1 GCA_947628655.1 uncultured Clostridia bacterium | reverse complement strand
CCCTGTAAACTGATAACATAGCCCGCGTTTTGCGCGGAGCGCAAAACAACGGCGCGTAAGCGCCGTTAATTCGCCGTCAGGCGAATTGCGGGCGGTCGCGCAACAGCGCGGTACGGGCGGTAAAGGCGCGTTTGGCGCGGGACGGTAAGGCTACGCGCGATAAGTCCGCGGGGCGCTCGACCTGAACCACGCCAAAACGCGCGATAAGGCGAACAACGCGCTGACCCGTAGACAATCTAATCTGTCCGCCGCAGGCGGACACCTAAACTAGCTACTAGCAACTATTCTCTTGCTACTGTAGCAACTGCCCTCTATCTCTAGCCTCTAGCCTCTAAATCTCTAGTATCTCTTCGGGCAAGCGCAGGTGTATTCTCCCGAAAGCAGTTTCGGAAGTACTTCTTCACGTTCACCCGCTATGCGCACTTTGCCGTCGGCTATTACAATAATCTCGTCTGCTATCGAGAGTATCCGCTCTTGGTGTGAAATTACGACAAGCGAACCGTCCGCGCGGGAGCGGATTTCCTCAAATGTCTGTACAAGCCTTGAAAAACTCCACAAATCAATTCCCGCTTCAGGCTCGTCGAACACGGACAGCTTGGCGTTCCTTGCAAGAACCGTCGCGATTTCAATGCGCTTTGCCTCACCGCCCGAAAGCGAGGTGTTCATTTCACGGTCGATATACTCCTCCGCGCACAAGCCGACCTTTCCGAGCAGGTCGCAGAGTTCGGCGGTGTTCAGCGTGTTTCCCGACGCGAGTTCGATAAGGTCGCGCACGGTAAGTCCCTTAAACCTTACGGGCTGTTGGAACGCATACGCTACGCCGATTTTGGCGCGTTCGGTAATATCAAGCGCGGTGATGTCCTCTCCGTCGAGCAAAATCTCGCCCGACGTTGGCTTTTCAACGCCCGAAATAAGTTTAGCGATGGAAGTTTTCCCGCCGCCGTTCGGTCCTGTTATTACAGTAAGCTTTCCGTGCGTCTGAAACGACACTCCGTTGATTATAGAACTGCCGTCGTTTAAAGTCCAATATAAATCTTTTAGTTCAAGCAAAGCTCAAGAACCCCCTTGATACAGTTTAAAGTTAATAGTGCATAGTGGATAGTATGAATAAAGTTGCGCACTTTGTGCGCTTATTAGATTGTCTGCGAGTAGTTACGCACTGCGTCGCCGCGCGGTTTGGGTGGCTCAATTCAAGCGCCCCGCGCCCTTATCGCGCGTACCCTTGCCGCCCCGCGTATTAACGCGCCTGCGCCGCCGTGTACCGCCTGCTTGCCGACCGCCCGCAATTCGCCTTGCGGCGAATTTGCGCCGCTTTCGCGGCGCTGTTTTGCGCGTTGCGCAAAACGCGGGCTAAGTAACACGAACGCGGCGCGTTACGGTTTGCCGCGCGTTTGGCGTTAGCCAAACGCCCCGCCGTCAGGCGGGGGAATTTTGCGTTAGCAAAATTCAAGCGGCAAACCGTGGCGTTTTCGAGCGCACTCCGTAGGAGTGTGTCGAGAAAACGCCGAACCGCGATAAAGCGGCGCTGTGGTTCAATGCCACCTATTCCCCGCCGCTGTAAAGGCGCGTTCGGTGTGGCTCAATTCAAGCGCCCCGCGCCCTTATCGCGCGTACCCTTGCCGCCCCGCGTATTAACGCGCCTGCGCCACCGTGTACCGCCTGCTTGCCGACCGCCCGCAATTCGCCTTGCGGCGAATTGGCGCCGCTTGCGCGGCGCTGTTTTGCGCGTTGCGCAAAACGCGGGCTATGTTATCAGTTTACAGGGCAAAGTCCTGAGTGTATAGTATAATGTGCGCACTTCGTGCGCTTATTAGATTGTCTGCGGGTCGTTACGCACCTGCGCCGCCGCGCAGATTGTGGGTTTGCCTCAATACTTTTCACTTAGCACTCAGCACTACAAACTGTCTTTATCCGCCTCTTTAGTGAGTACTTCAAAGAAATCGGGCATTGCCGTCTTGAAGTTCAGCGGTTTGAACGTCTGCGCGCTTACAAACGCGTGGGAACTCGTACCCTCCGTCAGCAGAACGCCGTCCCTCGTCAGGGCATACGCAAACTCCACCCGCGCGGGAGTTAAGCGCGTTATTTTCGCCGTGATAAGAAGTTTATCGTCATAACGCGCGGGCGTATGGTATTTCACGGAAATGGCGGTCACGGGGAGCATAACGCCGCGTTTTTCCATCTCCGAATAGCTTAACCCTATTTTCTTAATATAATCCGTTCTTGCCACCTCAAACCATATAGGATAAGTCGCGTGATGAACAACGCCCATAGCGTCGGTTTCGGCATAGCGCACGGTTATTTCCGTGATAGACGACATCAAAAACGCTCCCTTTTCGACTGGAATAATCCCGCCGCGAACGCATTAAGGCAGTCGGGCGAGAGTTTTACAAGCGCGATTATCAGATTTGTAAACGGATTATCGCATATGATAAGTTTCCCCGCGAACATACTCCGAACGGCGTGTTCGGCGAGTTTCGCGCTGTTTGCGGGTTTAGTTAAGAATTTAACGCGCGCCGTTTCGGAAAACTCCGTTGAAACGGGTCCGGGGCAGAGCGCCGAAACGTGAACCCCCGATTTCTCCGCGCGAAGTTCTTCGGCTATCGCCTGCGTCATTCTCACGATATACGCTTTGCTTGCGTAGTACGACGAGAAATGCGGTCCGGGCATAAATCCCGCGACGCTTGCCGTGTTCAGTATATAGCCGCACCCGCGCTTTTTGAAATCGCGCAAAAACAGCTTGAACAGTATATGAAACGCCTTTACGTTGACGTTCAGCATTTCGAGTTCGCGTTCAAGGCTCGTTTCGGTGAACTCCCCGAAAACGCCGAAACCCGCGTTGTTTATAAGAATATCAATGTTGTATTTCTTCACGGCGTTATACAGCTTGAAAACGCTTTCCTCTTTGGAAAGGTCAGCGCCTATGCACATTACCTTTACGCCGTATTTCTCGATAAGTTCTTCTTTAAGTTCGGCTAATCTGTCGCGGCGGCGAGCCGTGATAATCACGTTTATCCCGTGTTTAGCAAGACTGCGCGCTATATCGCGCCCTATTCCCGAACTTGCGCCCGTTACCAATGCTATCATAAAACACACTCCTTCTAGTAGCTAGATATTAGAGGCTAGAGGCTAGATTTCAAAGTGCGCACTTCGTGCGCTTATTAGATTGTCTGCGGGTCAGCGCGTTGTTCGCTTTACCGCGCGGTTTGCGTTGCTCAATTCAAGCGACCCGCGCCCTTATCGCGCGTACCCTTACCGTCCCGCGTATTAACGCGCCTGCGCCACCGTGTACCGCCTGTGGCGCGACCGCCCGCAATTCGCCTAGCGGCGAATTTGCGCCGCTGTCGCGGCGCTGTTTTGCGCGTTGCGCAAAACGCGGGCTAGGTGACACGAGCGCGGCTCGTCACGGTTTGCCGCCGTTTGGCGTTAGCCAAACGCCCCGCCGTCAGGCGGGTGACCTTTGCGTTAGCAAAGGTCAGGCGGCGAACCGTCGCGTTTTCGAGCGCACTCCGTAGGAGTGTGTCGAGAAAACGCGCTGCCCGATAAGGCGACGTTGCGCCCTATAGCCACACCGTCCCGCCGTCCAAATCCACCTTTACCGCTTTAAAGGTGCGTTCAGCGTGGCTCTATTCAAGCGCCCCGCGCTCTTATCGCGCGTACCCTTACCGTCCCGCGTATTAGCGCGCCTACGCCACCGTGTACCGCCTGTGGCGCGACCGCCCGCAATTCGCCTTCGGCGAATTTGCGCCGCTGTCGCGGCTTGTTTTGCGCTCCGCGCAAAACGCGGGCTATATAACGTTGATACAACCGCGGCTCGCCACGGTTTGCGGTTCGCTTAAATACTTTTCATTCAGCACTATGCACTATAAACTGTATTCACGCCCTGTTACCAAACTTGCGCCCGTTGCCTATGCTGTCGTCGTAGATGTCGCCCGTTCTGTAGAGTTTGCTTATTCTGAAAGGTGCAAGAGGAAGTCCGAACGAACTGAAAATGCTCACTTCCTCGCAGTTGTTCCACAAATAGCGCACGCCGCACGGGTCGGGCATATCTTCGGAACTTACGAATATTCTTTCACCGGAAATATCCACATATGCGCTATGATAAACGCCGTCCGCACCGCAAATCTCAAAGCACTTTTCGGGGTCGCCCACCGTCTTGAAACCGCCCTGCGCATGCTCGAACTGCAATTCCACGGTATCACCGCGCCAAATCGCGTTTTTGATACTCGGCGCGAACGCTCCGTCATAACCGCCGTACACCATATCAAGCGCCTGCATTGCAAAGCGGTGACCGACAATCTGCTTGCTTGCCGCCGACGCCTCGCCGTGTTCGTTTATATCGACAAGCACGACAATGCCCGTGTTCCTTATCGTATCGAAAGTTCTCATCTGCGCCTCGCGGATAATGCACCACGATTCGTCGTCGGGGATTACCCCCGCATACATCGGAAGTTGTCCGATAATGAACGGGAGTTTATCATCTCCCCAGACATCGCGCCAGTTCGTTATCAGCTGGGTCATCATCGTATAATAAGCATACGGGTGAGAAGCGTCCGCCTCGCCCTGATACCAGAGAACGCCGCCTAACGTATAAGGCGCTGCAAAACTTATCATACTGTCGAAAAGCACACCGGGAGAATGCGGGTCAAGCTGCGGTTCGGAGTAATTCGACTCGGCGCACGCCTCGGAGATTTCGCCTGCGGTGGCGTTAGGGTTCGCCGCGCTGTATGCCGTACTGCGCTTGTTCCATTCGGCTTGATAAGTAAGATACTGCTCGTATTCCGCCATAGCCTTGTCGTCGGTTTCCTGTTTCGCTCCGCTTTCCACCTCGTCAAAGTAAACCGCCGCGCCGCCGCGCGAATAGTTCCTGTCCATCCAGCTTGCAATAGAAGTGTCGTTCCAGCTGCAGCCGATTATTCCTACCGTAACGTCAAGAGATGCCGATAATTCCTTTGCGCAGAAATACGCCGCCGCGCTCCAATGCCTTGCGCTCTCCTTATCGGAGAAAGTTGTCCATTCGGCGTTTTCAATATCCTCTTCGTGGCTCTCGTCAAAGCGCGTTCTCTTTGGGAATTTAAAGTAGCGAATATCGTCGGCGGTGTCGTTTTCAACAATATCCTCGCCGCCCGCGCAGTCGCACAGTTCCTTTCCCATATTGTCCTGCCCGCCCGCAAGCCACACTTCGCCTATCGCGACGTTTGAAAAGTAGACAAACTCTCCTGTTTCCGTATCGGTCAGCGTCATATTCATATGCCTGCAAGCGCCCATAGGCGGGAAAATCACCTTCCACACGCCCTTTGTCACGGTACAGGAAGTCATAAAGCCGCAGAACTCCGCTCTTATCACAACGCCCTCTTCGCCTGTTCCGAACACGAATATGTTCTTTCCGCGCTGAAGAACCATTCCGCTGCCGAAAATCGGCGCAGCCTGAAATCTAGCCAAAATCAACACTCCCCTTTAGTTTATGCGGTATCATTACATATTTATATTATTATACTCCATTTTCACGGAAATGTCAAGTAGTTGATAGAGAATAGTTGGTAGTTGTTAGTTTTTTGGGTCACAGCGTTGACCGACTAGAGGTAAGCGGTTAAAGTTGCGCCACCCGCTTAACAAATGCCTCTATCCACACGCGCTTATGTGGCGCAACTTTCGAGGTAAGAGGTAAGAAGTAAGAGGTAGGATTTCAAAGTGCGCCCTTGCGGGCGCGGAAAGATTGTCTTTAAATCAATATGCCCCGACATCGCGGTGTGGTTCGGCGTGGCTCAATTCAAGCGCCCTGTAACAGTTTACAGTGCATAGTGCTGAGTGCATAGTATAATAAAGATGCGCGCTACGCGCGCGGAAAGATTGTCTTTAAATCAATATGCCCCGACATCGCGGTGTGGTTCGGCGTGGCTCAATTCCCGCGCCCTGTAACAGTTTACAGTGCATAGTGCTGAGTGCATAGTATATATAAAGATGCGCGCTACGCGCGCGGAAAGATTGTCTTTAAGTCAATACGTCCTGACAACGTGGTGAGGTTCGGCGTGGCTCAATTCAAGCGCCCCATTCCCTTATCCCGCATTAGTTTACCGCCAAGCGTATTAACGCGCCCTTACCGCCCGTGCCGCGCCGTTGCCCGTACGCCCGCAATTCGCCTTTCGGCGAATTAACGGCGCTGCCGCGCTGTTGTTTTGCGCTTTGCGCAAAACGCGGGCTATGCGGCGCAGGCGCGTTACGGTTTGCCGTCGTTTGGCGTTAGCCAAACGACCCCGCCGACAGGCGGGGTGACCTTTGCGTTAGCAAAGGTCAGACGGCAAACCGTCGCGTTTTCGAGTACACTCCGTAGGAGTGTATCGAGAAAACGCCCTCGCCCGATAAGGGGACGTAATGACCCAGAGCCACCCCGCGCCCGCCGACCAAAGGCACCTAACTGCTTTAAAGGCGCGGTTAGCGTTGCTCAATTCCCGCGCCCCATTCCCTTATCCCGCATTAGCTTGACGTCCCGCGTATTAACGCGCCCTTACCGCCCGTGCCGCGCCTTTGCCCGCCCGCCCGCAATTCGCCTGTCGGCGAATTTGCGCCGCTGTCGCGGCGCTGTTTTGCGCAAAGCGCAAAACGCGGGCTATGCGGCGCAGGCGCGTTCACGGTTTGCCGTCGTTTGGCGTTAGCCAAACGACCCCGCCAACAGGCGGGGTGAAATTCGCGACAGCGAATTTCAGACGGCAAACCGTCGCGTTTTCGAGTGTACCCGACTTCGCCCCCTTACGGGGCGAATTGGGTGCATCGAGAAAACGCCCTCGCCCGATAAGGGGGCGCAATAACCCAAAGGCACACCCACCCCCACCGTTCCAAACTACCTTACCGCTTTAAAGGCGCGTTCGGCGTGGCTCAATTCAAGCGCCCCGCGCCCTTATCCCGCGCACCGTAACCGCCAAGCGTATTAACGCGCCCTTACCGCCAGTGCCGCGCCTTTGCCCGCCCGCCCGCAATTCGCCTGTCGGCGAATTTGCGCCGCTGTCGCGGCGCTGTTTTGCGCAAATCGCAAAACGCGGGCTGTAAACATAAGCGCCCCGCCGTTTGGCGGGGAAATTTGCGCTATTTGTTTTTGTACTGCGCCATAACCCGCGCCATTACGTTGTCTACGGTGAACGAGTTTCCGCTTGAACTGTTCTTGTATGCGGGAACTTGCTTTTGCGGGGGCGCGGTCGGCGCAGATTTTGCCGTCGGCACGCGAACGGGAGCGGCGGGGCGTTCTGCGGAAACGTTCGCCGTCTTTTCCTCGGCTAGGGAATTAATTCTGTAAACGCTGAATTTCGTGTTGGAATTTACGGTTATGTAATTTGTTTCTGTCAAGTGGCGTATGCCTTTGCGCACGTCTGCCGAAGATAATTTCAAATCGTTTGCAAGCCGCGATACCGTAGCGGCGTATTCGCCTTTGCGGATTATCGTGTTTATGTAAACCGTATCCGTGAACGCCGCATTGAACAGCAGATAGCAGTAAATTTTGAGCGTAACGCCGTCATTGAACCATTCCGCGCACATCACCTCCCTGGGCATTGGCACATATCCTTTTGTTGTCATAAGCAACACTCCTTTCAGCTTTTTTTTCGCTGATTAGAGCATACACTTCTGCGGACTGCACATTACTGCACAATTATTGCGGCGGTTTTGGAACGGCATTTTTATTCAAAAAATTTTTCCCAAAAAAATTTCGGCGCACCGCGCCGAATTATTGTTATTTTTTTATTTTTATATTTTTATTTAATAATAATTTATTCTTGTTTGCCAAACCTTTTACCAAAAAATTTTGAGTTCGTTTTCCAAACGTTTGCCAAAATTTTAAAATATTTTTTGAAAAACGCTTTTACAATGCGGGTTTGGACGTACTCACCGTTTACCAAACGTTTACCAAACGTTCGCCAAAAACCTCGTTTTCGTTTACCAAACCGTTTACCAAAATCGAGGTTTCGTTTTCCAAACGTTTGCCACAATTTAAAAAACTTTTCCAAAAAATGCGATAGCAATGCGGGTTAAGACACACTCGCCGTTTACCAAACGTTTACCAAACGCAGGCGTTTCCCGCCTGCAATAAAAAATCCCCCCGCAGGGGGATTTTCATGTAATCAGCCGTTTTTCTTCTTTTTAAGCCCGACAATCAGCAGCACCAAACCAACAACTATGACAATTGCGCCGATAATTATAAGGGGCAAACCGGGCGCCGCACCGACACCAAAAGCGTTTACAAACTGCACCAGCGGGTTGGCGTTCTGCGCAATCCCGCCAATCAGCATACCAATACCTCCGAGCATAAGAACTACACCAACAATAGTAAGTACCATAACTTTACTCCTTTCCATAAAAGTCCAAACAAAGTGGCTGATTATATTCTACCATATTTGGCGAATTTTGTCAAGGTCTAAGAGGAATTAAGTAATTTTTGCGGAGCGGTGTTGTAAATGGCAGTTTTCGGAAACGGTTTCCCGCATATTATCAGTTTATAGCGCAAAGTAATAAACCCTCTCCCACGCCGTATGCGGGGAGTACGCTCCTTTATCTTTATGTTTACGCAACTACTCCGTCAGATATTTCTATCACCCGTGAACATTGCGCCGCAACTTCACGGTCGTGTGTGACTATCAAGATAGTCTTGCCTTGCTCTTTGTTCATCTTCAACAGAAGCTCCATAACCTCTTTGCCCGATTTTTCGTCGAGATTTCCCGTCGGTTCGTCACACAAGAGGACTTCGGGGTCGTTTATCAGCGCCCGCGCTATCGCGACGCGCTGCTGCTGACCGCCCGAAAGCTGCGCGGGGTAGTGGTCGATACGCTCTGCAAGCCCTAACCCGTCGATT
The DNA here is from genome assembly GCA_947628655.1 of uncultured Clostridia bacterium. Classification (GTDB taxonomy): domain Bacteria; phylum Bacillota; class Clostridia; order Oscillospirales; family Ruminococcaceae; genus CAG-115. The sequence goes on along the minus strand of CANRAS010000010.1, from coordinate 55,241 downwards.
ATTTCGCGGTATTTGTCGGCAGGCGTTTTCGCGAGTTTCGCGGGGAGCAGGATATTTTCCGCGGCGGTAAGTTCGGGTAACAAATCGAAAAACTGGAACACAAACCCGATGTGCCGCAGCCTGAAATCCGCCGCCTGATTATCGTTAAACTTCGTAACGTCGTCCTCGCCGTAAAACACGCTGCCCTCGTCCGCCCCGTCAAGACAGCCAAGCAGGTTCAAGAGCGTAGTCTTGCCGCTGCCTGATTTGCCGATTATCGCGACGAGTTCGCCGTCCGAAACGCTGATGTTCGCGTTTTTCAAAGCGGAAACGCTCCCCTCGCCCTTGCCGTATGTTTTGCATAAATTTTCGGTTTTGATCATTTTTTCTCCTTTCAAAATTTGCTTGTAGTTATTGCCTCATCCTCCCCGAACTCAGGTCGAACGCAATATCCCGTCGGAATTTCTTCAGCGCCATGGCGGTGAGAATGAACGTTACGGCGCACAATACCGCGAACACGATAAGCGTCGGAATTTCCGCGTTCGGAACCCACATATAGTGCGTCAAAAACAGCGTGCGGCTTAAATATTGGCGTCTTTCACTCGCCTCGGCGTCATTAAACGTGTTCATCCACGCGTCACCGAAATTCACGAGCGCTATGTGCTTTGTAATAATCTGCATCGCTTTTATCATCACATACGCTGCTATGCAGGAAATAAGCGGGATTTTAAGACAGGAGAGCATTATCCGCTTTCTGACGGCGGTAAGCGGCATACCCTCCGCACGCAGAACGGAAATCTCATACCGCTTTGAGCGAATTTTTACACCTATGCCGTTAAAGTATGCCGCGAAGCCCAAAAGCGACATTAGTATGAACAGAACTGCGATACTTCCGAACGTTGTCATTTTGGATATGAAATCCGCTCGGCGAATATCTTTAACGCGCGTTACCACGGGGTCTGCTGTGATAGGAAACGGCGATCCCTCGACTTCTTCATACGCATAAGCCTGCGTGTAATTTGCACACGGCGCGCCTATTGCCAAAGCGCCTGCGGACGTTGTCGCGAGGTTGAATTGGCGGTCGCTGCACGCCGCGTCAAACAGCACGGGATTTTCCGCTTTCGGAATTTTCACAAGCGCGCCCACGGTAACATTTGCGTCTGTAATTTTCCCGATTCCGTAGCCGTCGCTTTTGGACTCCGCCATATGAATTGTAATCCGATTTCCCACGGCAAACGGGGGCACGGTCTGCGAGTAGGTGACTATTATTTCCTCGCCGCAGTTTATAGCGTCAATGTCAATTTCGCCGTCGGCGACGTACTCCGAAAGGCGCTTTGCCGTATTGCTGTCGATAAGCTTTGTCGGCGCTTGATAAAGATGTTTTGAACCTAACTGCCCGTCGTCAAAAAAGTTCTTGTATTCATCGGAGTTCATCTGAATAAGCAGATTTCGGACTTCCTCGTTCGACAGGTCGATTTCAGCGCCGTAGGCGTTCACAGGCTCGTCGGACGCTAAAAACACATATTCCATTGTGCCGAATGAAACAGTATCGGGCGGGAGTTTTTCGGCGGTGTCATCTCCAAATCCCTTTGTGCTGTCGGCATTTACATACAGGATATTCCTGTCGCGGGAATTGTCCATATGTCCTACGCCGTTCACCATCGGCGCTGAACAGCGATAGTATTCCGCAATTCCCTCGGTGTTCATATCAACGCCGTTTTCGCCGACCCTATAGTCCGTTTCGGTCATTAAGCCCGTGCCGAGTTCGTTAATTTTGCCGTCTATTCCCAATATTCTGTTTTCTATGTCTGCCTTTGCGCTTTCCGAATAGAACAGGCACCCCATGATAACCGAAAAGCAAATCAGCGTCAGCGCTATTGTCTGGATTACGGCAACCCCGCCCTGCGAAAACGAGCGTTCTATACACCGAGCAAGCGAGCGGGGCTTTTTATGCCCGCGCAGTTTTTTCTGTTTCGTTTTGGAGGTGAGAACGCATAGAAGATATGCCGATATAAACGATATTATCGAAAAGCAAACGGCATATAAAAACGGATCGCGCGATACGCCGCTTATTTTATAGCTGTTAAAATACCCGCTTACGGGGCGCTCTCCGAGTATGAAAACCTTATACGCGAAAATCCCGCCGTAAACAGCATTTCCGAGCGCCAATCCCGCTATAGTCTGCACGGCTGTCAAAAAGGCACATTCCAAGGCGTAAAACTTAGCGAACGCCCTGCCGTTCATTCCTATCCGCCTTAACATATTCATTCTGTCGGCGCGGTTTGCAAAAACCGATTTCAGCACAAAATACATTGACAATACCGCCGTTATTATGCCGATATATGATATTGCAACGTTAAAATCCGTTGCGGTGTCGTTCTTGAGAAAATCGGCGGGGTAATTAAACCAGATCCATGTTTTGTCGGTGTTGTATTTTGGTGCGAGAGCAAGTTCATAAGCGTTTCGCCTATCGCGCAGACCTTTTGAAAGCAATTCCCCGTCCATGCCCGGCAATAACTCACCGCAGTAGTAATCACCGAGAAAATCCACGCGATATATCGGCGTTTTATCGCTGTCACCGAGTATTACAGCGGGGAGCGTGTGATGTTCACCCACGGAAACCGCCGGATCATTAAGCCCCGTGCGGACATATTCGTTTGAATCGCTTATCCCGACAATTCCCGTTACGGTATAAGTTTCGCCGTCAAGAGTGATTTCCTCGCCGCATTTGCCCGTCCACCGCAGCGCGGCAAGCGTATCGCTGTCGGCTGCAATCTCGCGCGATGTTTCGGGCAGTCTTCCTGCCGTAAGGGGGAGATTATAGAGGTTATATTCATCATGCAAAACGCCGCAGTAAAATCTTTCGGCATCGTTTCCGATTTCCCCCAAAACATCTATATACCCGTATTTATACCCGCTTTTCCCCTGTGTTACATCCGCGAGAATTTCATCGTTTGAATTTGAGATAATAATATCATACGAACCCACGCCGCGCTCGTGGAAATCCACACTCCGCGCACAGCTTTCCCGCCATAGGATTATAACTACGAACAATATTCCCACAAGCAGCGTCCCCGAAAACACAGCCGCAAACAGGTCTTTTTTGTGCTTGCGCCAGTATTTTTGTAATAGATAAAGGGTTGTTTTCATAGATTTTTCCTTTCCTCAAAATTTCTCTTCCTATTATTAAAGATTATAAAATTAGGGAAATGTTACACTTTTTTCGATAATTTCTGAAAATTCGTAGGATTGAACAAAATCCTGCACACAAAATAGTGCAAGGCGAACAAGGCGCGTTTAATCACTGCCTAGTCCTCCCCGAACTCAAATCGAACGCAATATCCCGTCGGAATTTCTTCAGCGCCATTGCGGTGAGAATGAACGTTACGGCGCACAATACCGCGAATAAAATAAGCGCAGGGATTTCGAGTTTTACTTCCCACATACAATAGTCGAGGAAGTAGTTTTGTTGCAGGCTCTTTAATTTATACTCGCCCGGAAGAGGTTCACCTCCCACAACAATCATGTGACCGCCTGCTATTGGGTCGTAATACAATTCGTCAAACAGCGCGTCATAGCGGTGCTGAGCGTCAAGCATTATGAACTGCACGAGCCGTGCTAATCCGTATGCTACAGATGAGGCGATAAGCGGTATCTTTATACTGCTTAAAATCAATTTTCGCCGAAGTGCCGAAACAGGCGTGCCTATCGCTCTTAAAACTGAAATGTCATAAGATTTTAAGCGAATTTTCATACCGATACCGTTGAAATACGCCGAAAATCCTAACAATGACATTACCAACAAAATCATCGTCGTACCGCCATATTGTATCGCCTTTTTGATGTACTTTTCACGTTTAAGCACGGCGAGCGATGTTAATTTCATTTCAGCTGTTGACGGGAAAATACCGCCGTCAATCGGCTCGGACGAATAAATATCCGTGTAGCGCGCACAATGCAACCCCGACTTTTCCGCGCCTGCAACAGTCGTAAGGAAATTTCGGCTCTCTGTTTCGCTTGTGATTTTCTTGATAAGTTCGGAAGTTTCGTTATCATTAGGTATTCGCAATACCGCGCCGACTTTCACGTCGGAGGTAACAAGCCCGCCAACGCCGTAACCGCTTTCCGATGCGGCAATCGAGCCTACGGTCAGCGTTTCGCCGACTTCGTATTTCGGAATTACCGCGCCTTGTCTGTAAACCACAAGAATTTCTTCGCCGCTGTTCAGCGCGTCAACATTGATTGAACCGCTTTTAACGTATTCCGAAAGCGTTGCGATAGTTCGGCTGTCTAATAGCTTTGTTTTAGCTTGATACAGGTACTTCGAGCCGATATTTCCCTCGTCAAAGAAGTTTTGCTGTTCCTTGTCGCTATAATTCAATACGAGTTTTCTGTAGGTATCGTCCGATGTGTCAAACAAATCCTGCGGAAGATATTTTTCCTCGTCAGACGCGACAAAAGTCTGCTCCAAATATCCCGATGAAATCGTGCAGTCGGGGAGTTGTTCGGCAAGGTCGTCGCCTATGCCGACGGTGTAATTCGTATCAACAAATCGCAGAATTGTTTCTCCGTCGCCGACCGCCGACGTTATCGGACGAGTGCAGTTGTAATATTCCGCGATGTTGTTTTGTTCCATGTCTATACCGTTTACATAAGGATTTTGCATTGCGGCAATCCAACTCGTTTTTCCTTCGTCGGTATAAAACGCCAAGCCGATTAAAACGGCAAAGCAGATTAAAGTAAGCGCGATTGTCTGAACCACCGTAACTCCGCTTTGACGGAATATTTTTCTGAAACTTCCCGCAAGCGAACGCGGTTTGCGCGATTTTTTGAGTTTAGCGCGGTTTTTCTCGGAAATTTTGCTTATTATGATATTTATAACATATCCCAAAATCACAACTGCGGCTGATAACAGCGCCGTGTACAAGAACGGATCTCTTTCATCGCGTACCTGTTTAATATCATTAGTAAACGCGCTGTACGGCTTTTCTCCGAGGACGGTTGTTTTGAACAGGAAAATCCCCCAGTATGCCGCCAAACCGACAAGATAGCCTAAAACCGTTTGCACGATAATGAATATCACACATTCCACGGCGTACATATTTCCGACGGCACTTTTCTTCATACCTATTCTTTTCAGCATTTCAATTTTGGCTTGCCGTTCTGTGAAAACATTTCTAAGCACGACAAACACCGACAGTATGGACACCGCCGCGCTGATATACGCAATTATCATAAAGAAATCCGAGGGCAGTTTATCAATCCATGAACCTCCGCTGCCATAATATGACTTGTCCCAAACTTTAAACCAACGATCCGTACCGTATGGAATAATGTCTTCTAAATAGTGGGCATACTCGTCTATTAATGGGTTGTATCCATTATTTGCACGTTCTTCTTTTGTGAAAAGATAAGCGAGCATATCCACGCGAAACTGCGGTTCTTCATCGTTTTCTCCAACAAACAGCGAGGGAATTTTGTACGGAGTGCCTTTCATTTCTTCCTTAGCACCGGGAATTTCTGTCAATTCATTGTCGTATCTCCCTAGAAATCCTTCGTTTATTATCCCGACAACCGTGTATGTTTTATCTTCAATCGTTATTATGTCGCCGCATTTTCCCGCCCACGACCATTTGTCAAGCAACACACGCGGAACGGCGATTTCATCGGCGGTTTCGGGCAACCGCCCCTCGTCAATGGGCAGATGATAAACGTTGTGTTCATCATAGATTGTGCCGTATAAATAGCTTTGTCCGTCTTTTTCTAGCTGTCCGTAAACATTGACATAGCTGTAAAAATACCCGCTCCTGTCCTGCACGGCTTTTTCAAGCAATTCATCGTTGGAGTTTGCTATAATAACATCATAGTTTCCGTTTCCGTCCCAGTCAAAAGTCCTATGGTATTCACGCGCGACAGTTTCCCGTGCGGACAACATAGTCGCAAATACAATAGCCGACATAAGCGTTCCCGAAAACAAAACCGCAAACGCAGATTTGGTATGCCGACGCCAATATTTCCGCGCCAGATAAGCGGAGTTTTTTATATGCCTGTGAGTTGCTGTAATAAACACCACAAGCGCCAAAGCCAACAGCAAAACGACCGCCGCAATGATTATCAAAAATATATTGCTGTCGCGCGACATATCGGTTGGCAAAATAAGATCTGTCATAAATGTTACCTCCTGCTAACGTGTTTTCGGCGTATGATTAATAAGTAAGTGCCTTATGCGGTTGCGGATTGTGTTTTAAAATTAATATACCCTTTCACCTATAAAGATTATAAAATTTCGGGAATATTACACTTTTTTCGATAATTTCTGAAATTTTGTAGGATTGAACAAAATCCTGCACACAAAATAGTGCAAGGGGAACAATGCGCGGAAAACTTTCTGCAAGCGGTGATAGTAACGGCGTTTCCCCCGCCTACGGCGGGGGAAACGCGCAAACAGCGATGCCGCGCGAAGCGCGGCGAGCATACTAACGACCACGCGCCACGCGAACCTAGAAGAGCAACCCCGCAATGTTCCGCGGTATTTCGCGTAGCGCAGCGGAGCGAAATCGAAAAGCCTTTAGGGCTTTTCGAGCGGAACATTGCCAGCAATGAGGCTTTTGCCGCCGCCGACAGGCGGCAAAAAAGCCCATTGCGCACAACAAAAACGCCCTGCAAAGCAGGGCGAATTTTGTTGTGCTGGTGCAAAACCGAAAAGCCTTTAGGGCTTTTCGAGCAAAGCAATGCTAGCAATGAGGTTCCGCAGACGCCGAAAGGCGGCTGCGAAACCCATTGCGTCCAAAAAAATATCGCCCTGCTACGCAGGGCGATATTTTTTGGACTGGCGGAAAGAAAGGGATTCGAACCCTTGAACGGGTATTAGCCGTTACACGATTTCCAATCGTGCGCTTTAGACCAACTCAGCCATCTTTCCAAAGGTCTAATTACATATTCAACTTTATAATTATATCACACGCGCGGGGATTTGTCAAGTACTTTTTTGAAAAGATTTGCTTAAAAATGTAAAGCCGAGGGCGACTGCCCTCGGCTGAAAACCAATCAGCGCTTGTTCTGCTCGGACTGGTTCTGGTTCTGTTTCTGCTGTTCAGACTGGTTCTGTTTCTGCTGGTTCTGGTTATTCTGGTTTGACATAATTAGTTCCTCCTGTGAACTGTTTTACAATTCAATAATTTATCGCGGATTTCTTCCGCAGTCATATTTTGCGCGAATAACATCTTTTTATTCATAAAAATCGACAAAATATTATCTTTGATACGGCTGAACCGAAATTCCCCGCTCGCGTGCCTCGTGATGGAGCGATTCTATCCTGCATATCAGCGCGTTTTCCTCGTAAATCAGCGCGTCTATTGCGCGTTCGTCAGTCACGAAATCAAAGTTTGCACGAACGTTTCCGAGCTGCGTTGTAAGCTCGTTTATACGCTCTGCGATTTCCTCACATTCGCGCGCGGTAAGAATTTCCGCGTTTCTTTGCCATTTTTTGCTTTTTTTCATATGTAGTCCTCCTTTTAGTTTTTAGAGAAAAGTTTTTAGTTGTTAGTTTTTGGGAGCGGCAAACCGTAACGCGCCGCGCTTGTGTCACAAAGCCCGCGTTTTGCGCAACGCGCAAAACTGCGCCGCGCAAGCGGCGCAAATTCGCCGTCAGGCGAATTGCGGGCGGGCGGGAACAGGCGCGTGTGCGGCGGCGCAGGCGCGTTTGACGTGGGACGGTAAGGGTACGCGGAATAAGGGTGCGGGGCGCGGGAATTGAGCCGCGCTGAACGCGCCTTTAAAGCGGTTGGGCAAGTTAAGGCGGCGGGGCGCTTGACTAACACCAGACGGCGGCAAACCGTAACGCGCCGCGCTTGTGTCACAAAGCCCGCGTTTTGCGCAACGCGCAAAACTGCGCCGCGTAAGCGGCGCAAATTCGCCGTTAGGCGAATTGCGGGCGGGCGGGAACAGACGCGTGTGCGGCGGCGCAGGCGCGTTTGACGCGGGACGGTAAGGGTACGCGGAATAAGGGTCCGGGGCGCGGGAATTGAGCCGCGCTGAACGCGCCTTTAAAGCGGTTGGGTGCTTTTGGGTGCGAGCGCGGGGGTGCCTTTGGGGCACTGCGCCGCCTTATCGCGGTGGCGCGTTTTCTCGACACACTCCTACGGAGTGCGCTCGAAAACGCGACGGTTTGCCCTTTTAGAGGCTAGAAGTTAGAAGTAAGAGGCTAGACGCAACGTTGATTGACAGCGGTCAAGCGGCTTTTGGGTAACTTTCCGCGAATTTTGCCCGCCAAACGGCTGCAAACCGTAACGCGCCGCGCTTGCGTCACAAAGCCCGCGTTTTGCGCAACGCGCAAAACTGCGCCGCGTAAGCGGCGCAAATTCGCCGTTAGGCGAATTGCGGGCGGGCGGGAACAGACGCGTGTGCGGCGGCGCAGGCGCGTTTGACGTGGGACGGTAAGGGTACGCGGGATAAGGGTGCGGGGCGCGGGAATTGAGCCGCGCTGAACGCGCGATAACGCGAGCAACGCCGTGACTTAAAGACAATCTAATCAGCGCCCGCTGGGCGCACCATATACTGTGCACTCAGCACTGTGAACTTTGCACTGTTCATCAACGCGCCCTTACCGCTTACCCCTTGTCCTCTTAAAACAGCATATACACAACCGCTCCGCACACTATCCACGCGGTACAATCCACGGTCAGCGCGGCGGGAACTGCGAACCGCGTTTTCCTGCACTTCACCGCCGAAAAGTACACCGCCGCCGTGTAAAATGTCGTTTCACTCGAACCGATAAGCGTCGCCGCTACCCTCTCCGCAAACGTGTCCGCGCCGACCGTGTTCGCTATGTCGCTATACACCGCCATTGCTCCGCTCCCTGAAAACGGACGTAAAATCACAAGCGGCATTACTTCTTTGGGAAATCCTACCGCCGCGCATAACGGCTCTAACGCCTTTGTGATAATGTCCACCGCGCCCGACGCGCGGAACATTCCTATACATACAAGCAAAAGCACGAGCGCGGGCAAAATTTCCCTGCAAGTCGTAATCCCCTCAGACGCGCCCTCGCAGAACGCCCCGAATACATCAACGCGCTTTATCGCGGCATATATTAACACCGAAACCGTAATAAGCGGTATTATAAAATCCGTAATGTTCATAATTTTCGCTTTCGTCTTTGGCGAGAAACCGCGCACATCAGCTTTGTGACCGTGACTACGAGTATCAGCGAATACGCTGATACTATCCATACGCACGGGAGTATGTCGAACGGTTTTTCCGCTCCGTTTGCCGCACGCAAAGCCGCCGCAGTCGCGGGTATAATCTGTAGGCTTGCCGTATTCAGAACGGCTAACATTATCATATCATCTGTGGCTGTGCCGTCTGTGTAATCTCCGCTTTCGTCGGCGATTGCTTTCATCGCCGCTATTCCGAGCGGAGTGGACGCGTTGCCTAAGCCTAAAATGTTCGCGGCAAGGTTAAGGGTTATAAGCTGTGAGGCTTTCCCGCCGCGCTTTATTCCCTTAAACAAAAACGCCGCGGGCGCTGACAGCAGACGCCCTAACTTTTCCACAAGCCCCGCTTTTTCCGCGACGCGCATAAGTCCGCTCCAGAAACATATCATTCCGCAGAGCGAAATCACGAGTTCGACCGCCTCGCCCGATTTGTTAAGCATTTCCGATGATACCGCGCCCATATTTCCGCCAAACACCGCGAAAATCAGCGATATTATCGGAATTATCACCAAAACTGCCTGCATATTCACCTCGTATTTTTCGAAAAAATTCTCTTTTATTCGCCTTAAAGCGAACTAAACCGATTGACAAATATGACAATATATGCTATAATATAGACAACGCAATATCTTTAACAGGATAAACTGTATAACCCAAAGGGGCGTTATATTGGTATGGGGCAAAGCCTCTTTGTGCTATCATATTATCGGAAATATCAATATTTGACATTTCAACAGCAAACACCGCGAGTTCCTTTTTGAGGAACACCGTGTATTTATTCCGTTTGCTGCAACAACATTTTTGGAGGTTTGGTATGGTTAAGTCAACAGGAATTGTAAGAAAGGTTGATGAGTTAGGGCGCATTGTTATCCCGATAGAACTTCGCCGCAACCTTGACATCGAAGAAAAGGACAGCCTTGAAATATATGTCGAGGACGATCATATCATTTTGAAGAAGTACTCTCCTGCCTGCTCGTTTTGCAGCGGCGCGACAGGGATAACGGTTTTCAAGGGCAGAAATGTGTGCCGAAATTGTCTGGAGGAACTTTGCACCCTGCGCGCGTCAGAACCTTAAACTTCAAATAAGGCTCTGGAAAATAATATTCGCAGACACGGCGGATTATTACAGTTTATAGTGTGAGTGCAAAGCGAAAAGCAATATACCCATTCCCCCGTCAACAGCGGGGGAATGGGTTGATATTTCTTTTGCGTACCCTCCCCGCTAATGGCGGGGGGTACGCCTGTAAATCAAAATTGCCGTTCCCCGACGTAGGCGGGGGACGGCTTACTATGCACTGTTCACTCTTAACTATAAACTGATAACAGGCGGGGAACGGTCTTACTTCTGTTCTCTATCCCAAAATTTCCGCTTTCTCAAAAATTTCCCCCTGCAAATTCATCCACGAAAAAATCCCGCTGTCGTAAATCAAACAGCAATGCGGACTATTCTCCTTTGGGAGCGCGGCAGAACCGCAGTTAAGGCAATAAACGCCGCCGCGGATTTCCGACTTTGGAACGTGCGTGTGTCCGTTTATCATTACAGAACCCGCAGGCAGGGACGGTAAATTTTGCGGATTGTAACGGTGTCCGTGCGTCAGAAACATCTGCACACCGTCCGCGAACAGCACGGCGTACTCCGCAAGTACGGGAAATTCCAGCACCATTTCGTCAACCTCCGTGTCGCAGTTCCCGCGAACGCAGATTATCTCGTTTTTCAGCGGGTTCAGCATTTTTATGACTTCTTTCGGCGCGTGACCTTCGGGCAGGTCGTTTCGCGGTCCGTGGTAGAGAATATCGCCGAGCAGGCAAAGTTTCTGCGGTTTTTCCCGCCGATAAAGTTTAAGCATTTCCTCACACCACTTCGCCGAACCGTGTATATCCGAGGCGAACATTAATTTCATAAGCAATCCCCTTTCAGTAGTTAGAGAATAGTCGGGTTATCCGCTGCGCGGATAACCCTCTAGTAGTTAGTTTTGAACGTGGCTTTAACCGAGTGCGTAAACGACTTGACCCCGCGCACCTAGCCCGCGTTTTGCGCAACGCGCAAAACAACGGCGCGACAGCGCCGTTAATTCGCCGATAGGCGAATTGCGGGCGGTCGGCAATAAGCGCGTACACGGCGGTGCAGGCGCGTTTGACGTGGGACGGCAAAATAATGCGCGATAAGGGAAAAGGTCGCTTGACCTGAACCACCTAAACCGCGCGGTAATGCGAACAACGCTTTGACCCGCAGACAATCTAATCGTCCGCGAGAGCGGACACAATTACTATGCGCTCAGCACTATTAACTATAAACTGCGGTAACGAGCCCCTAACCTTTATCCGCTCGCCTTTAACAGCAATTCCGCCAAAAACACTCCCGCGCACGCGCTGACTGCCGTTAAAAGCAATCCCCGTTCAAAGAATGAAAGCACTACCGCAACGATAAATCCCGCCGCCGCGCTGATTAGGCTGTTACTGCTGGAGAAAACGGCGGGTATCGTCATAGCGGCAAGCACCGCATACGGCACATAGTACAAAAAATCCAACACGAATTTGCTCTGTATTTTCCTGCGGAATACGGCAAGCGGAAGTACGCGGATAAGGTAAGTAACCCCCGCCATAACCGCTATACTCGCGAACAGGTAAACGACGTTATTCATCGTGTACCGCCTCCTTTCGCGGGAACAGCAGAGCGGCGGCGCAGGCGGCGGCTATCGTGCAGATGATGATTGATATTCCGCTTGAAATCGCGGGGAAGTTCGCAAGACAGCACGAAAGCCCCGCCGCGAACAGCACCGTGAACAATACGCCGCGCGACTTCTTCGCAGGCGGAATTATTATCGCTAAGAACATTCCGTATATCGCTATTCCGAGCGCGGATTTAACGGCGTCGGGCAAAACCGAGCCTAAAAACGCGCCGATAGCCGTACCGCCGCTCCAGAACAGATACGGCAATAACTGAAGTCCGTACATATAGCGCGGGGGTATATCCGCCGTCTGCCCCGACGCTACCGCGAACACTTCATCGGTTATGCAAAATGCCGTTGTGATACGGTGAAACAGCGTGTATTTGCCGTCGAGTTTTTGCGAAAGCGACAGCCCCATAAGCGAATAGCGCAGATTGATTATGAACTGCGCCGCCGCCATTTCGGCAAGAGAACCGCCTGCGGCTATTATCCCGATACCCGCCACCTGCCCCGCGCTTGTAACGTTGGTAAGCGAAATAAGTATCGCCGCAAGCGGCGGGATACCCATATTTACAGCGGTTATTCCGAATGTAAAGGACACCGAAAGATAACCCAAAGCGATAGGTATTCCGTCGTTTAATCCGTTTAGAAAACTTAATTTTTTCATAAATGCTCCTAGTAGCTAGAGAATAGTTGTTAGTATCTAGTTCGCAATCCGCTTTGCGGATTGCTCAATGTTGCCCGCTCTCGCGGGCAATTTAGATTGTCTTTGAATTTAAAGGCTGACACACTCGGAAAAAGCCACACCGCCTGCGCACGGCGCAGGCGCGTATTAATTAAAAGACAATCTTTCTGTCCGCGAAGCGGACACAATAACTAATAACTAACTACTATTCTCTAGCTGCTTGCCCTTAACTATAAACTGTTTACTCTCCGGGTTTCTCTAACGGGGTGATGTTCGTCTGGTCACTTCTTATGCCGTTTGTCATACTGTTAATGCCTGCGCGGAGAACTTTAAGATTGTTGATGTCGCTTGCAAGCAGGTTTTCAATGCGGGCGAGCATTTTATCGGCGTAGTCGTTTGTGGACGAACGAATGTCGTTCGCGCGGGCTTGGGCTTGAGATACAAGTTCAACAGAGCGACTTCTCGCCTCTTTTACGATGTCGGACGCCTCGATAAGTTCCTCGCGGCGCTGTTCGGCTTTGCGTATGATAAGTTCCGCCTCCCGTTTCGCGTCGGAGATTATGTTGTTCTTGTCCTTGACAACATTCTGCGCCTGCTTTATCTCCGTGGGCAGAGAAATTCGTATGTCGGAGATAATCTCCGCGACTTTATCAACGTCTATCATACTCTTCTTGCCGAACGGCACGCGCATTGCGCCGTGGATAATATCCTCAAGCGCGTCAATTAAATCCTCAATTGCGTAATTGTTTTCCATTTTTTTAACCTCCTGTTTGGTCGCCTATATTTCAACTAGCTGTTAACTATTTAACTATTTTCTGTTTAACTGCCTTTCAAATTCGGCTTTTAATCTGGTACTGATTTCCTCGTGAATAACAGTCGGAACGTATTTCGACAAATCCCCGCCGAACATCGCGACTTGTTTTACCATACTTGACGAGATGAACGTTGTGTTTGCAGACGCGGGAATGAACACCGTTTCCGCGTCGGGGTTCAGGTCTTTATTCGTGTGCGCCATTTGAAATTCGTGTTCAAAGTCCGATGTAGCGCGAAGTCCTCTGACGATAACATCGACGTTGTGCTGTTTGAAATAATCCGTGAGCAGTCCGTCGTAGCTGTCGATTTCAATATTCTTTATATCGCTCGTCACCTTTGAAAGCAAGCCGACGCGTTCGGGTATTGAAAAACTGTAAGATTTCAGCGGGTTTATAAGTACGACCACAATCAGCTTGTCAAACATCGTTGACGCGCGGCGTATTATGTCAAGGTGTCCGTTCGTTACGGGGTCAAAACTCCCCGGATAAATTGCTGTTTTCATAATCAAATTTCCTCTTCTTGCGTTCCCCGCCAACGGCGGGGAAATGCCGTGTTTTTTATATTTTCCCCGCCAACGGCGGGGAGCGCCGTGTTTTTTATCTTCCCCGCCCACGGCGGGGTAATGCCGTGTTTTTATCCTCCCCGCCAACGGCGGGAAACGCCGTGTCTTTTACTTCCCCGCCCACGGCGGGGGAACGCCGTGTTTTTATCTTCCCCGCCCACGGCGAGGGAACGCCGTGTTTTTTATCTTCCCCGCCCACGGCGGGGGGAACACCGTGTTTTTATCCTCCCCGCCCACGGCGGGGGAACGCCGTGCGTTTTATCTTCCCCGCCCACGGCGGGGTAATGCCGTGTTTTTATCCTCCCCGCCAACGGCGGGGGAACGCCGTTTTTTATATTTTTCTGCCAACGGCGGGGCAATGCCGTGTGTTTTATCCTCCCCGCCCACGGCGGGGAACGCCGTGTTTTTTATCTTTCCCGCCAACGGCGGGGGAACGCCGTGTTTTTATATTTTCCCGCCAACGGCGGGGGAACACCGTGTCTTTTACTTCCCCGCCAACGGCGGGGAAACGCCGTGTTTTTATATTTTCCCGCCAACGGCGGGGGGAGCGCCGTGCTTTTATATTTTCCCCGCCAACGGCGGGAAACGCCGTGTTTTTATCTTCCCCGCCAACGGCGGGGGAACGACGTGTCTTTTACTTTCCCGCCAACGGCGGGAGAACGCCGTGTTTTTCCATATTTCCCCCGCCCACGGTTGGGGAAATATTCAATTGTTAGTTTTTCTGTAAATGGTTACTCCCGTTGTACCGTGGTTTAACTGACGGTCTATTTTCCATTCGCCGACCGCTGAGGGCAACGGGCAATCTCGCTCGTGTTCGCAGAGTATAACGCCCGCGTCGTTCATCTTTTCGGCAAGGTGCGGGAGGGCTTTCTGGATTAGCTTGTGCGAATACGGCGGGTCTAAAAGCGCTATGTCGAACTTCTCTTTTGTGGACTTCAAAAACGCGCCGAACGGCATATTTACGATATGCGAACGCTCCGCAAAGCCCGTGTGTCCGACGTTTTGGCGAACTGCGCTTATCGACCGCGCGGCATTATCGACGAACCAACATTCCTTTGCGCCCCGCGACATTGCCTCGATACCCAACTGACCGCTCCCCGCAAACAGGTCAAGCACTTTTCTGCCCTCTATTTCAAACTGAATTGCGCTGAAAATCGCCTCTTTAACCCTGTCCGTTGTAGGTCTGACAAGTTCCGTACCCTCGACGGTTATTAGCTTGCGCCCTTTGGCTGAACCTGTTATTACTCGCATTTGTCGTTCCTTTCCGCGCGCTGATAGAAGTAAGCTGATAGAAGTAAGAAGTTAAAACTGCGCCGCCCGCTTAAAATATGCCTCTATCCGCACGCGCTTATGCGGCGCAGCTTTAGAGGTAAGAGGTAAGACCGCTGAACCGCGAGGTTTTCACCCTCGGCGGGCGCTGCACGCCTTAGCTTTTCCCGCGTTTCCCCGCCGTGGCGGGGGTAACGCTGACTGTCTGTTTTGCGTTGGCGCAACGCGCCTAACCAGCTTATTCCGCGTTTCCCCGCCGTGGCGAGGGGTAACGCCGACTGTCTGTTTGCATTGGCGCAACGCGCCTAACCAGCTTGTTCCGCGCTTCCCCGCCGTGGCGGGGTAACGCCGACTGTCTGTTTTGCGTTGGCGCAACGCGCCTAACCAGCTTATGCCCGCGCTCCTCGCCGTGGCGGGGGTAACGCTGACTGTCTGTTTGCGTTGGCGCAACGCGCCTAACCAGCTTATTCCGCGTTTCCCCGCCGTGGCGAGGGTAACGCCGACTGTCTGTTTGCGTTGGCGCAACGCGCCTAACCAGCTTATGCCCGCGCTCCCCGCCGTGGCGGGGGTAACGCCGACTGTCTATTTGCGTTGGCGCAACGCGCCTAACTAGCTTATGCCCGCATTCCCCGCCGTGGCGGGGTAACGCCGACTGTCTATTTGCGTTGGCGCAACGCGCCTAACCAGCTTATGCCCGCGCTCCCCGCCGTGGCGGGGTAACGCCGACTGTCTGTTTGCGTTGGCGCAACGCGCCTATTGTATCAAAACCGCTCTTGTATAAACTCGTAAAGTTCCTGCGCCTTTTCCGCGCTGATTTTGGCGGCGGTTTGAAGCTGCTCCGCGGTCGCTTGTTTCATCGCCTGTTTCGTCTTGAACGCTTTCAGCAATGCCTGCGCCTTTGCCTTGCCTATACCGCGCACTTCCGTGAGTTCGAGCGTGTAGGTTTTCTGCTTGTGCTTTGCCCGCTGAAATGTTATCGCAAAGCGGTGTACTTCATCTTGTATGTTCGTAAGCAATGCGAACAGCGGTCGGTTGGAGCGTATCTCTATCTCCCCGCCCTCTTTCGCAATAGCGCGCGTTCTGTGCTTGCTGTCCTTTACAAGACCGTAAAGCGGAACATCTACTTTAAGTTCATCGAGAACTTCCGACACCGCGCTGATATGCCCCCTCCCGCCGTCAAGAAGTATCAGGTCGGGGAGCGGAGCGAAGTTTTCATCGCCGTCAAGATAGCGCGTCATACGCCTGCGCAGGACTTCCTGCATACACGCGTAGTCGTTCTGCCCGTCAACAGTCTTTATAGCAAATTTGCGGTAACCCGCCTTGAACGGTCTGCCGTTGCGGTAAACTATCATACCGCCGACAACGCCCGTTTCTCCGAAATTCGATATATCATAGCTTTCTATCACATTCGGTACTTTATCCAATCCCAGCAGAGTTTTCAAGTCCTCAAGCGCCTTTATCTCCTTTGCCGTCCTGCCTACCCGTAACGCGAGATACTCGCCCGCGTTTTTCTGTGCAAGCAATACCTGCGCCATTCCGTCGCCGCGCTGTGGTATCACAAATTTTACCGCGTGTTCGGCTTGCTTTCGCAAAAGTTCCGTCAGCAGTTCCTTTTCGTCAAATTCGCCGTCCACATATATTTCTGCGGGAATATCCTCCTGCTTTGTGTAGTATTCCAACAGGAAATCCCTGCGCATTTCGTTTTCGGCGTACTCCTCGCCGACAAAGTAATTCTGCTTGTCTATAAGCCTGCCGTTACGGTATTTTATCACGGCGAAACTCGCCTGCCCGACGTTCACCGCCATACCGACAATATCGTAATTTGGCTTATAATCCAATATCTTCTGCTGTGCGGTTAATCTCGTTACGGCGGCTATTCTGTCGCGTAACATCGCGGCTTTCTCGAACTCCAGATTTTCCGCCGCCTGTTCCATTTGCGCTGTGAGTTCCTCAACGGACGTTTTACTGCCGTTTTCGAGATACCGTATCGCCTCGCCGATTATCTTCTTGTATTCATCGGACGAAATCTTCCCCTCGCAAACGCCCATACACCGCTTTATGTCGCGGTTAAGGCACGGACGTTCCTTGCCTATGTCGCGCGGGAACTTCCGCTTGCACGTCGGCAGACAGAAGATAGCGTTAGCCTCCTCGACCGCCTGCTTTACCGTGTACCCGCTTGTAAAAGGTCCGATATAATCCGCGTTTTTATCGCTTGTATTCAGCGCGTATGTTATGCGCGGAAAATCCTCTTTTGAAATCTTGATGTAATTGTAGCCCTTATCGTCTTTGAGGAGAATATTATACTTCGGCTGATGAAGTTTTATCAGACTGCATTCGAGGACAAGCGCGTCAAGTTCCGTTCCCGTGACGATAAAATCGAAATCGCGGATATGCTCGACTAGTTTTATTGTTTTCGGGGTATGCTGAGAATTTGAGCGGAAGTAGCTTGTAACGCGGTTTTTCAGCGCCTTTGCCTTACCGACATATATAATCTCGCCCGCGTCGTTTTTCATAAGATAAACGCCGGGTTCCTGCGGCAAATGATTAGCTTTATCCCGCAAGTACGGCAGCCGCTCGTTCATCGTCCCGCCCCCTCTTTAATGTAACATATATATTGTATCATATTCTGCTGTAAAATACAAGGGGTATTTTAAAAAAGTTTATAGTGCATAGTGTTGAGCGCACAGTATGTATAGAGTTGCGCACTTCGTGCGCGTAAAGATTGTCTTTGAGTTAAAGCGTTGATATGCTGAACAATTGCGTTGCTCCCGCCGTAGGCGGGTTTTTTACGTGCGTTTTCCCCGCCGTATGGCGGGTTTGCTTTTACGCGCGTATTCCCCACCGTACGGCGGGTTTGGCTTTTATACGCATTTCCCCCGCCGTAGGCGGGGGAAACTCGCACAAAAGCAAACCCCGCCTGCGGTAACGCGGTTTTTATTCATAATCTCCGCTTTCCGTAAATATAATTATGGCAGTATTCAAAAAAACAACCAATTAAGTTTTCCCCGCCTACGGCGGGGGAAACTCGTGCAAAAGCAAACCCCGCCTGCGGTAACGCGGGGTTTATTCATAATCTCCGCGTTCCGTAAATATAATTATGGCAGTATTCAAAAAAACAACCAATTAAGTTTCCCCCGCCGCAGGCGGGGGAAACTCGCACAAAAACAACCCCGCCTGCGGTAACGCGGGGTTTATTCATAATCCCCGCTTTCCGTAAATATAATTATGGCAGTATTCAAAAAAACAACCAATTAAGTTTCCCCCGCCGTAGTCGGGGGAAACTCGCACAAAAGCAAAACCCGCCTGCGGTAAGGCGGTTTTTTATTCATAATCCCCTTTTTCCGTAAATATAATTATGGCGGTAGTCAAATAACTAATTACTGACAACTATAAGACTATCAACTATATGACTAGCAACTATAAGGAGCCGACTATGTTTATTTTACTTTTGAAACTCGCACTTCAAAACCTGCTGTTTTTCGGACTGCATTTTGAAGGAAAAAATATGTTCCCGAAAACGCTTTCACCGAAAGAGGAGGCGGAGTGTATTCAGCAAATCGCGGAGGGTAATCAGCAGGCGCGCGACAAGCTGATTGTCCACAACCTGCGGCTCGTCGCCTACATCGTCAACAAAAACTACCCCGACGCAGGCGACCCCGACGACCTTGTTTCAATCGGCACTATCGGGCTTATCCGCGCGGTGGAAACGTTTGATTTCCGCAAGGGCAATCAATTCAGCACATATGCGTCAAAGTGCATTGACAACCAGATAAAAATGCACTTTCGCAAGATAAAGCACAGGCTGACCGAAGTCAACATAAACGACCCTTTGGAGAGCGACGGCGAGGGCAATACTCTGACGCTTGCGGACATAATCGGCAGTGGGGTAAACGTTGAAAATGAAGTTGAACTGAAAATTTACTCCGAACAGCTTTACAGATTTATCCGCGAGGAACTTACTGACCGCGAACGCGAAATCATCTGCAAGCGTTACGGCGTAGCAAATCTTGACGGCACGGTCTGCCGACCGCTCCCACAGCGCGAGATAGCCAAGGAGTTAGGGATTTCGCGGTCGTATGTTTCCAGGATTGAGAAGAAAGCGCTGGAGAAATTGAGGGCGAGGTTTGTGTAGATGTAAGAGGTTAGAGGTAAGATGTAAGAGATAAGAGTACGCGGGGCGCAGTTTATAGTTAAGAGTGTATAGCGCACAGTTTTATGTGCGCCCTGCGGGCGCGATTAGATTGTCTTAGGGTTAAGATGTTGATTTTCTAGGGAATACAAAGCCCCGCCGTCAACAGTTTACAGTTAAGAGTGCTGAGAGCATAGTAAAAAGCCGTTCCCCGCCTACGGCGGGGAACGGCTTTAATTAGTGTGTCAACCCTTTAACTCAAAGACAATCAAAAATGCGCGGGCAACGCCCGCGCACCAAAACTAAAAACTAACAACTATTCTCTAGCCGCTATGCGAACTATTCTCTAGCTACTGAACAGCCTATTTAAACCGTTCAATCCTATTCACTAACAACCCCACAAGCACCATCAGAACCGCGCTGATCAAAATCGGGAACCAGACGTTCGCCATAGGCAAACCCGCGGAGTTTTCGTGCAGGTTCATACCGTAAAAGCTGAATACAATCGTCGGCATTGTCAGAATAATCGTTATCGTCGTCATTCGTTTCATAATAATATTCAGATTGTTCGAGATTATAGACGCGAACGTGTCCATTGTGCCGTTTACGATATTTGAGTAGATACTTGTCATCTCAATCGCCTGATTGACTTCTATCATAACATCATCAAGCAAATCCTGGTCCTCTTCATACAGCTTTAAAAAGCGCCCGCGCATAAGTTTTCCCAATACCGCCTCGTTCGCTTTGAGTGAAGTTGAAAAATACACCAGCGACTTTTCAAGTCCTTGCAGCTGGATAAGCTCTTTATTTTTCATAGAGCGGTACATCTTCGCCTCAACATAGCCCGACAGCTTGTCTATCTGCTTTAAGTACTGCAAGTAGCGCGCCGCTATTCGCAGAAGTACGGTAAACACGAACCGCGTTCTCAGTTCCGTGCGAACGCCCTTTACAACGCCCTTTGCGATTTCATCGAGGACGATATTCTCTTTAGCGGAAACGGTTATGACGTACTTATCGCTTATAATCAGCGACATTGGCGTTGTGGAGTAAAACAATGTGCGGTCGGGGTCGTTATCCTGCTCTGCTATCGGATAATCGACAACTATCAGCGTAACGCCGTCATCGCTTTCTATACGGGAGGTTTCCTCCTCGTCGAGTGCCGCGCGGATATAATCGCGGTCGATGTGCATATCTTCCTCGATTTCCGAGATTTCCGTTTCCGTGGGGTTAGTAAGCGCGATCCAGCAGTTAGGCTCAATTTGAGGGAGTTCGGTTATTTTACCGTCGATTGTTTTATAGTAATTAATCACGCGATGCACACCCCCTTTAGTTATTAGAGAATAGTTATTAGTTATTAGTTTTTGTGTGCGCTCCGCGCACGATTTAGATTGTCTTTAAGTCCAAACGCTCCTGCTCGGCGGGATTACTTTTTCCCGTGATTTCCCCGCCTGCGGCGGGGAAACACTTTCACCTAGTGTGTCAACGCTTTAACTCAAAGGTCTTACAGGACAATCCGCATAGCGAATTGCTCGCTTACCTCTTGTCGCTTAATTCAAGTCTTTTACGCTGTCCCGTCTAATCAGTTTGCCCGCTACTAATGTTCTTCCTCTCTTGTAACTGCCGTCCCTTAGCTTGTGCAGGATAATGTCCACCGCCTCGGACGCCATGGCTTGACTGTTTACGTCTATTGTCGTTAAATGCGGCTGGCACATTGTCGAGTACACGTGATTATCATAGCCGACAACCGAAACATCATCGG
Source organism: uncultured Clostridia bacterium (assembly GCA_947628655.1). Classification (GTDB taxonomy): domain Bacteria; phylum Bacillota; class Clostridia; order Oscillospirales; family Ruminococcaceae; genus CAG-115. The sequence goes on along the minus strand of CANRAS010000010.1, from coordinate 34,161 downwards.
GGACTTTCAAGCCCATTGACTGCAGCTGTGTTACGAGCCTGAACGCCGCCTCGTCGCAGCTGCACACGAACGCGGTCGGCAGTTCCTGCGGGAGCGCGAACGTCTTGTATATCTCGCCGTCGGGCGAGCGGTCGCCGATTATCCAATCCGGGCGCAATTGCAAATGGTTTTCGAGCAATGCTTTGTAAAACCCCAAATACCTGTCCTGAATACTTGAAATGCTGTTGATATTGCCTAAGAAACCTATTTTTCTATGTCCGTTGGATATTATATGCGAAGTCAGAATATACGCGCCGTAAAAGCTGTCGGACAGTACGGTTTCCGTGTCCTCGCGGCTGCCGTAAAAGTCAAGAAATACCGTTGGCAGATAGAACGACATTATCTTGTCTATATATTCGTCCGAAAACTGTCCTAACAGAATAAGACCGTCAACTTTTTTATCGCGCACGGAATTCGGTATCTCGCGCGAACCGCCCGTGCCGTCCTCTACGACTTCCAGCATTCCGTAATAATTCTGACGCTGGAGAAGTTCCACAAGATACTTGTACATTATCCAATAAAACGCGGAAGGCTCGCTTATAAAGCACTTCGCGACAACTATTCCGATATTGTAAGTAAGCCCGTCTTTCAGCGCGCGCCCGCCCCTGTTCATACGGTAGCCCATTTCCGTGGCTTTTTGCTTTATGCGTTCGCGGAGCGTCTCAGATACGCCCTCGCGGTCGCCCAGAGCCTTTGAAACCGTGACCGTGCTTACATTCATCGCCTTTGCCACATCGCTCATAGTTACTGTTTTCTTTACCATTTTTTTGATATTCCCTTTCGGAGCGGACAGCGTTTTCGGCGTTTGCCGAGAACGCTAAGGCATACTTGAAATAAAATGCGTTGCTGTAGTGTACGGTGGGCAAGCGACAATTTCCGTGCCTAATTCGCCTTGATAATTTTCGAGGAATTAACCCCCACTTTTATATTTTAAGTTATTATTAACGATTTGTAAAGTTACTTTTTCAACAAAAAAATGCTTAAAATTTTGTTTATTTTGCGGATTGACAAAAATACATTGCAATGCCCCCGCCGTTAGGGGCGTTGTATTACTGCAGCCCGCGTTTTGCGCGGAGCGCAAAACAACGGCGCGACAGCGCCGTTAATTCGCCGTCAGGCGAATTGCGGGCGGGCGGTCACAAGCGCGGTACGGGCGGTAAAGGCGCGTTTAACGCGGGGCGGTTACGGTGCGCGGGATAAGGGAAAGGGGCGCGCGAATTGAGCCACCCAAACCGCACCGTGTCGGCGGGGCGAATTAATTTAAAGACAATCTAATCCGCGCCCGACAGGGCGCAACTCTATTCATACTGTGCACTATGCACTCTTAACTATAAACTGTTATAGGGGTGCTTGAATTGAGCCACGCCAAACGCGCCTTTAAAGCGGTTAGGTGCATTTGAACGGCGGGCGGGTGTGGCTTTGGGTCACCGCGCCCCCTTATCGCGGTGGCGTTTTCTCGCGCCCCCTTATTCTCCGCGCCCATACGGGCGCGTCGAATTTCGGGCGCACTCGAAAACGCGACGGTTTGCCGTCTGAAATTCGCTGTCGCGAATTTCCCCGCCTGTCGGCGGGCGTTTGGCTACGCCAAACGACGGCAAACCGTAACGCGCCTGCTGTCCCCATATGCCGAACCCCAACGCGCCCTTGGCAGCTTTTCCTCGCGCCTTTCCCTCTTTCCCCCTTACGGGGGAAATTCGGTCAGTCGCGGGAAAAGCTGCACCTCGTAAGTGATGACAGCCGCCTTTCGGCGGCTGTTGGTTTCGCCGCTTCGCGGCGACCAGAGGGCTCTGCCCTCTGGACTCCCGCAGCCTTTGAAAAGGCTGGCGAAACTTTCACAGCCTACGGCGGGGTCGGTTACGGCTGCTACGCCACATTCTAGCCTCTAGCCTCTTACCTCTTACATCTTACCCCTAGTCGGTCAACGCTATGACCTAAATAACTAGCAACTAACTACTATTCTCTAGCTACTAGTAGCTTATTTCCGCCAAATCCGCCGAAACCGTGGACACAAAATTCAGCCCGCAGTTCAAGGTCAAGCCGTCTGCGGTAACGTGCGCCTTTACAAACGAGCCGTCGTCGGGAAGTCCCGAAACGTCAGCGTCGGTCGTGTTTACATTGCCGAGCGCAATATACCCAAACTCGTTTTGCCATGTAAGCCCGTTGAGCGAATATACCTGCGATGTATGATAAAAACCGTCGTCACCGCTTAATCTGTAGGACATAACGGGGAAATTCGCCTCGCCGTCGCACGGAACGAACATTATATCGCCCTCGCCGATGTTGTAGGTGTTTTCCACGCCCTTGCAGATGTAGCCGTCCATTTCAAACTCGCCCTCGAACTTTGCGGTCGAACCTGCGAAATATATTTCGGGAAGTCCGAGTTCCGCTCCTGTTTTCGTTGAACCGTCGCTTAGCGTAAACACTTCCGTATCGGAACCCCGCGCGAAATTCACTTCGGCTTGCGTTAAGGTCATTCCGCATATTGTACCGCCGACGTCAACGCGAACAAAATCTTTCGTCGGAACGGCGGTCATATCAGTAAACGCCATAGTTCCGCTGTCGTAAACATCGGCGTTGTCAATGCTGTTGCGCGACATACCCGACTGCTCCGCGACATAGGTAAACCCGCTGCAAAGCACCGCCGTAAAGTTATCTTCGGTAAGTTCTTCGGGCGGGCAGTCGTTTCCGTCCGTCGTGAACACGGTCGTGATTTCTCTGCTTAAAATCCTGTCGCCCGCAAGTCCCGTAAGGAAAGTCGAACCGTCGCTTTGTGGGGTACTGCTCTCAGCCGAGGATACTGTAGACTGCGAACTCGCCGTACTGCTTGTCGAATACGACGTGCTTTCTGCGGAAGTTGTACTGCTTTCCGCCGATGAAACCGCCGACTGCTCCGACGACGCCGAAGAACTGCTCTGCGAGGACGCGTCATTGCCCGAACACCCGCAGAGCAAAACAGCCAGCGCGACCGCGATAATTCCGTATTTTTTCATATTATCAGCCCCTTTGGAATTTAAATTTACTCTATTATTATATCATAATTCACTATGGTTGTCAACTAGAAACTACAGCGCTTTAAAACGCCCGCGCTATTAAATTTGCACTATAGACTGTAAATTCCCCCGCTCCTGTTTGTGCATTCCGCTGATTTTTCTCCCGCCCGCCGCGAAAGCGCATTTCATTGAACTTCCCGCCTGAGATTTCCCCTTGACAAACACCCGCAAAAGGAGTATAATATACAAAGATACTTGATTATCCCGCAAAAACGGGAGTATTGCATTCAAGCATTGCGGCTTTTAAGTCGGCGCGGGACGCCGACAAGGTTTGCGAAATAACGTAAGCGAGAGGAATACCCTGCTCGCCGAATAGTCGTACACTGTGGTCGCTTTACATTGGTAAAGCGACTTTTTTCACAAGGCGCAAGAGGTAAGATGTTAAGAAGTAAGACTTATTTAGAATAAAAGAAACACGAAATCAGAAACTATAAAGCGTTACGGGAAGTGCGCAAGCGCATTCACGCCCTCTAACCTCTAACCTCTAAATCTCTAGTTTCTAGAAGGGGATCTTTATGGACGATTTTCCTATAAAAGCGGAAATTCTCGATGAAAAAGCGGTCGCACGGGCGATAACGCGCATTTCATTCGAGATAATAGAGCGCAACAAGGGTTCGGACGGGCTGTGCCTTGTCGGGCTGTATTCGCGCGGAGCGGTGCTTGCAAAGCGCATAGCGTCGAAGATTTCCGAAAACGAGGGCAGAGAGATACCCACGGGACTGCTTGACATAACGCCGTTTCGCGACGACGAACGCAGGCAGGTAGCCGACAGTACGGACATAGCGTTCGATATAAGCGGAAAGCGCGTTGTGATAATCGACGACGTTCTGTTCACGGGGAGAACCGCCCGCGCCGCGATAGACGGACTTATGGCGCGCGGACGACCGAAGAATATCCAGCTTGCCGCGCTTATAGACAGAGGTCATAGGGAACTGCCGATCCGCGCGGACTATATCGGGAAAAACCTCCCGACTTCAAGCAGCGAGCGCGTCCGCGTTATGGTAAAGGAAATAGACGGCTGCGACAAAGTGGTTATAGTCGGAGAGAATGGGAGGATTTAAGAGAGTGGATATTTTGCTCAGAAACGGTTATGTCGTTGACCCTTTAAACGACTTTGAGGGAACTTCGGATATTTTAATAAGCAACGGGAAGATAGTAAAACGCGCTATGGATATACAAGACGATGTGGAGAACGTCATAGACTGCACGGGGCGCGTTATTATCCCCGGAATTTGCGATATGCACGTTCACCTGCGCGATCCCGGACAAACCCGCAAGGAGGATATTCTGACGGGCTGTGAGGCGGCGGCGGCAGGCGGAGTAACGGCAGTCGCGTGTATGCCGAACACAGTCCCGCCCGTGGATAACGCCGAAACCGTGCGTTATATTCTGAAAAAGGCAAGGAAAGCGAAAGCAAAGGTTTATCCTATAGGGTGCATTACAAAGGGTTTGAACGGCGAGGAACTCTGCGATTTTATCGAACTGAAAAACGCGGGCTGCGTAGCCGTGTCCGACGACGGAAAACCCGTGCGGAACGCGCGGTTAATGGCGCGGGCAATGGTAAAGGCGCATTACGCGGGACTTCGAGTTATCTCACATTGCGAGGACCCCGACATTATCGCGGGCGGGATAATCAACAGCGGGAAAGTATCAAAGGAACTCGGCGTTGCGGGTATGCACAGATTAAGCGAGGATACCCAGACTGCCCGCGAGATAGTTATGGCTTGTGATTTGGAAATGCCTATTCACATAGCGCACGTTTCCACGGCGACAAGCGTAAAACTCGTGCGTATGGGCGCGCGGCACGGCACAATGGTAACGTCCGAAACCTGCCCGCATTACTTCACGCTTACCGATGAAAAACTTCGTTCGCGCGACGCTGATTATCGTATGAACCCGCCTCTGCGCACGGAGGACGACGTTGCGGCGGTAACGCAGGCGGTCTGCGACGGCACGATAGACTGCATAGTCACCGACCACGCTCCGCATACCGCCGAAGAAAAAGCGGATTTCGAGAAAGCGCCGAACGGCGTTGTCGGACTTGAAACTTCGCTTGCCGTAACGCTGACGCAGCTTTACCACACGGGACGGCTAAGTCTAAGGCAGATAGTAAGGCTGATGTGTTTAAATCCGCGGAAGATACTGAATATCGCGGGCGGTGGTCTGGGCGCGGGCGCTGTCGCGGATATAGCGGTGTTCGACCCGAACGAGGAGTGGACGGTCGATCCCGAAAAACTTCACTCGAAATCGCACAACACCTGTTTTAAGGGAATGACGCTCAAAGGGCGCGTTAAACTTACGATTTTGGACGGGAATATCGTTTACAAGGACGAATAACGGCGCGGGGAATGTCCGCGACTTGACCCGAACGGGCGCGGACGGGCGAAACCGCGCACACGCTTAACGAATAACGTTTACAAGGCAACCAACGGCGCGGGGAATGTCCGCGACTTGACACGAGCGGGCGCGAACGGGTAAAACCGCGCACGCGCTTAATGGATAACGTTTACAACGGCAAATAAATTTTATGTGAAATAAAGGAGATTATAATGGCACTTGACAGACTTATTGAGAAAATTGCGCAGATGCAGAACCCGACGGTCGCGGGACTTGACCCGAAACTCGATTACGTTCCCGAATACATCAAGCGCAAATGCTTTGAAAAGTACGGCGAAACGCTCAAGGGCGCGGCAAAGGCTCTGCTGAAATTCAACAAGGAACTTATCGACGCATTGTGCGACGTCGTTCCCGCGGTAAAGCCGCAGGCGGCGTATTACGAGATGTACGGCTACGACGGTATGAAAACCCTCTACAAAACGCAGGAATACGCGAGAAGTAAGGGAATGTACGTCATAACGGACGGCAAGCGCAACGACATCGGCACGACGATGGAGGCATACGCGAACGCACACTTAGGCAAAGTGAAAGTCGGCAGTACAGAATACGAGCCGTTTTTGGGCGACGCGCTGACCGTAAACGGCTATCTTGGCAGCGACGGCATAAAACCGCTTTTAAACGTCTGCAAGGAGAACGACAAGGGTATTTTCGTGCTGGCGAAAACGTCCAACCCGTCAAGCGGAGAATTGCAGGACAAGAAGATAGACGGCGTACCGATTTACGAGATTATGGGAAAAATGAGCGAGGAATGGGGCAAGGAACTTATGGGCGTTTACGGCTACAGCGGCGCAGGAATAGTCGCGGGCGCGACTTATCCCGAACAGATAAAGCGCCTGCGCGAACTCTTGCCGCACACGTTTTTCCTTATCCCCGGTTACGGAGCGCAGGGCGCGTCTGCCGCCGACATTGCCGCGGCGTTTGACAAGAACGGTTTGGGCGGAATTGTGAACAGTTCGCGCGGGATAATGTGCGCTTATCAAAAACAGCGCTGTGACGAGCGGGAATTCGCCGCCGCCGCAAGACAAGAGGCTGTCCGTATGCGCGAGGAAATAATGAACGCGGTAGGGACGATTTCCCTATAAAGACGGGAACTGATTTTCTTAAATATAGTAATGGAGTTTAAGTGCAATGAGCGATAACAAAAGAAAAGCCTCCCTTATTTTGGCGGACGGCACCGTGTTCGAGGGGCGCGGTTTCGGCGCGGAGGGCAACACGGCGGGCGAGATTGTCTTTACAACCGCGATGACGGGCTATCAGGAAACCCTCACCGACCCTTCGTACTGCGGGCAGATAATAACGCAGACGTTCCCGCTTATCGGGAATTACGGCGTAAACGAAATTGACCCCGAAAGCCGAGGAATTGCGGCGGCGGGCTATATCGTGCGCGAATGGTGCGAACAGCCGTCAAATTTCCGCTGTGCGGGGGATATTGATACATACCTTAAAAAGCTGAATATCGTCGGGATTTACGACATCGACACGCGCAGACTTACGAGAATAATCCGCGAAAGCGGCGTTATGAACGGCGCGATAATAAGCGGCGAATACGACAAAAACGAGGTTCTGGAGAAAATCCGCGCATATAAAGTCGGGGAAGTCGTGTCAAAGGTTTCCGTAAAGGAAAAGGAATATTTCCCCGCCGAAAACGCGAAATATAACGTCGTGCTTATGGACTACGGCTATAAATTCAACATAAGGCGGGAACTTGTAAAGCGCGGGTGCAATGTCACGGTAATGCCCTACAACGCGTCGGCAAAGGAAATAACGGCGCAAAATCCCGACGGCATTATGCTTTCAAACGGACCGGGCGACCCCGCCGAAAACACGATTTCGATAAACACCCTGCGCGAACTTATCGCGGAGCAAATTCCGACATTCGGCATTTGTCTGGGACATCAGCTTTTAGCTTTAGCGAACGGCGCGAAAACGGAAAAGCTGAAGTACGGACACCGCGGCGGCAATCAGCCCGTGCGCGACATCGCGCTTGACAGAACGTTTATCACGTCGCAGAACCACGGCTACGCGGTCGTAGGCGGCAGTATCCCGACCGACGTCGGCGAGGTTTCTCACATAAACGGCAACGACGGCACCTGCGAGGGCGTTCGCTACAAGAACGCGCCCGCGTTCACGGTGCAGTTCCACCCCGAAGCCTGCGGCGGTCCGCACGATACTTCTTATCTGTTCGACGAGTTTATTAAAATGATGGGCGGGGGAAAATAACAAAAATTTTCGCTTTGAGGAGATGGTGTTATGGCTGAAAATGTATTGACGCTGGACGACATTCGCCAAGCGGTGAAACCGTTTGCCGAGAAATATAAAATAAGCGAGGTGTATCTTTTCGGCTCGTACGCAAGAGGCGAGGCGGACTGCGACAGCGACGTTGATTTTCTTATCGTAGGCGGAGAGGGCTTTGAACTTTTTGACACGCTCGGATTTGGCTATGAAATGAGCGTTGCCCTAAACCGCGATGTTGACGCTTACGAGATTAGAGAATTAAAGTTAGACACACCGTTTTATCACAACGTTATGAAAGACAGGGTGAAAGTAGCGTGAGATACACCGACGAGCAGAGAGTTGAAAAGATGTCGGAATATGCCGACAAACTCGTGCAGTATGTCAAAAAATACAATATTCGCAAGGAAGATATTCTGATTTATGAAGAAATACAGTTGATAATTTCTAAAATTTTGGAATTTATCGGCGAACAGGCATATTGTATTTCAAAGGAATTTAAGGAGAAAACTCCGCAAATTAAATGGAACAATATATCAGGACTGCGCCACAGGCTTGTTCACGACTATGCGGACACCAATTGGGAAATGGTCGCAGGTATTGTATTTGACGAAATCCCTGTCTTGATAGAACAACTTCAAGAACTCGTGAAATAAACGAACCAAAAGAAAGGACGGAAAAACCATGCCTTTAAGAGAAGATATAAAGAAAGTCCTCGTAATAGGCTCAGGACCTATAGTGATAGGTCAGGCGGCGGAGTTCGACTATGCGGGAACGCAGGCTTGCCGCGCGCTCAAACAGGAGGGTCTGGAGGTGGTTTTGATAAACTCCAACCCCGCGACTATTATGACGGACAAGCATATGGCGGATAAAATCTATATCGAACCGCTGACGCTCGACGTTGTAAAGCGCGTTATCGAAATCGAAAAGCCCGACAGCGTTGTGTCAAACCTCGGCGGGCAAACCGCGCTTACTTTGTCAATGCAACTCGCCGAAAGCGGATTTTTAGCCGAACATAACGTAAAGCTGTTAGGTTCAAATCCCGAAACGATACATAAAGCCGAGGACAGGCAGGCTTTTAAGGACACTATGGAAGAAATCGGTCAGCCTGTCATTCCGTCCAAGGTCGTTGAGAATATCGACGACGCTATGGCTTTTGCGGAAACGATAGGCTACCCCGTTATAGTCCGTCCCGCATTTACGCTCGGAGGTACGGGCGGAGGTATCGCGAATACGCGCGGGGAACTTCACGAGATAGCGACAAACGGACTGCGGCTCTCGCCTATTACTCAGATACTTGTTGAAAAGTGCATTTCGGGTTGGAAAGAGATAGAGTTTGAAGTTATGCGCGACCGCAAGGGAAACGTTATAACCGTATGCTCTATGGAAAACTTCGACCCCGTGGGCGTTCATACGGGCGACTCTATCGTAGTAGCGCCCTGCGTTACTCTCGCGGACAAGGAATATCAGATGCTCCGCACGGCGGCGCTCGATATTATTCAGGCGCTGAAAGTCGAGGGCGGGTGCAACTGTCAGTTCGCGCTGAAACCCGACAGCTTTGAATATGCCGTTATCGAAGTAAACCCCCGTGTTTCGCGTTCGTCAGCGCTCGCGTCAAAGGCTACGGGCTATCCGATAGCAAAAGTAGCCGCGCGGATTGCCGTTGGGTATTCCTTAGACGAGATTATAAATCAAGTGACGGGAAAGACATACGCCTGCTTTGAACCCGCGCTTGATTATCTTGTCGTGAAGTTCCCGCGTTTTCCGTTCGACAAGTTTGTCTACGCAAAGAAAACGCTCGGCACACAAATGAAGGCGACGGGCGAGATTATGGCTATTGCGCCGTCTTTCGAGGCGGGAATGATGAAAGCCGTGCGCTCTATTGAACTTAAAATGGATACTCTGACGAAAAAGGAGTTCACACTGCTCTCCGACGAGGAAGTCCGCGCGAAACTCGCGGACGTGGATACCGACCGCGCGTTCTGCGTATTTGAGGCGTTAAAGCGCGGCATTTCTTCCGATGAAATACACGAGATAACGAAAATCGACAAGTGGTTTATAGAAAAGCTGAACAACTTAGCAAGGCTAGAAAGCGACTTGGCAAGCGGCGAACTTACTCAGGAAAAATACGATACCGCAAAGAAATACTGCTACCTCGACAGTTCAATCGAACGCATTTCGGGGCAGAAATTAAGCGAGCGGAACATCAAGCGCAAACTTGCCGTTTATAAAATGGTAGACACCTGCGCGGCGGAGTTCTCCGCGGATACGCCGTATTTCTACAATACGTTCGACGAGGAAAACGAGGCTGCGGAGTTTATCGCACAGCACCCTACGGATAAGAAGAAAGTTATCGTGTTCGGTTCGGGTCCTATCAGAATAGGACAGGGAATTGAATTCGACTATTGCTCCGTACATTGCGTCTGGACGCTGCGCGAGGAGGGCTGCGAGGCTGTTATCTGCAACAACAACCCCGAAACCGTTTCAACGGATTTCGATACGGGAACGAGATTATATTTCGACCCGCTGACGCGCGAGGACGTGGAGGCTCTTATCGCGACCGAAAAGCCTTACGGGTGTGTAGTGCAGTTCGGCGGGCAGACGGCTATTTCCCTTACGAAACACTTGACCGAACTCGGCGTGCGCATATTGGGCACACAAGCGGCGGATATTGACGCGGCGGAGGACAGAGAACTGTTTGACGAACTCCTCGAAAAGTGCAATATCCCGCGTCCTAAAGGCGAAACGGTGTTCACCGAAGAAGAGGCGCTGAAAGCCGCGAACGATTTGGGGTATCCCGTTCTTTTGCGCCCGTCGTACGTTCTGGGCGGGCAGAATATGATAATCGCGCACTGCGACGCGGACGTTTCGGAATATATGAAGATAATCACCGCGACCGCGCTTGAAAATCCCGTGCTTATCGACAAGTATATGATGGGAACGGAAGTGGAAGTTGACGCGATTTGCGACGGCGAGGATTTTGTGATACCGGGCATTATGGAACACGTTGAGCGCGCGGGAATACATTCGGGCGACAGCATTTCGATATATCCTTGCCAGAACCTCTCGCACCATATAAAGAACGTCATTGTCGAGTACACGGAAAAACTCGCAAAAGCACTTCACGTTATCGGACTTGTGAACATTCAGTACGTCGTGTACAATCACGAAGTATATGTAATTGAAGTAAACCCGCGCTCCTCGCGTACAGTACCGTACATCTCCAAAGTGACGGGAGTGCCTATGGTTGACCTCGCGACTAAAATAATATTGGGCAAAAAGCTGAAAGATATGGGCTATAAGAGCGGGCTTTATCCCGAAAGCCCGTATATCGCCGTAAAAGTCCCCGTGTTCAGCTTTGAAAAACTGCACGATGTCGATAATCAGTTAGGACCCGAAATGAAGTCCACGGGCGAATGTCTGGGCATTGCGAAAACGTTTGGCGACGCGCTGTTTAAAGGACTTACGGCGGCAGGCTATAAATTCGGTCTGCCGAACAAAGGCGAGAAAGGCGGGGTCATAATCTCCGTGCGGGATTCCGACAAGAACGAGGTAATCGAAATAGCAAGCCGATTTGAGGAACTCGGCTTTAAGATATACGCGACAGGCGGCACGGCGTCCGTGCTGAACAGGAATATGATAGCCGCGAACCACGTCTACAGAATACACGAGGAGAAAGAACCGAACGTAATAACTCTGCTTGAAAGCGGGGAGATAAGCTATGTCGTGTCCACGTCGGAAACGGGACGCCGTCCGTCGCTTGACAGCGTAAGAATGCGCCGAAAGGCTGTTGAGCGTTCGATAGTGTGCCTGACGGCTATTGACACCGCTAATGCACTCCTCGACTGCCTGGAATCGGGACGTTCGATAAACGATGTAGAGATGATTGATATTACAAAGATATGAAGATAGCAGATATACCGATAAAGCACACCTACAAGCCCGCCCGCATAATCAGCGATGTTTTAAGTCTTGCCGTTGCGGCGGTGATAATCACAGCAACGGTGAATTTCTTCCCGCTCTATAAAGATACGATAAACAAACTCGGCAACACGGATTTGCAGTTCGTGATAAAATACGGCTACAGTCTTGTTTATCGGCGGTATTTTGCGCTTGCGTTTCCGATAGACGTCGGGATAATATTCGCGGTCTATCTGATACTCGTGCTGAAAAACCACGGTATGAAACGCCTTAAAATCACGAAAGACAACGCGCAGGCGGTGGGCGAATGGTATATGTTTTCGGTGTCCCTTTGCAAATTGCCGTTGCTTATGATAGTGTTTGAACTGATGTATATGACCCAGCAGATACTGCTGTTCAAGCCCGCGGGCTTGCCGATTGTTCAGCTTTTGCTGTATTCGATGTTATTCATTATCATAATTCGTATGTCGATGCACAGACTAAGTTCGCTTACAAAAACGGCGATACCCGAAACGCAGAACTACGGCGGCGTAAAGGCACGGCTTGCCGATGATACTGAAAACGAAAAAGAAAAAGGAGAATAAGATGTTTTATTGCGGAAAATACCCGATAATTGAAAAGGAGCAGATTGCAACAGGCGTTTACTCGTATGTGATAGACGCGCCCGAACTCGCGCGCGAGGCGCAGGCGGGGCAGTTCGCGAATATCACAGCGCCGAACTTTACGCTCCGCCGACCGATTTCCATTTGCGGTATAGACAAACAGCGCGGCACTCTGCGCTTTGTGTTTGAAGTGCGCGGAAAGGGAACGGAGGCTATCTCCGAACTTAAAAAGGGCGATAACCTTGACGTAATAGCGCCGCTCGGCAACGGATTTCGTATTCCCGAAAATCAGCGAGTAATCGTCGTGGGAGGAGGTATCGGCGTACCGCCGCTGCTCGGCGTTTCGAGTATCACGGGGAAACTTTGCACGGCGATATTGGGCTTTCGCGACAGTTCTAAGATTATCCTCAAAGACGACTTCAAAGCAAACGGTACGAACACGATAATCTGCACGGACGACGGCAGTGCGGGTATAAAAGGCACGGTGACTTTCGCTCTGGCCGAGGCGCTCGAAGAAAACAACGCCGCGGCGGTTCTCGCGTGCGGTCCTATGCCGATGTTAAAGGCGGTGGCTAAGATGTGCGAGGTCTACAAAGTCCCGTGTCAGGTGTCGCTTGAACAGCGTATGGGGTGCGGAGTAGGCGCGTGCGTCGTCTGCACTTGTATGACCGTGCGAAACGGCAAGGAATTTTATTCGCGGGTATGCAAAGAAGGTCCCGTATTCAACGCGGAGGAGGTGCGGTTCGATGGCTGATTTAAGAGTAAGAATAGCGGGTGTGGAGTTTCCGAACCCTGTAATAGCCGCGTCGGGAACATACGGCAACGGCGAATGTTATACCGACCTCTATCCGATTTCAAAACTCGGCGGAATTTCCTGCAAGGGTATGACTATAGAGCCGAAACTCGGCAATCCTCCCCCGCGCATTGCGGAAACGTATTCGGGGATATTAAACTCCGTAGGCTTGCAGAATATCGGCGTACACGGGTTTATCGACTTTTATCTTCCGACTTTAAAAGAAGAGGGAAATGTTATCATAGCAAATGTGGCGGGCGCAACGATTGACGACTACATCGCGGCGGCAAAGGCGCTGGACGCGTCAAGCGTCGATATGATAGAACTGAACATTTCGTGTCCGAACGTAAAGGCGGGCGGCGCGACATGGGGAGTAACTCCCGAAGGAGCGGCGGCGGTGACAAAGGCGGTGCGCCGTGCGACTTCAAAACCGCTTATAGTGAAACTCACGCCGAACGTCACGGACATAACGGTAATCGCAAAAGCGGTTGAAAGCGAGGGCGCGGACGCAATTTCGCTTATAAACACATTGCTCGGTATGCGAATTGACATACGCACGCGCCGTCCGATTTTGAGGAACAATATGGGAGGACTAAGCGGACAGGCGATATTCCCCGTGGCGGTGAGAATGGTGCGCCAATGCTACAAGGCGGTGAACATTCCGATAATCGGAATGGGCGGTATTTCAACGTGGGAGGACGCGGTTGAGATGATGTTGGCGGGCGCCTGCGCCGTACAAATCGGCACAGCGATTTTCTCCGACCCCTACTCCCCGCTGAAAGTAATAGACGGCATTGGGGAGTATATGGACAAGAACGGGATTAAGGAGTTGTCCGAGATTGTGGGACAATGCGAGGAGTGGTAAGTAGTTGATAGAGAATAGTTAATAGTTGCTAGTTATTTGGGTCAAGGCGTTTTCGCAAAGAGGTAAGATGTAAGAAGTAAGAGGTAAGACCTGTGGGTTTTTACGTTGACGCACTAGGGAATACAAATATGCCCCGCCGTACGGCGGGGCGTGTTTTTTTGACGTTTCCCCCGCCGACAGCGGGGGAACGCTTTTTACTTTGCACTATTGTTGCATTTTTGTTGCACAAAAAGTTGCATAAAACCGCGTTTGTGCCATTTATTTTTTCGGAGGATTTTGTTAGAATTAAATCACAAAGCAATTCACGTGAAAGGAATGACGTTATGAACGCGAGAAGTTACATTCGGGAAACGGCAGGCGGTATAGAGGAAATTTCAATAAACAGCGAACTTCTTTCGGAACGAAAACTGTTCCTTGACGAGAAAATCACTCAGGAAACGGCGGTGTCGTTCGTCAAGGCTATGATGTATCTTTCAAAGAAAAAAGAGCCGATAAGCATTTACATAAACTCCCTCGGCGGCGAAATCAATTCGGGACTGCTGATTTATGACGCTATAAGGCAATGCCGCTGTACCGTGAATTTGTACTGTATAGGCATTGCGGCGAGTTTCGCGGCGATTATCCTCGCGTCGGGGAAAAAGGGACATCGTTTCATTCTTCCGCACAGCACGGTGGTGATACACGAGGTTCTTCTTACAGAGGGAGTTATGGGTTCGGCAACGTCAATCTCTAAAATCTCCGAAACCGCGCTGGAAATGCGCGATATGATAAACGGCATACTCGCGAAACACACGGGAAAATCCCTAGCCGAAATAAACAGGGCGACGTCGTTTGACAACTATATGAACGCCGAACAGGCGATAAAATTCGGCATATGCGATAGTATCGTGACGGATATTTATACGAGCGCAGTTAGAGGTTAGATGTAAGATTTAAGAGAGCGCAGTAGCTAGAGAATAGTTGTTAGTTATTAGTTTAGGAGCGCCTTATCGGGCGCGGATTAGATTGTCTTTAAGTCTAAATGCACCTGCGCCGCCGCGCAGGCGGGGCGCTTGAGTTAAGCCACCCAAACCGCGCGGTAACGCGAACAACCCCGCGCCTTAAAGACAATCTTTGTGTCCGCCGAAGGCGGACACAAAAACCAGCTGCTAGCTACTATTCTCCAGCAACTAGAAAAGGAGCACGGTTATGTCAAATTACAGAACAAGAAAGCCATTCAGCAACTCAAAGCGTGCGGCTGACGAGTTTAAAAACGGCAGTCTGCTTATTGCAAAAGACTGCCGATACAGTCTTGACGATTATTCCACTAGGCTTAACAACAACGTTCTTGTGGTCGGCGGGAGCGGTACGGGAAAGACGCGCACTATTGTAACGCCGAACATTCACGAGGCGGTCGGCAGTTATATAATCTCCGACCCAAAGGGTAATCTTCACAAAAAGTACGCGAATTATCTAAGAGAAAAGGGGTACAAAATTCAGGTCGTGGATTTTGTTCACCCCGAAAAATCCGCGCACTATAACCCGATGTTTCACCTAAAAAACAGTCAGGACGTTCTGCGGCTTGCGACGCTTATAGTTGACAAAGAAAACAGCGCAGGAAGTTACGACCCGTTTTGGGACGAGATAACGACGATTTTCCTTTGCGCGCTGATAGGGTATATGCTTGAAACGGAATACAAGCCGTTTACGTTCAGAAGTATTCTTTCACTTATGGCGGAGGGCGCGCGGGAAACGTGCGCGGACGACGATGACGACGAGCGCACGTCTATGCTTTCGAGGAGGTTTGACGCTCTGCGCGGACGCGACCCCGACAGCTGGGCTTGTACGCAGTTCGACAGCGCGAACGCCGCTCCGTACAAGACTTACGACACGTCAAGGGTAACGCTTGCCGCGAAATTCGCGAATTTTGATACTCGTGAAATAAGGCAGATGATGAACGGCAACGACTTCGACTTTTCGGCTCTGGGCAGGGAGAAAACGGCGCTGTTTGTAATAGTCAGCGACACCGACAGGTCTATGGACACACTTGTTAATATGTTCTTCAGCCAGGCAATGCAGGAACTATGCCGTTTTGCGGACGATAAATGCCGTGACAGCAGACTGCCTGTACCCGTACGGTTCATACTCGACGATTTCGCGACTAACTGCCGAATTGCGGATTTCCCGCGGGTTATCTCAACGATACGTTCAAGGGGTATCTCCACAATGCTGATGATACAGTCCGAGGCGCAGCTTGTCAAAGGCTATGGGAGCGACGCGCTGACGATAATTTCAAACTGCGATACCTATGTTTACCTAGGCGGCAACGACATCTCGACCGCGCGTTCCGTGAGTGAACGAAGTGACAAATCCTTGCGCCAGATACTTAATATGCCGATTGGTTCTTGTTGGGTATTCCGACGCGGTTCAGAGCCTATTTACACTAAAACGCTTACGGCGGAGAGGTATGTCAGGGAAATGCTGAAAGTGGAAGAAACGGCGTAGAAGAAGTAAGCTGTTAGAAGTAAGCTTTTAGAAGTAAGCTTTTAGAAGTAAGATGTTAGAAGTAAGAAGTAAGATGTAAGATGTTAGAAGTAAGAAGTAAGATGTAAGATGTAAGAAGAACGCCCCCGCCGTTCGGCGGGGGCGTTCTTATCTCTTACAAATTCTCCCCGTTACTCTCAATAACGGTCTTATACCAGTACGCCGAATCTTTCGGTATTCTCTCGCAGGTCTGCAAATCCACATAAACCATTCCGAAACGTCCCGTGTAGCCGTATGCCCATTCGTAGTTGTCCATAAGCGACCACTGGAAATACGCAAGGCACTCAACGCCGTCATCGGCGGCTCTGCGGTACTCGCGGATATAACGGTGCAGGAAGTCTATGCGGTTCGGGTCGTGGACTTTGCCGTCAACGGATACGCAGTCGTGCGCCGCCATTCCGTTTTCGGTAATGATTATCGGCGCTTTGTAGCGTTCGTTGATAAGGCGCGGTCCCCAATAAAGCGATTCGGGAACGACTTCCCATGTCAGCGCGGTCACCGTAACGCCCGCAGGAAACGCCTGCGGTACTGCCTTGCCGTTTTCATCAGCCTTGACGAAAAATCCGCGGTAAATATTAAGTCCGACAAAATCAAGACCCGTCTTTATTATCTCCATATCGCCGTCCGCAATGTGCCTTGTGAGATCCTCGCCGCAGTCTTTGACAAGCTGTTCGGGATACTTGCCGAAGAAAATCGGGTCTAGCCACATAGCGTCCGTGAAAATGAAGTTGTTGCTGTCGCAGGCAAAATAATCAGCTGCCGCCGCGGGAATGTCCTTATCCGTTACGGGGCATCTCGGCGATGACGCGCACGCAAAGCCGATTTTAACATTCGGTATCTTCTCGCGAAGTACACGCGCCGCCTTGCCGTGGGCTTTCAGAACATTGTGGGAAATGTGAAGTAATTCTTCCTGCCCTAACAGCAGTCCCGGAGCGTGCGTACCCTGCATATATCCCAAGCCGATAAACACCTGCGGTTCGTTGAACGTGAGAACGTTCTTTACCCTGCCTTTGAACATATCGGCGCAGACCGCCGCATATTCGGCGAATATGTCGGGCATTTTGTCATTAAGCCAACCGCCCTGCGTATGCAGGTCATACGGCAAATCCCAATGGTAAAGCGTAACATAAGGCTCTATGCCGTATTTCAGCAGTTCGTCAATAAGGTCGCTGTAAAACTTTACGCCCGCCTCGTTCACGTCACCCGTGCCTGTCGGCATAATCCTTGCCCACGAAATCGAGAACCTGTACGCTTTCAGTCCGAGGTCAGCCATCAGCTTTACATCTTCCTTAAACTTGTGGTAGTGGTCGCAGGCTACGTCGCCTGTGGAGTTGTCGAGAATTTTTCCCTTCGTGTGAGAAAAAACGTCCCAAACGCTGCGCCCTTTGCCGTCCTCGAACGCCGCGCCCTCGATTTGATATGACGAGGTTGCCGCGCCCCATACAAAATCCTTGCTAAATCCCATAGTTTCCATTCCTTTCTTAATCGTTTTTTATCTCAAGCGAAACGCACGACGCGCCGCTCAGAGTTTCACTTAAATTATCGGGCTGTGATGTTCCCGCATAGAGCGTAAACTTCGGCGAGAAAACGCCCCGTTTGCCGTTGTCGTCAACGCTCGTGAAAGCTGTTTCGTTTATCGGAATTTTAAAAACCCCGCGTTCGCCCGCTTTTAAACTTATGCGCCTAAATCCGCACAAGCTGACATTCGGCACGGCGTTTTCGCCGTATGCCTTGATATAAAGTTCGATTACATCTTCCGTGTCGCGCTGTCCGACATTAACGGCGCTGACGGTCGCCGTGCCAAGGCTGTATTCAAGCGTTTCACACACGACTTTAGAATATGTAAGCCCGTAGCCGAACGGGAAAAGCACGTTGTTTTCCGCATAACGATATGTGCGGTTCTTCATCGAATAGTCCGTGAAATCGGGGAGCAGTTCGGTTTTTTCGTAGAACGTCACGGGAAGTTTCCCCGACGGCGAAATATCGCCGAACAGTATTTCGGCAAGCGCCGTACCGCCCGTTTCCCCCGCGTACCAGACGTGGATAAGCGCGTCGGTCTGCGTTTCGATATTTATTGAACTTCCCGCCGCTATGACCGCGACAACGGGCTTTCCCGTTTTTACTATCCTGTCAAGCAGAACGCGCTGACTTTTCGGGAGCCGTAAATCTATCTTGTCGCCCGATGAAAATTCGTTGCCCGCGTCGCCCTCTTCGCCCTCGATTGTCGCGTCAAGCCCTAGGCACATTATAACAACGTCCGCACATTCCGATACAGCGAGCGCTTCGGCAATGCGGTCGTTTTCCAAAGCGAGAACGGACTCTCTGTCCTTATATAAATGACACCCCTGCGCGTAAACTACGCGCCCGCCAAAACGCTTTTGTATCCCCGACAGAAACGTGACGTAACTGTCCGATGTTCCGCAGTAGTTCCCCTCAAGAGCGGTTCTGCTGTCGCTGTTCGGACCTATGACGGCTATCGTGCGGAGCTTGCTTTCGTCAAGGGGGAGTATGCCGTTATTTTTGAGCAATACCGCGGAGCGTTCTGCGGCTCGGAGCGCCTGCGCTTTATGTTCGGCGCAGGCGACCGAAAGATACGGGATATTATCATATTCGGTGGACTTATCGAACATTCCGAGCCTTATACGCGTTCTCATCGCGTGAACGCACGCTCGGCGAATATCCTCTTTTTCGATAAGCCCCATTTGGAGCGCGTTCAGTATATGCTGATAGGTACACCCGCAGTTTACATCGCACCCCATTTTCAGCGCGAGAGTGACCGATTCGGCGGGGGAGTTTGTGATGTGGTGCTTTTCGTGGAAATCGCGTATTGCCCAGCAATCCGACACGAAATATCCGTCAAAACCCCATTCTTTAAGTTTCCCCATAAGGAATTTACTCGCGCACGTCGGCTCGCCGTTTAAGCTGTTATACGCGCCCATAACCGCCTCGACGCGCGCGTCTTTTACGAGCGTTTGGAATGCGGGGAGATACGTTTCCTCCAAATCCTTTGGCGATACTTCGCAGTTAAATCCGTGGCGGATTTCTTCGGGACCGCTGTGCGCCGCGAAATGCTTTGCGCACGCGGCGGTTTTAAGGACTTTGCCGTTCCCTTGAAGTCCGTTTACATAAGCCTTTCCGAGTTCGGAAGTTAAAAACGGGTCCTCGCCGTAGGTTTCGTGACCTCTGCCCCAGCGCGGGTCAATTTCTTTGCGATTTTGATACAATTCAAAATGTATGGTCGATAAACTCAAAGAAAGATTTTTTATTAACCTTATCTGAATTGTCCTTATACCACATATACGCTTCTTTTAATCCCTCATACAAATCTTTTTCATTTGGCATTAATTCGTGCTGTTTCGATACATCAAGATAATATTCATAATCATAAAAGCAAAAATATTTTCTTTGTTCTATATCATCATAGACATTCTTGATTTTTACTTCTTTCCCAACTACACTGTAACACATTTCAACCCATTGACGAATGGACACCGTGTTTCGGTTTCCGACATTAAAAACATGGCCTTGTGGTTTTTTCGTCATTAGCACATCAATGAACTTACATAAATCTTCTATATGAAAAAATTGCAATTCCATTTCACCGTTTTTAGGAAGATAAAAGTATCTGTTGCGTAGTGCGCAGTCAAACACGAATGCTTCTCTGTATACATTATTCATCTGCCCGTATAAGTAGGGCGGACGCAATATATATGCAAACGGTACTCGCCTTAATAGAGCTTTTTCAGCTTCTATTTTATCTGTTCCGTATTTCCCCCAATATTTATTTTCAGCCAATTCTGATTCCTCTTTAAATGGTTGTGTTGCGTACTCCGGATATACAGCGCTGGAACTGATGAAAATATACTCTTCGTAATATTCCAGAGCATCCAACAAACCGTTTACCCCTTCGGCGTTATATGCTGTGTCAATTACAACATCAAAACGATAGTTGCGCAACACTTCTCCGAGATGAAATCTGTCAGCCTGAATCAAATTGACCCCATTTGATTGTTCTCTGCTGTTTCTGTTGAGAACATACACATCGTAGCCTTTCGCCACATAGTATTCCGCAATATATCGGCTAACAAAAACCGTGCCGCCTGTAACAAGGATCTTTTTCATACCTGTTTCCTTTCTGCCAAATGACCTTGTATCAAACTCTGCAAGATTATATCGCGGAAGATGTTGATGTTCGGCGCCCAGATAGTCAGCCCCTTGTAAATATCAGTATCGCCGAATTTTTGATATTTGTTGTACTTCGCGCGCGCCTCGTGGGCGGTTATCTCGCCCGCCGTGCGGACGATTTCCGTATCAAAGCACGCCGCCATACCGATAGCCTGCGGGAACATCGTCGCTATACCCGAACGCGCCAGACCGTGCAGTCCCTCGTTCCACCAATTGTAAGCGGGTATTCCCAGACGTTCTATTGCGGGAGCGTCGTATCTTAGCTGACTTGCCTGCTCCTCCACGGTCATTGCGCTGACAAGCGCCTCCGCGCGTTCCTGCGCAGAAAGACTTTCATCTCCTGCTTTCTCCAGATAATCTACTGTATCCATAAAAGTTACCTCTAAACTAATTACTAAAAACTAATCTCTAGCTAC
This sequence comes from uncultured Clostridia bacterium, assembly GCA_947628655.1. Classification (GTDB taxonomy): domain Bacteria; phylum Bacillota; class Clostridia; order Oscillospirales; family Ruminococcaceae; genus CAG-115. The sequence goes on along the minus strand of CANRAS010000010.1, from coordinate 13,138 downwards.
TAACAGAATAACCTCTGCCTACTTTAGTAGCAATCAAATCCGCAAGCCCCGCGCTCTCCAACTTCTTTCGCAGGCGCATAATGTTCACGGAAAGCGTGTTTTCATCAATGAAACTGTCGGTCTGCCAGAGTTTGTTCATCAGCGTTTCACGGCTTACTATCCGTCCGCGGTTTTCAAACAGCGTTTCAAGTATGCGGTATTCGTTTTTAGTAAGTTCTATCTTTTCACCGCCGAATGTAAGCGTCGCGTCGCCCGTATTCAGCACCGCGCCGCGAACTTCTATCATACCGATTTCCGACGCGAAATCGTAACTCCTGCGCAAAAGCGCGCGTATCTTTGCCGTCAGCACGTCCAAATCAAACGGCTTTGCGATAAAATCGTCAGCGCCGAGGGTCATTGCCGTGACTATATTCATATTATCCGACGCGCCCGAAATGAACATAATAGGACAAGTGCTTTTTTGGCGGATTTCCCCGCACCAATGAAAGCCGTTGTAAAACGGGAGCGAGATGTCAAGCAGGACGATATGCGGTTCGTAATCCGCGAACTCCGAATACACATCGCGGTAATTTTCGGCGCGGCGCACGTCAAAATCCCACTGCGATAACCGCTTTGCAACTGCGTTCGCTATGCCGTCGTCGTCTTCGGCAATGAACACCTTGTAGATATTGTTTCCCACTTCAAGCCTCCAACCCTGACAGCCTGCGGTAGAAATCCGCCGCGTAGCTGTCTGTCATTCCGCTTATGCAGTCGGTCGCGAACAACAGCCTGAAATAGCATTGCAATGACTGCGGCGCGTTTTCACACGAATGTCGGCACAAGTCAAGGTAGTTTTCGGACAGCACCCCCGCTAAATCGCGGTCGTAAATGCGCTCGTCGGGGGTGTCAAATCTCAGCGCGGCGGCGGTTATTTTGTCGAGCAGAAGTTTCATAGCCGCGCTTTCGGAAAGTTCGCTTTTTACAATATCATCAGAACGGAACGCGTATCTGTACGCAATATCGCCGAGCGCCGTCATCAGCACGCGCGCGGGACTGTTTTCAAACAGTTCCGTTTTCATATCGCCCGCCATTATCTTGTCATACTGTTCGCAAAACGCGTCAGAACAGCTATACACAAGCGAACTTTGGAGTTTCACTATCCACCGCTGAATTGCTTTAAGTTCGGGGTCGCGCATATTGAAATCCCTCGCGGTGCTGTGCGATTTTTGAAGTGAAGTTAACGCGTCCTCAAGCGTTTTCGCCTCGCCTTCTGTTCGGCACATACTTTTGTAACGCTCTCCGCGCAGTTCGTCCATCAGAAGATTGTAGCTTACATAGCCTTTGACAGCCGCGTCCTCGATGTCGGCGGTCTTGTAGGCGAGGTCGTCGGCGCTTTCGAGAATAAACGTCAGCGGACAGCGAAAACACCGCGCGCCCGTGTTTTCGGTGATTTCCTCGAACAAATCCTTTTCGGAATAAAAATACCCCATTTTCTTTGTGCGGATGTCACCGCTTTTTTTGTCAATTGCCGTCGAACTTACGGGGTATTTGATTATCGTGTTGAGGAGCGCGTAGGTGAGGTTCATTCCGTGTCCTGGGTACATCAAAAGGTGCAGGCGGGTAAGCACGCGCAGGGCTTGCGCGTTGCCCTCGAAGTTCAGAAAATCCGCTTTCATCTGTTCGGACAGCAGGCTTTCGGCGGGTTTTCCGCAAAACTCCAATTTCGGGAGATTTTCTTTAAACCAATCGCGTATCGCGAACTCTCCGAAATGCCCGAACGGCGGGTTTCCGATGTCGTGGACAAGCCCCGCACATTCGAGAATGTCACAGCAGTTTTCGCGGACAATCTCGTCAACGCCCGCTTTGTTTTCTTCAATAAGTCTGCGGAAAACCGTGTCGCCGATTGACCCCGCGAAAGAACTTACTTCCATCGAATGTGTAAGCCGTGTGCGGACGAAATCCCCGCGCCTTAACGGATAAACCTGCGCTTTATCCTGAAGCCGTCTGAATGACGCGGAGCCTATAATTCTATGATAATCCTTTCTGAACTCCGAACGAATGTCGTTCGGGTTGAACGCGGGGCTTTGATATTCGCGCTTAGGACACAAAAGCTGTTTCCAATCCATAAAAACTCCTTTCGGGAATATTCGCGTGTAATTTCAGGACAGCCGTGTATAATGTGAAAAACACCGTCAATAATATTTTCGGAACGTTCCGTGAGATTAACAAAAGAGGTGTTATATTATGACTGTTAAACGCGGAGAAATATACTATGCGGATCTAAGTCCCGTAGTCGGCAGCGAGCAAGGCGGTATACGCCCCGTTCTTATCGTGCAGAACGACGTCGGGAACAAACATTCGCCCACCGTCATAGCCGCCGCAATTACAAGCAAGCAGGAGAAATCCAAACTTCCAACGCACATTTCCGTCCAAGCGTCAACCTGCGGGCTTGCAAAGGATTCCGTCGTGCTTTTGGAGCAGGTTCGTACATTAGATAAACGGAGATTAAAAGAACGTATGGGCGAATTGGACGTTAATTCAATGCGCCAAGTAAACGACGCGTTGCAGGTAAGTCTTGGACTATAAAAACTTCAACCCGTTTGTGTATGCCCGCCGCAGGCGGGCATACACAACAAAAATTACCCGCGCATATAGAAAAATAAAACCCACTGAAACGCGTCAAGTATTGCCAGCAGAACTATAACTATCACTTGCGCCACTCCCCATTCGGGCATAAGTATGCACAGCATTACTATCGCAAGCGAGAGTATTATCCCGTTTCGCAGGAAACTCTTGTAATTCCCCTGCCTTACTCGGTTACGATTTGGCTGTTTCATCTCTGCTGTTCCCGCGCCGCCGTAAGGGTGTTTTTCATCAGCATTGCAATCGTCATAGGTCCTACTCCTCCGGGTACGGGAGTGATGTAACCCGCCTTTTCGCTTACCTCGTCGAACTTCACGTCGCCGCAGAGTTTGCCGTTTTCAAGGCGGTTTATTCCCACGTCGATAACCACCGCGCCCTCCTTTACCATATCAGCCGTGACGAAATTAGGCTTGCCTACCGCCGCAACGAGAATATCGGCGCGGGCGCAGACCTCGGAAAGATTTTTCGTTTTGCTGTGGCAAATCGTCACCGTGCCGTTTTCATGGAGCAGGAGCATTGCCATAGGCTTTCCGACAATGTTTGAACGCCCGATTACCACGCACTCTTTGCCCGCGACGTCAACGCCCGTGCTGTGGATAAGTTCCATACAACCTGAGGGCGTACACGGCAGGAACGAATAGTTTCCTATCATTATCCTGCCGACATTGCTTTCGTGGAACGCGTCCACGTCCTTTTTCGGCGAAATGCGCTCTATCACGGCTTTTTCGTCGATTTGTTCCGGCAACGGCAGTTGAACGAGTATGCCGTTTACTTTTTCGTCGTTATTCAGCGTATCGACAAGTTCAATCAATTGTTCCTGTGTGGTTTCTGCGGGTAGAGCGTATTCATAGCTTTGTATCCCGCAGAACTCGCACGCTTTTTTCTTGTTGTTTACATAAACTCTTGACGCGGGGTCGTCGCCGACTATCACGACCGCCAGACCCGCTTTTATCTTATCGCGCTCAATCTCCGCGCGAACCTGTTCTTTCACTTGTGCTGAAACAGCCTTTCCGTCAATTATCTTTGCCGTCATCGTCATTCTCCTTGCTTTCATTATCTTCTGTAGTTTCGGTATCTTCAACGGTTTCCGTTTCTTCGGGTTCTTCGCCGTCCTCGCTGTCGTTGTCAAGTTCCTCGCCGTCTTTGTCGGGTTCGTCGCTGTCCTCGCCGTCCTCGTTCTGTTCTTCGTCATCTTCCGCTTGCTTTTCGGCTTTACGCGCCTTTTTCTCGGCTTTGCGCTCTTTTTCTTTTTGCTCCTGTTCAAGCTGAAGTTCAATCAAATCCTTTGACGCCTCGGTGTTGACGTAAAGCGGAGTGCCGTTCTTTTTCGTGCGGATTTTGCAAATTACAAAGACGATAACCGCCGCTAGGAACGATACCGCGCCTACCCATTGCGAAACCCTAAATCCTCCCGCGTAAAGGCTGTCCGTGCGTAACTGTTCTATAAAGAACCGCCCAAAGCCGTACCACGCGAGATATAAAAGCGAGATTTCTCCGTCAAATGTACGCAGTTTTTTGCTGTAAATATGCAGGAAAATGAACCCTAATAAGCACCACACGCTCTCGTACAGAAAGCACGGGTGAACGTGCGCGCCTATGCCCATTTCTTCGCTTATGCGGTTTCCCATCATCGCGAACGGGAAGTTTTGGTCGCAAGCCGCGCCGTATGCCTCTTGATTTATGAAGTTGCCCCAGCGCCCTATTGTCTGCCCGATTAGAAATCCGAGCGACGCTAAATCGGTCATAACAAAGAATTTAACTTTGCGCAGTTTGCACATCAAAAGTCCGACAATCACCGCGCCGATTATCCCGCCGTATATTGCAATACCGCCGTCGCGGATTTTTGTGAACATCGTAACGAACGTATAAGAGCCGGGGTGTTTAAGTTCGGTAAACACGCAGTAATAAATTCTCGCGAACAAAAACCCGCCGATAAGCGTTACAAACGTTACATCGAACACTCTGTCCTTTACAAGACCGAAATCCTTTGTCGCACGGCTGAACATATAAAGCGCGCCGAGTATAACTCCCACGGCGATAAGAACGCCGTACCAGTAAATAGACAAGCCGAAAACGTTAAAACTTCTGCTGTATGTCATTCTCACACCGCCGAACAGGTTCGGAAATTCGACCGTCATTTTCCCCGCCGCCTCACTTGCGGCGAACATCAACGTATTCATATTCATTCTCCTTTTATAATTGAAATGCAGATATTATCTTCATCCAAATTTGACAGCAATGCCGTCATTTGCTCGTAACTTGCGCTTGCCGCCGCGTCTATCATCGAAAACGGGGAAAGACCTCTGAGCGCCGCCTCGGACAGTGTGCTTGCAACGCTGTCGGCGTTTGTGAAGTCGCGCACTAATGAACCGTAAGTCGAACGCTTAATTCTCTCGAAATCCTCGCGCGCGGGCGGGGACGCTTTAAACGCGCGTATAACGCGCCCGACTTCCTCCGCGACGGCGAGGGTGTCGTCGCTTTCTCCTCTCAGGAACGGAATGAAAAATCCGCGCCCGCTTAGTACGCCGTTTGCAAATTGGTCATTTATAAGCCCCTTATCGCGCATATCCGTAAAGAAATCCGACGTTCTGCCGAAAATCGTTTCAAACAGAATATCAAACCCGAAATACTCCGAAAGCTGTTCCGCTCCGTCAAGCGGGGGGCGCTTGAAACCTATCTCGAATATCGGTTTCGCGACGGGCATTGAAAGTTCCACGAGTTTTTGCGCCGCCGCGCGCGGTTCGTTGAAATCCGCTGTCCCCGTGCCGACGGGGGCGCGGTTTTTCAGGCGTTCACCGCAAATGCGGACAGCCTCGTCGGGGTCGAATTTCCCCGCAATGCAAAGCGACATATTATCGGGAGAATAGAACACGTTATAGCAGTCGTAAAGAATTTCATCGGTTATTTCGGCTATGCTGTCCACCGTTCCCGCAATGTCTATGCGCACGGGATTTTCCTTGTACATTCCCGCGAGTAAATTTGTAAACACGCGCCAATTCGGGCTGTCGCGGTACATCGTTATCTCCTGCCCGATTATTCCGCGCTCCTTTTCGACGTTTTCGGGAGTGAAGTACGGCTGTTGAACGAAATCCAACAGTATTTCAAGATTTTCCCCGAAATTCTCCGCACAACTGAAATAATACTGCGTATAGTCGTAGCTTGTACACGCGTTGCACGACGCGCCCGTCTGCGCGAACAGCTTGAACGCGTCCTTTTCCTCGCTTTCAAACAGCTTGTGTTCGAGATAATGCGCCGTGCCGTCGGGGATTTTGCGGTGTTCGCCGTTATCGAGTTTAAACGCGTTGTCCACCGAACCGAACCGAACGGAAAACTGCGCGGATACTGCCGAATAACCCTCCATCGGGAGCATATACACTTCAAGCCCGCTTTCGTGGGTGTATTTAAGGCAGGTTTCTTTAATAATATCGTTGTATATTTTCTCAATCATAACTCGTCCTGCCCTCCGTTTTCGGGTGAATTTTCGGTATCATTATCGGGAGGACACAACGTGTAAACCGTATCGAGCGTATATTCCCGCGCCGCCGCCCTAACTCTTTTCGCGTCCACTTCCTCTATCCTCGCGAAATATTCTTCGGGCGAGAGCATTTCATCGTCAAGGCGCTGGCTATGATACCACGACACCATAGCGGCGGGGTTGTCGCCCATTGAGGAAAGCGTATTGTAAAGTTCGAGTTTCGCGCTTTTCAGTTCTTCTTCCGTTACGCCGTTTTCGCAGATACCGCGAAGTTCCGCTAAAACCGCGTCTTTTGCGCGTTCGATATTGCACGGCTCTACACCTGCCGCCGCCGTCATACTCCGCAGAAATCTGTTGCCCATACAATTGCAATAGTAGCATAACGACTGTTTTTCACGGATATTCACGAAAAACCTTGAGGTCGTCATACCGCCTAAGATCAGGCACATAAGCGAGTTTGCGAAACGGTCGTCAATGTTCGGCGCTTTGAAATACATTCGCAGTATCGCCTGCTGCATAGGAAGCGTATCGCGGACGGTTTCGGGCGCGGATTTCAGCGCGGACGGCTTTTTCTCGAACTCGTAAATATCACAGCGTTCGATTTTGGAAAACCGCTCCGAAAAGACCTTTTCCGCATCGGAAAAATCGGACGCGCCCGCGCACAAAATGTCTATCCGCGCGGTTTTCAGCATTTTCCTGTAAGCGGAATACGCCGACTGCGCCGTAACCTTTTCCGCCTGCTCGTGACTGCCCGTCACGGGCTGTTCAAACGGCTCTCCCTTAAACGCGGTCATATTCGCCCTCTGCGCCGCATACGCCGAACGCTCGTTTATTATGCTGTCAATATCGTCGATAAGCTGCGCTTTCTGGAGCGCCGTCACCTGCTTGTCGAACGCACCGTTTTCGGCTTTCGGATTTAGCAGGCACTCGCAAAGAATATCGCACATTTCGCGCTCTAATTTCTCTTCGCCGTCCAGCGCGTAACGGTCGTCCAGCACGGACGCGAAAAAACCCGTACAGCGCGTTCCGCTCCATGATAAACTCGTCCGAGAACTCAGCGACGCGCCGTACAGTTCCGCCAAGCGTTTTGAAAGCGCCGAACAGCTTGGGAACTTTTCACAGCAATCCGCGAGAATATACTCCGCCGCCGCATAATCCGCGCGGGGTATCTCGTCAAACGCCGTATATAGCAATATCTGTATCTCGTTTGTTTTATAACGCTTGTCCGTGTACTTATAAAGCGTTATTCCGTCAGCTATTTTCTTTTGTTCAAAAATAAAAATCAGTCCTTACTTTTTCTTTTTGGAATTCGGGTTCAGCATATCGAGAACCGCTTTTCCTACCTTGCGTTCAAGTCCGCTTTTCGTCGTGGGTATCCCTGTTTTCCTCGCGAATTGTTGTTTCGCCTGCGTTATGCCGAGCGCCCGTTTCCACGAAAACGAAACGCCGGGGATTTTTAGTGTTTTCTTTTTGGTTGCCATTATGTTTTTCCTCCTTTATATGTTGCCGTTAAACGGGGGCAATAGTACTCAAAATAAGAGCGCATTGTCTGGTAGTAACTAGAGAATAGTTTCTAGTAGTTAGCGAGTAATCCGCCGTTGGCGGATTACCCTCAAACAGCAGGCTTTGCCTGCTGTTTGTTTTGGGTGCGCGCTCCGCGCGCTTATTAGATTGTCTGCGGGTCAGCGCGTTGTTCGCGTTACCGCGCGGTTTTAGTGGCTCTATTCACGCGCCCCTTGCCCTTATCCCGCGCGACCTTACCGTCCCGCGCCAAACGCGCCTTTACCGCCCGTGTACGCGCCGTTGCCCGACCGCCCGCAATTCGCCTGACGGCGAATTAACGGCGCTGGCGATTTTAGTAGCTAGAGAATAGGGGCTAGTAGCTAGCGAGTAATCCGCCGTTGGCGGATTACCCTCAAACAGCAGGCTTTGCCTGCTGTTTGTTTTGGGTGCGCGCTCCGCGCGCTTATTAGATTGTCTGCGGGTCAGCGCGTTGTTCGCGTTACCGCGCGGTTTGAGTGGCTCTATTCACGCGCCCCTTGCCCTTATCCCGCGCGACCTTACCGTCCCGCGCCAAACGCGCCTTTACCGCCGTGTACGCGCCGTTGCCCGACCGCCCGCAATTCGCCTGACGGCGAATTAACGGCGCTGGCGCGCCGTTGTTTTGCGCGTTGCGCAAAACTGCGGGCTAGGCTACTAGTGGCTAGAGATTAGAGGCTAGTAGCCAGCGGGTAATCCGCCGTTGGCGGATTACTCTCAAACAGCAGGCTTTGCCTGCTGTTTGTTTTGGGTGCGCGCTCCGCGCGCGGATTAGATTGTCTGCGGGTCACGGCGTTGCTCGCGTTGTCGCGCGTTCGGCGCGGATTGGCTCAAAGCGTTTGCGCCGTTCACTAAATACTATTATAGCATATAAATGTGGAATTTTCCATAGTTTTTTATGAAAAAACAAAAAAATCCCCCTCAAATTTGAGGGGGAGCAAATAAAATTATAAGTTTATGTGTAGAACAAAAGAAAGGAGACAACTAAACAAACAAAAAATTAAAAGATTTCTGTCCGTTTGTTTGATTATATTATACAACAACTTTTCTTTTTTGTCAAGAAATTTTTACAATTTCGACATATTGTACAAAATAATGCTCACTTGATTATAAATTTTTACTAGTTAAAGGCTAAAAGTGAGTGATAAATAAGCGGTTTCGTGATGTTTGTGCCGTTCCCCGCCTGTTAACAGTTTATAGTGCAAAGTGCTGAGTGCATAGTAATTCAACGCTCCCGCCGTTGGCGGGGAAATCCTCCGCTTTTTTCCATACCGTCCCCCCGCCTACGGCGGGGAACGGCACAGTAATTATTTTAAGCGTACTCCCCGCCGTTTATCAGTTTACAGGGCAAAGTGCTGAGTGCATAGTAATTCAACGCTCCCGCCGTTGGCGGGGAAATCCTCCGCTTTTTCCAAACCGTTCCTCCGCGTGCGGATTTGCCTTTAGGCTACAAACGCCAACATCAACGCCATCAGAAGTTTTTGGTCGGCTTGTTCTTTCATAAGGATAAAAAACAGCATTAATATCAAAAGCGTGTCGCTGTCCTCGAACAAACCGCGTTTCGGCATTTCGGACGGGCGGGGGGACTTTTCAGTATGCTTGTTTTCGGCAAAGTTCGCGCATTTGGAGGAGTATGACGCGGTTTCTTTAAGTTCCCGCGCGCTTAAAAGCGCGTTTGCAAGGTTTTTGTCCGCGTCGTAAAACGCCCTCGGATTGGTACTCCATACCATTTATACACCTACTTTCAATATTTAGTGAGCGCGTTGCCATTAGCGGGCGGTTTGGCTTACGTCATTGTGAAGAGAGCCTGCTAAACCACTCTAGGTGGCTTGTGGCGCGCGGAATGTCACCGGCATTCCGCGCGCGGAAAGGTTGCATTAAACCGACCGTTCCGCGCACTTCGTGCGCTCCACTAGGCGCAAGGGGGACGCCCTCTATCGCAGGGCTAGCGTTGACCGCTTGCGGTCAACCCGCCCTCTTTTCGCGTCGCATAGCGACGCGAAAATTCACCCCCTTGCGGAACTCTTGAGCGAAGTTTCGCCACTTCGTGGCAACACGGGGGCTCTGCCCCCGTGACCCCCGCCACCTTTGAAAAGGTGGACTAAACTTTTGCTTGCCTACGGCGGGGCGGTTTACGGCTCGTTCTTTCCAACGTGACAATTAGCGCAGGCGCGTTCCGACCCGCAGACAATCTTTCTGCGCCCGCAGGGCGCACATTATACTGTGCGCTGTGCACTCTTAACTATAAACTGCGCTCCCGCGCTCTCTTACTTCTAACCTCTTACTTCTAACCTCTTACCTCTAAACGTCTAGCCCCTTTATCAGCGGAAGTACCGTGAACAGTTTCAACAACCTTATCGCGCTGTCTATTTTCGCGCGGTTTTCTTCGCGCAAAAGCGGTTTCAGCGCGAGCAGAAATCTTTCGTTGTCGTCGGGCTTGTTCAGCGTTTCAAACAGCGTAAGCACCTTTATCAGCATTTCAGGGTCAAGTCCCGAAAATATGCCCTCCGCGCCCTGTTCTTCCTCGGTATTCTCGTCGTCGTCCTCCGTCAGCGCACGGAGCAACTCCTCTATATTATCCATGCACTGCTCCTTTCAAATAATCCTGTAATTCCCGCGAAACCTCACTTGCCGTTCAGCACACGCATTATGTCCTGCGGGTCGGACGCGTTTTTCAGCTTGTTCATAAGCTCTTTATTCTGCAAGACCTCGCGCAGTTTCGCTTTGTCCGCTTTTGAAAGTCCCGACGAAAGCGCTTTCATATCGCCTTTTTCGAGATTTTGGCGCAGGTTTTCGGGTGAAGTGCCGAGCTTTTTGCTTGCTTGTGCTATCAGGTTCTCAAAGTTCTTTTCATTCATAATGACCGCCTCCTGCTAATATAATATGCGAGGGGGCGGGAAAATTGACCGCTTTTGCGGGATTTTGTTTAAGTTGTTAGAGATTAAAGCTGCGCCCCCATCATATGAAATGCCGCTATCCCCACGAGCTTATGGGGCGCAACTTTCGTTGTTAGCAGTTAGCGGGTAATCCGCTTTGAAGGTAATCCGCTTTGCGGATTACTCCATTACTCCATTACTCTATTACTCTATTACCCTAATATGCGGGCTGTCACCTGATTAAAGATTGTCTTTAAGTTCAGACGTTGACACACTCGGTATACGGCGCCCCCTGCGGGGTGATTACAACTCGCGACCTCCACGCCGCACGCGGGGAGGTCGCTGTCTTACTATGTACTTTGAATTGTTTGCTTTAAACTGTATGCGAAACTCAAAATATTCTACTTGCAAAATGAAAAATGTTGTGGTATAATTAAGAAAAGGCTATTACTGATGAAAGGCGGTTTATTATGAAAATATTGGTCGTAGCGGATACGCATAAGAATTTCGAGGCGCTGGACGTTTGCGTTAAAAACAACCTCGACGCGGACATCATCATTCACCTCGGCGACGGTGAACACGAATTTAACGACATCAGAAAAATGTACCCCGAAAAAGCTATGATTTACGTCAAGGGCAATACGGATTTCGGTACTTACGAGGAAACCCACGTTGCGAAAATCGGCGGGTATAAGATTTTCTGCTGTCACGGGCATACAATGGGCGTTCACGACGGGTTGGAAAGACTTGTAAGCGTTGCCAAGGAAAACGGGTGCAACATCGCTTTGTATGGACATACTCACTTGTACAAGACCGAACTTATCGACGGCGTTTACGTTATGAACCCCGGAAGTCTGGATTCCCCGCGCAACCACAACAAGCCGACTTTCGGCGTGATTGAACTGTCCGAAGAGGGGCAAATCAAGATGAATATTCTTGCCATTGAAGAGAAATAATGGCGGTTATTGAACTTGATGAAGTGACCTCGACAAACGACTATATAAAGCGACGCTGCGGCGAACTCCCCGACGGCTCTGTTGTTTGCGCGCGTATTCAGACTGCGGGACGCGGCAGGCACGGACACGGCTGGGCGGCGGACGAGGGTATGCTCCCGCTTTCAATACTGCTCAAAGACCCGCCCGAACGCGAGAACCTGACCGCGCGCGCGGGTCTTGCCGTGTGCGACGCGGTGGAAAGTTTGTGCGCGGTGAACGCGATGATAAAGTGGCCGAACGACATTATAGTGAACTCGCGGAAAATCTGCGGGATTTTATGCGAAAGCACTGTTGTCAAAGGTCAAGTGAACGTTATCGTGGGGATAGGCGTAAACGTTTCGCAAAGCGCGGAGTTTTTTGAGAACGCGGGACTTCCTCACGCGGCGTCGCTGCTTATGCTTACGGGGAACGCTCCCGCGAGGAAAACGCTTGCCGAAGAAATAGCAAGACGAGTGACGACCCGCGCCGCAGTGCCGTTTTCGGAATGTTACGAGGAATACGCCCGCAGGCTTATCAACATAGGCAAACAGGTTAAATTGATTTTTGCGGACGGAGAACGCATTGCAAAGGCGGTCGGGGTAAGCGGGAACGGATATTTGATTTGCCGTGCGGACGGACGGGAGTTTGAGGTCAGCGCGGGGGAAGTGAGCGTTAGAGGAATGGACGGGTATTTATAACAGTTTATAGTGTTGAGTGAATAGTAAAGGCGTTCGCCGTAGGCGGGAGAACGCAAAAAACAAAAAACAACCCCCGCCGTCGGCGGGAAAGGTCAACCTGTTATATATTAAAGTTTCGGTGATGATATGATTGAAAACGAATTTAAAGTTATGCTGACAGAGGGGCAGTATGAACGGGTGCTTGCGCTTTACGACTTTGTGACGTTCACGCAGATAAATCACTACTACGATACGGCGGATTTGGAGATGTCCGCTCGGCGCGTTACGGTGAGGGTGCGGGAGGTTGACGGGAAGTTCTTTCTTCAAATGAAACTGCCGACCGCCGCGCTGTTTTCGCGCGTTGAACTTTCGAAGGAACTGCCGAACCTGCCCGAAAAAATATCGGGAGCGGAACTTTCCTCGCTGTCGGGTACGGACTGCCCCGATGTGGAGCGTTTAGGCGAACTCAAAACCACGCGGAGCGTTTACGAGTTTAACGGCGGAGAAATCGACGTTGACCGCAGCGAGTACTTAGGAAAGACAGACTACGAACTTGAAATAGAGTTCACCGACGAACAAGCCGCGCGGCGCGTTCTCGCGGAGATAACCGAAAAGACGGGCATTGAAAACAGCGGTGAAGTATGCGTTGGCAAGGTTAGGCGGTTTTTGGACGAGTACGCCGGTAGTAAATAGAGAATAGTTATTAGTAGTTAGTAATTGGGTCAAAGCGTTGAGCGACTAGAGGTAAGCGAGCAATCCGCATAGCGGATTGCCCTGTAGAGGTAAGAGGTAAGATTTCAAAGTGCGCCCTGTAACAGTTTACAGTTAAGAGTGCATAGTGCAAAGTACGGATAGAGTTGCGGGCTTACGCCCGCTTATTAGATTGTCTTGGGGTCAAAGCGTTGCTCACTTTACCGCACGTATGGCGTGGCTCAATTCAAGCGCCCCGCGTCCTTATCCCGCATTAGTTTACCG
>CANRAS010000009.1 GCA_947628655.1 uncultured Clostridia bacterium | reverse complement strand
TGCGAACATTCCCGTATACTCAATATAAAATTTATGAACAGTTGGGGATTTGTTTTGACATTATAATGAACATTATAGTGTCATTTATTTTTAAAAATTCTTTATTCCAATGCCATTTTTTATTATATCATACAGAATAATTTTTGTCAAGTATTTTTTTGTTTCGTTAATACTCTTAATGTTCAAGCGGTTTCGTGCCCTTTTCGATAACAATATAATGTTCATTATTGTGTCAAAAAGGGAGAACACATGAACGATTTTAAGTTTTCCGATTTATACATCGGAATGAAAGCTGAATTTACAGTCAATATTACTGAAAGTATGATTGACGATTTTACGCGGCTTACAGGCGACATCAATCCTCTGCACACAGATAATGAATTTGCCGCGTCTAAAGGATACCCGAAAAGAGTGGCTTACGGTATGCTCACGGCGTCGTTTTATTCTACGCTGGCGGGGGTTTATATTCCCGGAAAGAACTGCTTGCTTATGGAAGTAGACGCAAATTTCACTTCGCCCGTATATGCAGGAGATACGCTGACAATAAGCGGTGAAATTATCGCGCTTGACAGTAGAGTAAATAGTTTGCGGATAAAAGCAAGGGTAAAAAATCAGGACGGCAAAACCGTTTCAAGAGCAAATATATTGGGAGGAGTACTCGATGAAGAATAATCTTTTGGTGCTTGGCGCGTCGTCTGATATTGCAACAGCAATTCTGCCGCGCATTGCGGGAAACTATGATAACATTTACGCCCATTATCATAGCGCGTCGGATAAACTGATGAAAATTAAAGAAAGCTGTCCGTGCAATATTAAACTTATTCAGTCTGATTTTAACGACGAGGAGGACACCAAACGCGCAATTGATGAAGTTGTTTCGGACAATGTTGAAATAACGCATATTCTTCACTGCCCCTCGGCAAGATTACAGAATAAGCGTTTCAAGGAATGTGACTGGAATGATTATGGGGTTATGCTGAACACACAATTAAGGTCGCTGTTTTATGCGGCGAACGCTTTTTTACCGTCAATGGCAAAAAAGAAATACGGCAAGGTGGTTGTGATTATTTCTTCATACAGTTACGGTACGCCGCCCGCGTTTATAAGCCCTTATGTTACCGCAAAATATGCGCAGTTGGGATTTGTAAAAAGTCTTGCAAAGGAATATGCGGGAAAATCCGTGCAAATCAACGCGGTGTCGCCAAGTATGATGGAAACGAAATTTTTATCGAACATACCGTCGATTATTGCCGAACAAAGCGCCGCGTCAAATCCGCTTAAAAGAAACGCGACAGCAGATGATGTGCTGCCTGTAATAGAACTGCTGTTATCAGATGACAGCGGGTTCATTACGGGGCAGAACATTTTGATAAGCGGCGGCGAAATAATTTGATTGTTCGTCAAAAAATGCCCCCTATCCGCACTTCCCTGCCGCTGATTAGCCTTTAAAAAGAATGTACGGTCAATTGAGAGAAAAGAAAACGTCCCAAAATACATTTGGGACGTTTTCTGCCGAATGTAACGGCTGGTACGCCTGAAGGGATTCGAACCCCCGACCCTTTGGTTCGTAGCCAAATACTCTATCCAGCTGAGCTACAGGCGCATATTTATAATAAAACCATTCGCAACAAATATTATAACACTTTTTTCAGGGTTTGTCAAGGGGTATTTGAAAATTTTTTAATTTTCTGTTCATTTGTCCATGATATGCTGCATTTACTATCGTTATATTTTAAAGGAAACGTAACATATAATTGACAAATGGATACTTTTCAACCTTTCTACCGGCTTAACCCTTTGCATTATTCTCCTATTTATGTTATAATTAAACCGCGAGATGATACTTAATGTTCAACAAGACAATACAAGTGTTTATTTTGACGGTAATCCTAACGGACGGATAATGTGCGAATTATTCAAATCGGAATGGGCGGGTTTATAAAATGGCACGCAGTAAATTGAAAATGTTTTCTGATACTAATTAAAGCGGTTGTTACGACTTTGAAGAATGTCAATAAAAACAAGCAGGTTAAAAGCATTTAAAGGACAAATAATTTCATATAGCAAAAGAGCCAATGCAATTGCAACGGCTCTGTTTTTTATGAAATCGTTTCCTACTCGCCCTGTAAATGACAAATGCGGTCAAAGTGCGGTCAAAAGCTCAAACGGCACTCGACAAATGGCTCCACAATGCGGAATTTCGGGGTATGCGGTCTACTCCCACTCAATAGTAGCCGGTGGCTTAGAAGTAATATCATAAACCACGCGGTTGATGTTTCCGACTTCGTTTACAACGCGCACGGAAACTTTCTCAAGAACATCATACGGTATGCGTGAGAAGTCGGCGGTCATGAAATCACTGGTCGTTACGCCGCGCAAGGCAAGTGTGTAATCATATGTTCTGCCATCGCCCATAACTCCTACCGAACGCATATTCGTAAGCACGGCAAAGTACTGATTTATACTGCGGTCAAGTCCCGCGTTCGCTATCTCTTCGCGGAAAATCGCGTCGGCGTCTTGAAGTATTTTCACCTTTTCGGGAGTAATTTCTCCTATTATCCTTATCGCAAGTCCCGGTCCCGGAAACGGCTGACGCCATACAAGTTTCTCGTCAAGCCCAAGCGTCGTGCCGAGCGCGCGTACTTCATCTTTAAATAACAAGCGCAGAGGTTCTATTATCTCCTTGAAATCAACATAATCGGGTAAGCCCCCTACGTTGTGATGCGATTTTATCACCGCCGCGTCGCCCGTACCGCTTTCGATAACATCGGGGTAAATCGTACCTTGAACAAGATAGTCCACCTTGCCGATTTTCTTTGCCTCTTCTTCAAAAACGCGAATGAACTCCTCGCCGATTATCTTGCGTTTCTTTTCGGGTTCGGATACTCCCGCGAGTTTGCCGAGGAAACGTTCGCCCGCGTTTACGCGAACGAAATTCACTCCCGAATCAGCAAACGCCGTTTCTACTTCGTCGCCTTCGTTTTTGCGCATAAGTCCGTGGTCAACGAATATGCAGGTAAGCTGTGAACCTATCGCTTTCGCGAGTAATTTGCACGCGACAGAACTGTCCACTCCGCCCGAAAGCGCAAGCAGAGCCTTGCCGCCGCCTACTTTTTCGCGTATCTCGCGGATTGCCGTTTCGGCATAGCTTTCCATTGTCCAATCGCCTTTGCAATTGCAAACTTTATACAGGAAATTTCCGAGCATCTCGAAACCCTGTTCCGTGTGGTTTACTTCGGGGTGGAATTGTGTGCCGTAAAATTTCTTTTCGGCGTTTTCAATTGCACCGAACGGGCATTTTTCGCTGTGCGCCGTCGCGCGGAAACCGTCGGGGAGTTTCTCGATATAGTCGTTATGGCTCATCCAGACAACGGACTTTTCTTTAAGTCCGCTGAACATCGGGGAACTCGTGTCAAATTCGCAGTCCGTTCTGCCGAACTCCGCCGCTGAATTTTCATTCGCCGCGCCTATTTTACCGCCAAGACCGTACACCATAAACTGCGCGCCGTAGCATATTCCGAGAATAGGCACGCCGAGCGTGAAAATCTCGCTGTCCATTCGCGGGGAATTATCGAGATAAACGGAATTTGGTCCTCCCGTAAAAATCAAGCCTTTCGGATTTTTCGCGCGGATTTCTTCAATCGGGGTTTTGTACGAAATAACCTCGCAGTATATCTTGTGTTCGCGCACTCTCCGCGCGATAAGCTGATTATACTGCCCGCCGAAATCTATCACCAAAATCAATTCATGCGCCATATTTTTTCTCCTTAATTTTTCGATAATTGAAATTTATACTGCGCCAAAAGGTTCACACTGCGACACGATGTCGCAAGGTGAACCCTGCCTAGCGCAAAACACGACACGATGTCGTAAGGTCGACCTACTCAGCAGACGACACGATGTCGTCTGCACCAAGGTCGACACTACGATGTTTCGCGCCCAGAGGTTCACACACGCATATCAAGCATAGAAAGCATAATTCCCGCAGGTCCGAAACGTCTGAAAAAATCGTTCAGACGGCTTTTCGTTTCGGGGGACTCCTCTATCCTGTCCGCGTATGAAAGCATTTGATACATCATAAAAAACATCGCCCGCACGGCAACGTCCTCGCCGCACGAAAAGTAGCTTTCAAAGTTTTCCGCCGCCGCTTTCAGTTCGGTTATCTTCGGCATCATTACCTTTGGAACTTTCGCGTCGTTGCTCGTTATTTCTTCAAACGCCTGCGCGGCGTCTAAAAGATGTGCTTTCAGTTCCGTTTCTATCTGCTCCATCGTGAGTTTTCCGTCCTCGCAAAGTTCGCGCAGGCTTTTGCTCGCCTTTATGTAAATGTCGCCCCAAACGGGTTCGACCGTCAGCGTTTTGTATTTATGCGGTTTTTCCGCAGGCGGTTCTGCTGGCAGTTCTTCTTTTTGTTCCAAGGTTTCGGGCTGTTCAAAAGCGCCGTTGGAATACTCCGCTTTTGCGTTTTCGGTTTGCTCAAAGAAAGGTTCGCTCGTGTCGTTTATATCGTTCAGCGTTTCCGTCAGAAATGTCATCATCTCGTCGGAGGACATATTTTCGAGTTCCTCGCGAAACTCGCCGTCGGATTTCTCGCTTGTCCGCTCAAACGCCGCTGTCGGGTCGGTGACGGGAGGTTTCGTTTCCTCGTGACCCTTTGATGAATAAGTCGGCTTGTGTTCGCCGATAACAGGCACACGGTCGATAACTCCGCTCATAACGGCGGGGCGTTTCGGCGCGGGTTTTTCTTCGGGAATTGGAGCGGGAGGTTTTTCCTCCGCATTTTGTTTCGCTCCTCCGCTTATCCAGTCTATTCTTTCTTCGGGAATTGGAGCGGGCGCGTAATCTTTCGGCAAAGGCAATCTTTCTTCGGGAATATCCACGACCACCTCCGCAATTACGGGACGTTCGCTGTATTCGGGAATATGGTTCTGAATATTGTCGGCGAGTTTTTGCGCAATTAGTTCCGAATATTCCTCAACCTGCCTTGCATGACGTGCGAGAAGTTCCCTCTGCTCTGTGCAAAGCCCGTCCAGCAATTGTTTTAGCTCAAACTTGTCCAGCGAATAATCGCTTATGCGCAGTTCCGTGTTTTTGTAGGCTATGGACAGCTCGTCCGCGAACGCGTCCTCAAAACTGCTGATTATTTTAACGCCGCTTATATCCTTGTATTCGATTTCGTGGATAACGCCGTCAAGGTTTACGCACATTCTGTCCGCGAAAAACGCTATACCGCGCGTTCCGTCGTGCGCGCCTGATGTGTCGATAAATCCCAGCGCACCGCGCGGTGCGAATGTGCAGGCGCTCGTCCCCCCGCGCTTATCGGAGGATATGCGCCGACATTGTTCTTCAATATTCCCTTTGAGCATTGCGGTCAATCCTCCTTTGGCGGAAAGCGGTTTTCTTGTACATTCTTCATAAAATTACCGCGTCCTTACCTCTTTTTCCTCTTGAAATTCTTCTGCCAATTTTCGATTATCCGCGTCTGCGAACGCTCGACCGCTAACGAATTTGGCGGGACGGCGGTCGTTATCGTAGAGCCTGCGCCCGTTGTCGCGTTCTCGCCGACTTTCACGGGGGCAATAAGATTTGTGTTGCACCCGATAAACGCGTTGTCGCCTATCTCCGTGCGGAACTTGTTTATCCCGTCATAGTTCGCGGTAACGCACCCGCATCCGAAATTAACTCCGCGCCCGACGTCGCTGTCGCCCAGATATGTAAGGTGCGCAACCGACGTATTCTCGCCGATGTCGCTGTTCTTGATTTCCACAAAGTCGCCTATCTTTACGCCGCGCCTTATGACGGTGCCGGGGCGTAACTGCGCGAACGGACCTATTTTCACGCTGTCCTCAACCACCGCGTCGGTCGCTTTTACGTTGTTAAGCGTTACGTTATCGCCGATTGTGCAGTCCGTGACGAATGAATTTGCGCCTATCTCGCACCCTTTGCCTATCGTCGTTTTTCCGAGAATAATTGTGTTCGGAAGTATCAGCGTATCCACTCCGATTTTCACGTCTGCGCCGATTATTATGCCGTCCGTCGTGATAAAGCTGACGCCGTTTTCCATTAGTTTATCGAACACCTTTTGACGAGCCTTTTCGTTCAGCGCGAGCAGGTCGCGGCGCGTATTTGCGCCCAGGACTATATCGGGATTTTCGCTTGTGTACGCCGAGGCGTTTCCGATAAGTTCCACGCAGTCGGTGAGGTAAAACTCGCCGTTTGCGTTGTTTGTCGTAAGGCGCGGAAGAGCATTCACGAGAGCAGGCGCGTTGAACCAATAAGCCCCGCTGTTCACTTCGCATATTTCGTCCTCAATCGGGGAACAATCCTTTTGTTCGCGTATCGCGGTAAACCTGCCGTTTTCGCGGATTATCCTGCCGTAGCCTTTGGGATTTTCTATTTCGGCGGTGATAACAGACACGTCCGCACCGCTTTTTTCGTGATGTTCGAGCGATTTTCTGAGCGTATCCGCGTCGATAAACGGCGCGTCGCCGTTCAGCACGCAAACGCGGTCCATTCCCTTGATAAGTTCCAGAGCCTGCTTTACCGCGTCGCCCGTACCCAACTGTTTTTCCTGATAGAATGTCGAAAGGTTTCCGCTGTAGGTTTGCAGGTATTCCTCGACAAGTTCGCGCTTATAACCCGTCACAACGCCTATTTCGTCAAACCCGAACGAACGCGCCGCGTCGATTACCCAACCCAGCATCGGCTTTTTCAGCACCTCGCACAAAACTTTCGGGCGTTCGGACATCATTCGCTTACCCTCGCCGCCTGCCAAAATTACACAGCCAATCGCCATATGTTTACCTCTTTCGATAAAAGAAATTAAAAAAATATGAATTTTTTGCTTTACTTCGTCCTGCGAAAATATTTCGTAAGACTGGATTTTTCTGAAAAAGAAGTAAGCCTTGAAAAAGGCTTGCTCCTAAAACGCGTTTCTGTTATGCCCCGCGCCGCAATAATAAGAGCGTCGGTTCGCCGAACGCCGATAATGCGGCTGTTTCGCGCAAAGGAAATCGCGCTGTTTACGCTTTGCGGGAAAATCACGTTCTTTTTGCCGTCAAACGAGCCGTTTCCCCCGTTCCCTGAATGCGAAGTATTCCGCCCGAAAGCGTCAGAACTTTTGTTCGGTGCGTTTATCAATACCCGCGCTTTGGGCGGGGTATTTGTGTTTTCCGCAGTCCTTCGCAGATTTACCGCGATATTCGGCAGTGAATACTGGGGCAGGCTTATCTTAGTGCTGTCGCGTACCGCCGAAGAACTCGAACGCGCGCTTAAATTTTTTCACGTCGCCGTTCCGCGCATTACGCTTGTAATTTCGCTGTTCGCGCTGGGCTCGTGGGTGATAGCTTTTGTAAGAAAACTTCTGCATTTAAGCCGATTTTCAGTCGCTGTGAAATCGGGCGTTGTTTACGTCAAGAGCGGTATTACTACATTATATGAACACGCGCTTGTACCAAATTCCGAAAACGCTCCGTTCGCCGTCTGCTGTGAAAGCGTTACCGCGCTTATCGCTCGGCGCGTACAGGTTTCCCTGCACGGCGTTATGACCGCTCCCGCCGTAAAGTCGCGGGAACTCCCGCAATTGCTTAAAGCGTTCGGCATAAACGCGCCGAAAATTCTTCTGAGAACTCGTACGCGGGCATTTTTCGGGCATATTGCCGCGCCGATTTCGTGGTTCGCCGTGTTCGCCGTATCTGTTATCGCTTTGAACATCACGCAAAGTTCCGCTATGCTGTTCAAAACAATCCTGTATGCAGGCGCGATAATCGAACTGTACGCCGCCGTACTTTTCTTAGTGTATATGCGGCGTTCGGGCGCGGCGTTCGCCGCCGAAAAAATCGGTGCGGGAACGTCCCGCGTTACGGCACGGCGCGGACTGCGCCTGTATACGATAATATTCCCCGAAAAATCCGCTTTGGTGAAAATATCGCAAAGCGTTTTTCAGCGGAAGGGTCGGCTTTGCAATGTCAAGCTGTCGTTTGCAAAAAGGCGAAAACTAACCGTTCGCCAGCTATCCGAAAGCGCGGTGCGCCGTATGCTGATTAATATGCCGTCATCAGGTCGCGGGTGACAATATGTATCTTGTTCACACCGCGCGATTTCAGTATTTCGGCGGTCGTGTGGTCTACTATTTCACCGGGGAAGATAAGCGGTATTCCCGGCGGGCAGACGGACGTCATTTCCGCGCAGACCTCGCCGCGCGCCGCCTCTATCGGAACAAGACGGCGTTCCTTGAACAGCGCCTCGTGCATAGGCATTCCCATTGCGGGCTTTATGTGCGGGTATTTCACAAGCGGCAAGGGCGCTCTTGTCAGCACGAATTTTATCGCCATTTCCGCGCGCTGACAGTCTTCGAGCGTTGAAACGGACGAGAACATCAACACAACATAGTTGTCGTCCGCCATTTCACATTCCACGCCGTTAAAGCGCAGGGACGCCGCGTATTCCTGCCCCGTAAGCCCGCATTCCCGCGCGTTTATCGTAATTCTCAGCGGGTCGCTTTTTACAAGCGGTATTCCGCACGCCTCAAGGTCCTCTTTCAGCGCCGTCACCGCCTCGCACGCGTTTACCACGGTGCGCAGGTTTTCGGCAATAAGACCGTTAAATCTGTCAAGGCTTTCGAGAACCAAATAAGACGGGCTTGAAGAACCGAACATCGACATAAACTCTTTCGCGCGCGAGAAATCCACGCCGTCGGCAAAATGGAGATACGCTCCTCCCGTAAGCACCGGTAATGTTTTGTGCGCGGATTCCGCGCTCATCAGCGGGAAACCGAGTTCGAGCGGGTGGAGATATTCCGTGCCGAATATTCGCTTATCGACAAATTTAAGATACGCGCCGTGCGCGTTGTCAATAAGCACGGGGATATTCGGCTTTACGAATTTCCATGTCCCGCCGTAGTAATCTATATTCGTGATGAACACCGCGTCCGCGCCCGCAAGCGCTCTAGCGTCGTATTTCACATCAGCGGACATATATTCATCGGGATAAAGCCACTTGATTTCA
The DNA here is from genome assembly GCA_947628655.1 of uncultured Clostridia bacterium. Lineage (GTDB taxonomy): Bacteria > Bacillota > Clostridia > Oscillospirales > Ruminococcaceae > CAG-115. Next base: position 61,056 of record CANRAS010000009.1, on the reverse strand, counting down.
AGACCCAGCGCCGCGCAGGCGTTTGCGAACGCCCTATGCGAATACCGCGACGCGGCTATAACCTTACAGCCCTGCGATTTAAGCACGGCAAGCCCCGCCTGAATGGCAAGCGTACTTCCTCCGCAGGAATAACACGTCCGTTTCGCGCCGAACAGCGACGCCGCGATGGTTTCGCTCGCCGCAATAATCCCGCCGCTTGTATCCGTATCGTAAAGGCTGTCCGCACCGAATACTTCGGTTATATCGCTCGGAAACTCGCCCTTGTGTCCCGGCATATGTAACCTCAGACGGTTTTCAAGCGTATATCTCTCCAAAAAGTTGCATATTGGTGTGTTAAGCATATCTCTGTTCCCTTTCACGGCAAATCTTTTCTTGCCTGCTCACACTGTTGTCTTACTCTGCGTTGGAACTCTCGTCCTCCGCGGTATCGCTTGGCGCGTTCGGGTCAGTAAGGCGCAGCGCGTCGTAGTCTATTTCATACGCATATTCGTCTGACCATTCCGACATTTTCGTGCTGAATTCTTCGGCTTGCAGGTCCGTGTAGATTTCATCGGCAATGCTTTCAAGCGAACTGTCGGAAATTTTCGCGTCGGCGGCGTAAACCATAATATGCACGCCGTAATCCGTAACGCAGAACGTTCTGTCGCCGATTTTTTCGGGGACGAACGCCGCCGTCTGAAATTCCTCGACAAACGTCGTGCCGTCGGGAATTACCGTGTAGCCGTCGGGGTAGGTTGAAACTCCGGGGTCGGTGTTGTATTCGGAAATAAGGTCGTCTATCGAAGTGCCGTCGTCGTATTTCTTCTCTATTTCCTCGCGCTTTTCTTTAAGTTTTTCGGCGCTTTCATCGCGGAGTTTATCCGCCTCGTCGTCCTTGCCCTCGCTGCGCAGACTGCGGATTTCCGTCTGCGTTTCGCTGTCGAACGACAGTAAAACGTGCTTTATCTTGCGCGCGCCGCTCGGCAGCCACATATCGGTGTACGGTATTTGACCGTATCCGCTGTTTTCGTACATCGCCTTGTTCGACTTGTAAAGTTCCTCGGCGGTATTTTGAAGTTCTTTCAGCTTTTCTTCAGCCTTTGAGCGTTCCACGCCCGCGATTACATAATCTTCGAGGTTTGTTATGATAAGACTGCTTTCCATCATCGTGCGGAAATATTCGCGTTCCATGCCCGCTTGTTCTAACCGCTTGTCAAGTTCTTTCGCGCCGAGTTCTTTCTTTTCCTCGTCGGACAGCTCCGTGTCGCTTGTCTGCGCCGCGGCGTACTCGCCGAGCCTCGTTTCAAGCTGGTCTATCGTGTCCTGATATTCGGTTTCAATCGACTGCTTATCCTCTTCGGAAAGTTCGTATACCCCAAATTCCTTTGCCTTTTGGTGAAGTATTCGCTCGTTTATCAGCGTTTGAATGATAGTATACCTCTGCTGTTCGCACGCCGCCGCGTATCCCTCCGCCTGATCATCAAGTATGTTGTTGTTGACTAGGAGCAGTTTATACTCCTTGCTGAAATCTTCATACTTAATATCCATTTCTTCGGGATAATCGGCGCTTGTCGGGTGCGCGACTACCGCGCTTTTCGCGGGTTCTTTTCTTGTGCCGAACTCTACCGAACAGCCGCAGAGCGTTCCCGCCAAAGCGACCGCCAGACCCGCGCTTATTATTTTGTTTAGTTTTTTCATTATTTGTCCTTTCCTTTGCGTTTACGATTTGATATATTTCGCTATAATATTTCCTATAGTTATAAAAATTACCGATATTTACACCTATATATAACATTATATCACAATTCCCCAAAAAAATAAAGGCAAACTCGAAAAAATTTCAAAAAAAGTAGTGAAATTTTTTTACTATTGTGATATAATGTATTTAAATGCTATTATATCACGTTTTATAATACAATTTGTATAATTTCAGCCACAATATAACAGGAGGTTGTTAAAGCATGGCTTTTAAAAAAATTAAATGGTTATCCGCGGCTCTCGCGCTGACAATGACATTGACCCTGACCGCTTGCAGCGGAGGGGGAGATGATTCTTCGTCAAATTCAAGCGACACAAGCGAGGGGGAGCAAACCGCACCGCACAAGGTCGGATATATTTTCAGGGGGGACGCCGACGATGACGGGTTCACCGCGCAGATGTGCGAACAGCGCAAGAGAGCGTCCAACAGGTCGAGCATGGAAACCTGCTATATTGAGAACGTTTCGCTGTCTGATTTTGAGAAAGCGGTCGATACGCTTGCAAATGCGGGGTGTACCGATATTATCGCCTGCAGTCAGACTTACGCGAACGTCGTCGGCGCGACCGCGAAGAAATATCTTGATATAAACTTCATCAGTATGGGGTCATATAACAGCAGTGTGAACGTAAACCCTTACGCTGAAAAGATGTATCAGGGCGCTTATGTCGCGGGGTTCGTCGCGGAGTTCAACTCTAAGACGAGCAGAATAGGAGTAGTCGCAGACCCAAGTCTGCCCGACCACATCGCGGTTGTGAACGCCGTGAAAATCGGCTCGTCGCTTAATCCCGACGGGGGTGCTACGGTTTACGCCGCGACCGCAAAGCGCAATGACGAAATAGAGGACGCAATCGACGCGCTCACCGCAAAGGGGTGCGACGTTATCGTGTGCTACACTAATTCAAATCATTCCGCGGAGTATTGCCAGCAGAAGAACATCGCGTTTATCGGCTGTCTTGACTACAGCGACAATGCCGATGAATATTCCAATATGCTGATGTACTTTTACAGTATGCGCGACAGCTATTTCCTCGCGGAGTTTAAGTCTATGAAAATGGGAACGCATGAAGTTTCGGATTACATCGGCGATATGAGCAACGGCGTTGTGAACGTATCCCCCGCTCTCGAAAAAGCAAAGGACGGTTCGCAGAAACTTATTGAAACGCTCGTGCCGTACATCACAAACGGTTCTGCCGAGGTATTCCAAGGTCCGCTCAGGGACAGCGGAGGAAACGTTAAATACCTCGAAACCGAGATTATGACGGACGCGGAAGTGTCGGCTATGAACTGGTTCGTTCAGGGCGTGGAGGCGGTCGGCGATTTCATTCAGCCTCAGCCCGATCAGCAGACGAACAATTTTGAAATACGCGATTAAGGCTTTTAAATAACAATTCAAGGTCGGCTATGGCGTTTGCTGTGCCGACCTTTTTGCTGTCACTCCAAATCTTCAAGTTTCTGAGTAATTCCCGCGCGTTTTTCGTCAATGAACCTCGCAATTCCCATAAGGCGGTTTATCTTGCTTTCGGGGTCGATAGTACGCGTGAGAACCAACCGCCACCAATAGAAATTGCCGTCCGTTTTACTGCGAAAACGCACTTCCTCCACCTTTTTGCCCGCCTGCGAAATATCAAACAGCCGACGTGCGCGTTCGCGGTCGTCCTTGTAAACCTCGCACGTCGTTATTTCCTGATTTTCGAGGTAATCCTTAGCAAGTCGGAGGTCTATTCCGAACTCCGACATATCGCCCGCGCAGAACATCGTGTCGTGTTCAAAATCAATGTCAATAAGCACAGCGTCCGTCGCGTTCAAAATCGCGTTTATCTCGTCCTTTGAAGTTCCGACGCGGCGTTCGCTTTCAAGAAGATTTGTCACATCGTTGAACGCTATGCAGATTATCGGGTTCGCGTTCGTACCGCCTAATTTTCGATGAACGCCGTCAAGGCAAATCAGCTTGCCGTTTTTATTGTAGCGCCATACCATCATATGCACAGCCCTGTCTGTAGACAGCGCCTCCATACAGGCAGAGCGGGACTTTTCCGCCTCTTCGGGGGGCATCATATCCCATACGTTTATATTATGCCCCGTCAAATCTTCGGGCGAGTAGCCCATAATCTTCATATATCCCTCGTTTACGCGGATTGCCTCCAGCTTATCCTCGTACATCTCGTATATTCCGAAACCGCCGAACGCGCCGCTTATCAGCTTTGATACAAGCGCGCTGCTCCCCAAAAGTTCGTTTATCTCGTTTTTAAGCCCGTAATTTTCGATAACGGAAAGGTCGCCGTCAATTACGTCCATATCAATAAGACCGCCCAATTTATCTTCGGGTACGGGGCGCGAGAAATAGAAACCCTGAATATACGCACAGCCGACGCTTTTGAGGAAGTCGAACTGTTCTTTCGTCTGAACGCCCTCCGCGAGCATTGGCGTGTTGAGCCACTTTGACATACGCGCAACGCTTGTGACGATTATGCCGACCTTGTTGTTCTTTTCAAAGCCCTGCATAAACATCATATCGAGTTTCAGTATATCAATCGGAATGTCCTTGAGCGTATTCAGCGACGAATATCCGCTCCCGAAATCGTCCATAAGCACGGGATAGCCCTTTTCGCGGAACTTGCTTATCGTTTCAAGCAGCTGCGCGGGATTGTCGTTGTATGCGCTTTCGGTTATTTCTATGCGGAAATACCGCGGGTCAACGCCGTAGCTGTCGGTTATTCCGCTGATTATCTCAAACAAATTCGGATTATACAGGCTCATACGCGAGATATTCACGGAAATCGGGAAATCGTAAAGCCCCTCGTCTTTACGCCGTTTCATATACTTGCAGACCTGTTCGAGAACGTACAAATCAAGTTCCGCGATAAAGCCGTTCTTTTCAAACACGGGTACGAACTTGCCGGGCGCGATTATTCCCTTTGTAGGGTGGTTCCAGCGCACAAGAGCCTCGGCGCTTACAAAGCGCTTGTCCTTTATTCCGTAAACAGGCTGATAGTATACGCAAAATTCGCCGTTTTTAAGCGCGCGGTGGCTTTCGTCGCAGATTTCCTGCTCTTCGAGCATATGACGGCGCATATCCTCGTCATAGTACGCGATATGCTCACGGAAACTTCCCGTTATCGAACGGCACGCGATAGACGCGCGGTCGGTCATATTTTCTATGGATACGCTCCTGTCGGCTATTCTGTAAACGCCGATGTAGTATTGTATCTCGTGCGACACGAGTCCGCTTTCGGCAACTGCCGACGATACTGCGTCAAGCACGGTCTGCGGGTGGATACCGCGTTCGGAATACGGCGTTACTATAGCGAAAGCGTCCGCGTGCAGGCGCGCGAAAACGCCGTTGCCCGTAAACAGCGTGCGCAAAGCGCCCGCAATTTCTATCAGCACTCTGTCACCGACGTCGCGCCCCAACAGGTCGTTCACGACCTTAAACGAGCCGACGTTCAGTTTCATCAGCGAAAACTCCATTAAAGGCTGACTGTCAATCAGCAGTCGGGCGTTCTTCATAAACGCATGGCGGTTGAAAAGCCCCGTAAGCGGGTCATAGTAGGCGGCGAACCGCAGTTCGTTTGAATACTGCCTTTCCTTTGTAATGTTCGTTATGAACAGGTACATTTTCACTCTGCCGTCCGTTTCGCTGGGCAAAAGCTGACAGCTTACGGAAATCCACAAATCGTTCCCCGTCCGCTCTATACAGCGGAACGCGTATGTAAAGTTACCTCCGCAGTCGGGTACGTCGGCTATCTTTTCGCGGATTACTTTTATATCGTTTTCGGAAATCCCGTAGTTCGTTTTCTGCGAGAGTTCCGCAAGGCAAGTTTCGCTGTCCGAATATCCCAAAAGGTTCGCAAGTCCCTGATTTACGAACAGTACGCGGAAAACCCCGTTTACGCGTTCGCAAAGGGAAATTCCTCCAGGCGCGTTGTGAATTACCGTATTGAGCATTGACTGATTGGCGCGGAGCTTTTTACTGCTTTCCTCCGCGCGGAGTTCCTGATGTTTTTCGGCGTTAATATCTAAGAATACGCAGTATATTTCGCGCATACCCTTGTTTTCTCCGATACCGCTCGCGGTTACTCTTACCCATTGCAGATGTTCGGGCGCGGAGTTTTCGCCTATCGAAAAATCGAACGTGAATTTGTCGTGGTCTAAGGCATTATTTATAAACGTATCTATCCATTCGGGGCGCGGCAGAACCGAAAACTGCATAACGAACCTCGGCGCGTCCATTCCGAACAGCTTATACAGACCGTTGTTGAAATAGGGGCATTTCGCGGTTTTCCCGTCCGTGCTGATAATCGCAACGCCGCCGGGCAGGTTATCCATAAGCGCGGAAAGTCGGCGTTCGGAGGATATTTCACAGCGCAGAGCCTCGTTTTCTCTGCGGATCTTATCGAGTTCGCATAATCTCAAAACGCTCTTTACGCGGTGGCGCACGGCGTTCATATCGTCCCCTCGCGACACGAAATCCACCGCGCCCAGTTCGTAAGCGCGAGCCTGCGCGTCGGGCGCGTTGTCGGACGTTATGACGACAACGGGTATCGTGCGCAGTTCCTCGTCGGAGTTCATTTCTTCAAGCACGTCATAGCCGTCGGGTTTCGGCATAAGCATATCGAGCAATACAACGTCGGGGCGTTCCTCGCCGCGCATTATCTCCAACGCGAGAGCGCCGTTATCAGCCGTTATTATATTGTAACTGTCCTTTAACATCTCGGACATAAGTTCGATATTCTGCTCTGCGTCATCAACGATAAGCACAGTGTATTTCTTGTCCATTATGTACTCTCCTAAAGGTAAAAAGTATCCTAGTATATATTGTACAACAAAAAGCGCGTAAAGTCAATAGCATATGGGAAATTTTACGGAAATAACACAAAAAACGGCGTCAGGATTTAACCTGACGCCGTAATGCTGTTTTGCATTATTCGCCGTCCTCGGCTGACGGAGCGTCCTCTGCGGGAGCGTCCTCCTCAGACTTCGGAGCGTCCTCGGAAAGCGCCTTGATAGAAAGGCTTACGCGGTTTTTCTCGTCGTCAATGTCGATTATCTTCACATCGACAACATCGCCGACTTTCAGCACGGTGTTAATATCCGCAACTCTTTCGGTAGAAATCTGCGAGATGTGGATAAGCCCGTCCACACCGGGGATTATCTGCGCAAACGCGCCGAACTCTGTAATGGACACTATCGTCGCCTTGATAACATCGTCCTTTGCGTATTCCGCAACGAACTTTGTCCACGGGTTATCTTCGGGGTCTTTCGCGGAGAGAGATACGCGTTTCTTTTCGGGGTCGAAACTCTTTACGATTACGTTTATCTTGTCGCCGACCTTAACAATATCTTTCGGGTGACCCACTCTGTTCCAAGTGAGATCCGCCGTGTGAACAAGACCGTCCACGGGACCGATGTCAACAAACACGCCGTAATTCTCGATAGAGCGAACCTCGCCCTCGAACTTCTGACCTACTTCGATAGACTCCCAGAACTTCGCTCTGTCCGCCTCGCGAACCTCGCGGTTTGCCTGACGGATAGAACCTACAACTCTGCCGCCGCGCTCGTTCGATACTTCGATTATCTTGAACTTAACAGTCTTGCCCTGCAATGTTTCGAGTTTTCCTCCGCGCGGTACGCCCGTATGCGACGCGGGGATAAATACGCGCGCGTTTTCATAGATAACGATAACGCCGCCCTTTACGATTTGAGAAACCTTGCCCTCTATCGTTTCGCCAGCCTCCTTGACAGCCTCCAGCTTTTCAAGACCTATCTGCGCGTCAACGCGTTTTTTCGAGAGCGCCGCCGTTCCGACAGAATCGTCTACCTTAATAACGATAGCGTCGATAACGTCGCCTACTTTAACGATGTCCTCAATGTCGGCGGTAGGGTCGTTTGTGAGTTCCTCGCGGACTATGTAGCCTGTCTGCTTTGCGCCGACCTCAACCACGGCTTCCTTTTTGGAAACGCTTACTACCGTAGCTTTTACTCTTTTGCCGTTATATAATCTGTTAAAAGACTGATCCTGCTCAAGCAGTGAAGCAAAGTCCTCCTCAATTTCATTATTTTTTGTAATCTCTTCGTTCATCTTGTCATGAACCTCCTTAATGGTGTAGGCGGGAGTGGACGCTCCTGCCGTAATTCCGATGACAGCATCGGATTGCAGACCGTTTAGGACCTGCGGAGGAATTTCCTCCGCGCACGTCACGAAAAGCGTTTTTGTACACCCCTCGCAAATCGCGGCAAGTTTCCTCGTATTTGAGCTGCTGCGTCCTCCGACAACTATCATCAAGGCAGCCCTTTTTGCAAGCCGCCGTGCGCTTTCCTGGCGCATTTTCGAGGCGGTGCATACAGTGTTGTGTATTTCAACGCGGGGATATTTTTCGGTCACTGCTTTCGCGATTTCCGAAAAAATTCCGCTGTCGAAGGTGGTTTGAACGACCATTACGGCGGGTTCGGGCGGATCTTGCTCCATTATCCCGCAAACGTCGTCTATGGTCTTTGCGGTGAACGCACGGCACTCGGCGTTTCCGATTATGCCGATGATTTCGGGGTGTGCGCTGTCACCGATTACGATAAGCGAGCCGTTTTTCGGCACGCCCGCGGCAATCTTATGTATTTCCTTTACAAACGGGCAAGTCGCGTCAACGACGGTTTCAGACTCTGCCCGCGCCCTCTCTTCGGTGCTTTTCGGCACACCGTGAGAGCGGATTATAAGCGGTTTTCCGTTTGCGTCCTCGGCGTTTTTTACGGCGTGTATTCCGTTTTCTTCGAGCCGTTCCAACGCGCGTTCGTTATGTATAAGCTCGCCTAACGTGAAAACTTCGCCGTACTTCTCGGCGGATTTTTCGGCAAGTTCTATCGCGCGTTTTACGCCGGGGCAAAACCCCGCGTGTTCTGCAATAACTGTTTTCAATGCTTGTTATTTGTCAATATCGGGCGCGGTTTCTTTCAGCTTTGCAATCTCGCCCATTATCCTTGCGCTTATCGCGTGAACGGCGTGTTTGTCCGTTATTTCGACAGACTCAAACTCCTCTTTCGGAATTATCTCGCCGAACGATATATACGCTCTCCTGCGAAACCTCTTTCGCCCGTACTTGATAAACACGGGAACGACAGGCGCTTTCGCGCGAACCGCGATTATCGAAACACCGCTTTTAGGTCTGCCGAGTTCCCCGGTTTTCGAGCGCGTCCCTTCGGGGAATATGATAAACGTCCGTCCCTCGTCAAGCGACGCTATCGCCTTATCGACAGCGGCAAAGTCCTTTGCGCCGCGCTTTACGGGGAAAGCGCCTAACTTTCCTATCAGCCACCCGAAAAGGCGGTTTTTGAAAAGTTCTTCCTTTGCCATAAACGCAAACTTCGATTTCAAAACGATGCCGATAAACGGCGGGTCGTTGTTGGAAACGTGGTTTGACGCGATTATTATTCCGCTTTTATTTTCGGGAATATTCTGCTTTCCGTCAATTATTATCTTGAACTTTATGTGAAAGAAAACGGACACCAGAAACGTTGCGAACCTGTAAAACATCTTACGTCCTGCCCTTGATGATTTCGCACACCAGATCCACCGACTGCTCAAAGTCAAGTTCCGACGTGTCGGCTAAAACAGCGTCGTCAGCTTGTTTGAGCGGTGCGGTTTCGCGGTGCATATCGGCGAAGTCGCGCTCGTTAAGTTCCTTTAAAACATCGTCGAACTTCACTTCAATGCCCTTTGCTGTAAGTTCGTCAAAACGCCTTTTCGCGCGGATTTCGGGTCTTGCCGTCAGAAAAATCTTCACATCGGCGTTCGGCAAAACGACCGTGCCTATATCGCGCCCGTCCATTATCGTATTGTTGTTTTCGGCAATATCCCGCTGAATGTCAAGCAGCGCCGCCCTTACCGCGGGTACGGCGGAAACCGCGCTCGCCGCCATTGATATTTCGGGCAGGCGTATTTCTTCGGAAACGTCCTCGCCGTTTAAGAAAACGTGCTGAACGCCGTCTATCAGGCGTATTTCGGGCTTTATCGCACTTAGCTGTCCCGCGACATCCTCTGCGTTTTTCAGATCGACGCCCTTTCGGTGACAATACAGTCCGACCGCGCGGTAAAGCGCGCCCGTATCACAATATATAAATCCCAGCCGTTTCGCGGCGGTTCTTGCGATACTGCTTTTTCCCGCGCCGACAGGTCCGTCAACAGCGACAGCAATGTGGTTAGAACTCAATCTTAACACTCCGAACAGGTAAATTTTGTAAAGTCAAAAAAGGTACAATTCGCCCTTTTTGCCTTTTAACATTATAACACATTATATCACAATCTTATTAAAATTTCAAGGGGTTTTTTAATTTTTTCAAATTTATTTCACGAAATCGGCAACGGATGTTCCGCAGAGAACCCCCGTTGAAAACGCGATCTGGAGATTAAATCCCCCGGTGTAAGCGTCCGCGTCGATGATTTCCCCCGCGAAGAAAAGCCCTTTACAAAGCCGACTTTCCATTGTTTTCGGAGAAATTTCCTTGACGTTCACCCCTCCTCGCGTTATGATTGCCTCGTCAATCGGGCGAAAGCCTTTGATGTGCAAAGTCAAAGATTTCAGCGTTTTAACCAAATCTTCGCGCGATTTTTTGGTAATTTCATCTACGCGCTGTTCGGGTGAAATATTCACAAGTGCGCAAACAGGTTCTATAATCTGCGCGGGCAGTAACTTCCGCAAACTCTCGGCGAACGTCTTTCCGCGAAGTTCCGCAAAATCCCGCAGGATACGTTTATCCAACTGTTCGCGGGAGAGCGCGGGCTTTAGGTCAAGCGTTACGGAACAGCGGTTTTCCGCGCCGTTCGGAATGTGCGCCGACGCGCTTAAAACAGTCGCCCCGCCTATGCCGTCGCTAGTAAACGCGACCTCGCCGAAGTCCTCGTAAATCTCCTTATTATCGCAAACAAGGCGCACGGCGGTGTTTTTCAAAGTAAGCCCCACGGCGCTTTTTACCCACGTTTCGGCTGTCACGAGCGGGCAGAGCGACGGGCGCGGTGTAATTACAGTATGACCCGCCTGCCTTGCGAGCGTATACCCGAAACCGTCCGAACCCGTTTTCGGATAAGACGCACCGCCCGTTGCCAAAATCACGGCTTTCGCGGGGAATTGCCCGCCGCGCGTATTCACGCCTACGCACGCGCCGTTTTCGATGATAAGCGAACGAACGTCGGCGCGCTTTATTGTGACGTTTAATTCGCCCAAGCGTTTTTCGAGCGCGTTTACAATATCCCCCGCCTTGTCGGATACGGGGAAAACGCGCCGTCCGCGCTCAGTTTTAAGCGGTACGCCGAGTTCCTCAAAAAACGCCATTGTATCGGCGGGCGACCACCGCGAAAACGCGCCGTACAAAAACCGCGCGTTGTTCGGTATGTTTTCGAGCAAGGTCTGCAAATCGCAGTTGTTTGTGACATTGCACCGCCCTTTGCCCGTTATCGAAAGTTTGCGACCCGAACGTTCGTTTTTTTCGAGCAGTAAAACGTCCGCGCCTTTTTGCGCGGCGAATATCGCGGCGGTCATTCCCGCCGCGCCGCCGCCGACAATTACTATATCCGACATTTTTAATCCTTTTTACAGTTTAGAAAACCGCTAGAACAGCGCGCAGTGCGCACAATCCACCCTCCAGCCTCTAACTATCTTTCTTGTATACTCCGTTGCTGTCCCAAAGTTGCTCCAGCTTGCCGAACGTCTGTTCTACTCTGCATCTGTTCGCGCTTGAAACCGTTGCTATAAGCGCGTTTATCAGGCTCATCGGGGCTACAAGGCTGTCTACGAACGACACCATATCCGACGCGGCGAACAGCGATGTGTGCGCAAATTCCGTCAGCGGACTGCTTTCGCTGTCGGTTATCGCGATTATCTGCGAACCCATTTCATGCGCGAAACGGCAAGCCTCTATAGTGCTTTTCGCATAGCGCGGAAAACTCATTGCAATAAGCAAATCGCCCTCGCCTATGTGTATCATCTGCTGATACAGTTCCGCCGTGCCGACAGCGCCGACTAACGTCACCTTATCAAAAATCAGCCTTAAATAATAGTGCATAAAACTCGCCAAAAGTCCCGAACTCATCGCGCCCTGAATGTAAATGCGCCGTGCGGCGATTATCGTCGCGACCGCGTTGTCAAAACTCTCGCGGTTGACGGTTTCAAGGGTTCGGCGAATTTTCTCGATGTCTTGATTTAAAACGCCCGTAAGCGGGTCGTCGCCGCCTATTCTGTTTCGCGTTACGTCCATTCGCTGGAGTGAAGTAAGTTTATTCTTTATATGGCTCTGGAGCGAACGCTGAAGCTGAGGATAGCCCTCAAAGCCTAGTTCAATAGCAAATCTCACGACCGTGGATTCGCTTACTCCGACGGCGCTGCCGAGTTTCAGCGCGGTCATATACGCGGCTTTTTCGTAATGCTGAAGAATAAAGTTCGCGATTAACTTCTGGCTTTTGGAAAAGCCGGAAAGCCTGTCCTCTATTTTTTTGAGCAAATCGTCACCCATAAGAATTTTCGCCTCCGTTTGCTTGTGATTTGCAAGTTTAAAACTCCAAACCGCCAATCTCTACTTACATATTACTACTTTTAGCCGATTTTTGCAAGTGTTTTCCGAAAAAAATTCAGAAAAATTAATCGTGCAGTTTTGTGCAGTTTGCTTTGCTGTACGATAAGTTCAGCGAAGAAAAGCGGGATCCGTCCCCGCATACTTTGCGAAAAAGGCGCGCTTTGCAGGTTTTGGCGGCGGCATTGACAGTACTGTAAAAAATATAAAGGAGGAATGACTTTGGATCTGAAAAATCTGTTTTTCGGAAAACGCGGATTTTCCCAAAACACGACCGCCGCTGTCGCCGCGGAAAACGGAAATGCCGTTGAAAGGTGGCTTGACATCTACAACGGCGGCGGCGAATGGCGGCACACGCGAAAGGGCGGTATGAACGGCGGTATGCGAAAAGTAGCGGCGCTGGGTGCTGCAAAGGCGCTTTGCGCGGAACTTTCAAGGCTGTGCTTTACCGAAAGCACGGAAATCGCCTGTTCCGACAAGGAAACACAGGCGTTTCTGGAAAGCGTACTCGCCGAAAACTGTTTCGCGGAACGTTTTCCCGACTTTCTCGAAAAGGCGTTCGCGCTGGGCGGGGGAGTAATCAAGGTCTACAGCGGCAAGCAAGGCGTAAGGCTTGACTTTATCACCGCCGACGGCTTTGTTCCTACTAAATGGAACGGGCGCGGGATATACGGCGGAGCGTTCGGTTCGCGCCTTGTGGAAAACGGCAAAAGCTATCTTCTCGCCGAAACGCAGGAAGTTGCAAGCGACGGTCTTATAATCGAAAACAAGCTCTTCAACGAGAACGGAAGAGAATTGGATTTGTCAGAGCTTTACCCTAAAATGCAAGAAAAGACCGTAATAAAGGGACTTACAAAGCCACTATTTGTATACTTTCGCACGGGCGCGGGAAAGAACCGCGACTGCCCGCCTCTCGGAGGCTCCGTCTATGCGGACTGCGAGGATACCCTAAAGGCTATAGACGTTGTGTTCGACAGCCTTACGCGGGAGTTCATACTCGGCAAAAAGCGCATAATCGTGCCGTCTTATGCCGTGCGCGGAGAGTATGACGAAAACGGTGAACTTAAACGCTATTTCAACGTGAACGACGAGGTTTTCGAGGCGTTTTCGACATCGGACGCCGAGGAACTGAAAATCACCGACAACACTTCCGCACTGCGCGTTCCCGAACACATCGAGGCGCTTGACAAACTGCTCGACCTGCTTTGTATGCAGGCGGGTCTGTCGGAGGGAACGCTTTCCTACAAGAGCGGAACGCTCCGCACCGCGACCGAGGTGATAAGCCGAAACAGCCGTACTTATCGTACCGCGTGTTTCTATCGTAAACTGATTGCCGACGGAATAACACGCGTGTGCGAAAACATCTGTCTGCTCGGAAAGATGTCCGGGGAACTTTCAAGCCGTGCAAAGGAAAACGTGTACATTCGTTTTGCAGACGGCGTCTGCGAGGACGAAAACACGAAAGCGGAACGCGCGAAAACGCTGTATTCAAGCGGGCTTATCTCGAAAGCGAGAGCGCTTTCGGAGATTTACGGCATATCGCTTGACGAGGCGAAAAATATGATAAAGGAGGATAACGATGAATAACGAAACGTCCGAAATGATAACGGATACCGCAAGCCTTGCGGACGAACAGAGGGATCTTACCGATACCGCGGAAATCGCGGACAGCGAACCCGCAAACGAGCAGGAAAACGACGCCGAAAAGCAGGCGCTTTTGGAGCAGGTCGGCAGTCTTCAAGCGGAACTTTTAAAAGAGCAAATCAAAGTCAGACTGCTTTTGCTCGGAATACTTCCCGAAAAGCTGGAAAGCGGCGCGGCAATGGCTTACGGCTTGTGCCTTGCGGGGAAATCCCCCGACGACGCGGCAGGCGAGATAATCGACGCTTATCCGCACTTCAAGATGACGAGCCGCGAACTGCCCCAATTTTCCGCCGAAAATGCGGGTACAACCGACGGATTTTCAGCGATACGCAGAATTTTCTCAACGCGCTGAACAATTAGTTATTAGAGAATAGCTGTCAGAGATTAGTTAGACCGCTTGCCACGGCGTTAGCTTGTGAGGTTATCAACGGGAAAAGGCGCGGCAGGGCAGGCATTACTAACAACTAGCAACTATCAAACTACAAACTATAAGGAGGAATTTTATTATGGCAAATAATATTGAGTATGCAAAGGTTTTTCAAAAGGAACTCGACAAGCAGATTATCGAGGGTTCTACTTCGGGCTGGATGGAGGAAAACGCGTCGCAGGTGATTTACAACGGCGGCGATGAAATCAAGATACCGAAGATAACGCTTAAAGGCTTGGGAACGTACAACCGCACGGACGGCTACACGACGAACCCTATTACCTACACCTACGAAACCCGCGTTATGAGTATGGACCGCGGCAAGCGCCTGCGTATAGACGCGCTCGACGTTGACGAAACAGGCTTTGGGCTTGCGGCGGCGAATATCGCGGCGGAATTTCAGAGAGTTAAAGTAATTCCCGAAATTGACGCTTACAGATACTCTACGCTTTCGACAAACGCCTCCATTACTAAGGAATACACTCCCGACAAGAAAACCGTGCTTTCCACTTTGCTCGGACAGCTCGGCGAAGTGCGCGAGGTGACAGGCGGCGAGGGCGAACTTGTAATAGCGATGTCGCGTCCCGTTTACGATATGATTATGCTTTCAAGCGAAGTTACACATTCTCTTGACGCGGGCAATTTCTCGCAGGGAGAACTTGAGTTTGCTGTCAAGACGATTAACGGCGTATCTATTATCCCCGTGCCGTCCGCGAGAATGAAAACGGGCTATGATTTTGACAGCGAGGACGGTTTTTCCGCAAAGGGCGACGCAAAGCAGATAAACTGGATTATCTGCCCACGCACCGCGCCTATCGCCATTTCAAAGACCGACAATCTGAAAATCATCACTCCCGAACAGAACCAATTCGCCGACGCGTGGGATATAGACTACCGCAAATATCACGACATATTTATCCCCGACAACAAGAAAGCGGCAATCGCGGTTTGTACAGAACCCGCCGCGGAATAATTACTTAGTATTTCAACACCATTGGAAAGGCGGCGCGGCAAAAGCCGCGCCGTTTATGCGGTTTATAAGGAGGGATTACGTTGATAATTACAACGGAAGAATTTAAAGAGATGGGCTTTGCCTGCGCAGACGAGGATTTGGAACTTCTTGACGGCTGTATTAAACGCGCCGAATATGTTTTATCCTCGCTTTGCGGGCGCGATATTTCGCGAATGCTGTCCGAGAAAAACGAGAAATTTATAAAGCAAGCCGCGGCGTTTCAGTCTGCCGTTTTGCTGAACGAAAGCCAGGGCGGAAAGCTGTCGCGCGTTTCTGTAGGCGATTTTTCATACACGGAGGACGGCGAACAGAAAAGCGCGGAAATTTCTCCGACGGCAAAACGCCTGCTTTGCGCGGCGGGGTGCCTGACGTCTATTGCGGAGGTGGCGGAATGAAAGTTAAACCCATTCCAAACTCGCTTTTGGGAGAAAACATAACGCTCGTTCTCCCGACGGCGACGGGCTTTTCCGAAACGCCGATAAAAAACGTCCGCGTTGAACTCTCCGACAGCCTTGACAGCTACGGGAAAACTACGGTTTCAAGCGCCGCGGAAATTACCGTGTGGGCGGACAGGCGGCGTTCCACATGGGCGGATTTTCCCGTCGGCGCGCGGGTGGACTTTCGCGGCGTGCGTTATACGATAACGCAAAAGAAAATCTGCTATGCCGACGGCGAACCTCACCACTGTAAATTCACCGCAAAAAGAATAGGAGATGACGGATTATGAAAATCACGATAAACGGCGAGGTTTTCACTAATATAACGGAACTTGAAATCAACAGGGAACTTCGCCGAACGGAAATACGCTACAATACGCGCGGCGATATGCTTATCGACCTTGTCGCCCGAAAATACGCGCTTGTCGTATCGTTCGGGCTGATGAGCGAAAACGAACTTAAAACTCTGCGCGAACTTTCTCAGAACATTTTCGTCACGGTGACGTTCAATGCGCCTGAGGGCGAAGTGACGGCGGATTTTCATATTTCCGACGAGCCTGCCGCCGCCGTGAAAACGATAAACGGCGTTTTGATGTACGGCGGCGTAAAACTTAAAATGAAACAAAGGTGAGGTGAACAAATGGACGCTACAGAACAGTTTAAGGAACTCTCGAAAGAAAGCGGGCGCAGGATAAACTGCCGAATTGAAATGGGAAACACGACATATAACGACGACAAACTTCTGCGGTTTGAATTTGACGATATAACGCACCCGAACTGGTTTACAATAGGCACGGCAATTGCGAACGGGTTTACTTTTACAGTCGAATGTGATGAAACGCCCGATGTTCACACCGAGGTGCGCCCGTACATCAGGATAAACGGCTCGGAATGGTTCTCGCTCGGAACATTCTATGTCGCGAGAAGATACTTTCGCGGGAAATATTCGACGTTCGCCTGCTATGACAAATTATACGAACTCGACGTTGACCCGGACGAAAGTATCCCCGCGTCCGCTTATAAATATTCCGATACGCTGTTAAGCGCGATTTGCAATTATACGGGGCTGAAATTTTCGGGGGTATGCAAAAGCTACCCCGTGTTCAAGCCCGAAGGCGCGTCGATAAGGCAGATAATAGGTCACATTGCCGCGCTGAACTGCGCGTGCGCGAAGATAGACAAAAACGGCGTTCTCGTTTTCAAAAGCTATTCGTCAATGCCGAGGGCGGTTTTGACTGCGGAGAACTGCTTTAATGTCACAAAGAACATCACCCGCGCGCGTATCAGCGGACTGCGCGTAAGCACATTGTCGGAGATATTAACTTACGGCACTAAAAGCGGATTGTCGGTTATAGAACTCTACTGCCCGTTTATGACGCAGGACATTGTAGACGCAATAGGAAAACAGTTAGACCCCTTGTATTTTTACGGCGCGGAAATTGAAATGCGCGGACTGCCCTATCTCGAAAGCGGGGATTTAATCCTGTTTGAAGATATAGACGGTTCGCAAACGCCGATTGATATTAGCGAAATTCAGTATACATATGACGGCGAACTCACCGCGAAGTTATTTTCGCGAAACAAAAACAACAGCAATCCCGTTGTCCACCGTCTGGAATTTCAAGACGCGCTCGATGCGATTTGGACTTATCTTCAGCGGAAATAAAAAACAAAAGCGTATTCCCAAAGGCGGGAATACGCTTATTATTTCAGCATAACTTTGTAAATCTGCCGAGCAGTTCATTGACGGTGATTTCCGTTATCTGCGCGCTCTGCGCTCCGTTTCCCGAAACGGCAATGAAAAATTCGCCCTTGTCGAAAACCTTTGTATCGGGGAGCGTAAGCGAATTTACGCCGCGCAGATCGCGCGTAATTCCTACGCCCAAACGTTTTAAAAACGCCTCTTTTTGCACCCAAAAGCGGATAAAATCCTCGTCCGAATGTACCGCTTTTTGCTCCTCGTCCGTCAGTACGCGGTTATACATCGACTTCTTTACCGTGCGGTCGCGGCGCTCTGCGTCAACGCCGATTTCCTCGTCCGCGAACGCCGCGCAAACCGCGCCGCGCGTGTGCGACATCGAGAACTGCAATTCCCCGCCTTTAAGATACGGCTTGCCGAACGAACCGAGCGTGAAACTGATTTTCTTTTCCGATAACCCCGTTCGGCGTTTGATTTCGGAGATTATAAGCAGTCTTGAAAGAAGTGTGTTTATCTTGTCCGCGTCCTGCGCCTTTTTCTCGACGGCAACCCGCCTATGCGGACTTAAACAGCCCATATATCCGCTGATTTCATTCCATGTGAGTTTTTCGTCTGCTCTCAATAAAATAACGTCCATTTTATACTCCCACTATTCTTTTAATTTCATCGACGATTTCGGGGAAATACCACCCGCCGTCCAATCGGTTGAGCAATCCGAAGTTCTCGCCGTCCGACCATACCGCGCCATTGTCCCACCATACGCACGGAACGCCGATGTTTTTCGCACTGTTGAGAAAATCGTCAAGACAGCGCAGACGAGCGTCGGTGTTGTTTTTGTTAAGCGAGCCGAACTCCGTTATAACAACGGGGATATTCCTGTCGATAAACGTCGATTTGATGTTGTCCATAACCCACTTTATAGAGCCGTCGTTCGGGTCGTATTCGGAAGTGCCGTTTACGTTCAGCGCGAAATCGTACGGCAGGTACGCGTGTACGGAAACGATGATGTTCCCCGCGTTTTCGGGAACTTTAAGCGCGGTGAGATTTTCGGGGTTGGACGAGGCGGCGTATGGGGATATAAGCAGAGTACGCTCCGCGTTGTTACCTCCGCTTGCCCGCACCGTCCGCACGAACGTTTCGGCGTATCTGTTGACTATATCCCGCGCTTCGGGCGTGCCTGTCCATTCCTCGCCCGTGCCGCGCAGGCGCGGTTCGTTCACTCCCTCAAACAGAAGTTTTTCGCCGTAGTCCTTAAAGCGTTCGGCAATCTGCGACCATAGCTTTTGGAGTACTTCCAAATCCTCCGAAACGTCGCTTTCGCGGGGCATATACCATTCCTCGTGGTGAGTGTTAAGGATAACGAACATATCGTTTTCAATGCCGTAGTCCACTACCTGCCCCACTCTGTCGAGCCATGCCTTGTCGATGTTATAATCTGCGTCGAGATGTTCTCCCCACGAAACGGGAACGCGCAAAACGTTAAATCCGCCCGCCCGCACCGTGTCAATCATCGCTTTGGTCGTGACGGGGTTTCCCCAGGCGGTTTCAGAAGAAAGTCCCGTACCGCCGAGAGCGTCGAGCGTGTTTCCCAAATTCCAGCCCACCCGCATTTGCTTTACGATTTCGGCGGCGGTGTGCATTTGAGCGGGAGCGGGGTTTTCCGCGCTTTCCGTTGTCGATTGTGAAGTGTTTTGTGAAATTTCCGCCGTGCTTTCCTGCGTACTTTCGACTATGCTTTCGGAAGAATTTTCGGACGAGTTTTCGGAACTGCTTTCCGTTGTACTAAGCGAGGTTTGCGAAACGATATTCGCGTTACCGCTGTCGGAAGTTTCCCGCACACGGCTTTCACAACCCGACGTGAAGAATATCATCAGCGCCGTCAAAACGCCTGTGACGGTTTTTCTTAATTTCATAGCGTATTCCTTTCATAAAATACCGCCGAAAATTTCGGCGGTATTTTGCCGTTAAAGCACGACTTCTACGGTGTTTTCGTCTTTCAGAATGTCCTCCGTGATAAGGTTTTCGGAAAGTTTTTCGCCGTTGACCGTGACGGATTTAACGCCGCTTTGCGCGCCGTTCGGGTTCTTGACGGTGATGTTAAGGCGTTTTCCGCGGAATGTCTTTTCCATCGTGAACTCTTTCCATTCGGACGGAATGGACGGGTCTATAACAAGTCCTTTGGCGTTCGGGCGAAGTCCCAATATTCCCTCGACCGTGCCTACCATAACGGTTGACGCCGTTCCCGTCAGCCAATGAACGTGCGCTCTGCCCGCGAACGGACTGTCCTTGCCCTCGACGAACTGACCGTATACATAAGGCTCCATTTCGCGAAGTTCCGCGTTGTCGTTATACGTTGCGGGGGACGCCTCTTTCCAATACTTATACGCCATATCGCCGCGCCCAAGTTTCGCCTCCGCGAGAATAAGCCAACCCTGCGTTTGTGAGAAAATACCCGCGTTTTCCTTGACCGTGCGGTTAAAGCAATGCATAAGCGCGCCTTTAAACGCGTGCTTGTCATACGGCGGGTACATCACCATTGCGCCGTAGGGCGTGTTGAGTTCCCGCGCTACGCTGTCGAGAGCAAGCGTTGCCTGCTCTTTGGACGCGTACCCCGAAATAACAGACCACGACTGCGGATTGAGCCACATAGACGCCTCTGGGTCGGTGCGCCTGCCGATTATCTCGCCGTCCTCTTTGTAACCGCGTATAAAACGGTCCTCGTCCCAGCACTTCGCAAGGATATTATCGAGTTCTGCGCCGATTTTTTCGAGATACTTTTGATATTCGGTATCGTTTTTCATCTTCGCGTAAGCGCCGAGCTGTTTTATCGCGTAAACGAGCTGGAACGCCACAAACGTACTTTCGCCTTTCCTGCCGAGCCGCAGGCAGTCGTTCCAGTCCGCGTGAAGTCCCGCGGGCATACCGTGCAGACCGAGATTGTTCATAGAGAAATCTACAGCGCGTTTTAAGTGGTCGTAAACCGTTCCGCTCTCGCCGTTGTTCGCGTAAGGAACTACTTCATCGAGGAACGCCGCGTCACCGCTTTCGCCGATGTACTTCTCAATCGTCGGGAACAGCCAGAGCGCGTCGTCGGCGCGATAGGACGGGTGTCCCGTTTCCTTGACGTATTCGGGGTCGTCGGGCGTGTTTTCGTGACCCGCGTTATGGGTATACTTGACAAGCGGTAATCCCGCGCCGTTCGTCACCTGCGCCGAAAGCATAAATACTATTTGCTCTTTCGCCATTGCGGGGCTCAGGTGAATTATGCCCTGTATATCCTGCACCGTGTCGCGGTAGCCGAAACCGTTGCGCAGTCCGCAGTAGATAAACGACGCCGCCCTTGACCAAGTGAACGTGATAAAGCAGTTATAAGCGTTCCAGACGTTCACCATATTGTTAAAGTCGCTGTCGGGAGTGTGTACCTGAAGATTGGAAAGTTTCCCGTGCCAGTAGTTTTTGAGTTCGGAAAGTTCGCTCTCTGCGCGGGACTTATCTTCATACCCCGCGAGAATTTCCCGCGCCTCGTCCTTGTCCTTTTGACCTACTATATAGATAAACTCGCGGGTTTCATTCGGCGCTATTTCAACATCGCTTTGCAATGCGCCTACAGAGTTTCCGCAGTAGTTGAGGTCGTTTTTAAGTCCCTGTTCTACGCCGAGCGGCGCGCCGTACCCGCGGTAAACGCCGAGGAACTTCTCGCGGTCGCCGCAGAACGCGCAGGCTTTCCCGCCGACAAGTCCCAAAAAGCGCGTCTGCCCGCCCTGGAGTTCATTCTGACGCTGAATAAGCAGATTATCTTCATAATAAGTATGCGTTATAAACTGCGTATATTGCAGATTAACGCCGTCCTGCTCGTAATTGTTGTCGTTTACGAACTCGCAGACGCCGAACACGGAAAGTTTACGCGGGACAGCGCCGATGTTTGTCACCTTGCACGCCCAAACCTCGTAGGTTTTACCTAACGGCACATAATACGAGGTTTCGGTTTTTATCCCGCTGTACTCCGATGAAATTACCGTATAAGCCGTGCCGTGCCGACATTCGCTTTTGTAGTCGGACAGAGGTTTGCAGACGGGCGCCCAGGAACCGCTCCAGTATTCTCCGCTGTCGTTGTCTTTAATATAAATGTAACGTCCGGGCAGGTCGTTTGACGTGCTGTTAAAGCGAAAGCGCAGTATGCGCCCGTTCGCACCGCTTTTTTCAAAGCTGTAGCCCGCCGCGTTGTTCGAGATTATCGCGCCGTAGTTCGGGTCGCCGAGATAGTTCGCCCACGGCGACGGCGTATCGGGGCGGGTTATCACATATTCCTTTGCCTGTTCGTCAAAATATCCGTATTTCATCTGCTTACCCTCCGTTATCACAACAGTTTTACAAGTTCCGCGCGTACTTCGTCATAGTGGCTGTCAATAAGCCCGTAGTCCTTTTGCTTGTAGTTCCAGCTAGCCCGCGCTATTCCCATTTTTTCAAACGCCGCGTGAATGTCCTTGTACCAATTCAACGCATACTTTGCGTCTGCGCGGTCGATAACGCCGTATTCCCCGCAGTAGAGCGGAACGCCGTTCTTTTCGGCTATCTCGCACGCCTGCTTGAACATTCTCTCAAAAAACTCGCTCGAAATCGGCGCGTCGCTGTCGGACAGACCGTCCGTGTACATATTGCCGAAAAGCCGTTTTGTTTCTTCGAGCACTTTCTTTTCGGACACGGGGTACTCCAGCGAATAATCCGACGGCATATCCTCTACCCAATACGCGCTTTGGTGCGTGAACAACAGCGGGTCGTAGCAATGGAACGTGAAAACGATGTTTTCAAAATCGGGCTTTTCGAGGAGCGTAAGTCCGTAAATACTGTCTTTGTGTATACCGCCGATTATAATGCGAATATCGGCGTTGAGCTTGCGTATCTCGCCGATAGTCCGCGCGGCGATTTTATTCCATTTTTCCGCGACTTTTTCATCGGTGACTTCGTTTAAAAGTTCAAAGACAACATTCTTGCAGTTCCCGTAACGCCGTGTCATCTCAATCCAGAGATTTACGAACAAATCTTGAAGATGTTTATTATCGAAGAAATCGAAAACTTCGAGATTGTCGAACACGAAACCTACCGTCTTGTGCAAATCGAGGATAATATTCAGCCCGCGCTTTTCGCACTCACGCACGGCGAAATCGAGAAAGCGAAACCCCGCCTCCAAAAACTCCCCGTCGTCCGTCATCACCGCGTTGTAATCGAACGGCAGGCGCACATGGTCAAGCCCCCAGCCCGCTATCGTATCGAAATCCTTTTCGGTGATAAATTCGGCGAAATGCTTCTCCGAATAATCGTTGCCCTCACATTGCGAAAGCCAGCCGCCGAGGTTGACGCCTCTTTTGAAACCTGTAAATTCTTTCATAACAAAACCCTCCGAACGTATGATTTTTATTTTATTATAACAGTATTTTTCCTAAGATACAAGGGCGTATATTTGCATAAATTTTTTGGAATTTTTTTGTGAAATTTAAACAAACTTCATTCCGTCCTGCGGTGACGCTTTATGAAATCGGCGGTGCAAATCACAATCTTTGCCGTGATACAGCCGATAAGAGCGCCTAACGTGTTCGCGATGATGTCGTCAACGTCGCACGAGCGACCGAAAAACGGCTGAAATATCTCGACAAAAACCGTAGTGCCAAACGAAATAAGCATAACCGCCCACCACTTCAGTCTGCGAAACGCCGTACACAACAAAATCCCGTAAGGCACGAAAAGTACGATATTCGCGAGAAGTTCAAAATCACGGAGCGCGGAGAACTGTCCGCGCAGAATATACAGAAAGCGGTTGTTGCTTGTATATTCGCCGAAAAAGAACGTGTCTGCGGTAAATTCCCGCAGAGAAATCTTCCCGAAAACAAGCGGAGGAAACAGCGGAAACCACACGACTATCACGAGAGTTACAAGAAACCAGACGAGCAGTACCCGCGCCGTTTCCGCGACAGCGCCCGCGCGGGGCTTGCGCGTTTTCTTGAGGTAAAGAGCGCGTATCAGCATATAAACCGCGCACCCGCAAAGCGCAAACGGCAGAGCGCCGATTATCCCGTAATCAAGCAGAGTATCGAAAATCCCGCCCATACAATTCACCCCCATTATATAATAGCACGTTTTCGCTTTATAGTCAATGAAAATAAGAAAATGTAAGAATATTGTAAGATTATCTTGTTCAAGCCGTTGACATTTCCGTTAATTTGTGGTACAATATATAGTAGACTTTAATTTTGCGGGGTGAAAAGATGAAGTGCGGGCGGTGCGGGCGCGAGTTCGACTATACAAAGCAGGATTTCTGCGGGTTCTGCAAGACTGTTCACAATAAAAACGGCGAGGCTGTTCGGGATATAAAGGGCGTTTTGTGCTATATCGCGGAGAAATTCGGCGCGGATACGCTCCTTGACCGCCGCCGCACGGACGCGCTTATCGCCGATTTCTTTCCGAAAGAAAGCGCCGTCAGACGGCTCGCGTACGTTGCGCTTTATGACGGTACGGCGGCAAAGCTGATTGCTGTGCGCGAAAAGCCTTTCGAGGTGAAATGCGCGGTCGCGGCAAGGTGCATAAAGTCGCTCCGCGATGAAATCGGATTTAAAGGCAAGGTCGCGGCGGAGGCGGTCGAGGCGGTCGGGTGCGCGGTCGGGTGCGAGATTTCGTTCAAGAAGTCGGAGAAAATCTCCGCGTCGGAAACGGAAAGCCGAAAAAACGTCACGGACGCGGCGGAGCAGTATTCGCTCGGTCGGCACTTCGACAGGATACACGAGTATGAAAAAGCGCTCTATTGGTTTGAAAGCGCCGCGATGCAGGACCACGGCGAGGCGCAGTATTATGTCGGCGTTTACAGACTTGAGGGGCGCGGGGGAATACAGAACGTCGAACAGTCGCGCGAATGGTTTCTGCGGGCAATGGAAAACGGCGTTGCGCAGGCGGAATATATGGTCGGATACTTCTTCGCGGAGGGCATTGCGTGCGAAGTGAACGAGGACAGCGCGTTCGAGCATTTTCTGAACGCGGCGAAAAAGGGCTGTCCCGACGCGGCAAACATTGTGGCGATGTGCTATGAAAACGGAGTTCACACCGAAGTGAACCCCGAACTCGCGCGGAAATGGCGCAAGGTGGGCGGTACGCTTGACGAGCAGTCGGGAACGCCAATGCCGAAACAAGCCCCGACGCTCCCCGACCCCGACGACGCGCCGACCGCTACTGCCGACGACGGCGAGGAACTTTACCAAAGCGCGCGCAGGTGCTTAGCCGACAAGGACGCGGAGGGCGCGGCGATGTTCTATAAACGCGCCGCCGAACTCGGTCACGCGAGAAGTCAATGCTCCTACGGCAAGTGCCTGTATACGGGGCAGGGCGTCCCGAAAGACACCGCCGAGGCGTTCCGCTGGTTCAAGCTGGCGGCGGAGCAGAACCTCAACATTGCGCAGTATAATCTTGGGGTAATGTACTTAAAAGGCGTTTACGTTCCAAAGGACGCCGACGAGGCAAAAAAATGGTTTAAACTCGCCGCCGAAAACGGTCATACCGAGGCGGAGAAAGTTTTGAAGAAATTAAAATAGAACGGGGTTTCTTACCTCTTAGTTCTTAATATTTTGAAATTAAAAGTAAAAGGTATGTAAAAGCAAGAGCCGCGCTCTTACCTCTTACAGAGCAATCCGCTTTGCGGATTGCTCACTTACCTCTTACTTCTTAAAGGAGGATAACTAACAATGAAAGCAGCAGTTATTTTAACTAAGTGCAAGGAAAGCCACGAACTTTTCGGCATACGCGCCGAAGTCCGCGAGAGCGCTGACGGCGCGTCCGACCGCGAGGACTGGTACGCGACCTGGGCGTTCAAGGTAAGCGAACGCACGGCGGGGCGCGAAAAGTTCGGCGATACGGAGATTTCGGGCAACATCTACATAACGAGCGAATATCCGTCCTGCCCGTACTGCGGCGCGAAAGGATTTTTCCAATGCAGCGAGTGCGGAAAAACCACCTGTTGGGACGGCGAAAACGAAACCGTCTGCGAATGGTGCGGAAACGCGGCTGAAACCGCCGCCGAAGAAAGTTTCGAGGGAATTTCCGGGGGCGGGTTCTGATGAATGGGGCGGTTATTTTCGACCTTGACGGAACGCTCTGGGACAGTTCAAAGGAAGTTACCGAATCGTGGAACGTCGTTCTCTCGCAATATCCTGAAAGCCGAAACAGGCTTATAACCGTTTCGGATATGCACGGATTTATGGGCAGGCAAATGGACGAGATCGCGTTGATGATGATGCCCGACATCGACGAAAAGCGCAGAACGGAAATAATGCTCCAATGTATGGATTACGAGTGCGAATATCTCGGCGAGTGCGAAAAAATTCCGTGTTATCCCGAACTTCACAAGACGCTTGAAACGCTTTCGCGGGATTACAAGCTGATGATAGTCAGCAACTGTCAGGACGGGTATATTCAGCTTTTTCTGAAAAAATCGGGTACTTCAAAATACTTCTGCGATTTTGAGAGTTTCGGGAAAACGGGGCTTTCAAAGGGCGAAAACATAAAACTCGTAATGGCGCGCAACAATATAGAAAAGGCGGTTTATGTCGGCGATACGCAGGGGGATTTAAACTCGGCGGACAGCGCGGGCGCGGAATTTGTCCACGCGGGCTACGGCTTTGGGAAACTGAACCGCGAAACCGCGCGGATTTCGGCGCTCTCGGAATTGCCGAAAATCTGCAGTTTACTTCTTAAATAAAGGCAGGGATAATTATGCTTAAAGTCGGCGACAGCGTTCCGCTTGAACTCGGCGGGAGCGCTCGGATACTCGAAGTGCTCGGACAGGGCGGGCAAGGTATTGTTTACCGCGCGGAATTTGCGGGGAATGAATACGCGCTGAAAATGTATTTCCAAAACAAACTGCGCCGTCCCGAAATATTCCGCGACAATCTGCGGACGCTTTGCGAGGACAAGACGGCGCACAAGGCGTTTTTAATGCCCCAATTGCTTACCGCGCAGACGGACGAGGGATTTGGGTTTATGATGGGACTTATCCCCGAAGAGTACAAACCGTTTTCCGATATTCTGAACGCGCGCGTTAAACTTTCGGGGTTATATTCCGTGGTGAACTCCGCGATAAAGATAACGTCCGCGTTTCGTGAACTGCATAATTCGGGGAAAAGCTATCAGGATATGAACGACGGCGGATTTTTTATCCGACCGTCGGACGGCGACGTGCTTATCTGCGACTGCGATAATATCGCGCCCGACGGCGAACATCTCGGAATAGCGGGAAAGCCGGGGTATATGGCGCCCGAAATAGTGCGCGGAGAAAAAGCCCCCGACAAGTTCACGGACAGATACTCGCTCGCCGTCGTGCTGTTTCGGCTGTTGCTGCGCGGAGATCCGCTGGAGGGCGGCAAGGTGCTGAAAAGCGTGTGCCTTACCGAGGAGGCGGAGCGGCGGCACTACGGCTTTGAGCCGATTTTCGTCTACGACCCGAACGATGACAGTAACCGCCCCGTGCGCGGAGTTCACAACAACATAATCAAATTCTGGCGAATTATGCCCGATTATATCAGAGAGGCGTTTGAGTTTTCGTTCACGACAGGGCTTTCCGAACCGTCAAAGCGGATAATCGAAAAGCAATGGCTGGATTTGCTGAAACGTCTGCGCGGCGACATCACCGCCTGCCCGTGCGGTATACAGAACTTCCTGCCCGCAATGGAAACGGACGATGACGGGAAGTTAATCTGCGCCTGCGGAACTCACTACGCAAAGCCGTTATCGCTTGTCGGGTCAAAGACGAGTATACTGTTATTTGACGGCGCGAAACTCTTTAACGACGACGTAAGACTTGACGCGGAAGTCGTCCGCAACAAGAAGAACCCCGCGCTTTGGGGACTTAAAAACCACAGCGGCGAAAGCTGGGACTGCGTTCTGCCGAACGGCGAGGAAAAGCAGATAGAAAGTGAAAAAGCCGCGCCGATTTTCGTCGGAACATCGGTCACTATCGGCGGGGAAAAATTCGAGGTGACGGAATAATGGAACTTAACATCAGAAAAGCCGAGGAGCGCGATATTCCGCGAATACTGGAGCTGCTTTCGCAGGTGCTGGAAGTTCACGCGGCGGGACGGCCCGACTTGTTCAAATCGGGTACTACAAAATACGGAACAGCGGAATTAAAGCTGATCCTGTCCGACGGCAAACGTCCGATTTTCGTCGGGGAAACAAACGGCGCTGTGCAGGGCTATGCGTTCTGCGTATTTCAGCCCCACGAGGAGCGCAATTCTCCGCATTACACGACGCTTTACATAGACGATTTGTGCGTTGATGAAAAATCGCGCGGACAGCATATCGGGCGCGCGATTTACGAGTATGTTCTGAAATTCGCGAAAGAGAACGGCTGTTACAACGTCACTCTGAACGTGTGGGCATGCAACGAAAGCGCGATGAAATTCTATGAAAAGTGCGGACTGTCCGTTCAGAAAATCGGTATGGAAAAAATACTGTAAATCAGAATTAGTGACTTTGCGCAGAAAAACGATGTAAAAACAATCCACACAAGCACCGTATCACGGCGCTGATAAAAACTAACGCGACCGCTCCGCGTGGTTAAAATGCTTGCACCCGTCCGCACAACGGCGCGGACAAAAAACAACTTTAATTCTTAGAGAAACTCACTAGGCGAATATTCCGCGGGGATTTTCGCAAAATACCGATATAAACTAAGGGAGGATTTTTTATGTGTACTGCTGTAGCTTTTAATAAAGGAGAACTTTATTTCGGACGAAACCTTGATTATGAAATTAAATTCGGGGATAATGTCGTGATTGCTCCGCGCGGGTATTGCTTTAATTTCCATTCGGCGGGGGAACTTAAAAACCATTTTGCGATAGTCGGAATGGCGCACGTTGCCGATAATTTCCCGCTGTATTATGACGGTGTGAATGAAAAGGGTCTTGCAATGGCGGGGCTTAACTTTGTCGGAAACGCGTACTTCGGCGAACCCGTAAACGGAAAGACTTCCGTAGCGCCCCACGAATTTATTCCGTATATTTTGGGTCAATGCGAAAATCTTGAAAAGGCGCGGGAACTTCTAAAGAATATGACGCTTGTAAACGACGCGTTCAGCAAGGATTATCCCGTCGCGCAACTGCACTGGATAATCTCCGACAAAACGGGGTCTGTCACCGTGGAATCGACAAAAAACGGATTTTTCGTGTATGACAATCCCTTAGGCGTGCTTACGAACAACCCCGAATTTCCTATACAGATGATGCAGATAAATAACTATATGGGGCTTTCGCCGAAACAGCCCGCGAACAGTTTTTCAAACAACTATCAGTTCACACACTACAGCCGAGGTATGGGAACGCTTGGACTTCCCGGCGACATCACGAGCGAATCGCGCTTTGTGCGCGCGGCGTTCATAAAGGAAAACTCCGTGTGCGATGAAAGCCCTATAGACTGCGTTTCGCAGGTGTTCCACGTCCTGGCGTCCGTAGAGAACCCCGCAGGCTGCTGCGAACTCGAAAACGGCACTTATCAAGTGACCCAGTACACCTGTTGCTGTGACTGCGCTAACGGGATTTATTATTACAACTACTACACTAACCACCAACTAAACGCCGTAGATATGCGCCGAGCGAACCTCGACACGTCGGAACTTATCGTATTCAACTCGCTGACGAAAGAGAATGTTAATTTTCAGAATTAAAGCGGTGAACCTCACGGAATATACAAATAAATCCCCCGCCGTTCTACGGCGGGGGTGTATTATGCAGCCCGCGTTTTGCGCAAAGCGCAAAACAACGGCGCGTTAGCGCCGTTAATTCGCCGTCAGGCGAATTGCGGGCGGTCGGGCAACGGCGCGGTACGGTCGGTAAGGGCGCGTTTGACGTGTGACGGCAAGCTATTGCGGGATAAGGGAATGGGGCGCTTGAATTGAGCAACGCAAACCTCACGGACGGCGCAGGACGCTTTGACCCGCAGACAATCTAATAAGCGCCCGCAGGGCGCACCAAAACCAGCTACTAGCCTCTAATCTCTAGCCACTAGAATAACCGCCCGCCGAAATGCGGGCGTTTTATTCTTTCAAAAGTTCGTGCCATTTGAAATATTCGGGGTAATAAGTGTTTAAGAACTCATAAAAATTCCGCGAATGGTCGTGGTATTTGTAGTGCGCATACTCGTGCCAGAACACCGCCTTTATCGTTTCGCGGGGGTACGCGGAAAGTCGCGAGTTTATCGAGATGTGACCGCGAGTATAGGAACAGCTCCCCCACCGCGATTTCATATCCTTTATCGTGATAAGCGTCGGCGGGGGCTGAAGGTCGGTGTGCGCAAGTTCGGAGAGAACTTCCGCGTTTATCTCACGGCAGACCTGCTCGAAACTCGTCAAGACTGCCTTTTGAATAAGCGCGAGTACATATTCCGCGCTGTCGGGAAGTCTTGTGAAAACACGACATTCCGACTTGTCAAGCACGGCGACTTCCCGTCCGCTTTCGATAAACCGCACGGGAAATTCCTCGCCAAGCCATTTTACGGAACTTGTCGAAACCTTATTTCTTTCGCGCTGTTCTTTCGCTTTTTTGAACGCGCTGAAGAAAAAATCCGCGTTCTTTTCGAGGACGCTTTCTATTTCCCGCACGGAAACGCGCGGGCTTGCAGAAACGTAAACAACGCCGTCCTCTTTCGGACGGCAGTTGATGTTGCGGACGCGCTTTCTCGTGAGTTCGTACGAAAGCGCCCTGCCGTCGCTTAAAGTTATCGTTTTCAAATCCGCTTAAATTCCCGAAAAGTTTAGTGCATTCCGCACTCGTCATAATCTTTCCACTTTTCGTTGTACTTCATCTCGTCGGCTATTTTAAGGCAGATGTAAGCCACAGCCGCCGCGACGACGATAACCGCCGCGATTATCGGCACAACTACTTTTGCAACGGGTGCATTGTCGAGTTTTTCTTTGATTTTCATAAATTACCTCCATTATCATTTGCAAGCGCCGAGTAAATATCGCGCTTTGGTATACCTGTAATCTTCGCCGTTTCACGGCAGGCGTCGGACAGCTTTTCACCGCCCGCTACTAGCTGACGCGCAATTTCCGCCGCCTGTTCCAACGTGTATTCCGCGTTTTTTTCGCGTTCGCCCTCTATGACGATAACGTACTCTCCGCGCGGTTCTAAATCGTCATAATAGTGCGACAGCATATCGAGATTTCCGCGTATCGTTTCCTCGTGGATTTTCGTGAGTTCACGGCAAAGCACGGCGCGGCGTTCCCCGCCGAGCGTATCCCGCAAATCGCAGAGCGTCTGCTTTATCTTATGCGGCGCCTCGTAAAACACAAGCGCGTGCGGAAGATTTCTCACGAGTTCAAGACGTTTTTCGCGTTCCTTTTTCGGCACGGGCAGAAATCCCTCGAACACCCAGCGTTCCGCGTCAAGACCGCTCAGAGCGACCGCCGCGACCGCCGCATTGCACCCCGGAATTACCTCCACGGGAATATTCCGCTCCGCGCACTTTTTTACAAGTACAGCACCGGGGTCGGAAATGCACGGCATACCCGCGTCCGACACCATTGCGACAGTCTGCCCGCTTTCGAGAAGTGCTATTATGCGTTCGCTTTTCTCCTGCTCTTTGGGCTTGTAACAGGAAATCAGCGGTTTTTTTATGTCGAACCGCGACAGCAGACCAAGCGTTACGCGAGTGTCCTCCGCGGCGATGTAATCGGCGTTTTGCAATGTTTCCACACCTCTCGCGGAGAAATCGCCGAGGTTTCCTATCGGCGTTCCGACAACATACAGTTTTCCGTATGACGAATTATCATTCATATATCTTTGAATACTCCTCTGTATACGACTTGTCATCATTGCGAAGTATCATCGGCTTTTCGACGATCATTCCGGGGTTCGCTCCTTTTTTCCCGCTGATAAGGAAAAGCCACGGCTTGTCGTTTATGCTGTTATAGACAAACGTCACGGATTTCGGTTCGAGTTTATTCGCGCGCATTGCGCAAATCACGTCGGACAGCCGTTCGGGACGGTGGCACATCTTCATAAAACCGCCGTATTTCAGCAGTTTCGCGGCGGCGGCGCAGACGTTCTCAACGGTACACATAATCTCGTGGCGGGCAATTCTCTGCGCCTCCGAACCTTTCATAAGCCCCGAACCGCCCGTCATATACGGCGGGTTCGCGGTGACAATATCAAAGCTTTCATACTCCAGAATATCCTGCGTTATGTTCCGCAAATCGCACAGCACGGGATTTATTATCTTTTGCAGGGAATTTTCCTCAACGGTCATTTCGAGCAAATCAATAGCCTCTTTTTGAATATCCACCGCGCTTATGTGCTTTGGGCGGACGTTCTTGCAGAATATCAGCGGGATTATCCCACAGCCCGTGCAAAGGTCGCACACTGTATTCGCCGAACGTATCCCCGCATAATAAGCAAGCAAAAACGCGTCCGTTCCGAAACGGTGATCCTGCGATACATACATCTTTATATTCCCAAGCTGAAAAGCCTCTGTTTTCATAAATCTATCCTCTTAATAAACCTCTTTTGCTCTCCCTCGTCCGAGAAACCCACAGCGCGGTAAAACTTGTGCGCATCCTGTCTTTTCATTCCCGAATTAAGGCGCAGAGCGCGGATTTCGTTATCCCTCGCCCATTGCTCCGCCGACGCTAAAAGCTGTTTTCCAAATCCCCGCAGTCGGAGAGTGTAATTCTTCTTATCATAATATCCTCCGCTCACCCAATAAGTATCTGACCGTCGGGTACGACAATATTCTTCCTGCTCCCGCTCTTCATCACAAGCGACATAACGAGCGACACAGGACCTATTCTTCCGATAAACATTGTGATAATAAGCAAAATCTTTCCCGCCGTGCCGACAATCGCCGTCGCGCCCGCCGAAAGCCCCGTTGTCGAGAACGCGCTCACCGCGTCGAACAGGCATTGCACAGCGCCGACTTCCGTGTTGTCGGGCATTGAGAAATAGAGCGCGCCAAAGCACAGTCCGACCGCCAGCATTGAAAGCACGGAGATTACAAGCGTGCGGTAAATCGTCAGCTTGCCGAGTTTATGGCGGAACAGTTCCACATCGTTTTTGTTCCTTATGTATGAAACCACGGTGACTATCATTACCATAACGGTAGTGACCTTGATCCCGCCGCCCGTCGAACCGGGAGCCGCGCCTATGAACATCAGCAGAATAGTGCCTATCTGCGAAAATTCTGTTGTATCGCCCATTCCGAGGCTGTCAAACCCGCCTGTCCTGGCGGAAACGGACGCAAAGAACGAGTTCAGCACTTTCTCGCCCAACGGCATATTCTTCATTGTCGCGGGGTTTTCGTATTCCGAGATAAGGTAGAATATCGTACCGCCGACAATAAGCACCGCAGTCATAAACAGCACGACTTTCGTGTGCAGGCTGAGTTTTTTCTTCTCGCGTATTGTAAGAAGATTTTCCCACACGATAAATCCCAAACCGCCTAAGATTATCAGAAACGCCAATGTTATTAAGACAGCGGGGTCGTTTTGAACCGAGATAAGGCTCGTGTTTTCGCCGTTCATTCCGAGAACGTCCAGTCCCGCATTGCAGAACGCCGAAACGCTCATAAAAATGCTCATCCAGACACCGTATGCGCCGTAGCGCGGAACAAAGCGAAATCCGAGGATAACCGCTCCGCAAAGTTCGAATATCAGCGAGTACTTCATAATTCTGATGAAAATTCTTCGCCCGCTTTCAAATGTGCTTTCGGAGAAATCCCCGCCTGCGTTCATCAGCGTTCTGTAGCCGAGTTTTTTGCCCGCTGCGACGTTGAAAAACGTGATAATCGTCACAAATCCAAGCCCGCCCAATTGCACTAAAAGCGTTATCACTATCTGTCCGAACAGCGACCAATGCGTGTATGTGTCAACGACCGTAAGCCCCGTAACGCAGCTTGCTGAAGTCGCAGTAAACAGGCAGTCGAACAGCGACGTGAACTTCCCCGCCCTTGACGATATGGGCAGGCAAAGCAAAAGCGAACCTATCGTTATGATGATAAGAAAGCCCACGACAAGAGTTCGCGCGGGGTCAAACCGCTTTGCTGTTTTTTTGAATACGGGCATATCTCAAACCTTCCTTGTGATTAGTTGCGGGAATAGATTGACGTGTTAAAACTTGACTGCGCGGCGCTTGGCGCGGAAACCGCGCTGTCCGTCGGCGTACTTTCCGCGTCGGGTCTGCCGTTGGCGGCGCTGTAGCGGATAAAGTCGCGGGCGCTTTCGCCGTAGGCGTAGAGCGTGTAACCGTCCTGCCTGCCGACAACGTCATAAGAACCGCCGTCAAACGGAACGCCCGCGTCATCTTGAGCTACAAGCAGGCACGGCTCCGATACCTTTTCGCCCTCGCCGAGCATAATAACGCGGGTATCGGGTACGAGAAACTGTAACGTTCCAGCGAATTTCGGCTCTGTTTTATACGCGATTATCGGCGGCGACTGCGAGTTGTTGTAGAGCATACCCGCGACCTGTTTGCACGCGGCGAGTTCCTCGGAATTTTCCCGCGATACCCGCGGAATGTAAACAGTTCCCGCGTAAATCACGGTTGAAAGCAGAATACACATAATCGTCCCCGTGACAAGCGCCGTTCTGCGCCTGCGCGAACACGAAACGAAAACGATTATAAGCGCGTAAAGCGTAAACACGACGGAGGACATCACGACATAGCGCATACCGGGGGTGTTGTTCGCGGCGCTTTCGCCCAAAATCATCGGGAAGATACCGAACAGCGAGGAGTACATAAAACTCCCCGAATGCTGTATCATCGGATACCCCGCGACCGCAAAGCAAAAGCACGAATACCCGTAAATCGCCGCGCCGATTATTGTTTTCTTTATGTCAAGTCCGTAAAGGAAAATGTACACCAGCACGAGGAATATCGCAAACGGCGCGATAGCGTCGGTGTAGCGCGCGAAAATCTCCGCGTCCCGTGCGTTTTCCCCAAACGTGAAGAACGACGAAACCGCCGCCGTACAGCCGACTGATAAAAACTGAAACGCGGCGAATATCATAAGGCGCGGACTGTATTCGTGTTTTACGGGTTCATAAACCTTAGTGCCGTCATCAAGCGTTTTCGCGCGTCCTTTTGTACCCTCCGTTATAAATGTGTAAAGTATAACGACAAATATCGCCGCGGCAAGCGCGCCCATTCCCATTGAGGACGTCATAAACGCGTAAATGTACGAAAAGAACAGTTCAAACAGATTGCCCGCGGGTTCGCGGTTCGGCGCGAAACCGCCCAAAATCCCCGCGCTGTCTATTCCCCAGAACGCATTATAAATCGTCATTCTCAAAAAATGCTCTGCGGTAAACGACCCAAAAAGCGAAAGCGCGAAAATCGGAAGGTTGAGTATTTTCTCTCTCAATACGATACGCGCGAAAATCACCGTCAGTATCAGCGCGAAAACAATTGCGGCAAGGTGCTTGTTCAGCGCGAACGCGGCCGCGCACAAAAATCCGATAAACACGGAATACACAACGCGCGAACCCGTGTTGTTCCTGTCCCGCGCCGTGAACAGGCAAAGCGCCAAAAGCCACACAAAAAGGCAGGTAAACGCTTCGTTCCAGATAAATTTTGAGTTCGTGATATACTCAATGTACATTCCGCAGCAAACCGCGATAAGCAGTTTTCTGCGAACGCGCAGTACCCCGAATTTTCCCGCAAGATGATAAACGATAAGCGGGATAAAACTTACCAAAAGAGCATTGACGATAAGCATTGCCTTATAGAGCGCGTAGGGGTTGCTTATCACACGGAAAAGCGGTGTGTAAAACAGCGCCTGCACATAACCGCTCCCGCCCTCCATCGAGTTTAAAAGCCCCGTCCAGTCCTTGCCCGAATACATCGCCGCAGCGCCCGCCGCGTTTATTTCGTCGGGGTAAATCGCGGGAAGTTCCGCGAAAATCGAAAGCAGGACATTTATCACAACACCGAGGACGTAGAGTATAAACATAACGCCCTTGTCGCCGAATGATTCATAAAATTGTTCAAGCCGTCGTTTCATTCGTTAAACCGCTCCCGCCGAAAGCATATAGCTTATCGCCACTCCGAACATCATAGCGAGCGCGCCGACTGCTCCGCCGAAAAACGTAGGCTTTCCGCACTCGTAGAGAGATAGGTAGTAATCATCGGATTTCGTGTCGCCGTCATAGCCCGCGCGGAATTTGACGATTTGTTTGACGCAGTGCCGATAGTAGAAATAATCGCCGAACAAGCAGAACAACAGCATTACCGCGACATTTGCAAATTGGACAAACCCCTGGAACGCCATAAGGTTCGCCTGGAGCGTCGCTTCGGGAGTAAGCGCTACAACAAATATCGGCAAGAGTTTCAGCAAAAGCGCGACAACGCCGAAGATGTTCATTCGGCGGTAAAACTGAAACATCGGCGCCATAATACCGCTGCAGAAGTTAAAGAACACGCGGTGCTTTTTGCCGTCGGCGCGGGAACGGAACACGTTGAACGCCCGTCCATAGTGGAAGATACTCGTTGCGGAATACGCGACAAGTTCGTGCATACTTACGCCGTCCTCGCCGATTTCCTTATCTCGGAGTTCCGTGAACATCTCCGCGAACGGATTGCCCTCGCCCATTTGCTCGAACATATGCTGTTCCTCCTCAAACGGCATACCGCCGTCCTTTTCAACGGTAATTTCAGGCTCGATAACATCGGCGGTTTCACTCGAAGTCTTAGCGTTTTCGGGCTGTTCATCGGGCAATTGCCCCTGCCAGCTCCAACCGCTTTCGTGGAGTTCTTCCAGCGCGCACTTGTTTCTTATTGAATAACAAGCCCTATGGTGCGGAGTTCCGCACACGGGACAGCATACGATGTCCGCTTTTTCATTGAACCTTGTTCTGCAAACAGGGCATAATTTGTTTTCAAATCTTGTCATTGTTTTATCCTTTCACTATCCGCGAGGTTACCGCGGAGCAAAATATGTTCTGCTTATGGGAAATTCGCGCTCTTATGCGTTTGCTTATCAATAATACACCCACGGCGCGGGATAATTCGTGCTTTGCCCTTTTCACTTTCCGCGAGGTTGCTCACGGTGTGAAACGCGTTCTCGCGGGAAGTTCGCGTTATAGGTACGCGGTTGCTTTTTAGCAATTGCCCAACAGCGCAGTTTGCGCTTTATCCGCTTATGCGTTTGCTTATTGAACGCCACTCCCACGGCGCGGAGTACCGCGCGGGATAATTCGCGCCTTGCCCTTTTACTTTCCGCGAGGTTGCTCACGGTGTGAAACGCGTTCTCGCGGGTAGTTCGCGTTATAGGTGCGCGGTTGCTTTTTAGCAATTGTCCAACGGCGCGGTTTGCGCTTTATCCGCTTATGCGTTTGCTTATTGAACGCCACTTCCACGGCGCGGAGTACCGCGCGGGGAAATTCGCGCCTTATTCTTTCGCTATCCGCGAGTTTACCACGAGCGCAGAACAGTTTCCCCATAAAAACGCCGTTTCATATATATACATTTTAATTATACCACATATTTCTAAATAATTCAACCTCTATAATGTGAAAATGATGAAAAATTTGTTTTTGCGCCCGTGAAACCGCGCCGTAATCGGGAATTTCACGGAATTTCAAAACAGGCAAAAAACCTTTAAAAAGCCCTTGACAAATCGGTTTTTTTGTGATATAATAGAAAAGTCGATGAAATCGTCGGCTAATATCGTGTTTTCACCATGGAGAAATACCCAAGTGGTGAAGGGGCTCCCCTGCTAAGGGAGTAGGTCGGGAAACCGGCGCGAGGGTTCAAATCCCTCTTTCTCCGCCAATCGGCACGACCGTCAAAGAAAACGTCCCAAATGATTTTGGGACGTTTTATTTTCTCTCAATTGACTGTACATTCTTTTTAAAGGCTAATCAGCGGCAGGGAAGTGCGGATAGGGGGCATTTTTTTGACGAACAATCAAATTATTTCGCCGCCGCTTATCAAAATGTTCTGCCCCGTAATGAACCCGCTGGCATCTGATAACAGCAGTTCTATTACAGGCAGCACATCATCTGCTGTCGCGTTTCTTTTAAGCGGATTTGACGCGGCGCTTTGTTCGGCAATAATCGACGGTATGTTCGATAAAAATTTCGTTTCCATCATACTTGGCGACACCGCGTTGATTTGCACGGATTTTCCCGCATATTCCTTTGCAAGACTTTTTACAAATCCCAACTGCGCATATTTTGCGGTAACATAAGGGCTTATAAACGCGGGCGGCGTACCGTAACTGTATGAAGAAATAATCACAACCACCTTGCCGTATTTCTTTTTTGCCATTGACGGTAAAAAAGCGTTCGCCGCATAAAACAGCGACCTTAATTGTGTGTTCAGCATAACCCCATAATCATTCCAGTCACATTCCTTGAAACGCTTATTCTGTAATCTTGCCGAGGGGCAGTGAAGAATATGCGTTATTTCAACATTGTCCGAAACAACTTCATCAATTGCGCGTTTGGTGTCCTCCTCGTCGTTAAAATCAGACTGAATAAGTTTAATATTGCACGGACAGCTTTCTTTAATTTTCATCAGTTTATCCGACGCGCTATGATAATGGGCGTAAATGTTATCATAGTTTCCCGCAATGCGCGGCAGAATTGCTGTTGCAATATCAGACGACGCGCCAAGCACCAAAAGATTATTCTTCATCGAGTACTCCTCCCAATATATTTGCTCTTGAAACGGTTTTGCCGTCCTGATTTTTTACCCTTGCTTTTATCCGCAAACTATTTACTCTACTGTCAAGCGCGATAATTTCACCGCTTATTGTCAGCGTATCTCCTGCATATACGGGCGAAGTGAAATTTGCGTCTACTTCCATAAGCAAGCAGTTCTTTCCGGGAATATAAACCCCCGCCAGCGTAGAATAAAACGACGCCGTGAGCATACCGTAAGCCACTCTTTTCGGGTATCCTTTAGACGCGGCAAATTCATTATCTGTGTGCAGAGGATTGATGTCGCCTGTAAGCCGCGTAAAATCGTCAATCATACTTTCAGTAATATTGACTGTAAATTCAGCTTTCATTCCGATGTATAAATCGGAAAACTTAAAATCGTTCATGTGTTCTCCCTTTTTGACACAATAATGAACATTATAGTGTCATTTATTTTTAAAAATTCTTTATTCCAATGCCATTTTTTATTATATCATACAGAATAATTTTTGTCAAGTATTTTTTTGTTTCGTTAATACTCTTAATGTTCAAGCGGTTTCGTGCCCTTTTCGATAACAATATAATGTTCATTATAATGTCAAAACAAATCCCCAACTGTTCATAAATTTTATATTGAGTATACGGGAATGTTCGCAAGGTTACTCTCAATTAAACAGACGTTACGGCAAACGCAGTTATAGTTGTTTTCCGCAAGAGAAAGTAATTGCATTTCATTACCCCCGCCTTTAACAGATTACATTTATATAGTGTTGGGTGCAAAGTAATTAAGCGTTCTCCCCGCCGAAGGCGGGGAGAACGCGAACTGTTTTTATAAAATAAAGCCATTCCCCGCGTTCGGCGGGGAATGGCTTGTAAAAATATTAGACCCTTTCAAACCACGGCATACGCTCGCGGAATACGGCGTAGTACTCAAAGCCCGCGTTTTTCAAAGCCTGCTCCGCTCTGTCAAAATCGTCGGCTATTCCGTCCTTATTGTGAGCGTCCGAACCGATCGTGATTATCTCGCCGCCAAGTTCCTTGTAACGCTCCAGAACAAACGGGTGCGGGTGCGGATAACCGAGCGATTTCACGCCCTTGCTGTTTATCTCAATGCCCTTTCCGCCCGCTATTACGGTTTTAAGTATCTCGTCTGTCACTTCGCGGAAGTCAAGCGGGGAATAGCCCCGTTCGGGAGAATAGCGCACGATGTAATCGAAATGCCCTAAAACGTCGTAATCATCAAACGCCTTGACGGACGCGAGCATTTCCTCAAAGAAACGCGCCACGCCGTTTTTTCCGCCCATTTTCTCGAAGTATTCGGGATAGTACGGGTCAAGCCCGTCTATTTGGTGAAGTGAGCCGATTATGAAGTCGAACTCCGCGCTTTTCGCAAATTTGCGCAATGTGTCGGGCATATATGACAGCAGTCCTAACTCCACGCCGAACAGCAGTTCAATTTTCCCCGCGAACTCGTCACGGGCTTTCAGATATTCCGCGCGGTACGCGGGAACGTCAAGCATAAACTCTCCCGCCTGCGGATAGTCAAAGTCCTGATGTTCGGTAAAGCAAAGCGTTTTCAGTCCCTTTTCAACTGCCGTTTCAGCCATAGCGCGCAATGGTTCGTCGCTGTCGCTTGAAAAACTCGAATGTGTATGCAAGTCCGCAAAAATCATAATCAGTCCTCCAAAACCGCCCAATAATCCCTGTATTCGGCAGATTTTGCCTTGTGTTCAAGCGCGAACATTTCCTCGCCTATGTCAAAATAATCATAGCTTATTGCATCACTGTAAAACTGCATATCCGTCTGGTACGAATTGTGCGAGTCCCAGCCCGCGTCAACGATTATCTGTCTGCCGTCTATCTCAGCAACGTCCCACTCGTGAAATTCGCCCTGCATATTGCTTAAAAACGTGTTCCCGTAAAGCAGACCATTTCCCGCGATGTTCAGAACGCATATACCCTGCGCGGCGCACAGCGCAGAAGTCATATTCGAGTACCCGCCGCACACGCTTGATTTGTTGTCGAGCATATATTCAAGCGAAAGACATTCCTGCGGTATACCCTCGTTATAGGCGGGGTGGTCGTAGTAGATGTTCGCGGAAGTCCAATTCGCTATTGCGCGTAGTTTTTCATAATCATCGTCAATTCCCGCGCATATCTTATCGGACAGTTCTTTTATTTCATTGAGAACTTTCCGGGCGTTGTCCCGTTTTCCGTCGCGGGTAATGTATGACAAAACCTTGCCGACAGACGCGTCTGTCGCGGAATTTACAACGTTTCTGTTGTTCTCCACAACAGCGGAAATATCGGGGAACTTTATTTCTCCGTTCGACAGATCCAAATGGAAATTCGTCCAGTAGCCGTTTGCGTCAACTATGTAGAATAATCCGCTTGTCGTCGCGAACGTTGAAAAGTCCGATGTGAGTTCGTAAACCTTAAAATCGCCGTCCTCATACTTATTCACGGTAAACGTCGGGTATTCCTCCGCGAGATTGACAACAGCGTTGCTGTCCTTTTTAAACCGAACCGTCACGGTCAAGCCGTCAAACGTTACCGAACAGTAGTTTTTCGGGTCGTGTGTATAGACGATAGTGTTCTCGTCGCTTACGTTCGGCGCGGGCGTTTCGGAGGTTTCGGAGGTTGTAGAAACAGGCGCGGAACTTTCAGCGGTTGAAACGCTTTCCGAACTGTCTGTTGACGTACTTGTTGACCCGCTTGCTGACGAAATAGCCGTGCTTGTCCGCGAGGAACTTTTGGACGAAACGGAACTTGCCGTGCTGTTTACCTCGGTCGCGGAAGATGAACTCCCGACCGATGACGCGGGATTTTCCTTTGAAGCACAACCCGAAAGCAATATTACCGCGGCGCAAGCCGAAACTATTATTTTCCTTTTAGCATTTAACATTAAAATCTCCCCCATTGCATAAACCGCGTCGGCGCGCCGAAACGCGCCGACCTCTAATAATTATACAACAATTTTGCGTTGAAGTCAAGTAATTTTCCAGGATTTGGCAAAAAACAAATAGAGCGGAGGGTTCCGCTCTTTGGAAGTTGTTTTAAATGTGTGTTTGCATTACAGTCAAGCGCTTGCTTTATTTCCCGCAAAAATTCGGCGCGGTATTAACCGCGCCGAACGCTGTTTAATTTTCGTTAATCAACTTAGATTAGTTGAACAGAGCATGCTCGTCGTCCTTGTCGAACAGGTGAATTTTGTTCGGGTCGATAGCCAGCTTTACGGTGTCACCGGGACGTGCGGAACATCTGGGCGATACACGAGCAGTCAGCGGAACGCCCTCACATGTGATGTAAAGGAACGTTTCAGCACCGAGCATTTCGGTAACTTCTACATCAGCCTCGATAATACCCGTTTTAGCTGCGGAGAGGTACATCTCCTCGTCGTGGATATTTTCGGGACGGATACCCATAACAACGGGCTTGTCAACATAGTACTTCAGCGCGTCAGAGTCAGCCTTAGCCGCGGGAAGTTCAACATAGAACTTTCTGCCGCGTCCGCCCTTGCCTTCTTCAGACCCGAACTCTACGGTGTACTTGCCGTCCTGCATAATCAGCTTAGCGTCGATGAAGTTCATCTGAGGAGAGCCGATAAAGCCCGCAACGAACTTGTTGCACGGAGAATCATAAAGGTTGATAGGAGAATCTATCTGCTGGATGTAGCCGTCTTTCATAACAACGATACGGTCACCCATCGTCATAGCCTCTGTCTGGTCGTGCGTTACATAGATGAACGTTGTGCCGAGTTTCTTGTGAAGTTTAGCAAGCTCAGTTCTCATCTGCGCACGGAGTTTTGCGTCCAAGTTGGAAAGCGGCTCGTCAAGCAGGAATACCTGAGGGTCGCGGACGATTGCACGTCCGAGCGCAACACGCTGTCTTTGACCGCCTGACAAAGCCTTCGGCTTTCTGTCGAGCAGGTGAGCTATATCAAGTATCTGAGCAGCCTCTTCAACGAGTTTCTTTATCTGATCTTTCGGAACTTTACGAAGTTTAAGACCGAACGCCATGTTATCGAATACAGTCATATGCGGATACAGAGCATAGTTCTGGAAAACCATCGCAATATCTCTGTCCTTAGGAGCAACGTCGTTTACAAGACGGTCGCCGATGTAAAGTTCACCCTCGGAAATCTCTTCAAGACCCGCAATCATACGGAGAGTTGTGGATTTACCGCAGCCGGAAGGTCCGACAAATACGATAAACTCCTTGTCCTTGATGTTCATGGTGAAGTCCGATACAGCGGTTACGCCGCCGGGGTAGCGCTTGTAAATACCTCTTGCTGATAAACTTGCCATTTAGAATACCTCCTAAAAAATAACATAATTGCAAACGTCGCCGTTCACAATAATTTTTTGCTAATACTATTCTA
Organism: uncultured Clostridia bacterium; assembly: GCA_947628655.1. Classification (GTDB taxonomy): domain Bacteria; phylum Bacillota; class Clostridia; order Oscillospirales; family Ruminococcaceae; genus CAG-115. The sequence goes on along the minus strand of CANRAS010000009.1, from coordinate 18,499 downwards.
CCAAAAGCAAGCAAAAAATAAAAGAGCCTAAACCAACAAACTTTTTATAACTCCTTTATATATTTTCACTAACGTTTACAAAACAAGACTAAAATTTTCCGCGATTGATTGTCATTTTGCACAAAAAACACCCCCAAATCGGCGCGAACTCAATGACCGAGCCAATTTTTTGGTATTTCGCACAAAGAAACATAGCATATTTTGGTGATATTACAACAAGATATTGTGCATTTTGTTGAAGTTGACGTGTGATTTTTTGAGTTAATGTATGGAATTTCAACTCATTTGTGAAAAAACTCGCGGGAATATATCCGAAAACCCGCGCATAGATTATACGGACAAACAGTTTTCGGGAGGAGAAAAAATGGAAAAGAAACGTAAACGTTCGGGGCTTGCCGTGGTAATAGGTATCGCGCTGTTGCTCCTGGCGGGCATTTGGGGATTTTTCAGGCTGTCCGCGAATAACGATGAGCGTCCCGACGGCAGTACTGCCGAAAAGCGGATAGAATACATAAACTCGTTCGGCTGGGACGTCGGAATTGCGCCGACCGAAATCAAGGAGATACGCATTCCCGGCGAATTTGACGAGGAATACGAGCAATACAACGCGCTCCAGCGCGAGCAGGGCTTTGACCTGCGGAAATACCGTTCGTGCTACGCGTATAAGTACACATACGATATACTCAACTACAGCGAGCCGTCCCCCGTGCCGATTTGCGTAAATCTGATAGTATGCGAGGGCAAAATCATAGGCGCGGATATTTCCTCGTCGGAGGCTGACGGACTGACCACGGTTCTTGTCAAGAAGTAAGCGATTAGAGGTAAGCGGTTAGAGGTAAGAAGTAAGAAGTAAGAAGTAAGAAGTAAGAAGTAAGAAGTAAGAAAGCGCCTGCTGCCGCAGGCGTTTTCGCTTTTACCCGCAGTTCTTACCTCTTACCTCTAACCTCTAACCTCTAACCTCTAACTTCTAACAGCTTACCTCTTATCAAACAGCAGGCTACGCCTGCTGTTTGAGGGCAATCCGCGCAGCGGATTGCTCGACCTCTTTAAAATTCTCCCCTTGACATAGAGCAACAAAAGAGTTATAATAAACGTATAGTAATAAAATCAAGTGTTTCTAACAGCAGGAGTGTTAAAAAATGAAAAAACCTTTGGCTATGATTTTGCTGGTCTTGGCGGGTACGGCTTGGATCGCTTTTTCGACGGCATTCACCTACTTCCTGTTCCTTATGACGGGGTTTATACTTCCCGCGGGCGCGGAGTGGATAATGTACGCTATCCTGACTTTATTTGTTTATCTCGCGGGCTACCCCGTGAAATTTTTCGTGGAAACGTATAAGCGCAAATATTCGGTAAACGCGGGAGTTTTCCTGACGTGCCTGTGCGCCGTGCCGATAGCGGGGGCGGTGACGGCTCGGATTATTTACAAGCCCGCGCCCGATGAACTCCCCGGAGTGAACCAGCCCGATTTCCTTATCTGGTTCGCGCTCGCGGTGATTTTGGCGTTCTCTTTGGGAGTAATCGCCCGAACCGTCGGGACTATCGTCGCGAAGAAAGTATTTAAACTCTAGAGTGAGTCAGCCGCTGACAACTATTCTCTAAAACAAATAAGGAGCAATTATGAACGAGAAAATAGAAAAATTAATAGGCAACATTGAAAACGTAATCTTAGGCAAGCGCGACGCCGTTGTGAAGATAGTCTGCGCGATGACGGCGGGCGGGCACGTGCTGATTGAGGACGTTCCGGGCGTCGGGAAAACATTGCTTGCGGAAACGCTTGCGAAGTCCGTTTCGGGAACATTCGGGCGCATACAGTTTACGCCCGACCTTATGCCGTCGGACGTTATCGGATATACGGTTATCGACCAGCGCACGGGCGAGGCGTCATACAGAGAGGGCGCGGCAATGTGCAATTTCCTGCTTGCGGACGAGATAAACCGCACGTCGCCGAAAGTGCAGTCCGCTCTGCTTGAGGCTATGGAGGAACTTCAGATTTCCGTGGACGGAATAACTCACAAACTCCCCGTGCCGTTTATGACGCTTGCAACGCAGAACCCTATCGAAACTTACGGAACGTATCATCTTCCCGAAGCGCAGTTAGACCGTTTTCTGATGCGTTTGTCGATAGGCTATCCCGACCGCGCCGCGGAAATGAATATGCTCGAAAAAATGCCTCAGAAAATGGAAGTTCAGCCCGTTATGACGCTTGACGATGTAATGACCCTGCGCAGGGAAGCGGAGAACGTCAAGGTGTCGGAGCAGGTGAAAGCGTACATTTTGATGATAGTCGGCGCGACAAGAAACCGTCAGGAAATAAAACTCGGCGCGTCGCCCCGCGCGTCTATCGCGCTGTACAAGGCGGCGCAGGCAATGGCGGCGATAAACGGCAGAGAGTTTGCAACGCCCGACGATGTGAAATCAATGGCGATACCCGTATTGTCGCATAGAGTTATTTTAGCTACGGGTCAAACCGCGTTTATGTCGTCCGAGGAAATTGTCGAAAGAATACTCGCGGAAACGGTCGTTCCCGTTTAAGCCCGCTTGTTTTTGATGTTCGCTCCGATAAATTCTACAGCCTTTTCATAACCCATCTTGTGCTTTACGGCATAGTAGACTTTCGCGTCAAACATATCGCGCACATAAAGCGGCTTTTTCCGAGCCGCTTTTAATAATCTCTGAAAGCGGTTAATATCAAGTTCCAACAGCAGACCGATTTGTATTATATGTTCTCTTGTCGGCTTTCTCGTGCCGTTTAAAAGCTGATAGCCGTAGTTCCTGTCGATGTTCATACGCCGAATAAGGTCGGCGCGGGAAAGCCCCTTGCGCGCCATATATTCGGCGATAAGTTCGCCGACTTCGGGGCAGGCGTTTTCCTGTATCAGGGTTTCGTCAAATTCCTCCTGCGAACCTAACTTCTTTTCAAGCTGTTTCGTTTCCATAGAAAAATCTCCTCGTTCAGCCGATGTAATCTTCTAATCTCGCGTGCGTAATTTCTACGTTTTCACATTCAAAAAACATTCCCTCGCTGAGTTTCTCTTTCGCATTTTCGGGGACTACGAACATAATTTTCTTTGCGTTTTTGCCGACGTTAAACCCGCCGTATTGGTTTGTTTTAGTAAGCGGAACGCCGTTTTCGCTTTCGGGGATAAGATAGACCTTATCTTCAATCGTCGTGTGGCAGTACCCCGAATTTCGCGCGTAAACCGCGCAGTAATCGGCGGTGAGTTCACCGCCTATCGTCAGCGTTACTTTTACATCTCCGTCAAACTCGTAAAACGCCTGTTTCGGTATCGCCGATGTGAAAGTTGACCTCTCCGTTTCCTGCCGTTCGGTAATGTCCGCGTCGATGATTTTCCCGCCGTCGTTATTTATCCAATACGGCGCGTTGTTCACCTCGTACCAGCCCTCGGTGATTATATCGTGCTTTGTTTGAGCCGTCTTCAAATCCGCCGACGTGATTATAAGGTTCAGCGTTTCAAAGCACAATTCGCCGTCCGCGAGAGCGTCCGCGCCCTCTTTTGACAGGACGAACGTCAAATCGTCCTTGTCGTCCTCGATGCTGATATAGCCGTTTGCGTCGGCGGAAAGCCGGTCGGCGGCGAAGATATATTCGCGGATTATTCGGTCGTCGGAATTTACGGGGATAATCCCGCAGACGTCGTTTTCGAGCATATCCTCCCAGCGCTTGAAATGCAAGGTTATTTCAACGTCGCTGTTGAATTTTCTAAGTTCCCCCGCAGGGATTTTTCCCGCGATTTTGAAATTCCCCGCATATTTGCTGTCAAGGATAATCTCCGTGCTTTCGGGGACTTTGGGGGATTTCACGGCATTGACGGCAAAGAACGCGCCAATACCTGCGCAAACTATTGCTCCCGCTATAATAAACGCTTTCACGCGGAATTTCGGCTTGCGGTATTCGGCGGTGACGGCGGGCAGACTGCGGTCGTTCGGCACGGCTATCGCGGAGGTGCTTTGAGCGAGTTTTATTATCGCGTTTCTGAAATCTTCCGTGCTTTTAAATCGCCCCGAAGCGCGCGGCGCAGCGGCTTTCCGAACGACCGCCCACATTTTGCCGTCGATGTTTTCGGGAACGATTTCAAACGCGCTGTCGTTTTCCATACGGATATACGGATTTTCGGGAACGTTCGCCGTCAGCGCGTAGAAAAGCACCGCGCCCGCCGAATAAATATCCGCGCGGAAATCGATCTCCGCGCCTTGCGAGAACTGCTCCGCAGGCGAAAAGCCGTTTTTCATTATCACGGTATAATTCGCCGAATTATCCGACAAATAATGCCGCGCCGCGCCGAAATCAATCAGCTTTACATTCCCGTCACGGCAGAGCATAATGTTGTCGGGCGAAATATCGCGGTGGAGAACATTCCCGCTGTGCAGAACGACAAGAGCCATAGTCAGTTTATCCGCAATATACATAACCTGCGCGGGAGGGAGAGCGCCGTGTTCGGCGACGTACTTTTCGAGAGTTACGCCGTCGAGATACTCCATGACATAATACGCAGTATTGTTTTCGTAAAAGCACTCGTAAATGCTGACGATGTTCGGGTTGCCGTTGAACTTACGAACGATTTCAGCCTCGTCAAAGAACTTCTCCGCGCCTATGTTGAACTGCTCGGCGCATTTTTCGCTGTTCGGTACAACGCACAAATTCCTGTCGCGGTGCGAAAGGTCTGACGGAAAGTATTCTTTTATTGCGGCAATTCTTTGTTCGAGCAAATCAAACGCGAGGTAGGTTATGCCGAACCCGCCGTTGCCGATACTCCCGCCGATAACGTAACGTTTGCAAAGCCTTGTCCCGCGCGAAAGGGGCGGTCGGCGGTCGTAATCTTCTGCGGGCATTTTGGACATAGCACGCCCCCGCGAATATCCGCACACGGGACACGCGCAGCGCGGGTTTTCGATACGCGAAAAACAGTTTTCGCATAACCTCTTCGGCAGTTTCATCGTCCTCACTTCCCTTTAGTCTATTATAGCATTTGTTCGGCGGGTTGTCAAGGGAGTGTAAATTGTTGACAAATACATTTGCCGTATGTTATAATATATAAAACATTATATCTTTAACAGGATAAACCGTATACTTCAAAGGAACATAATATTGGTTTGGGGCAAAGCCTCTTTGTGCTATAATACAATTACAACAGCTTACTTGAAACGGAGGATTTTATGCGCAAATGGACGAGATTTCCCGATTTACCGCGCAGATTTCTGCGGGCTTATGAATACAATACCGCGCGGTGCCCCGATTTTTCCGAAAACCGCCTGCCAAACGGCGCGCTTATTTTCCAAAGCGGCGGTGCGTTTGCCGAACTGAAATTTCGCAGCGTAAAAATGAGCAGGGTTTGCTGCGGAGTAATCGCCGCATATAATGCTATGGTTTTGGCTGGAGAAAGCGTAGATTTCTTGAAACTTTCGGCAGAATTTGAATGTTCTGCGTCCGTCCCCGCAATTCCGCACGGACTGTTCGGGAACTTTCCGAGCGGTATCGGCAGGTGTTTTTCCGCTTACGGACTGCGCTCCCGAAAGTACAAAACGTTAGCGGAGTTTGAAAACGCGCTTACCACAGGGAAAACGGGCGTTTTAAGCTACAAATTCGGCAGGATTGACCCGCGCATACACACGTTCGCGGTAACGCGCACTAAAAGCGGAGCAGTCGCATATAACCACTTCTCCGACCTGCGCGGAACGGAAACCGCCGAAACCGTCGCCGAAATCCTGAAACCGCAGAATGTTTTTCTTGTCGGGGATATATTGGATAGTTTTTAGTTTGATAGTTGTCAGCAGTTAGCGGGTAATCCGCAAAGCGGATTACCCTCAAACAGCAGGCTTTGCCTGCTGTTTGTTAGTTGCCCGCCTACGGCGGGCAATTTTAGATTGTCTTTGAGCCGATTGCCAGCGCTCCGAATAATTCCCCCAAAACCCGCCATAATAACCCCACACGCACATTTAATCCTATTCACTCAGCACTCAGCACTATAAACTGATACACCCCCTTGACAAAATCAAAAGAAAGTAATATAATATAGTTAGTTAATGCTAACTCTAATAAAGAAACGGAGGAAAATATGAGCGAGGAGATTATGATTAAAAACTGTTCGCCGACGCTTACGGGAATAAAAACGGGCAGTCTTTTTTCGGCGGAACTTTCGGGCAGGGATAACGAGATACTGCGCAGTTGGAACGCGCTTTTGCGCCAAAAGGGTCTGCGCGCTCTGCCGTTGGGAACGGTCAATACGCGGACGCTTGTGTATGTTTACAGAATATCCCGTCTGCGCCGTGATTTGAAAGCACCCGACGCGCGGCGTATCCTTACGGAACGCGGTTACAACTGCGAAAGCCCCGAACGCTGTATAGCGCGTCTTGCTCGGCGAATAAAAAGCGAACCCGAATTTCCGCACGAGATAGGGCTGTTTTTAGGCTACCCGCCAAACGATGTGCGCGGGTTTATAAACAGGGAAAAGTGCCGATTTACAGGTATGTGGAAAGTCTACGGCAACGAAAAACAAGCCCGCGAAACATTCGAGCGTTACAAAGCCTGTACAAGCGCAATCAGTCATATGCTGGAAACCGCAAGCCCTGTTGATGTTTTGAAATTGATAGTGAAAGGCGAGTAGAGGTAAGAAGTTAGAAGTAAGAAGTAAGAAGTAAGAAGTGACACAGCCTGGATCTGATTATATTATAACACGCGTCCACCCCGCCTTCGGCGGGGTGGACGCTATTACTATACACTTTTAACTCAGCACTATAAACTGTTGACGGCGGGAAAGGGGCGTTAAAACACCGAGTGTGTCAACGCCTGACCCCAAAGACAATAGAATTGCCCGCGAGAGCGGGCAACTCTATTCATACTTATCGCTATGCACTATGCACTATAAACTGTTATTCGTCCCAATTGTGCCAAACGTTTTGAACATCATCGTTATCTTCCATTGCCTCTAACAGCAAGCCCATTTTTTTCTGCTGTTCTTCATCGGTAAGCGCAGTATAAGTACTCGGCACTTGCGCCGCCTCTGCGGACAGGACTTCGTATCCTCTGTTTGTAAGTTCCTGCGCGATGTTTTGAACCTCGTTCGGATCGGTCGTGATTTCTATAACGCCGTTTTCAAACGAGAAATCGTCCGCGCCGCTTTCAAGAATGTCCTCCATTGCCTTGTCCTCGTCAATGTCCTCGTCCTCGTTGTTCAGCACGATGACGCCCTTGAGCGAGAACATAAAGCTGACGCACCCCGCCGTGCCGAGATTACCGCCGAACTTGTCAAAATAGTGCCGAATTTCACCCGCGGTACGGTTTCGGTTGTCTGTAAGGCAATCCACGATAACTGCTACTCCGCCGGGACCGTAGCCCTCGTAAACGCAGTTTTCGTAGTCGTTTTTCTCACCGCCGCCCGCCGCTTTTTTCAGCAGACGATCTATGTTGTCGTTCGGGATATTGTTCATCTTTGCTTTCTGAACAAGCGATGCAAGGCGCGAGTTGTTCGCGGGGTCTGCACTTCCCGTTTCCTTTATGCAGACGAGTATCTCACGGCTTATTTTCGTGAAAACCTTTGCGCGTGCGCCGTCCTTTTCTCCCTTTTTACGTTTAATTGTACTCCACTTAGAATGTCCTGACATATTGTCCTCCTTGAAATTTATAAGTTACCTTTTCTTTTATAAACAGCTTTATGTTTCAGTTACCGGAGAATAGTCGCTGGTAACTAGTTTAGGTGCGCACTTCGTGCGCATATTAGATTGTCTTTTAGTTATAACGTTGCTAGTTGCTGTTTTCCGCAAAGCCTTTGCCAAGTACCTCGCCTGCGCTTGTCGTGATTACAAACGCCGCAGGGTCGGTTTCGCGGACTATGCGTTTTACCTTGCTGTATGCCGTCCTATGAACAGCCGTAACCACTACCCGAAGTTCCGTACCGCTGTACGCGCCGACCGCATTAAACAAGGTTACGCCGCGTTTTTGCTCCAACAGCTTTCGGGATATGCTTTCGGAATGTTCCGAAAATATCATAAGAAAACGGCTTTCCTGAGTTCCGTATACAAGGAAGTCGATAAACTTCGACTGCACGAAAATCGCCACGACCGCAAACAGCACAACGTTAATATCGCGGTACACCAACATTCCCATACTCACAACAGCAATATCCAGAACGGCGGTTATCGCGCCTATTTTCAAATCGGGGTTTCGGCTTTGGATCATTTTGATTATTATGTCCGTACCGCCCGATGTTCCCTCGCGCTGATAATTAAGCCCCAATCCTATGCCCATAAGCGCACCGCCGAAAATCGCCGCCATAATGCCGTTCCCGCCGTGCGCGCTGTATGTCGGCATAACTTCGCTGAAAATATCGGTCAGCACGGTTATTGCCAGGACGGAAACCGCCGTTTTTATCATCGTCGCTTTTGACAGGTAAATAAACCCCAAAATCATCAGCGGAATGTTCAGCACAAAAATCAGCGTGCCGATTTTTACGGGAGTGAAATTCGATAAGATTATCGAAACGCCCGTTACTCCGCCGGGCGCAATATCGTTCGGCGAAATAAAGCAATGTACGCCTAGCGAATAAATCGCCGATGCAATCAGTATAACGGTTATGTCAGCCGTCCACCGCAGAACCGTGCGCTGTTTTGTATGCGCGGTGATTTTCTTTTCCTTGCCCATATTACCCCTTATTAAAATAAAATAAGATTATGTAGGCAAAGCGTTGTAAACCGCGTTGAAAAGCTCCTCCAACCGCTCTGTTTGCCCCGAAATCGCGAGATAGCCGAACAGCGTTTCAAATCCCGTTGCCCGCCGATATTCCGACGGTTTCGCGCTTTTCGGAACGGAAAGCCCGCCCGCGTTTCTTCCTCGCCGCAGAACGTCCGCCTCGCGTTCGCTGAGCAACGGTTCGAGAATGTTCACCGCCTCCGACTGATAGTTCGCGCGGACGCGTTCCACGGTCATATTGTGAAGAAGATTTGCGTTTGCGTGATGTTCTATTATAAGACGCGACCGCACAAGAACTTCATAAACGCTGTCGCCGTAAAACGCCAGCGCGTTCGGACTGTAGGCGAACGCCTCTTTTTCTGTTAAATATTCCGTAGCACCCTCTCCTCTGTAGTTTCCAAAAAATCCGCGTTTATGCGCGTTTTTTCAGAACATAGTACACAAAACTGTATTCCTCGCTATGGAGTTCAAACATATATGTTTCCTTTTCTATTTCTCCTATGCCGAACTCCTCGCCGTCGTCCGCTTTTTCGCGTTCGTCCTTTATGCCGTTCGCAAGCGCTTTCATCGGTTCATAGAAATTACTGCGCCAGTCGGATTTCGGCGCGATGTAAAAATCAACTATAGAGAACTTCTGTTCCTTTGCAATTCGCAGTACTTCGTCCAGCGGTACGGGTCGCCCGAACCTGCGTTCAACGTAACCTTTCGTGTCAAGCGACGGTTCGATAAGCCAGCAAAGCGTTCTGAAAACCGCCGTCCCGCCGTCTGCAAGACCCTCGCGCAGAATTTCAATCCTGCGGGAAATCCCGTCGGGTTCGGTAAGTCCGTTATACCAGATGAAATCCCACCCGCCGTCGGTTTGCGGTATCTCGTAAGCACCGACGGTTTTAGCGTCCAGACCCTGCGCCTTTGCTTTCTCTGCGCGGTATTCCTCGTAAAACGCCGCGAGAACCTTTGCCCCCGTTTTTTCGGCGATAAGGCGCGGTGTGAAAACATCGTCGCCGAAAAACAGCGCGTTTTTTATTCCGTCCGCACCGCACATCTCCATAACGCGCCGTGCCGTTTCCTCACTGCCCGCCGTCGAGCGTTCCATTTGTTCAATAACCGTATTCAATAAGCCGTCCACGATAATGGTTCACCTCACCCGCAGTCGAATTTATCTTGATTATCTTACATAACTGAATTCATAATCCAAAACGGAAACAAGGTCGTCGTCCTGTATGCCCTGCCGTTCGAGTTCGTCAATTATCCCGCTTGAACGGAGTACGCGCTGAAAGTACTGTAAACTCTCGTAATCGTCCATATTCACGACCGACAAAATCGGCGCTAGCCACTCCGCGTCCACGATATAAACGCCGTCCTGTTTCGTCACGGTAAACGCGCGTTTCTGCTCGGCTATCTGCGCGAGTTCTTCAAGCGTAAGAGGTTCCGTTTCATAGCGTTTGACGGGCGGGAGCGTGTCGAGTTTTTCAATAACCGCGTCGATAAGCGCGTCAAGTCCGTCGGTTGTCGCCGCCGAAACGCGGAACATCGAAAGTCCCTTTTCCTTGATAAATTCTTCAAATTCGGCTATCTGTTCATCTGCCGCAAGGTCGCACTTGTTCGCCGCGACTATCTGCGGACGTTCTGCGAGTTCCTCAGAGAAATTCGCGAGTTCGTGATTTATTTTCTCAAAATCCTCTTTCGGGTCGCGCCCCTCTATACCCGAAACGTCCACAACGTGAACGATAAGCCTGCACCGCTCAACGTGCCGTAAAAATTCGTGACCCAAACCCACGCCCTCGGACGCGCCCTCGATAAGTCCAGGTATATCCGCCATAACGAACGATTTCTCGCCGCGCTTTACTACGCCCAAAACGGGGGTTATCGTCGTGAAGTGGTAGTTAGCGATTTCGGGCTTTGCCGCGCTGACTACGCTGATAATCGAAGATTTCCCGACGTTTGGAAATCCGACCAACCCCACGTCGGCTAAGAGTTTCAGTTCCAAAACCACGTCGAATTTCTCACCCGGGAAACCCGGCTTTGAAAAGCGAGGTATCTGCCGTGTCGGAGTTGCGAAACGCGCGTTGCCCTTACCGCCTTTTCCTCCGCGCGCCACGACCACGGGACCGTCGGAAATGTCCGCGAGAATACGCCCCGTGTGCTTATCTTTTATTACTGTACCGCGCGGAACTTTTATTACAGTCGCGTCCATTGACTTACCCGAACAGCGTTTTGCACCGCCCGGTTCGCCGTCAGGCGCGATGTATTTTTTCTTGTAGCGAAAATCAATAAGCGTTGACAGGCTGTCGTCGGGCGCGAACACAATATCGGAGCCTTTACCGCCGTCACCGCCGTCAGGTCCGCCCGCATTCACATACTTTTCTCTATGGAACGACACCGCGCCGTTTCCGCCGTTTCCCGCTTTTATCGAAATCTCAACCTTATCTACAAACATATGTGCCGCTCCTTTCCGCCAAGCGTGACAAATACGCCGATATTATTATTCGCAACGTTTTATCGGCTATTCAAAGCCGCAAATCAATAAGCAAATAAGCCGGACGTTTATCCGGCTTAACAGCATAAATTAGCAAATCAGTCCGCGTATACGCTTACTTGCTTTCTGTCGCGTCCGAGGCGCTCGAACTTCACCTTGCCGTCAACGAGCGCGAACAGAGTATCATCGCTGCCGATACCTACGTTGTTGCCGGGGTGAATGTGCGTGCCGCGCTGTCTTACGAGAATGTTTCCCGCGAGAACGAACTGACCGTCCGCGCGCTTAACGCCAAGTCTTTTGGACTCGCTGTCACGACCGTTTTTGGTCGAACCCATACCTTTTTTATGTGCAAAATATTGCAAGCTGATTTTAATCATAATCTTACCTCCTCAAATAACACTTACCTTGATGTTCGTGTAGTCCTCCGAAAGCGTTTCGAGATGCTGATAAAGCGCCGAGATCAGCTTTTGCGCCTCGCTTGACGGCTTGCAAAGCTCAAGCGAAATGCGGTTTTCTTCCACCGTAACTTCGGCGTTTGCGCCGAAATTTTCGGTAATCGCATTGCACACAAGCATCGTGCAGGAACTTACCGCCGCGCACACGATGTCATTGCCCTCTGTGCCGTATCCTGCGTGACCGCTTATTTCAAATCCCGCAAAGGATTTCGCTTTATCAAATTCTCCCAAACGGAAAACACACTTTAACATTACGCGTTGATGGTTTCTATTCTCACTTGACTGTAAGGCTGTCTGTGACCCATTTTTCTCTTAACGTGCTTTTTCGGCTTGTAGGTGAATACCGTAATTTTCTTCGCCTTGCCGTTCTTCAGCAGGGTAGCCTTTACGCTTGCCCCGTCAACATACGGTGCGCCGACGTTTACATTGCCGTCGTCCCCGCCTACCATAATTACCTTGTCGAATGTAACTTCGCCCTCTGCGTCCAGCTTTTCGATAAAGAGAACATCGCCCTCTTTTACCTGATACTGCTTTCCGCCTGTTTCAATAACTGCGTACATAATAAATACCTCTTTTCGGTTCTCGCTGTGTCAAGGCGACGCGCAAAACCGCATTTTGCGCATACTTTTCCCATACCCTACACATGCGGCTTAATTATTATAACATATTATTTTTGATTTGTCAAGGGGTTTTCCTAATTTTTTTGAGGAAAGTCATATCATTGACAAATGAACAAATCCCCTGTCTGCACGTTCCAAAATAATCCTGCATTTTTAAAACCTATACGGAATAATATAAATTATACAGTTTGTCTTGCTAAAACCGCCGTAAAACATTTGCGAACGGCATTTTTCGCCTGAACAATTGTTGTTTTGGCAGGTAAAAACCAGGCGATGAATTATTGAAAGGGTATAATTAATTTCACAAGGAGGTTCTAAAATGGCGATTAAATTAGTGACGCTCCCGCCGACAGCGTTTGCCGCGGAGCTTGACTGCGGTATAAACGAGGATTTACGCGCGGTATTTCGCCCAAGCGAACGAAATCCCGATTTTTATACATACCACGATTTGTGGTTTACCGAAGAGGAATATCCCGACGGCTATATTGCCGTACCGGTCACGTCAATATTAAGTGGTAAGCGCACTTTTAACGCAGGTACGGTCTTTGCCAATGCCGAGGGCAGTACATTTGACCCCAAGCCCTACTATGACCGTCCGTACAGCTCGTGGCGGAAATTGATGATAGCCTTAGGAATTGAATATAGTACCTGCTGCGCGGAACGCAACAGGATATACTATTCCACGACACAAGAAACTGTAACAGATTTCCTTTGCACCAACAACGGTCAGGAAAATCCCGCCGTCCGCATATGGGTTCAAGGCGCGCATGTTTTAATGGGAGAAATTTCGTCGCGAAAACCGCCCGAAGGCTCAATGGTGTATCTTTTGCCCCTTTGTATATCCCATAACACATACAGACGTATCAACGGCAAGACGGGCGCGGGATATTATATGAAACTCGGACGAAATCAGAAGGTTATCGTTCTTGATGGATTTATTCCGTCAAGAACAGTTCAAGATGCGATATTGAGGGAGGAACTTTACATGGAAAACTTGCAAACAGCCGAAAAGCCAAAACTGTCTGTAGGACTTGAATTTATGTTTATGGGAGTTGATCTGGGCGCGTATTACATAAAAAAGGACGACGGCTATCAGATATTTGCAGCGCCGATGGACATTGATAACAAGGCGGAAATTTCCTTACAAGATATGGTTGACCAGTTCAACAAATTGACAAAATTGCAAGGTGAAGATATGCTTACAACGGACAAAGTTATAAGTGAAATTAAGTCCGGCGAAAACGTTGATAAAGCCACAAATATTGATTTGAATTCTATAAAATTCCGCTTGAAAATGCTTTTCTTAAACATTAATTCAACTAAAACCGAAAAAACAACCGAATACGCGCTGTCGCTTGAAATAATTGCGGACGGTCTTATTCCAAGCGATATTGAAATATTCAACGTCAAAAGGCTGAGTTTCAACATCTGGAATACGGCGCGTCCAAAGGTGCTTGACAAAATGGCGCTGACAATGCCCGAAGAATTTTAAGGAAGTGGTCGTTTGAACGAAAAGGATTTTTCGTTGAGCGTCGGTGTATACGGAACGCTGTTCGGCTATGACGCGGCTGCCGCGTACATACGTCGGCGCGGAAAAAACTGCTTTCAAGGTCGGCTGAGCATAAGCCGCAGCAGCGCGGACGGTTTAATATCACAGCTTGATAAAAGTTTGTACGATACATTGTGCGGTGTTTTGCCGAATTTTCTGCCGCGGATAAACGCCGACATCAGCTTTAGCATTAGCGATGATCACCGTCTTTTTTCGGTTGATACAGATAATCTGAAATTCACGGCAATTACTTTGAAAGGCGAAAATGCCCAAGCGAAAGCAAGCGGTTTCTTGTGCGCGGTTTCGGAAAAAGACTGCAAAAGCGAGAGCAACGGGATAATCGCGGACTTGATAGTAAAAGCCAAAAATTTCATCGGCATAGATAATTTTTATTTCTGCGTTTTAAAAGGTTCATCCGACATCGACATCGGCAGACTGCTAAATCCGTTCGGCAAAAAGGAAGCAATTTCTCCGCCTGCAAAATTGTTTAACGGCGAATACTGCCTTTATACGGACTACGAATTTTCCGAAACGCGCGGCGGCGTATTGGATAAGTTTCTGGGCGAATTATTGGGAATAAAAAGTCTTGCGTTTTTCGCAGGCAAAGACCGCGGCGGCGCATATTATTTCGCGCTGTCGCTGCCGCGCCTGTCCAATAATTTTTTAAGCGTTGAGGACTTGATTTTAAAATTCACAGGCAGCAGTCCGAACTATTGCTTTGAAGTGTCGGGAGCGCTTACTTTAAACGCGTTTTCTGATGCAAAATTCGCGCTGGACTGCACTCTGTCACCCAAACGTGTAATGCTTTCGGCGGCGTTTGTTACAAAGAATTTTGTAAATCTTTTCGGCGATTTCTGCCTCGGCGACGCGGTGCTCACGATAGGTTACGGCAACGGGCTGACTTTTGGCATACTCGGCGAAATACAACTGCGGGAATTGTTTATGTTCGGCGCAGTACAACTTGCGTTCAACGGCTGTTTAAATGTGCAGATGATAAGCCTTGCAACGGGCAAACTCACGATTTCATCGCTTGTAAAAAATATCGTAGGATTGAACATTTCGGGTATAGAAATATTGGACAGCATTCTTTGCATTGATTATTTCAAAATTAATTTCGAGAAAAAATTTGATCCGAATTGGTTGAATAACGGTGATATTACAGAAATTATCAGCTTTTTCAACAAGAACATCGGCGCGGAACAACTGCGCCTTGAAAAAGGTTATGTTGCAGTCAAGAAAGAACCGCACGGCGGCGGCTATTATCTCACCGACAAATTCAATATGCGTCATTATTACATTGACGCCGAAGGAAATCTGTCCCTGCGCCCTCAGATTTATTTTTCTGCTGCGGACGAGCCGATTGAGCTGGCAAACGGTATGGAAGTAAAAGCGGGATTTTTCTTTTGCGCGGAAATTCATGTGCTTGAAATATTGTCGCTCAAAGCGCTGTTTTCGTTTTTTCCGAACAACGGCGCTCTAGCATTCGGAATGCTGTCTGAAATTGATTTGGGGATTATAAAAATTTCTTCGTCAGAGTTTAAGAAAGCGCCTGTTGATTTGCCCGAAAACAGTGCTTTAAAACAATTCCTTGACATTTCGCAAAAGGGCGTGGTGTTCTTTTTGCAGATGTCCGCCGGCGAAACGTCTTTTTATTTCGACGGTATGATTTCAATTGCGGGCTTGCTTAAATGTCAAGCGCGGTTGTCTTATCAAATGGGGTTTATCTCCATCAACACGGAAAGCACGCTCTGCGGTATGACGACAGAAATTTCGCTTTATGCGGATTACAGAAGTTTCAAAAGCGCAAGTTTTTCGATTGCTTTCTCGTTTAACACATACAAGCTCGAAGAAACGCTTACGGCGGTGAAAGACTGCCTGACGCGCGCCGTTGAGGTGTGCAGAGAAAAAATCGGCAATGCCGAACATTCGCTTCAAGACGCGAAAATCAAGGTGCGGAAGTTGTACGGTGAAATCGACGCGTTGAACGAGAGAATAAACGATTGCAGAATTAGGCTTGACCGTATGAACTGGTGGAAAAGGGTTTTCTATGCGCCTGTCATTGGTTGTGAAATCGCGGGATTTGAGATAGCAAAAGCCGCGATATACGCATCAATTGCAATTGCCGAGGCGGCTCTGGCTGTAGCGCAGGCGGCGGTACGTTTCGCGGGAACGCTGGGCGAGGGCGTATTGAAACTCGTACACGGCGTTATTAATTCCGTCACGTCGCTGTTCTTTATTCGTCGGCTTAACGCAAAATTGTCGGCAGATGTAAACGACCTTTATATGCGGATGAACATTGAATTTATCGCACTCGGCAAGGAGTATAATTACAATTGGAAAATTCAAAAGAAGAATATGGGCGACATTGAAAAAGTCCGTGCCGAAATCTCAGACACAATGCTAAATCTGACA
The DNA here is from genome assembly GCA_947628655.1 of uncultured Clostridia bacterium. GTDB lineage: Bacteria > Bacillota > Clostridia > Oscillospirales > Ruminococcaceae > CAG-115. Next base: position 2,280 of record CANRAS010000009.1, on the reverse strand, counting down.
GATCAGGATGTGAAAGATTTGGAAAACGGCATTGTGTCAAGCGAACGCGAAACAATTCCATACGCGAATGTAAAAGGATATTTTGAACAGCCGACTAAAATTTCCGACGCGGCTAAGGTGCTTGAACAAAACATTAAAATAACGCAGTTTGTTCTAAACTCGTATGTTGAAAATTTTGGCGAAGAACCGCCCGATTTTGATGAAATACATACGCGCCTGCTCGAAAACATCGGCATAATAAAAGCAAATATCAGCATTTCCGAAAGATTGGCGGCGCTCTCCGATTTACAGGAAACGGCTGACCAACTGAAAAAAATCTCCGAAAGCGCAAACGACAGCGATTGCAGCGCAGCCGCGGAAGCCGTAAACAAATACAACAGCGCGGTCGCGCTTTCAAACGATTTGCAAGCGCTTATGGGAAAACTCGACGAAACGAAAAACGCTGTCATTTCAATCAGGGACGAGCGAAGTCAAAGCGTGCGCACAGCCGTGCAGTCGCGCGGAATTAACGGCAGGCAGTATCATGGCAGTATGTACGAATACGCCAAGGGCGTTCGTGAAGAGGTGGAAACTGTTTACAAAAATCTTCCGCAAAACGGCTACATCAACCTATGGAACGATAATCAAATTCGCAGCACCATACGGCAGGCTGAGGCGTATTTTATGGTTGACGGGATGTAATGTCGGTCAACGCTCTCATTTCTTTAAATTATCTTTTGCACAATCCGAAAACAAAAATTCCCCGCTGAACGGCGGGGAATTTTCTAACCTCTAACAACTACTTGACAAACCCCGCGAATGGTGTTATAATATTAACGTTCAATGGGAAACGCGGCGGAACGCTTATCGGCGTTGTTAAGCGTTCGGGAGCGCGAGGGACGGCTTTTAAGGCGGTCGGCAGGCTTTGAAAACTGCTCTTTGCGCACTCGGCGTAAGACGGCAAGGGAACAGGAGTGAAATTCTTCGGCAGCAGCCACTATCGTAACAGTCGGAATGCTTGCCCCGCCGTGAACAGGCAAGGACGTGTTTGGGCAATTGAAACGCGGTCTTTGAGTTTCTCCTTTGGATAATTCAATCGAAAAGAGGAACAAACTATGAAAAAAATTATTTCTATCTTTGCGCTTACCGTGACGCTGACGCTTGCGGGGTGCAATTCCGCAGGCTCGTCAACCGCAAGTACTGCAAGTACTGCAAGCACGGTATCTTCCGCGGTCAATTCAACAAGCGGTTCGGCTGAAAATTCGTCTGCCGAAAGCGGTGTGTGGACTTCAGCCGAATACACAACCGACGCGGAAATCGGCGAAGGAAAGAACACGGTGAATATCGAGGTCACCGCCGACGGCAAGACAGTAACGCTTACCGTTCATTCCGACAACGACAATCTCGAAAAAATTCTTGTCGAGAATAATTTGGTTGCGGGCGACGAAAGCGAGTTCGGCTTGTACATCAAAACGGTGAACGGTATCAGAGCCGATTATGACCTCGACAACGCATATTGGGCGCTGTGCAAGGACGGCGCGCCGACCGCCACGGGCGCTTCGGGAATTACAATAGCGGACGGCGATACTTACGAACTCGTCTACACGTCCGCGAACGCTGTTCAGCCCGCCGCATGAGCCGCCGTTTACAGGAAACCCGCGAGGGTAATTCCTCAAAAGAGCGACGAAACAAACCCGCGCTTTCTGTCAAGGAAATGGCGGTTTTCGCAATGCTCGGTGCAATTATGTACTGCTCCAAAATCCTTATGGAATGGGCGCCGAACATACATCTGCTCGGAATGTTCACAATGACGTTCACGATTTGTTACCGCGTAAAGGCGCTTATCCCGATTTATATATACGTTTTGCTGAACGGAATGTTTTCGGGGTTTGCGCTGTGGTGGATACCGTACCTGTATATCTGGACGGTTTTATGGGGAGTTACAATGTTACTGCCGAAAGAACTTCCCGCGAAATTTGCGTGGATATACCCGATAATCTGCGGACTGCACGGACTGGCGTTCGGTACGCTCTACGCGCCCGCGCAGGCGCTGATGTTTCATCTGAACTTCAAGCAGACATTAGCGTGGATAGCGGCGGGGTTTTCGTTCGACTGCGTTCACGCCGCAGGCAACTTCGCGGCGGGATTTTTGGTGTACCCGCTGGTGAAACTGTTACGCAGACTGAACAAAACAATCGGGCGCGTTTAATATCAACAGCAATTCCCCGCCGTTTGGCGGTACAAACTAACGATACTGAAAAAATCCGCATAGCAATGCGGTGCAAACAAATTTGGCTTTGC
>CANRAS010000008.1 GCA_947628655.1 uncultured Clostridia bacterium | reverse complement strand
AAGGCGACCGTTCCGCGCACTTCGTGCGCTCCACTAGGCGCAAGGGGGACGCCCTCTATCGCAGGGCGTCCCCCTCTGCCCGCTACGCGGGCATTCACCCCCTTGCGGAGCTCTTGAGCGTGGGGATTTCGCCGCCTGCGGGCGGCGACCAGAGGGCTCTGCCCTCTGGACTCCCGCAGCCTTTGAAAAGGCTGGCGAAACTTTCACAGCCTACGGCGGGGCGGTTTACGGATGCTACGCCGATTTCTAGCCTCTAGCCTCTGACTTCTAGCCTCTAAAAGCAAATGCGCGGGCGAACGCCCGCGCATAACTAGTCACTAACAACTACTCTCTAAAAACTACAAGCTGAACTGATCCGTCATCTGTTTGAGTTCCGCCGCCTGTTCATTCAACGTCAGACTGGACGCAGCACTCTGCTCCGCTGTCGCGGTATTGCTTTGGACTACGGCGGAAATCGCGTCCATTTCCGCGCTTATCTGCTGGAGCTCCTGTTCCTCGCTTACCGCGTCGGACGCGATGTTGTTCACGAGTTCTATCGTGCTGTTCGTGCCCGACACTATCGTAGTCAGCGACTCCGCAGTCGCCTGCGTGAGTTTAACGCCCTGTTCTACCGCCTTGACCGCCTCGACAATCAGTTTCGTTGTCGTTGCGGACGCCTCGGCAGACTTTGACGCGAGGTTTCTCACCTCGTCCGCGACAACCGCAAAGCCCTTGCCTGCCGCGCCTGCCCGTGACGCCTCTATCGCCGCGTTAAGCGCTAAAATGTTCGTCTGGAACGCAATGTCCTCGACCGTCTTGTTGATGTTCTTGATTTCCTCGGAGGTCTGGTTGATGTGTTTCATCGCCGCGATAAGCTGTTCCATACTCGCGTTGCCCTCGGATACGTTTCTCCCCATTGTCGTGACGATTTCGGCGGCGGTCGCGGCGTTGTCCGCGGTGTTCTGGACTTTCGCGGATACGGATACAATCGCGCTTGAAAGTTCGTCAACCGCGCCCGCCTGCTTTGCCGCGCCGTTTGAAAGTTCGGTCGCCGCGCCCGAAAGTTCGTTTGAACCGCCCGCGACGCGCCCCGCTATCTCGTTTATTTTGAGGAGCGTTCTCCTAAGAGATGTCTGTATAGTCTGCATTGAAACTTTGATATTCGCAAAATCTCCGATATAGTCAAGCGACATAACATTGTTGAACTTGCCTTGCGACATATTGCTCAAATTTACGTCAATATCCCGCACATATGTGAGAATTTTCTTCATCGCCTGTTCGGTGGAAGTGCAGGCCGTGCCTATCTCGTCGGGTACGGTGTAATTGCTCGTATACGACAACTGACCGTTCAGCATTGCGCTTGACGCGCGGCGAAGTTCGTTCAGGGGTTTCAGTTTCTTTGTAATTATCATAGCGAGCAGAGCCGTATCTGCTACTAAGAACACGAGGAAGAACGCCATTGACATAATCGAAATCGATGTGGTTTCGCTGTAGAATTTTGAGGACGGCGTTGACAAAATCAAGTGCCAGCCCGTATCGCCGACAGGCTGTTTCGCGAAAACGCTCTGTTTGCCGTCATAATCCTTTGCCTTGAAAACGGACGCGTCGGGCGCGTTTATGCACTCGTCAAAATCTATGTCGGCGGCGTTGGTTATCACGTCGTTTTCGTTTGCGTCAACCGTCGGGAGGAACTCCGCGTTTTTGTGTACGACAATTCCGTTGTCCGCGTCAAGGAGTATCGGATAAAACTCCTCGCCCTCGGCGGTGCGGTTCGTTATTTCAACAACGGACGTGATAAATATATCCGACGCGAGAACCGCCGTCACTTCGCCGTTTTTCCTTATTGCCTTGGACAGCGTGATAACCATTTTCTTCGTGGAAACGTCCGTATACGGCGCGGAAATCACCGTGCCGTCCGTGTTTACCGCGTCTATGTACCATTCGCGCGTTGTCGGGTCGTAGTCGTTCGCGGCGGCGTCCCAACGGTCGGAGAATACGCACGACTTGTCGGGTCTGCCCATATAAAGGCAGTAAATATCGCTGTCTACGTCAAGCATATCTATAAGATAATCCTCGCTCTGCGAAAACAGCGTTGTGTCATAGTTCCCCGCGCCGAGCGCCTCTACAAGGCTGTCGACCGTGCGCACCTGCTTGTCGAACCAATCAGACATCTCGCGCGCGGTGGATTCTGCGCTTGCAAGATAAATCTGCTCGGTCTTATTGCGTATTCTCGTAATCGTTGACAATCCCGAAATCACCGCGAACAGCATATTTGAAATTCCGATTATCAGAACGACAAACATCACGAGTTTTCTTCTAATACTTTGTTTCTTATCCATAAATAAAAATCCTCTCTTTATTTATTTCTTATAAGTATATAATACTACTTTTTTCGCCGAATTTCAAGTAGTTTTTAATTAACATAATACGGATTAGGCTTTGCAAGTATTCTGAATATATCAATAAACCAGCCCAAGCCGAACAGTCCGAACGTGAAGAAATACACAAGTCCGATGCCTAATTTTCCGTCGTAGAATTTATGCGCGCCGAAATACCCCATAAACAGGCAAAGCACGAACGCGACCCATTTGTTCCTCTGCTTTGACGGATCCTGCGTAACGTAATTATTGAGGTTATTCATATTATTCGGCGCATTGACGAAAACATTGTTGTTGATTACAATAGGCTGAGCCGACGGCGTGACGGCTGGCGCGCCTGCGGCAGAACCACCGCAGCACGGGCATACGGTCGCTCCCGCGTCAAGCACTCCTCCGCAATGTTCGCAAAAGCGCACAACGCCGCGCGGTACGGGCGCAGGTACGGCGCTCGGCGTAACCGCGGGGCGCGGGACGGGCGTGGGAACGGCGTTCGCCGTGTTCCGCGCGGGGTTCGGCGGGGGCATAACGTCGCTTTGCTCTTTTCGCAAGGGAACGCCCGTGCTTTTCGGGACTGCGGGTTCGCTCGTGTATACTTCCCCCGTTATCGGGTCTGTCCATGATTTGCTGTTTTGAGAACTGTTCATTTCTATTTCTCCTGTAATATTATTTTGGGCTTTCGCGGTTTTAATGTATCAATTGGGAAATCAATTCATAAATCGTCTGCGTAACATACAAAAACGTCATTGTGTCGAACGCCATAAGGAGCATTATTATGACTGTCGGGCGGGACAGGAATATGCCCCAGCGCTTTCCCGAAGAAAGTTCGGTCTGAACTTTCGGCAGGCGGTAACGCCTGAAGTGAACGAGTTTTACAATAGCCGAAATAAATCCGAAAAACGCGAACAAAAGCACCGCGCTCGTCCACACGAGGAACACCGTCACCGCGGGCGAAACGCTTTCGGGTATAATGCCCAACCCTAGTTTTATCATATAGTCTTTCACATCATCGTTCATCAAAAACAGAGATGTTATTGTCGCGATTGAATTTAAAAGCGCGTGCATAACCATAGTGGTCACTATGCTTTCGGTCTGTATCGCCACATACGCGAGGACTGCGCCGATTACCGCCGTATACAGGAACTGCCCCAAATTCGCGTGGGCAAATCCGAACATCAGCGCGGATATGAACACCGCAAAGCCGTTTCCGTAGGGTCTGAGCGATTGTAAAACCAATCCGCGAAACCATAATTCCTCAAAAATCGGCGCGAGGATAACGGCGTGTGCCGACCGCAGAACTGCGGCGGCGGGAGTTTCCGCAGTGAGCGCGTCCTGCGCCCCTGCGAACGAATTGGAAAGGGGCGAGTTTTCGGGAAACAGACTTCCTATCAGCATTGTAACAAGCGCGCACGCAATGCTGAGTCCGTAACCCGCGGGGAATATCCCGAACGAACGACCGAAATAGCGCGGTTTTTTGTAAAGCCCGCGTGCGCGTTCTTTCAGGTTGAATTTCAGCAAAAACATTCCCGAAACTATCGGAATAATATTCAAGAAAATCACCGCCGACAGCATATCGACTATTGTTTGTGTCAAATCGCTCTGCGCATAATACCACGGCGCTAAAAGCGACAGCGCGACCCTGCACACGCACCGCGACGCGTACATAATTATCATCATAGCGCCAATGCGCATACAAGTGCTTTTAAAACCCGGCAGGAGAGAACTTTCGCCCTGTTCGGTATTTTCAACAGCGACTTCTTCGGACATTTTAAACACCACTTTCTTTATTTACAAGCATTTTCGGAAACGCTTATGTTTTCTGCGCAACCGCGCTTATTATCTCGCGCACGGTCTGTTCGGGGGATTTGCCCGCGCAGTTTATCACGGTATCGGCGTATTTTTCGTAAAGCGCGGCGCGGCGGGCAAATAAATCCTCCAGCGTTTCATCGGGCGCTTTCGCGATACCGCGCGTTGTAATATCGGACAGGCGGTTTTCGAGTTCCTCAACAGGCAATGCGAGGTAAATCACAACGCCGTTTTCTTTCAAAAAACGCATACCCTTTTCGCTGTAGACCGCGCTCCCGCCCGTCGCGATAACGGCGTTCTCCGTTTCCGCAACATCCAAAACGGCGTTCTCCTCACATCGGCAGAACTCGCCAAGACCGTCCGCGTCGATTATATCCTGCAACAGCCGTCCTGTGTTCCGCTGAATAATCAGATCCGTGTCCACAAACGAAAATCCCAAGGATTTCGCGAGAAGTACGCCGATAGTGGATTTCCCGACGGCGGGCATACCTATAAGAACGATATTCTTCATATAAACTGCTCCGTTTGTTTAATAACACCGCGCGTCAATCGCCATTGTCGCGCAGGCGTTCAAACTCTCGTCGGCGATATTCCCGCGCTTATACTCGTAAAACGCCTGCGCGCCTATCATCGCGGCGTTATCTCCGCAAAGCGAAAGCGGAGGGACGAAAAACTCCATACCGTGTTCGGAAGATACAAGGGCAAGCCTTGCGCGCAGTCCGCTGTTCGCGGCAACCCCGCCCGCTAGCGCGATTTTACGATAGCCGTATTCTTCGGCGGCGGCGATGAATTTGTCGGTGAGTATTTCGCCTGCCGTTTTCTGAAAGCACGCCGCAAGCGCGTTCGCGTCGATTTCTTCGCCCTTTTGATTTGCATTGTGGATTAGATTTATCACGGCGGTTTTCAGTCCCGAAAAGCTGAAATCATACGGACGCGCCGTGTGCGGTTTCGGGAGCGTATACTTGTTCGGGTCGCCGAGCGCCGACGCCTCGTCAATGTACTTCCCGCCGGGGTACGGAAATCCCATTGCCCGCGCCGCCTTATCAAAACACTCGCCCGCCGCGTCGTCGGTCGTTTTTCCTATAACAGCAAAATCCGTGTAATCGCGGACTTCGACAATATGCGAATGTCCCCCCGACGCGACAAGGCACATATACGGCGGTTTCAGTTCGGGGTAAGCGAGGTAATTCGCGGCGATATGCCCTCGTATGTGGTGAACGGGGATAAGCGGTTTGCCGAGCCCCCACGCGAGAGCTTTCGCGTAGTTTACGCCGACGAGCAATGCGCCGATAAGCCCCGGCGCGAACGTCACGCCTACCGCGTCTATGTTTTCGGCGGAGGTATGCGCTTGCTCCAGCGCCTGCGCCGTCACCGCGCATATGCTCTCGCAATGTCTGCGGGAGGCTATTTCGGGAACTACCCCGCCGTATAATTTGTGTTCTTCTATTTGTGTAGCGACAACAGACGATATTATTTCTCTGCCGTCGCGCACGACCGCCGCCGCGGTTTCGTCACACGAGCTTTCAATAGCAAGAATATCCATTTCTTTACCTTAATTCAAAATATCTTATCTGTTTTCATCTGGTTTTCTTGAGGTTATGAACTCTATCGCGCGTTCGATTGACGAGCGGACGTGTTCCATATCCTCGCTGTGGAGTTTCGCGGCGTTGCGGTAGTCAAAGCTGTCGCAGAACTGCTGAACGTCCTCGTTGAGCTGTTTCATATACTCTCCCGCGAGTTTATCCGTAGCGTCGGCGAACGTTTTCAAATCATCTTTTTTCAAGTGCCTGACAGCGCCGAGCATAAGCAGGTCGTAATGCTTTAGGCAGATAAATTCCTGCTGAGAGTACAGCTTTCTGAAACCCTCGTCTTTCCACATATTGTAAAGCGTACCCAGCATATGCTCCACGCCCCAATTTACTTTTGAGCATACAAAGCACGTCTGCTCTTCGGGGGTGCTTTTTTTGGAGTAGCGCCTAAGACCGCTTTTCCCGTCAAACATCTCCTTGCGGCGTTCGGCGAGGTGAGTGTTTAACATCAGCGCAAGCGACAGGCGGTTGTTCTGCTTTAGCAGGATATTGTAGTGTTCACGGCAGAAACCCAGCTTATTTGTTTCGATACGGACATCGGGTTCCATCATCGCCGCGCCCATTATGTACTCGCTGATATGCGTTTCAACCGTGTTGCGCATAGCGCATATGGGACAGCCCACGCGCGGTTCAAACACCTCGTTAATCGGTATCGTAAGCAGACTTTCTCTCATAAAAACTTCCTTTCTTCCCTTTCACTTGTACAATCCGTGAAAAGAATGTGCAAATTTTTGAAAAACTGTACAAAGTACTTGAATTCTTACTTATATTGTATTATAATTAAAGTAAATAATCAAGGGGTTTTGTAAAATTTTTATGAAATTTGGGATAAAATTTCAGATATGATGTGAATTAGACGGCAGTAAACGAGAGGGCGGTGCGCCGCAGGCAACCTAGCCCGCGTTTTGCGCAAAGCGCAAAACAACGCCGCGACAGCGGCGTTAATTCGCCGCAGGCGAATTGCGGGCGGTCGGGCAACGGCGCGGTACAGGCGGTAAGGGCGCGTTTGACGCGGGGCGGTAAGGGTACGCGGGATAAGGGCGCGGGGCGCTTGAATTGAGCCACGCCAAACGCGCGACAACGCGAACAACGCGGTGACTTAAAGACAATCTTTCCGCGCCCGCAGGGCGCACCTATACTAGTTACTAGCATCTACTCTCTAGCTACTAGAAACGGTCATTTGCAATTAAAGAAACAAACAAGAGGTTTTTCAAAAATATGAAATTAGTGATAAAAAATTCGGATATAGATATAAAAAGGACGTTCCAATGCGGACAATGCTTTCGGTGGAAACAGGACGCGGACGGCGTTTTTCGGGCGATAGTCGGCGGAAAGCAGATTACCGCGAGGGAAACCGCGGACGGCGTTGTTGTTGAGAGCGAACATTCCCGCGGGTTTCTCGAAAATTATTTCGACTTAAACACGGATTACGGCGAATACATAAGGCGGTTTTCCGCCGACCCCGTTCTGAAATCCGCGTGCGGACATTCGGCGGGGATACGGATACTTCGGCAAGAGCCTTTTGAAACGCTTATCGGCTTTATTATCTCGCAGAACAACAACATTCCGCGAATATCGGGGATTATCGAACGCCTTTGCGAAAACTTCGGCGAACGCGCAGACGGCGGGTTCGCTTTCCCTAGTGCAAAGCGCCTGAGCGGTATCACCGCCGAGGAACTCGCGCCGCTTAGGGCGGGTTTCAGAGCGCGGTACATAGCCGACGCGGTAAGGCGCGTAAATTCGGGCGAAACGGATTTGGAAAGCGTGTACGCGATGCCGCTCGGCAACGCGCGGGAATACCTAAAACAAATAGTCGGCGTAGGCGATAAGGTCGCGGACTGCGTGTTGCTGTTCGCGTTCCACAAGCTCGACGCGTTCCCGAAAGATGTTTGGGTAAGGCGCGTTATGGCGGAGTATTACCCGAACGGTCTGCCCGAATGTACGCGCGGCGCGGAGGGCGTGGCACAACAGTACCTGTTCGACAGCATACGCGCGGACGGGTTGATAAAAGTCTAAAATTCTCAACAGAGAGGAAGTATAATAATGTTTTGTGAAGAATGTGGAAAAGAAATTTCGGATAACACTCGTTTCTGCCCGTACTGCGGCGCGGAACAGACCGCGCGGGTTCAGCCTGCGCAGAGCATTAGTTTCACTTCGGCGGTAAACTCTAATGCGGACAATAGTGCGACAGCAACAACGCCCGCTGAAACAAGCGTTCCCGTAAGTACTCCCGTAAACGCTCCCGCAAGTACCCCCGCAAACGCTCCCGCGCCGAACGCGGAAAGCGTTTCGCCGATACTGAAAACCGTGGATATAAAGGACGAAAACGCGCCCTCTCCAAAGCTGAAATACTCGCTGAAACATCTCGTGCTTTGCCTCGCGGCGGCGGGCGTTATGGCGATAGCGGCGGGAGTGTTCGCGGGAATGTATTTCGCGCTTTTATACTCGTAAAGCCGACAACCGTCAAACGGCGGGTTTTGACCGATATTCGGCAGGAGGTCTGAACGCTGACAAGCAAAATAATCCCCCGCTCCTGCGGGGGATTATTGATTGAATTAGTTTGAAATTACTCAACAAGAGTAAAATCTCCCAACGGGGAACAACTGATTGACTTGCCGTCGTACATAAACGAGCCTATATCATCGGCGGGAGTGCCGTCGTCGTTCATATACGCGTAGTGCCTTTCTATATCAATTGTTGTGAGGTGCTCCAAGTTGAAAACGGTATAGGGATTTTCCTTGCAATAATCCAAGAGGAACATATTAGCGGTGTGGTCGGCGTTCCATTCGTCCCAGCCCTCGTTAATGCATGCGTCATAAACCATTGCGTACCCGTCACCGTCAAAATTCAGTTTGAGGGTGCTGTCGGTAAGTTCAAAGTATGCCCCGCTGTTCACATCGCCGTTCAGGTAATATTTCCCCTCTGCGATTTCGGGCGCGCCGACTTCATTGTCTGCAACGGCAGTTGAGGGTTTATTAAGCGCGACTGCCGTAACAACACCGCCTGCTCCTAATACCGCCGCGATGATGATTGGGATTACTATTTTTTTCATGCGTGTAACCTCCTTGTTGAAATTTGTTCGATGTTATGTTGTAACTACATTATAATGCGTTTTTATTAAAATGTCAACATATTTGAACGCAAATTCTCTTGTGCAAACTAACAAATATTTGAATGTCTTTTGGTGTGTTTTAACAGCGGTTTCACCGCCGAGAATTAAATTATGCGCGGGAAACTGTAACGCGCCTAAAAACTTATGCAGTAAAATGCAGTTCGCGTTGATTTAAAATTATCTCAATTCGAGAAGAGCCGTTTAACACGGAGCGGAGTTCGTTTCCCCGCCTGACTTCTCGACCCGTTACCATGGTATCGTTCGGAGGGAACGCGTCCTATTCCGACGAAAGACAGCGGTGCGGCACTTGGATGACACGGCGACGCGTAACGTGAGTGTGCAACCGCAGTAAACAGTTCTTTTACAATTGAATATTTTTAACGTGGCTTTTAATTAATCCACGCTCCCCGCCGTAGGCGGGGAGCGTGGATTGGATATGATGTTGCCTTACAGCGGTTAGCGCGTATGGCGCAAGGCTTTAACGTTGCTTTATAGGGTTAAGTGGCTTTGGGCTTATGGCTCGTGAGGTGGCTTTTGGCGCGCGGAATGTCACCGGCATTCCGCGCGCGGAGAGGTTGCTTTAAACCGACCGTTCCGCGCACTTCGTGCGCTCCACTAGGCGCAAGGGGAAAGCCCTCTATCGCAGGGCTTTCCCCTCTTTTTTCGCTCCGCTCCGCTACGCGAAAAAATTCACCCTTTTGCGGAGCTCTTGAGCGAAGTTTCGCCGCTTCGCGGCGACCAGAGGGCTCTGCCCTCTGGACTCCCGCAGCCTTTGAAAAGGCTGGCGAAACTTTTACAGCCTACGGCGGAGCGGTTTACGGCTGCTGCGCCGCGTTCTTACTTCTTACCTCTAACCTCTTATCTCTAACCGCTATTTCTAGCAGAAAATTTTCGCTAAAAGTAATTGACTTTTGCAAAATAATATTGTATAATATAGCTAGAGTGTTCCCCACGGGGAAATTGTACGATTTATGAGGGAAATGTTATGCAGTGTAAGAATTGCGGCGCGGAATTGGTCAGAGGGTTTTCGTTCTGTCTGGAGTGCGGTATGCCCGTACCCGACGAGGCGTTGGAGGCAAGCGGTCTGCCCGGAAGAAATATCGATACAGGCGTTGGCGGACAGGACGCTCCGACGGCTAAAGTCACCGTGTCCGACGACGGCGAAAACGTGGTCGCCGGCGATGTAAAACCGCATTTGCAGGGACTTGCCGAGGAAAATACGGGAAAGAACCTGAAACCGCAGTTTATCGGCGGGGAAACAGGCGTAGGCGGGCGCGACCTCAAACCGAAGTATATTGAGTTCGGCGAGGAACAGTCGGGCGCGGCGCTCAAGGCAAAGCCGATAGGCGGCGAGGAACAGGCGGGCGTGGGCGCGGACGTTCGCGCGGTTTTGCAGGAATCGTCCTCCGACTCGATAAGCGGGAGCGTCGAAAAGCTCGTGTTCTGCTCCAACTGCGGTATGCGTATGCAGCATAATCCGAATGTCTGCGAAAAATGCGGTATGCCCCTTGGAAGTATGCCGAACAACAACGCGCTGTCGCAGTCGAACGGCATTCCGCTTTTCAATAACGATTCCGACGCGCTTACGGGCGGTTTTGGAGGACTTGGCGGGTTCGGCGGGGATTTCGGCGCGTTTGGCGGGAACACCATGAACGCGGGCGGGGTTGACCCGATGTTCAACAGCTCGCCGTCGCCGCTCGGTATGGGTTCGTCAGCCGATGATTTGTCAAGGCTGAATGAACAACTGTCAAGTTTCAGTTCCGCGGGAATGCCGACTATAAATTCCGTTGAAACCTACGTTCGGCAAAAAGAGCCGAAAAAAGGCGAAGAGCGCGAAATGGAGGACTTCCAGCTAAGCGGCGACCTTTCGGCAGAACCGCTCTCGATGACGCTCAGCGAGGTTCGCGTTCTTGAGGACTACTCAATGGACGAGGACCCGAACGCGGACGTTGACCTTGACCCGTACAAATTCCTCGGCGCGTCCATGGACGAGTTCGACGCGCCGATGCCGATGAACAATGACAGTTCGCAAAGCGGTATGCCGACAGCGGACGTTCCGCCGATACAGGAGAAGTCTGCCCCTGCGGAAGAACCGAAAGCTCCGAAACTCGAAAGCATGGGCGAACCAGCGCAGAGCGTTCCCGAACCCGACAAAACCGCGGACAATATACCCGAAGATTTCGACGAAGATATTCCCGTGGAAATACAGCAAAGTATCCCGGAATTTGGTACGGCTGCGGAAAATTCCGCTGAGAAGAAACCCGCCGATTTTTCAAGTCAAAACAGGTTCGGCGGTGATTTTTCGGAGAGCGAGGCGTTTATCGCGGAAACTGCGCCCGAAGTTACGGAAATGCCCCTCAAAGACAGGCGCGGCGGTAATGCCGATACGCGCGACCCCGAAAACCGCATAGAGCGCAGAAAAAATTCCGTCAGAACCCAGCCCGCGCCGTATTCGCAAAATTCATCGGATATGGAAAGCGAGGCGTTTATCGCGGAAACCGCGCCCGAAGTCACGGAATTGCCTCTCAAAGACAGGCGCGGGGGCAACGCCGATACGCGCGACCCGCAAAACCGCATAGAGCGCAGGAAAAACTCCGTCAGAACGCAGTCCGCGACGTACGCACAAAATTCGCCAAATATGCAGAATAACGCGCCGTCCGCACAGATGAAACGGTGTATCTTCTGCGGGGGTATGATACCCGCCGAAAGCACGGCTTGCCCGAACTGCGGGCGCTCGCTTGTCGGCGGTCAGCCCCGCCCGACCGCTCCCGCTCCAAAAGCGAAAAGCAAAATGCCGATTATCGTGCTTGCGGTAATCATAGCCGTGTTTGTCGCTGTCGCGGTGATTATCATAATCAGCACGAAAGCGGACGCGGCAGAGCCGTATGTTGCTCAAAGCATACGGCAGACGTTAGACAGCACCGCGCAGTTATCGGATAATTTCACCGACGTTGTTTCATAGCGCGAAATCAAGTAAACAGCATATTAAAAGCACCGTTCGCGCGGTGCTTTTTTTACTCGCTTTTTTGCCGTTGTTAGCCGTATTTGAAAGCAGTCCGCGCCAAATTCTTACTATTCGCCAAATTCACATTATTCGCAAAATTCACCAAACGTTCGGCACAATGCGCAGAATAACGCGCCGTCCGCGCAGATGAAACGGCGCTTTATAGCGCGAAAGCCTAGTAAAAAGCATACCGAAAGCACCGTAGCGCGGTGCTTTTTTACTCGCTTTTTTTGCCGTTGTTAGCCGTATTTGAAAGCAGTCCGCGCCAAATTCTTACTATTCGCCAAATTCACAATATTCACAAAATTCACCGAACGTTCGGCGCAATTTGCGGAATAACGCGCTGTCCGCGCAGATGAAACGGCGCTTTATAGCGCTAAAGCCTAGTAAAAAGCATACCGAAAGCACCGTTCGCGCGGTGCTTTTTTTATTCGCTTTTTTGCCGTTGTTAGCCGTATTTGAAAGCTGTCCGCGCCAAATTCCTACTATTCGCCAAATTCACAATATTCACAAAATTCACCGAACGTTCGGCGCAATTTGCGGAATAACGCGCCGTCCGCGCAGATGAAACGGCGCTTTATAGCGCTAAAGCCGAGTAAACAGCATACCGAAAGCACCGTAGCGCGGTGCTTTTTTACCGCTTTTTGGCGTTGTTAGCTGTGTTTGAACGCAGTCCGCGCCAAATTCTTACTGTTCGCCAAATTCACAATATTTACAAAATTCACCGAACGTTCGGCACAATGCGCAGAATAACGCGCTGTCTGCGCAGATGAAACGGCGCTTTATAGCGCTAAAGCCTAGTAAAAAGCATACCGAAAGCACCGTTTGCGCGGTGCTTTTTTTACTCGCTTTTTTTGCCGTTGTTAGCCGTATTTGAAAGCAGTCCGCGCCAAATTCCTACTATTCGCCAAATTCACAATATTCACAAAATTCACCGAACGTTCGGCGCAATTTGCGGAATAACGCGCCGTCCGCGCAGATGAAACGGCGCTTTATAGTGCGAAATTAAGTAAAAAGCATATTAAAAGTACCATTCGCGCGGTGCATTTTGGCGTTTGCCCGCTTATTTGCCATTATTATACTAATCTGAAAAATTTTCCTAAAAGGGTTGAAATGCTTTGTAATTTGTGCTATAATTATTATGTGTAGAATTGCCTTTATTCGGCAGACAGGACGTTAAAAAAGGAGGGAATGCCCGTGAACTGCGCGTTGTGGCTCAACAAACACAAGATTTACAGCGCCGTTGAGATTGCCGACAATCTCGACATCGCCGCGCTGCGCGGATATTTCCTCGCGGGCAGTCTTGTCGAATGGCTTAGCGAAAACGACGGCGCGGAATACGCCCGGAAACTCTCGCGCATATCGCCCGACGACAGCCGTCTGAATGAAAAACTCGCCGAGGTGTTCGGCGGGAAACCGCTCCCCGCAAAGTCTTTCGGGAACGCGGACGGCGCTTTGCAAAACGGCGCGGATAATAAAAACTGCGTTTCGTCGGCGAACGGGTTCGCTTTCGGTTCTGCGGGAAGTTTCGGCGCTTATAATTCGCTTATAGCGTTCGGGAGCGCGCGGGAAATGCTCCAAAACCTGCAAGGCTCGTATGCGCACGGCTCGTTCACATTCGGAAGTTATCGGTATTTGGAACGGCTTTTCGAGTTGTTTTCAGGAAGTTTCGGCTCGTTTTATTTCGGCAGTTTTTCGCAGTATGAATGGGAATGGCTGTTTAGGTTCTGGGCGGGCGGTTACGGTTCGTTCGGGTCGTTTTCGCTTGGGAGTTTTTCGCGCTATGAATGGGAATGGCTGTTCAGATTTCTGACGGGCGGTTACGGCTCGTTTGGGTCGTTTGCGTTCGGGTCGTTTAGTTTTTGGGAAATGTTAAGGCGGTTCGGGTCGTTTCGCGGGCAGGGGTTCGGAAGTTTCCCCTCGTCGCTCGGCAGTTTTGCGCCGTATGCGGTATTCGGCGCATTTGACGAAAACGCGCTCGCGGGTCTTGACGAATACGACCGCATAATGTTCGGTACGCTTATGATTTGCCCTTTGGACAAATTCGGATATGGAATACATAATATTTAACGCTTATGAGTATTAAGAAAATTATTGCAATAGTCGCGCTCGTGCTTGTGGTTTATGCGGGCGGGTATGTGTGCGCGTTCAGCGTGAAGAATTATCTGAAGTTTGCGCTCGGCGCGGAACGCACAATAGACTATATGTCCCCGTCGGAAATACAGAGTTTACAGCGCGTAAACGGAACGATCGACAACCGCTACAAGATAGTAATAGGCGTAGGCGACGCCGAGGACGTTACGCCGACGCTTTTGGGTTTTCCTATCGGAGAACACCGCGAAAGGCAGGATTTCCTTTTGCTGTTAAATCCCGACGCAAAGGACGAGGACAATTATCGTTACTGCATTATAGCCTCGTCGGACGAGGAGATTATACAAAAGCTCAGCAATATGCAACACGGCGGTGAAGAGAGTTTCGAGTTCAGGGGAATAGTACAGGAAATGCCTCTTAATAAGCACGATATGCTGACCGAATATCTCGGCGATTATTTCTCCGATGATTTCGACATCTATATGCGCCCGAATGTTCAGCACCATATCATTCCGTGTACGATTTTGATTACCGATGAAAGCAGTGACGAATGGATCTTGCCTATTATCATAGGCGGTGCGTCGGCGCTCGCCGGCACGGCGGTTATAATTATCATAGCGGTGAAAGCCTACAGGGATAAGCATAGATATTGAGGAGGTTTTTTTATGGGAGCGGTAAATATCGTGAGGAAAATCGGCAGGATACTGATTTTTCTGTTGATTTTCGGCTTGGGAATATCTATGATAGTGGGTGCTATAAAGGACAGGACGGAACTTTCAAAACCCCGTGCGAAAATCGAAGAAATGACCGCCGATGATTTTTACGACGGCAGGTTTATAGAGGGCGATATAGGCGAGATTTGGGGCGAATATGCGACGATGAATTTGTCGAAATCGTATTTCGGGATAACGTATGACACTCAAACGACGGCGCACTACTATTTAATGCCCCTTGAAACCTCTTACGATTTGGAGGAGCCGAAGTTTATTTCACTTTCGGTATATAACAGCGCGGATTTGGAATTGGCGCGGAAAATGGCTTATGAATTTGAGGAGTGTGTAACAAACTTTGACAGCGGTGATATAAAATTACCCGAAAGCGTTATGACGATGAAAGGGAAAGTGTCGAAGTTAAGGAAAGACGCGGTGCCGCTTTTCAACGGCGTGATAGAAGAAATGGGATTTGACCCCGAAACCTCGGCTTTGCCGTATGTCGTAAACGTAGGAAACGACGGGAGCGGAGTAAACCTCGAACTTCCCATCGGCATAGCGGTGACGGTGTTCGGGCTTATAAGCTCGTTTTTCGCGATTGTGCGGGGAGTCAGAGGACGTTGAACGCGATACATATTTCATCATTCGCGCCCGCGAAAGCAAAGGGCAAAACAAAACCCGCGCCCGAAGATTTCGACCTTTACTGCACGGCGATTTCCGCATTGCAATGGCGAAAAAACGGCGGGAAAATCACAATGTGCTGTGACAGTTTTTACGAAGAATTTTACCGCGCGGCGGGGCTTTGCGAACTATGGGACGATATTAACGTCTGCGTTGCCGACGACCTTGAGGGCATAGACCCCGTGATGTTCTGGGCGGGCGGGAAACTGCTTGCTCTGCGCTCGGTGAACGCTCCGATAGTAATGCTCGACACGGATTTTATCGTCTGGAAGAACCCCGCGTTCGGCGGCGAGATAATCGCCGCGCACCGCGAGGATATTTCCGACGGGATTTACCCTCCGCTTTCGTATTTCAAGACATCGGGGCATATCCTGCCCGATTTTTCGGAGGACGTTCTCCCGCTGAACACGGCGTTTTTATACATTCCCGACGAGGATTTCAAGGAATTTTACACCACGCAGGCTATAGCGTTTATGAAGTCCGCGGAAAAGGGCGGGGATTTCCTTAAATATATGGTGTTCGCCGAACAGCGGCTCTGCGCGATGTGCGCGGAGTTTACGGGTACGCCCGTGAAAACCCTCCTCGACAAGGACGCGCTTTTCTTTCCGCAGGCGGATTTCACTCACCTTTGGGGCGCGAAACAGGCTATGCGCGATTATCCCGAACTGCGTTTAGATTTTCTAAACCGATGTCGGGAGAGAATTAAGCGCGACTTTCCCGATTACGCGTATATCTGCGGGGCGATTGATAGTCTGTAAGCTATAAGAAGTAAGAGGTTAGAGATAAGAGGTAAGAATAAGACCTTGGGCGGTTGCGTTTACACTCTGCGCGGGGCGCGGGGTATAAATTTAAGAAAACAACGCACAATAATTTCTATTGAAATTATTTTAGAGGGTGTTGTGTTTTTATGTCAATTCATGCGGAAAACCTTTGCAAATTATACACCGTCGGCGGTAATACTGTCCGCGCGCTGGACGGCGTTTCGCTTGATATTAGCGACGGTGAGTATGTGACGATTGTCGGAAATTCGGGTTCGGGGAAGTCTACGCTGATGAACATTTTAGGCTGTCTTGACGCGCCGACAGCGGGCAGGTATTTCCTCGATGAACGCGACGTCGGCAGGCTTTCCGAGGACGAATTATCGGAAATCCGCAGTCGGAAGATAGGGTTCATCTTTCAGAACTTCAACCTGATAGCGGGGCTTACCGCGCTTGAAAACGTGGAACTCCCGCTTTTGTACAGGAAAATCCCAAAAAAGCGGCGCGGGGATATTGCGCTCGCGGCATTGGACAGCGTTGGACTGTCCGACCGCGCCCTGCACCGTCCTACGGAACTTTCGGGCGGACAGCAGCAGCGCGTTGCGATAGCGCGGGCGATAGCGTCAGAACCGCAGATAATCCTCGCCGACGAACCCTGCGGAAACCTTGACAGCCACGCGGGCGCGGAGGTGCTGGACATTCTGGACGCCCTCAACAAAGAGGGCAAAACAATCGTGATGATAACGCACAACGAGGACACCGCCAAAAAGGCAAAACGGCTCGTCCGCATTTCGGACGGGAGGCTTATACAGTAACAGCGAAGTTCGTTTTGATAAAGGGGGAATTTAGATTGACTTTACAGCAAATCATTGACGAGAGCCAAAGGATAGTTTTCTTTGGCGGCGCGGGCGTTTCCACGGAAAGCGGAATACCCGATTTTCGGAGCGCGGACGGGCTTTATTCACAACAGAGCGTAATCCCGCCCGAACGGATAGTTTCGCACACGTTCTTTGAGGAACACACGGAAGAGTTCTACAAGTTTTACCGCGAGAAGATGATATTCCCGAAAGCAAAGCCGAACGCCGCGCACAAGAAATTAGCGGAACTTGAACGCGCGGGAAAACTGCACGCGGTCATAACGCAGAACATCGACGGACTTCACCAGGCGGCGGGGAGCGTCAACGTTATTGAACTTCACGGGAGCGTTCACAGAAACTATTGCAAAAACTGCAAAAAGACCTACCCGCTGTCCGCAATTCTCGACAGCGACGGCGTTCCGAAGTGCGACTGCGGAGGAATAATCCGCCCCGATGTTGTATTATATGAAGAGGGTCTTGATACGGACAACATCACGCGGGCGGTTTATGAAATCGAAAACGCCGATACGCTGATAATCGGCGGTACGTCGCTTGTCGTTTATCCCGCCGCGGGACTTGTCCGCTATTTCAAGGGAAAATACCTTGTTGTCATAAATAAAGAGAGCATAAATTCCGACGCCGACCTCGTGATAAACGACAGCATCGGAAAGGTGTTAGGGGCGATCAACGTTTAGTTAATTTAATTGGAGATAGGAGTTAAAAATGGATACTGTTCAGACCGTTACATATCAATGTCCGAACTGCAACGCGGCTTTGGAGTATGACAACGCGCTCGGAAAGTTCAGGTGTTTCTACTGCGACAGCACGTTTACCGACAGCGAAATAAGGAGCATTTTTGAACAGCGCGACAGCGGAGTTAATTTAGATACCGCAGAACCCGAACTCACCGAGGAACAGCAGACTGCCGAGGAGTTCACGGGGCAAAGCGCTCTGTATTCCTGCCCGAACTGCGGCGCGAACGTCATCTGCGATTCGCTCACCGCGTCTACGCGCTGTCACTTCTGCCATACGCCCGTTATTCTTTCGGGACGGCTTTCGGGAGAATTCAAGCCCGACCTTATTATCCCGTTTGCGACAACGCGCGATATGGTTGAAACGAAGTTCAGGGAATTTACCAAAGGCAAGTTTTTACTTCCGAAAGGATTTTCAACGTCGGTCGCGATTGACAACATCACCGCGCTGTATGTTCCGTACTGGCTGAAAAGCGGTCAGGTAGAGGCGGATATGACGGCGGTCGGTAATATAGTAAGTTCCTGGACGCGCGGAAACACGACTTACACGAACACGAAAGTTTTCCATGTGGAACGCACCGCGGATATGGTGTTCGTGCGCGTGCCGTATGACGGCTCAAAGCGCATTGACGATACGCTGATGATGAACATTGAACCGTTTAACTATTCGGGGATAAAGCCGTTTAATATGAGTTATCTTTCGGGCTGTTCCGCGGAGAAATACGACGTTACTAAAGAGGAGGCGACAACTCACCTCGACGCGCGTATCGCGAATGCGGCGAAAGACGAGATGAAGAAAATGGCAACGCAGTATTCCTCACTTACCGACATTCAATGCAATATACGCTACAATAATCAGCAATACGTCTACGCAATGCTCCCCGTGTGGTTTTTCAATTACCGCTACAATGACAAGGACTATGAGTTCGCGATGAACGGACAGACGGGAACGATGTTCGGGGAACTCCCCGTCAGCAAGTCGAAAGCGTTCCTGTTCGGGGCGGGGCTGTTTTTGGCGCTCGCGATTATACTTACATTTTTTGGAGGGTTCTTCTTTGGCAGCTAACAGAATTATCAAGAAACGCCTGTCGGCGGTGATATTGTTTTTCACGGCGGTTGTTTTAACGTTCTCCGTGCTGAACACCAACGCCCGCGCGGAAGATTACGACTTGGCGGGAAGTATAGACTTCACGAAAATCACGGGTGAAATCAACGTGTCCGACATTCGCGCAACGGGAACGCTCGGCAAGCGCGCGGTACTTCTTGACCTCGACAGGTGCCTGACCGATACGCAGGAAGAAGAGGTCATCTCGGCTCTGTCAAATACCGCGAAATCCGCGAAATGCAACGTGGCTGTCGTTATCACGAATAATCTTTTGAGGAGGTCGGATTCCAGATACACGGAATATGTTTATGACAGCCTTTTCGGAATGAACAGTTCTTCGGTAGTTATCACGTTTCTCAATTCCTACAACAAACCCGAATACCATGCGGAAGAGGACTACATTTCGGTTGACGGAAAAATCGAGCGTAAAATCGGACCGCGCGTTGACAAGATATTCAATAATATCTACAGAGAATTAGGAAATCCGCGCGGAGATGAATACGCCTACAACACGACTACAAACACTTACGGCGGTTACGACTACTACAACGCCTGCCTTGAATTTGCACGCAGTATAAAAACCTACGGCACGCGCCCGCTGTTTGTGTCCTACATAATGGAACACTTCACAACGTTTTTGGGGTCGCTCGTCGTTGCGTTTATTATAGCGTTCATTGTCGTAAAGGCGAACGTCAGCAAATACAAGACGAAAAAACCGCTTAGCGCGGCGAACTATATCGACGATACCAAGACGAACGTAAAACGCAATGTAGACCAATTTGTCCGCGAATATACAACGTCTTACACGCGGTCGAGTTCGAGCGGAGGAAGTCACGGCGGAGGCGGAGGCGGCGGTGGTCACCACGGCGGAGGCGGCGGTCACCACAGATAAGCGCGGGGGAATTTATGAAACTGTTAGTTCAAAGAGCCGAACGCGCAAGCGTTTCCGTTGACGGCGCGGTCGTCGGGAAAATAGGGCGCGGGTATCTCGTGCTTTTCGGCGCGGGCGAACCCGATACCGAAGAGGACTGCGAACGCTTATCGCGCAAACTCTTAAATCTGCGGATATTCTCCGATGAAAACGGAAAGATAAATCTTTCGCTGAAAGACGTCGGCGGGGAACTGCTGATAATCTCGCAGTTCACATTGTACGCCGACTGCCGTCACGGAAACCGCCCGAACTTTATCGGCGCGAAAGAACCGCGCGGGGCGGAGCGCTTATACGAATACTTCTGCGAACTCTGCGCCCGTGAAGTTCACGTTGAAAAGGGCGTTTTCGGAGCGCATATGCGGGTGGAGTTATGCAACGACGGACCGTTTACGGTAATGCTGGAGAGCGGTTAAGAAGTTAAAGTTGCGCCCCCTTTCGTAAGAAATGCCCCTATCCACAGTAGCTTAGGGGGCGCAACTTTCGATGTAAGAAGTCGAGCAATCCGCTTTGCGGATTGCCCTCAAACAGCAGGCTACGCCTGCTGTTTGGTATGACCCGTGGGCCGCGGTGTGTGCAAAAACAGATTTCCGCGCTTGAAAAAACCACTTGAAATATTCGGCGGTATATGTTATAATAAAGTTACCCCTTTAAAAGGCTGTTATTTTGAAAATTACAAATCCGCAGAAAGGATTTGCTTTGCAATAAAAATTCATCGGAAAGGATTGTTTTATTATGCCCCTTGAAGAAATAACGCGGGATTTTTCGTTCCCGCTGAAAAAGATGATAGATGAACTAAAGCTGGAAACGCTGTATATGCCCGAAAACGGGGAAAACTCGCTGATTTCTAACAACGATACAAACCGCCCCGGACTTCAGCTCGCGGGATTTTACGACTATTTCGACAACAAGCGCGTTCAGGTAATGGGCAAAATGGAACACGCATATCTTGAAAGTCTGGACAGCGAAATGCGCAAAAAGCGGTTGGCAGATTTGCTGTCGTATCGTTTTCCCGCGCTCGTTATCACGCGTAACCTCGATGTGTTCCCCGAACTTATGGAGTTAGCGCCAAATTACGAGATACCCGTGCTCCGAACCGAGGAAAGCACGACGGTGTTCATCTCGAAACTGATGGCGTTCCTCAATTTACAGTTAGCGCCGAGAATAACGCGCCACGGCGTTCTTATAGAGATATACGGCGAGGGCGTTATGATAATGGGCGAGAGCGGCGTTGGTAAGAGCGAAACCGCCGTGGAACTTATAAAGCGCGGGCATAGACTTATCGCCGATGACGCGGTGGAAATCCGCAAGGCGTCGAATATAACGCTCGTCGGTTCTTCGCCCGATAATATACGCCACTTTCTGGAACTGCGCGGTATCGGCATAGTAAACGCGCGTCAGCTTTTCGGTATCGGTTCCGTAAAGATGTCCGAAAAGATAGATATGGTCGTGGAAATGGAACTCTGGAACCCCGAAAAGACGTATGACAGAATGGGCGTTGACACGCACTATATGACGATACTCGGCGTTAAAGTGCCACTGTTAAATATCCCCGTAAAGCCTGGGCGCAACCTTGCGGTAATACTCGAAGTCGCGGCGATGAACAACCGTCAGAAGAAAATGGGATACAACGCGGCAAAGGATTTGCTCCGTCAGCTGGGTATGGATTCCGACAGCGAGGACATTATGTCGGATTTGAATTTGTAATTTAATAATATTCAGGAGGTATTCGGAATGTATAATATCGGTATTGACCTTGGCGGCACGAATATAAAAGTGGGTCTGGTGAATGAAAAGTATGAAATCGTGGCAAAGGCTACAGCGCCGACCGACCTGCCGCGCCCCGCGGAGGCTATCTGCAAGTCGATAGTGGACGTTGCGTGGAAAGTGCTGAACGAGGCGAAAGTTACGATAGGCGAGGTTAAGTCTATCGGCATAGGAACGCCGGGCGTTGCTAACAGAAACAGCGGGACGGTGCTTTATTCGTGCAACCTTGACTTTAAAAACACGGATCTGCGCAGTCTTATCAAAAAGTATCTTGACAAGCCCGTTTTCGTGGAGAACGACGCGAACGCGGCGGCTTTCGGCGAGGTTCTCGCGGGCGCGGGCAAGGGTTACAACGACGTTATCGTAGTAACGCTCGGCACGGGCGTCGGCGGAGGTATTATCATCGACGGGAAAATCTACACGGGCTTTAACTTCTGCGGAGCGGAACTCGGTCATACGGTAATCGAGTTTGGCGGCAGACAATGCGGGTGCGGAAGAAAAGGGTGCTTTGAGGCATATTCCTCGGCAACCGCGCTTATAAATATGACTAAAGAGGCAATGGAGGCTCACAAGGAGTCTAAGATGTGGGAAATCGCGGGCGGCGACCTCGCGAACGTTGACGGCAAGACGGCGTTTGACGGTATGCGCGCCGACGACCCCGCCGCAAAGGACGTAGTGAAGATGTACATAGACTACTTGGGGTGCGGGCTTACGAACATCATAAACACATTCCAGCCCGAAATGCTCCTTATCGGCGGGGGTATCTGCAAGGAGGGGCGCAACCTCACTGACCCGCTGAACGAGATAATCAAGCGCGAAAGCTATTGTATCGACGCGGAGCGCACGACAAAACTTGACATCTGCAAACTGGGCAATGACGCGGGCATTATCGGCGCGGCGTATCTTTATACTATCGCCGAATAATTGCAGAAAATCAATAAACAAACAGAACAGGGCGGGCATTGTCTGCCCTTGTTCAATGTAATCACGTTGTAACGGAGGTTCGTATGGACTGTTCTATGATAGAATTGATGTGTACCGAAAGCGGAACGGCGTTTGTGCGGAATGCGCCGCTAAAGCAGTACTGCACAATGAAAATAGGAGGAGCATGCGATATTCTCGTAAAGCCGAACAGCGAAAACGCGGTTATAAAATTACTGAACATCTGCAAGGAAAACAAAATCCCGTATTTCATTTTGGGAAAGGGCAGTAACGTGCTTTTCCCCGACGAGGGATTTCACGGGGTTATTATACTTATAGGGCAGGACTTGGGCGAAATTATCGCAGACAAAAACACGATAACGGCGGGCGCGGGCGCGGCGTTAAACGCCGTTTGCAAGGCGGCGCTGGACAATTCGCTGTCGGGCGCGGAAAACCTTTACGGCATACCCGGAAGCGTCGGCGGGGCGCTGTTTATGAACGCGGGCGCGTTCGGCGGGGAGATGAAAGATATAGTCACTTCATGCAGATATATTGACGAAGAAAACAATCTCCGCGAAATGTCAGCCGAGGATATGGAATTATGCTATCGGCACAGCGCGTTTTCGGGCAGACGGTGCGTGATCACTTCGGTTACAATGGAATTTAAACACGGCGACAGGAACTTGATAAAAGCGCGTATGGACGAGGTAATGGCGCGGCGCAGGGAAAAACAGCCTCTCGAATATCCGTCCTGCGGAAGTACGTTCAAGCGCCCGCAAAACGGTTTCGCGGCGGCGCTTATCGAGGAATGCGGACTGAAAGGGCGCACGGTGGGCGGCGCGCAGGTCAGCGAAAAACATTCGGGATTTGTAATAAACAAGGGCGGCGCGACGTTTGAGGACGTTACGGAACTTATTCGTCAGATAAAAAATATCGTCAAAGAACAAAAGGGCGTGGAACTCGAATGTGAAATGCTTATGGTAGAAAGATAACAAGCGTTTCACTTCGGCAAAAGAATGGTGAATACTATGGAATTTATAATAGTTACGGGAATATCGGGTTCGGGAAAAAGCTCGTGCATACAGGTTTTAGAGGACATAGGTTTTTTCTGTATCGACAATATGCCACCACAGCTGATAAAAAACTTCGCCGAAATTTGCTCTGAGAGCCGAAACGAACAAGGCGAAAGGATTTCCAAGGTCGCTATTGTGACGGACATTCGCGGCGGGGCGTTGTTTTTGAAACTCGCCGACAGCATTTCCGAACTCAAAAACACGGACGGCATTGACTTTAAAGTATTGTTTTTGGAGGCGTCTAAGGACGTTTTGATAAAACGCTACAGCGAAACGCGCCGAAAGCACCCACTCTATGATGTATCGGGCGGGGAACTTTCAAAGGCTATTGACGCGGAAATTGCGCTGTTATCCGATATTCGCGAAAGCGCGGATTACATCATCGACAGTTCGCTCCTTACGGCTACACAGCTTAAAGAGCAGATAGCGCAGTTGTTTTTAGACAAGCCCGACGACAGAATGATAATAAGCTGTATGAGTTTCGGCTACAAGTACGGCGTTCCCGCGGAGGCGGATTTGGTGTTCGACGTTCGCTGTCTGCCGAACCCGTTTTACGTTCCCGAACTCAAACACAAAACGGGTCTTTGCGAGGAAGTGCGCGATTATGTTATGCAAAGCGCGGAATCCGCAGACTTTGAGAAAAAGATATTCGATATGGTGGATTTTCTTATCCCTCTGTATGTACGCGAGGGCAAAAGCAGATTGGTCGTCGCGTTCGGCTGTACGGGCGGAAAACACCGCTCGATAACGTTCGCGCACCGCGCCGCGGAGTATTTCCGCGCCAAGAACGGCAACGTCCGCGAAGTCCATAGAGATATTGACAAGAAATGAGGGCGGCGAGATGTCCTTTTCATCTAATATAAAAGCGGAACTCTGCCGTATGCGGGAAATGCCGAAAAATGAAATGACGGCTCTGCTTTACGGCTTGTTCTACGCGGGCAGGACTTTGGACGGCAGACCCGCCGTCCAGACCGAGAGCGCGGAACTCGCGGCGCTTACGTCGTTCTTGTGCGAGAACGTTTTCGCAAACGAGCGTTTTGAAACAAAACGGCTTGTGAAAAGCGACGGTTCGCTGTTCACGTTTTCGGCGCGTTCGCCGTTCGTGCGGAAGTGTTTCGGGGATTTCAGCGAAATAAAGTCCGCGATAGTTTCGGGGAACGACGATGACGCGGGCGCGTTTTTGCGCGGAGTGTTCACGGCTTGCGGGTCTGTTACCGACCCGAACAAGGAGTATCACTTAGAACTCGTCCTGCCGATGCCCGAACGCACAGAACCGCTGAAACGTTTCGTCCTCGAACACGGTATGCCGTTTAAAATGACGGTTCGAGGGAAAACTCCCGTACTCTACGCGAAAGAGAGCGGACTTATCGAGGATTTCCTCACTTATATAGGCGCAGGGAACTTCGCGCTGGAGATAATGCAGGTGAAAATCGAAAAGGACTTTAGAAACCGCGTGAACCGTTCGGTAAACTGCGACAGCGCAAATCTTGACAAGACAGTAGCGGCAAGCGAACGCGTTCGGCGCGACATCGAGTTTATCATTGAAAAAGTCGGATTTGACGGAATAAAGCCCGAACTTCGCGAAACGGCGCGGCTGCGTATAGAAAACCCCGAAAGTTCCCTGTCGGAACTCTGCGGAATGTTCGACCCGCCGATTTCGAGGAGCGGTCTTAATCATCGGCTAAAAAAACTTTCGCAGATTGCGGAAGAACTTCGAGAGATAAATTAGGAGGTAGGATTATGAAAGTAATTTTGGTGAATGGTTCGCCGCACGAAAAGGGCTGTACTTACACGGCATTGTGCGAGGCGAAAAAGGTTCTGGAGGAGAACGGCATTGAGAGCGAGATTTTCTGGATAGGCTCAAAACCGATTGCGGGCTGCAGGGGCTGCGGCGCGTGCGCGAAAATCGGGAAGTGCGTTATTGACGACACGGTGAACGAGTTCGCGGAACTTACCCAAACGGCGGACGGGTACATATTCGGTTCTCCCGTGCATTACGCGTCGGCGGGAGGGGCGATTACGTCGTTTATGGACAGGGCGTTCTATTCGGGGAAAGCAAAGCTGTTCGGGAAACCTGCGGCGGCGATAGTTTCGTGCAGACGCGGAGGAGCGTCGGCGGCGTTCGACCAGATGAACAAGTATTTCACGATAAACTGTATGCCTATCGTATCGTCGAACTATTGGAACCAAGTTCACGGAAACACACCCGAAGAGGTACTTCGTGACGAGGAGGGCATACAGACGGTGCAGATACTCGCGCGGAATATGGCGTGGCTGTTGAAGTGCATTGAGATAGGGGGGGAGAACGGGATTAACGTTCCCGCGCCCGAACCTAAGAGAAGGACGAATTTTATCAGGTAGTTGTTGCGTAGTTCGAGCCGTAAACCGCCCCGCCGTAGGCAAGTAAAAGTTTCGCCAGCCTTTTCAAAGGCTGCGGGAGTCCAGAGGGCAGAGCCCTCTGGTCGCCACGAAGTGGCGAAACACGCTCAAGAGCTCCGCAAGGGGGTGAATTTTCGCGTCGCTATGCGACGCGAAAAGAGGGGGACGCCCTGCGATAGAGGGCGTCCCCCCTTGCGCGTAGTGGAGCGCACGAAGTGCGCAGAACGGTTGATTTAATGCGACCTCTCCGTGAGCGGACTGCCAGTGGCAGTCCGCTCACCGTGTCCACCTAGAGCGGTTTTGCAGGCGCGTTACGGTTTGCCGTCGTTTGGCGTTAGCCAAACGACCCCGCCGATAGGCGGGGTGAAATTCGCGACAGCGAATTTCAGACGGCAAACCGTGGCGTTGACGAGCGTACCTATATTCTCCGCGCCCGTATGGGCGCGGAGAATGAGGTGCGCGAGGAAACGCCCCACCGCGATAAGGGAGCGCGGTGACCCAAGCCACCCCCGCCCCCTCCGCTTAAAGCTACCACAACCGCTGTGAGGCAACCCCCGCGCCCTGACGACCCAAAGCCACGCCGTAACTAAATTACTTTTCATTATAAACTATTAACTCTCAACTGTATAATCCTCCCATTTTGCGCGATAATAAGTAAAAACGCGAAAGGAGAATTGTAATGGACGTAAAAATCGACCGTGACGGCTGTATCGGCTGCGGCGTATGCGCACAGATTTGCCCCGAAGTATTCAGAATAGCGGACGACGGGCTTTCGGAGGTAATAGCCCCCGCCGCAGGCTTTGAGGACAAAGTGGAAGAAGCCGCCGACGATTGCCCCGTTGAGGTAATCCACACAGATGTTTAAGTTTAAAAGTGAAAGTACTCCCCGCAGCGGACGGGGAGTATTTTTGCAAGTAAATAAATATATTCCCGCCGCAGCGGGAATATATTTACGGTCACTTTTTCATCTTGCTTTCGACAAACGTCAAAATATCCCGCATAACTTCATCGCGGTTAAGCTCGAAAATAAGTTCGTGGCGCGCATCGTGGTATATCCGCACATCTACTTCACAGCCGTGTTCGATATACTTCGATACCGCCTTGTAAACGCCTTTGCCGTAGTCGCCGATAGCGTCCATACTTCCGCTTAAAAATAACAGCGGAATGTCTGTCGGCGTATTTTCGATAACGGGCGTGCTGTTCGCGCAGAGAAGCGCGTTCAGCAGGTCGCGGTAGCCCGCTACGGTGAACGCAAAGTTGCACTTGGGGTCGGCGATGAATTTGTCAACGGTCGTATCGTCGCGGGAGAGCCAGTCGTTCGGTGTGCGGCGGTCGCCGACGCGCCTGTTGAATATGCCGAACATACGCCTGCCGATTTCGGGACGGTAGTAATCCCCGCGGTCGCGCTCTAAAAACTCCAACAGCCCGCGCAGCGGCACAGATCCCGTTACCCCGCCCGCCGTACCCAAAATAACGGCGGCGTTCCACCTGTCACGATATTTCGCGAGATATATTCTCGCAAGGAAACTGCCCATACTATGTCCCATAAGAATATGCGGGAGCGCGGGGTATTTGCTTTCTATCACGGCTTTCATTCGGTGCAGATCGCGCGTCATATTTATATAACCGCGTTCCTGCCCGAAAAATCCGAGCATATTTTCGTCACGGACTGAACCGCCGTGACCGATGTGGTCGTTACCCGCCACGGCAACGCCGTTTTCACACATAAAACGCGCGAACTCCTCGTAGCGTTCGATATACTCGCACATACCGTGCGACAGCATAATAACCGCCTTAGGATTTTCGGGCGTGTAGATATAAAAGCGCACATCACAAACGCCGCTCGTGCTGGGGAATGAACCCGAAAGTTTTCTCATACAGCAAAACTCCTTATCTTGTAAAAGCCCCGCAGTTTTACGGGGCTTGTATATTATTTGCAAATAATACGAAAATATCCGCTTTAAACAATATCAAACAAATATTCCGTAACAGAATGAAATTCATCGTTCGCTTTCAGCACACACGAGGGGAACTGCGGTTTGTTCGGGCTGTCGGGCGAGAACTGCGTTTCAAGGCACAATCCGCCGTACTTGCCGTATATTTTTCCGTCCTTGCCGTGTTCGGCGTTCAGTCCTATCGCAATGTACATCTGCATAGCGGGCATATCCGTTTTTACGGTCATTCGCCTGCCCGTCGTGTTTTCAACAACGACCGCCGCCGTGCGCATTTCCATACTGTTCCCCAAAATGAAATTGTGGTCGTAGCCGTTCGGCAAACGTCCGTTGTCCATATCCTCGCCTATGCGCTTTGCATTTAGGAAATCAAACGGCGTACCCGTCGTGTATGCAAGCAAACCCGTCGGAATGAGGTTTTCATCAACGGGAGTGTACTGCCGTGCGTTTATCTGAACAACGTGGTCTTTAACATCGCCGGCGCCCGCGCCTTTCAGGTTGAAATACGAGTGATTAGTGAGATTCAGCACGGTGTCTTTATCGGACAGCGACTGCGCGTTATACTCAATCTGCACACCGTTTTTCAGCAGAGTATAC
Organism: uncultured Clostridia bacterium; assembly: GCA_947628655.1. Lineage (GTDB taxonomy): Bacteria > Bacillota > Clostridia > Oscillospirales > Ruminococcaceae > CAG-115. The sequence continues at coordinate 78,505 of CANRAS010000008.1, read as the reverse complement.
TTCACCTTGACGGAAATCGCCGCGGGAAAATGCTCCTCGCCGTCGGGGCTTGTGTAGCTGAACACAACAAACGGTTCATCGCCGTCGGACAGTTCGACTATTGACCATAACCGCCTGTGAAAGCCAAACTCTCCGCCGTGCAGAGTGTTGCCGTTGTTGTTGTCGAACAGCTTGTACTCCTCTCCGTTCAAGGAGAACTTCGCACCGCCTATGCGGTTCGCGACGCGCCCCACGGTCGCGCCGAAACAACTGTCGCCCTTTATGTACTCGGCGAGCGTGTCATAGCCTAATACTATATCGCAGAAATTCCCGTCCTTGTCGGGGACGTTCAGCGAGCGCATTACAGCGCCGTAATCCGTGAAAGTAGCGGTCATTCCGCTCACGTTTCCGAGCGTTACAACGTGACTGCGGTAGCCAATATAATAGCCAAATTCTTTACATTCTATCATTGTAAATCCTCCTGTCAATATTTGTCGGGATCCATTCTTACCGTGCGCTTTACGGGCTGCATTGTCGCCGTCTTAACGGGTTTCCCGACAGGCGCGTCATCGTCTGCGGGTTTCGGCGCACTTATCGCACTCGGCGCGCTCGGCTTTGCTATGGAAACGGAACTTGTTGAATTTACTGTACTTGCCCTACTTGCCGTACTTGTCGAATTTACCGCACTTGTCGGCTTTACCGTTGTTGCCGTTCCCACGGAAACGGGCGCAGGTTTTGCGGTCGTGGGCTTTGCGGGCGCGGGCATTATAGGACGGTCGGGTTTTTCAATCGGTTTGGAAAGTTCCGCTTTCGGCGCGGGAGCAGGTTTCGGTGCAGGGGTCGGAGCGGGTTTCGGTGCGGAAACGGGAGGCGCGGGAGACGCGGTATAAGCCGTTCTGCGCGGTTCTGTCTTGTCAATAACAAATCTGTTTACGGTTTCTTCAAGCACCGCAGACTGCGCCGCAAGGAGCATCGAGGATTCCGCGCAGTCGCGCGCGGCGTTGTTTACCTGCGTCATAGACGAGGATATTCTGTTCATATCCTCTATAGACTGCTTTATGGATTCCGCCTGCTTTATCGAAATCTGCGATATTTCCTCAACGACATTCGCGGATTCGTTCGCCTTGCTTACTATCATTCCTAACATTTCGGCGGATTCGTTCGCCATATCCATACCGTGTTTTACGGCTTTGAGCGATGTTTCAATCAGCTTAGTCGTGGACTTCGCCGCCTCTGCGGTTTTCCCCGCAAGACTTCCGACTTCCCCCGCGACAACGGCAAAGCCCTTGCCTGCCGCGCCCGCTCTCGCCGCCTCTATAGACGCGTTCAGCGAGAGTATATTCGTCTGGAACGAAATATCCTGAATGGTCTTTATGATGTTCGCTATCTCTGCGGACGTGGAGTTTATCTCGCGCATTGCCTCCAGCATTTTGTTCATCTTCTCGTTGCCCTCGTTTATCGCGTCAACCGACATTTCCGTCAAGTTGCGCGCGAGTTCCGCTTTTTCGGCGCTGTTGTTTATCTGCTCGTGAACGCTGTTCAAGCTGTCGTTCAAGGCTTTCACCGTAGCCGCGCCCTCGTCCGCCGCGCTTGACAGAAGCGACGAGTTGCGGGACATCTGCGTTGAACTTGCGCTTACCTCGCGACCCGCCGAATCAATATTTGAAACTACCTCTTTCATCGCGCCCGTAATATCTAAGAGCGCCTTTTGCACGGGCAGGAAATCGCCGTTATACTGCGCGGCAGGCTTTACGCAGAGATTTTCCCGCGCTATTTCCTCGGCGGTATGGTCAATATCGCGGATTATACTGTTTGTATAATCTGACAGATTATTTACCGCCGACGCGAGTACTCCGAGTTCATCATCTGTATTTATATCGACGCGCGCGCCCGACAGGCTGCCGTTCGACATCTCCACTATCTTTCCGCGTATCTTGCCTAGCGGAGTTGTGATGTTCTTTGTAAAGAACGAGTTCGCCAGCACCGCTAGAAAGCCCATTACGAGGATAAGCGCGACGTTTATAACAAACGCGGTGTTAAGTCCGCTGTAGTATTCCTTTGACGGCGCGCAAACTACGAGAGTAAGCGACGAACCCTCAATTCCCTTTGCGGCGTAAACACGGCGGTTTTCGCCCGAACCCGTCGCGGTCGTGTAGAACGAACTCTGCCCCGCGCTCTGGACGTACTGCGGATACGCGCTTTCTGCCGTGCCGATTTTCATATACGACGCCAGCACCGCGCCGCTCCCGTCAAGAACTAACGTACTGCACGAGTTGCCGTCGATAATCTCGCCGAGTTCTTCGGCGGTGAGCGCGGATATGTCCCCGCCCATCGCAAGACTGCCTTTTTCCAGGAGTGCTGTGGAGCCGTTCAGATTATCGGTGAGCATTGTCTTTACGTTGCTTTCCGCCTGCACCGCCTGCAGAACAAGCCCTAGAACAACGTTAATTATCAGCATTACCATCAGCAAGACTATAATTATCAGCATCTTGCCTTTTACAGACCGTTTCATTTGCGTTTCAAATCCCTGAGCCATTGATAATACCTCTCTTTATGGTTTTATCTTTTATTTTTACTGTTCGCTGTTGGCAGAAACGAGTTCTGCGTTTTCCTCCTGCTCTTCAAGCTCTACGTCCTTTGCGTGCGCCGCCTGAATTTCGGGGTCGAACGACAGCATTGGTTCAACGTCCTTGTGCTTTATTCGCCTGTCAACAAAGTTTTTCGTAAGTTTTATAATAACGGGCAGGAGCGCGAGAACGCCGATAAGGTTCGGCACCATCATCAGCCCGTTGAACGTGTCGGAAATATCCCACGCGAGAGAACTTGTCATAACAGCGCCCGACACCATCATCAGAACGAAGAAGATTTTATAGCCCTTTGCGGCTTTCGTGCCGAAAAGATACTCAAACGACTTCGAGCCGTAATGCGACCAGCCGATAACGGTAGTGAACGCGAAAAGCAGCAGCGCAACGCTTACAAACACCGTGCCGAATGTGCCGAAATAACTGCCGAAACTTTCCGCTACGAGCGTCGCGTCGTTCGTACCCTCCGCGACAGCGCCCGTTGCAAGGTCGATTTTCCCGCTTGACAAAACTACAACAGCGGTCATTGTGCAGACTACTATCGTATCCGCGAAAACCTCGAAAATGCCCCACATACCTTGTTTTACAGGTTCGCGGACGTTTGACGCGCTGTGAACCATTACCGAAGAACCAAGACCCGCCTCGTTCGAGAAAACTCCGCGCTTACAGCCTTGGGTTATCACGGTTTTAACCGTAACGCCCGCAACACCGCCCGCGACAGCGTTAATGCCGAACGCGAACTTGAAGATACTGCCGAATATTGCGCCGAGGTTCTGGAAATTCATAACGAAGATGACAAGACAGCCGAGTATGTAAGCGCAAGCCATAAACGGCACGACTTTTTCCGCAAAGGACGCTATGCGTTTCAGTCCGCCGAGGATAATCAGCCCGCCCAAAATCATCAGCACAACGCCCATTATAAGGTGCGTCCACTTCACATCGCCGAACGCTATTCCTAAATCGACGCTTTTCGGGAGAACGTTGTCGAGATTAATGACTATCTTGTTTATCTGCCCCATATTTCCTATGCCGAAGCTTGCGAGTACGGCGAACACGGAGAACATACAAGCGAGAACTCTTCCCACGACTTTACAATGCTTGTACCCGCCAAGCCCGTCATGCAGGTAGTACATCGCGCCGCCGCACCATTCGCCCTCGGAATTTTTTCGGCGATAGTAGATACCGAGGATATTTTCGGAGAAGTTTGTCATCATTCCGAAAAACGCGGCAATCCACATCCAGAACACCGCGCCCGGACCGCCTATGCAGATAGCCGCCGCGACACCCGCGATATTGCCCGTGCCTATCGTAGCGGCAAGCGCGGTACACAGCGCCTGAAACTGCGATACAGAACCGCTTTCCTTATTCCTGCGCGCTTTGCTTTTCTTCGAGAACAGACCGCCTATGGTATTCATCCACCATGTTTTTAAGTGCGATACCTGAAAGAACTTAGTAACGCAAGTGAGAATTATTCCCGCGCTGATAAGCAGGATAAGACCCATATTCGTCCAGACGAAATCGCCTATTGCGCTGTTCACTTCAGCAATTTTATCAGCGACAGACGGCGCTTTTTCCGCCGCCGCCTCGCCCATTTCGATGAGCATTGACGAAAGATACATTGTTTCACCTCGAATATTTTGTTTTTGAAACACCCCCGCGGAAACCCCGCGAAAAATGCTTTCACATAATAATTATAACATATCTTGGCGGGGTTTGCAAGTAGTTTTTAGAGAATAGTTGTTAGCAGTTAGTCGGGGAGCGCGGGGGCGGGCGCGGAGCCACGAAAAATGCGCGGGCATAAGCCCGCGCTAGAACAATCCGCTCTGCGGATTGCCCGACTTCTTACCTCTAACCTCTTACCTCTAACCGCTATTCTCTATTTACTCCGTCGTCACGGACTTCGCCAAATTCCTCGGCTTGTCGGGGTCGTTGCCGCGCAGGACGCTCGAATAGTACGCGATAAGCTGTAACGCGCAGACCGTCGGCAGGGGAACGAGCATATCGTCCAAATCGCCGAAATCCAATTCAAGTTTAAGGTCAACAGAACCCTCCGCGAACATCGTTCCCTTGCGGCAAATCGCTATGATATACGCGCCGCGCGCTTTTACTTCCTCCATATTGCTGATAGTCTTTTCGAGTATATGCCGTTGTGTTGCTATCGTAATAACGGGGGTGTTCTGCTCTATAAGTGAAATCGTACCGTGTTTGAGTTCCCCCGCCGCATATGCCTCGGAATGTATGTAGGAAATTTCTTTCAGTTTAAGCGAACCCTCAAGCGACAGCGCATAGTCAAACCCGCGACCAATGAAAAACAGCGTTTCCGTGTTGATAAGCTGTGACGCTGCGAATTGACATTCGTCGGAGCGTTCAATAACACGGCTTATCGCCTGCGGAGTTTGTTCTAACAGAGAAGTCAGGCGTTTCATTTCGCTTTCGGAAATCGCTCCCCTTGCATACGCAAAGCGGAACGCCAAAAGATACAGCGAAACGATTTGAACGGAATACGCCTTTGTTGACGCGACCGCTATTTCGGGACCTGCAAGCGTGTTTACGCACATATCCGCAAGCCGCGCGATTGCCGAATACTTGACGTTCACAACGGCGAGAGTTTTCGCGCCGCGCGATTTGGCAAGTTCCAGCGCCGCTTTTGTGTCGGCGGTTTCCCCCGACTGCGACACTACGATAACCAAATCTTCGGCGTTCAGAATGGGGTTCATATAGCGAAATTCGCTTGCGATTTCCACCGCCACGGGTACGCGCGCGACTTTTTCTATCGCGTACTTCCCGACTATCCCCGCATACATCGCCGTGCCGCATGCCGTTATGAAAACCCTGCCTACGCCGCGTAACATTTCATCGGTAAGTCCGATTTCCGAAAAATCGGGAACGCCCTCGCTTGTCAGACTGTCAAGCGTTTTCTGTACGACTTCGGGCTGTTCGTGGATTTCTTTGAGCATATAGTGCGGGAAACCGCATTTCTGCGCCTGTTCCACGTCCCATTCGGCGGTCTGCGTTTCCTTTTTCACGGGCAAGCCGTGCAGGTCGAAAAACTTCGCGCCGTCCTTGTCAAGGCGTACTATTTCATCATCGTCAAGCAAGACATAATCTTTCGTATATTTCAAAAACGCGGGAATATCGCTTGCTATGAAACTTTCGCCGTCGCCGACCCCGACGATAAGCGGACTTCCGCGGCGTGCCGCGTATACTCGTTCGGGGAAATCCTTGAAGATTATGCCCAAAGCGTAACTTCCGCGGAGTTCTTTCAGCGTTTCGGTTATCGCGTGGAGCGGGTTTCTTTCCGAATAATAGTAATCAAGCAGGCAGGCGACCGCCTCGCTGTCGGTTTGCGACAAGAACGTGTAGCCTTGCTCCGTCAAGAACTCTTTGAGTTCGGCGTAATTTTCGATTATCCCGTTATGGACGATAGTCACGCGCCCGTTGGAATGCGGGTGCGAATTGACGTCGGACGGCTCGCCGTGTGTTGCCCAGCGGGTATGCCCTATTCCGCAATGTCCGACGGGCTTGCCCTCGGTTTCGAGTTTATTTTTCATTTGGGAGAGCTTACCGCGCGTTTTCACGGTTTTTATTTCATTATTCTCAAAGACTGCAATTCCCGCGCTGTCGTAGCCGCGGTACTCAAGTTTTTCCAGACCGTCCATTAAGACTTCCGTGCAGTCGCGCGCCCCTAAGTAACCAACAATTCCGCACATAATATTTTCCCCTTTACGAATTATTTGTTTACAATATATTCGCGGGTTCGCCCGCTTTATTCGTTGCTATTCTTATTATACACGGGGAGCGGTAGTTTGTCAAGAGCAAAAGTCACGCAATTGCTCTCGCCGTAGGCAAGTAAAAGTTTCGCCAGCCTTTTCAAAGGCTGCGGGGTCACGGGGCAGAGCCCCGTGTCGCCGCGCAGCGGCGAAACAAACAGCCGCCGTAAGGCGGCTGTTATCAACCCCACCCGTGCAGCTTTTCCCGCGCCCGACCGAATTCCCCCCCGCAAGGGGGAAAGAGGGAGAGCGCGAGGAAAAGCTGCCAAAGGCGCGCCGTGAACCACTAACCCAAAGCCACGCAACCGCTGTAAAGCAACCCCTCGCCGCATAGCCCGCGTTTTGCGCGGAGCGCAAAACTGCGCCGCGACAGCGGCGCAAATTCGCCGCAGGCGAATTGCGGGCGGTCGGGCAACGGCGCGTACACGGCGGCGCAGGCGCGTTTGACGCGGGACGGCTGCGGTACGCGGGATAAGGGCGCGGGGCGCTTGAATTGAGCCACGCCGAACGCGCGTTTACGGCGGTGAGGTAGCTTTGGCTCACCGCGCCCCCTTATCGCGGTGCACTCGAAAACGCGACGGTTTGCCGTCTGAAATTCGCTGTCGCGAATTTCACCCCGCCTGTCGGCGGGGACGTTTGGCTACGCCAAACGACGGCAAACCGTGAAGAGCCTGCGAAACCACTCTAGGTGGACACGGTGAGCGGACTGCCACTGGCAGTCCGCTCACAATACAGTTGCTTTAGTCCGACCGTTCCGCGCACTTCGTGCGCTCCACTACGCGCAAGGGGAAAGCCCTCTATCGCAGGGCTAGCGTTGACCGCTTGCGGTCAACCCGCCCTCTGGACTCCCGCAGCCTTTGAAAAGGCTGGCGAAACTTTCAATTGCCTACGGCGGGGCGGTTTACGGCGCGTACTCCACAACAAAATGCGCGGGCGAACGCCCGCGCTAGGGCAATCCGCATAGCGGATTGCTCGCTTACCTCTTACCTCTAACCTCTTACTTCTTCTACGCTTTCTTCCTCTTAGCTTTGCGCTCCTGATGCCAAATCCACAGCGGACCTGCAAGGCAGAGCGATGAATAGAAACCTACAAGCATACCGAACGCCAGCGGTATCGCAAAGCTGAGTATCGACGTTACGCCCTGCAATAGGCATACGACCGCAATCGAAATCATCGCCGTGACGGTCGTCGCGGTCGTGATTATCGAACGCGAGAGCGTTTGGTTTATCGAAAGATTAACAAGTTCGCGGTCGGAGAAATCCTTGCCGTATTTCGCGCGGTTTTCACGCAGACGGTCGTATATGATAATCGTATTGTTTATCGAATAGCCGAGCAATGTTAAGATTACCGCCATAAAGTTGGAGTCGAGCGACATTCCCGCGAAAATATACACGGCGTAGGTCAATATAACGTCGTGGAGCAGGCAGACTATCGCGATTATACCCGCGCTCCAGCCGCCTATCTTCTTAAATCTGAACGCAATGTAGATTACGAGCAGAACAAACGCCGCAGTCACCGCGATTACGCACGAGATAAGAAACTGCGAACCTGCCGCCGCAGATACGTTCGTTGTGTCTATGTTTTCAACGCTGTTGTCCGCGTAAACTTCCGTCAGCGTATCCGAAACCTTTTCGAGCATTTCGCCGTCCATATTGTCGTCCTGCGCGAACGATACTACTATCGTATTCAGCCCGCCCGTAAAACTCGTACCCGTTGTGACGGTCGCACGGGGCGTGCCGAGTTCCTCAACGGTGGCTTTTATATCGTTAGTGCTGATCTCGCCCTCGTAAGAATAGGTGAGTATTGTTCCTCCTTTAAAGCGTATGTCTACATTCACTCCGAGAATGAACGAGAACGCTAACGTCAGAACGAACGCCGCCGCGGAGATGATAACGAAAATCCTGCGCTTGCCTACAAAGTCAACGTTAGTTTTAGCTTTGACGGCAATCGTCTGAACTGTGTCCTTGCCTTTTTCAACGTCTGAATGTTCAAGTTCGGACTGCCGAACGCCGAAACAGCTTGTCTTTCTGAAACATTTGAATTTTGACAAACCTATAGTCATAAGGCGGGTTGCCCAGCAAGCCATTATGAAGTTCATAATAACGCCCGCAAGCAATGTATAACCGAACGAGTAAACCGTACCCTCGGTAGTCGCGCCGAACCACGTTCCGAACACCGCCATTAGAATTAATGCTACGATAATTACCGTGAGGTTGGAGTCCAAAATCGCCGTGAAACCGCGCGAAAAGCCGTTTTTCAGCGCACCGTCAATCGTGCGCCCCGCTTTCAGTTCCTCTTTGATACGCTCGGCGGAAATAACGTTCGCGTCAACGCCCATACCGATTGACAGGATAATACCCGCAATGCCGGGGAGCGTCAGCGAACTTGCGGCGTTAAATCCGAAGAAACCCGTTATCGCCGCGAACATACCCGCGACTTGACCCGTAAGCGCGATTACCGCGACAAATCCGGGGAGTTTGTAGTAGATAATCATAAATACCGCGATGATGACAAACGCTATAAGACCCGCAAGCGCCATCGCGTTGCGCGCGCCCGTTCCCAAAATCGGGGATATGGTCGAAAGCGAACTGTTTTCGAGTTTAAACGGCAACGAACCGCCGTTTATCTTGTCCGCAAGTTCGTGCGCCGAGGTTTCGTCAAAACTTCCGCTTATACGGCAGCTTTCCTCGTCAAGTCTTTCATAAACGCGCGGATAGCTTATGCACTCGTCGTCCATCCAGATAGAAATTATATTGTTTCCCTGAAGTTGGTTTTCGGTTGTAGAAAGTTTTTCGGTAGCGTCGGCAAACGCTTTCTTACCCTCGTCCTTAAACTGAAGAATAACGACCCATTCGCGCTGACCGCTGTTGTCGTCCTTGAGTTCCTGAGAGGCGGTGGCTCTTGCTACTTGATCGCCCGTTAGGATAATATTGTTGAGAGTATCGCCCGTGGGCTTGCCGTCCGCGTCAACTTCGTGCTTTTCACGGAAAGTAAGCAGCGCCGTTTCGCCGATTTCGCGCACCGCCTGCTGAGGGTCGAACGACGTGTCGTCGCTCTGCCACGGGAACTGCACGATAACGCCGTTTGTCGTCTTGTCCACATAGACGTTATAGTCGTTGATGTTCTTATTGACAAGGCGGGTTTCGAGAATGGACTTCGCCGCGTTGAGGTCGTTCTCCGTTATCTCGTGTTCGGCGGCGTAATCTTCGGGTACGGTGAACGTCGCGTTGACGCCGCCGCGTATATCCATTCCCCAGCGAATATCGCCGATACCGCGTATCACGGATTTTTTGATGTCGCCGTTGTAGTAGCTAAGACCCATAACAGCGAACACCGCAAACACGATGATTAGCGCAAACACGACAAAGAACGCGGGCTTTCCTATTTTTCTTTTCAAAAGTATTCACTCCGTTTCTTAGATTTGAACAAATCCTGTTATTTAACTATACCTTTTTATTATAATACTTTTTTCACGATTAGTCAAGGGCTTTTTTTAACAGTTTATAGTGCACAGTGTATAGTGAATAGTATATAGGGTGACTGCCGTGGGCGGGGGGCGTTTATTAATTAATATTTCCGCTTGCAAAATCCTCAAAGCTATGTTATAATACCCTCAGAGGTGACGTTTTATGAACGCAAATTTCATCATCAAGTCCGAAAACGACTTGATAAAAGCGATAAATAAATTCGGCTTTCTGCCGTTCTTTGCAAACGCGGTTGACGGCTTTTCCGTCGAGGAACACATCGCCCCCGAACATTGGTACACCGCAGTCAGCGGACAATGGGACGCTTGGGAATGGAAAGGCTCAATTATCCGCAAAACGGGCTGTGCCTACGGAAAATTCTTTAACCGCAAAGCCGTCTACATCAGCAAGGAATGGTTTCCCGACTTCGCGAATTACCGCCGCGACGGTTACGATTTCGACGCTCGTTACGACGACGGTCTGGCGGGATACGCGGATAAGGTTTTGTTTGAACTTGTCGATAACAACGCGCCGATAATCTCAAAAAAGCTGAAGAAAATCGGCGATTACCGCAAAGGCGGGGTAAAAGGCTTTGACACGATAATCACGCGCCTGCAGGAACAATGCTATGTGCTGACAAGCGATTTTGTGTATATGACCGACAAATACGGCAAGCGTTACGGCTGGGGCGTCGCGGAATATTCCACGCCCGAAAAATTTATGGGAGCAGATTTCACGGAAAATGTCTACAAGCGAGAACCCGAACAGTCGTATCGGCTGATTTTGGAACACTTGAAGAAAGTCCTCCCACAGGCATCGGAAAGCGAGATTAAAAGGCTGTTGAAATAGCGAACCGCGCGGGGAGAGTACCACACAGCCCGCGTTTTGCGCGGAGCGCAAAACTGCACCGCGCAAGCGGTGCAAATTCGCCGTCAGGCGAATTGCGGGCGGGCGGGAAACGGCGCGGGTACGGCGGAGCAGGCGCGTTTGACGCGGGGCGGTAAGCTAATGCGGGATAAGGGAATGGGGCGCTTGAATTGAGCCACGCCCCATACGCGCGATAATGCGAACAACGTATTGACTTAAAGACAATCTAAATATGCCCGCCGTAGGCGGGCAACTTTATATACCATTCGCTGTGCACAGCGTTTTCCGCAAAGCGGATAATGCGTGAACTATAAATTGTTACACGCCCTCGTTGACGGAATTTCGGGACTTCTCCCGTCTTTCATAAAATCATCGGAGAACCCGCCAAGACCGTCCATAAAGGTTTCCCAGAGAACGTCCTCGCTTTTGGGGATAAGGATAATGCTCTTGCCAAGCTGTCTTATAAACACTTCGTCACCGTCAAGCCTGAACTGCTTTGGCAGTACTACAGCTTGGTCTGTTCCGTTTTCAAAGATTTTTGCGGTATCCATAGCATCGCCTCCTATAATAACAGTATATATCATTCCAACGGGATTGTCAAGGGGGAGGACGTTTGTATTTTTTTCGCTTTTGTGCAAAACGCTCAAAGCAATTCAACAATTTTACTAAATTGTAAAAAATTTGCACTAATATCTTGAAAAATTTAGAAAGAAATGTTATAATAAATATAGTGTTAAGTATAGGGTGTACTATGCCTTTTTGAAACGGGTGATAAATTATGAACGAAAATCTTGTCCAAGAGCTGGAGCGCACACGGCTGGAGGTAAAGCGGCTTGCCGCCGCTTTGCAGGCGGAGGAGATAAAAACCGCTATCTCCGCGGAGTACGCTACATTCGGGCTGTGGGAATATGATATTGGTTCTGATACCTTGTATCCCAGAAAAAAGCTAGACGGGATATATGGGGATAATTTGGAGCCTATTCAGCATTTCCGCGATACGATAATAAGCAGGGGTATGATTTTCCCAGACGACCTGCCCGCGTTTCGGCATTTTTGCGACGATATAAAAGCGGGAGAAAAGGAAACGACGTGCGAGATACGCGTGTTCAACGACTGCGGGAAACTCGTGTGGATACGGTTCGAGGGGAAAACCGCGTTTGACGACAACGGCAACCCGCAGACGGTTATCGGGCGCGTGTCGGACGTTACAAGCGAAAAGGGCGGCGCGGACAGGAAAGACGCGCTGACCGACGCTTATCTGCCCGAACTTTTCCACGACCTTGTTTTGGAAAAGCGGAGCGGAAAGAACCGCTACAACAACGCGGCTTTCCTAGGGATACGCATTGACGATTTCCACGAGAAATTATTAAAACTCGGCTCGGAATACTGCGACTATATCCAAAAAACCGTCGCGGAGATTATCCGCAGGCAATGCCCGTCCGAGCGCGATATGCTGCTTACCCGCCTGCGCGACGGCGAGTTTTTGATGTACCTTGAATTTTCCGAGGCGAACGCGCTTGACGACACCGCGCGGAATATCGTGAACAGCGTGCGGGACTACATCTATGACGGCGAACCCGTGACCGTAAGCGTCGGCATTTCTCCGATGCGTTCGGGGAGTGAAACAGGCGATATTTTCGAAGAGGCGGCTACCGCTCTTGACGAGGCGGAAAAGAGCGGAGGTTCGTGCTTTATGCACTACACTCTCGCTATGTCAAAGGGAATATACGACAGGGCGGCGGATATAAGCGCGGCTACCAACGGTATGAGCGTTTCGAGCGGTTCGGCGAAACTCTACAATCTGATAATCAGAGCGTTCTGCTATCCGAAAGAGCGCACGGCTATGATAAAAGAGGCGTTCAAAACAGCGGGGCAATGTTTGGGCGCGGCAAGTATCGTTATATTCTCGCGCGAGGATAAGGAGTTCAAGAGTTCGCTTATTTACAATTCGCAGGGCGAGGACGGCGAAAACGCGCCAAGCCTTGAAATAAGCTGTTCCGAAGAGGGACTGTCCGCGATGTTCGGCAAGGATAATTCTCTGCGCGTGCTTAGCAACGAAGAAAGCACGGGCGGGATACGCCTGACAAACGGCGCTGTCTGCGCGGAGTGCCGCGCGGTGCGGTTTAAAGACCACATCACGGAGATGTTCGCGGTCGTGTTTGACAGTCGGTTTGAACTGAGCGGACAGAATATCAGTATGATAGATCTGCTCGGCAATACGCTTTCAAATCTTTCAAACGAGTATAAAACCCAAATAGGCGAGAAGATAAAGCGCCACCTGCGCACCGTCGTGATAAGCGACCACCGCATGGAGGGCTTTTCGATAATCCCCGGAGAATTTGTCATAGACGACGTGGGCGACAACGCGGCGGAGCATTACGACCTGCGCAAGGGCGACGTCTGCTATCAGAAAATCTACGGTCTTGACAAGCCGTGCGAGAACTGCCCCGCACTTCAGCTTGAAAGCAACGGTTCGGTTTTCGATTCGACGGCGTTTTACAACGAAAAGGAAAGCCGTTGGCTTGACATTTCCGCGTCCGTCGGCGAGAACATTTACGGCGACAAACGCTATATCATAAGCTATACGGACATCACGGACTGCCTCGGCAAAATCCGTATGACCGATAAACTCACGGGTCTTATGACGTTCAACGCGTTTACTGCGGAGGCTCTGCGGGCGACTGCCGAGGCGGACAGCGACAACACGAAACTGTATGCGGTCGTGCTGAATATCGCCGATTTTATGGGAATAAACGAGGAAAAGGGCTATGAAACGGGCGACGCGATTTTAGTCACCGTGGCGGACGTTTTCGAGAAATATCTGGGCGAGGGCGAACTGCTGTCGCGTTCGGACAACGCGCGTTTCGCGGCACTTTTAAAGGGCGAAAATCAAAAGGAATTTGAGATAAGGTTAAGTCACCTTATGAGCAGTATGCAAAAGCAAGTTTATGACAAACTTCGCATACACATTGTACTGCTTGCGGGCGTGTGCGCGTTGGGCGACGAGCATATAGGCGTTATGGGCGCGGTAGACCGCGCGATTACCGCGCAGAAAACGATTTACGATATGACGTACTACGCGGAGAATATGATGGCGTTCTATGACGGAGTAATGCGTGAAAACCTCAAAGAGCGCCGCTATATCGAAGACAATATGATAGACGCGCTGAAAAACGGAGAGTTCCGCGTATTCTATCAGGCAAAGGTCGATATTGAAACGGGAAAAATCGTCGGCGCGGAGGCGCTGGCGCGCTGGATAAGACCGGGCGGCGAGATTATCTCTCCGGGGAAATTCGTGCCGATTTTCGAGGAGAACGGCTTTATCACGGAAATGGACTTCTCGATTTACCGCGGCGCGGTCGCGGACATCGCGCGGTGGCTCAGAATGGGACTCGAAGTTCCGATGATTTCTATGAACGTATCAAGGCGGCACATCGCCGACGAGAGGTTCTGCGAAAAATTCAACGCGCTCGTGGACGGGCTTGGTGTTCCGCACGAGTATATTGAACTTGAAATAACCGAAAGTATGCTGACGGAGAACATCAACAACCTTGTCAAAATCGCGGAGTGGTTTAAAGAGCGCGGATACCGCATTTCTATTGACGATTTCGGTTCGGGGTACAGTTCGCTGAACTTGATTACAATGCTCCCGTTTGATACGCTGAAAATTGACGGCGGGTTCTTCCTGCGCAACGACCTCACCGACAAAAACAAGAAAGTTATAACGTCCGTCGTGTCGCTCGCTAAGAGTTTGAACCTCAAAACCGTTTCCGAGGGCGTTGAAACTCAACCGCAGGTTGACTTTTTGAGGGCGCTTGGGTGTGATATGATACAGGGATTTTTCTACTACAAACCGATGCCGGGCGCAGATTTTGAACAGATAATCACCGCGCAGAACGAGGCTATCAGTTAATTAAAAACAAAAACCGCCGAGAAATTCGGCGGTTTTATTTTGTTTATCAGCGAAAATTATTCAAAGAATTATTCGCAGAATTATTCTGGGAATTACTCGCGGTCGGACGCCTCGATGTAGTAGCCGTTTGCCCGTACTCCGTCTATCGCGTTGATGAAATCGCTGAACTTGGAATAGCCGTAGTCCGTGAAATCAAAACCCGCAAACTGCTTTTTGATTTTCCCCGAAAGCGCCTTTATGCTGTGCCTTCCATCGCTGTGCGCGAAGTCGTAAACGAACTGTTCTATATCGTTCGTGCGCTCTATAAATTCCTCTTCAAGCAACAGGACGTTGCTCTTTTCTTTTACTCCGTTGATGTTCGCGGCGAGTTTTTTCATCGTCGGGAAACCGAGTTCTTTGAGGAAACCTCTGCCGTATTTCTTCGTCAGGAACGCGCCCAACTGAGGTAACGGCGCGGAATTTCCGTGCTGTGCCATAAACGAGAATATATCGCGCTTTACCGAATAAATATCGAGTTTTACTTCCTCCGTATCGTCCTCGGCGGTTTCGGGAGTTTCGGGGGTTTCGGGGGGGTCTGCGGGCGCGGACTGCGCGGGGTGTTCTTCGCGCTTTTGCTCGGCGGGGGCGGACTGCTCTTTCGCCATAACTACGAAATTCCCCGAAATCGCTGCGGAGGGCACGGAATTAATTGCGCTGATGAAATCGCCGTAGCCTAGTTCCGCTATATAATTCTTGCCGTATTTGTCGAGGAGCATATTGTTAAGCTGTCCTAAATTCCCGCCCGTCGGCATATTTTCGGACGCGTATTTATGCACTTCCATAACGAACAGCTGTTTTGTAATCCTCAAAGTCGGCTTTGGTTCTTCCTGCTTTTGGTCGGGAACGCTCGGCGCGGGGAACGCCGTTTTCGCGCCGTTTGAAAACGCCGACAGCGCAACGTTGCTCCCGCGGCGCACAAACTCGGAACGGCTGTCGATAAACCGCGCGAAACGCTTAGAGCCGAACCGCCCAAAATCCACCTTGCCGAACGTCCGCGTGATGTACTCGTCGATTTTTGTAATATCGTCGTGCTTGCCGTTTTTGCGTTCAAGGTATTCGATAATGACGGAAGTTATCTCGGACGCGCTCGGTTGGTTTGCCGTGTTCTGCGCGGGCGGTTTTGCACCGCCTCGGCGTTTGAGCGACACGAAATTTGAATTGCGCTTGAGTTCCGAAAAGCTGTCGATAAACATTGAAAGGCGGTTATACCCCAATGCCGAATAGTTTATTGAGCCGTAACACGATGTCAGATACGCGTTTATCTTGACTAAATCGAGTTTGCCGTCGTCGTTTTCCTTGACGTAATCGAGGATAGCTTTGCGCAGGGTCTTTTCGTCGTAATCGCCGACAGCGTCGCATACCTGATTTAAGTAGCTGAAATGGTGACAGCTTGATGTGAACGCTATCGGCGTTTTAACTTCGCCAATGCCGACGACTAACTTTCCCGCCTCGCGTATTCTTATCGCAAGGCGCGTGAAGTCGCTGTCGCTGGTGACTAACACAAAACCGTCTACATTTCCCGTGTACATAATATCCATAGCGTCGATTATCATTGAAAAGTCCGTGGCGTTTTTTCCCGCTATGTAGCTGTTCTGCTGAACCGCCAGAATTGAATTGTTCATCGCGGGTATTCGCCAGCCCGTGTTGTTCTTTTCCCAATCTCCGTAAACGCGCTTTATTGTGAGCGTGCCGTATTTTGACGCCTCCTCCAGAATATACTGCGCGTATTTCGCCGATACATTGTCGCTGTCTATAAGCAGCGCAAGTTTTTTCTCTTCGTTCATATTACTCTCTTTCTGTTTTATCTGCAATTAAACCGCGACGGGTATTTTGTCGGAAAACTCGTGGTATTTATAATCAACCGCCGTGAAACTCTCTTTTGTAAAGCTGTAAAAATCCTTTACATCGTCTACGCGCATTTCGGGCGCG
Source organism: uncultured Clostridia bacterium (assembly GCA_947628655.1). Lineage (GTDB taxonomy): Bacteria > Bacillota > Clostridia > Oscillospirales > Ruminococcaceae > CAG-115. Next base: position 61,962 of record CANRAS010000008.1, on the reverse strand, counting down.
GGGTAAGGTTCTTTTTCGATAAGCCGTTTGACTATATCAACGTGGCGGTCGTAGATGTGAGCGTCGGCGATTACATGGACGAGTTCTCCCGCCTCAAATCCGCAGGCTTTCGCGAACATCGTGAGCAATGCGGCGTACTGGCAGACGTTCCAGTTGTTAGCCGTCAGCATATCCTGCGAACGCTGATTTAAGACTGCGTTCAGTTTATTCCCGCTGACATTGAACGTCACCGAATACGCGCACGGCGCTAATGCCATTTCGTTTAAGTCGTGGTGGTTGTACATATTTAAGAGTATTCGGCGAGATGTGGGGTTATGCTTTAAATCATAAATTGCCCTGTCAACCTGCGTGAACTCTCCGTCGGGGTACTTGTGCTTTACCGACATCTGATAGCCGTACGCCTTGCCGATAGAGCCGTTTTCGTCAGCCCATGCGTCCCAGATGTGGGAAGAAAGGTCGTGAATGTTGTTCGAGTGCTTTTGATATATCCACAGCACTTCTTCTATTGCCGAACGGTAATAAACGCGCCTGAGCGTCATAAGCGGGAACTCCTGCGACAGGTCGTAGCGGTTCACGACGCCGAATTTCTTTATCGTGTGCGCGGGCGCGCCGTCCTCCCAATGCGGGCGGACGGTATAGTCCCCGTCGGATACGCCGTTTTCGAGAATATCACGGCAATTCTGTATAAAAATCTCGTCTGCTCTGCTCATTTGCTGAACCCTTTCAAAATACGCCCGTTAATTTTCGCTTAGAATAAACATATCGTAGATAACTTGAATAGCCTTTTCAAAGTCTTTTTCGTCTATGCCGACTATGATATTAAGCTCCGAAGAACCCTGGTCTATCATACGCACGTTTATTTCCGCGTGCGACAGCGCCGCGAAAACGCGCGTTGCCGTACCTTTTTTAGACTTCATTCCGCGTCCTACAACGGCGATAAGCGCAAGACCGTCGATTATCTCGAAGTGGTCGGGGCGGAGAACGTCGTTCAGACGTTTTACGAGTTTTTCGCGGTCAGCGCCCGAACCGAGTTCGTGAGTATTCACGACAACGGACACGGTGTCAATTCCCGTGGGCATATGTTCGGGGTAAACTCCGTGGTTTTCGAGGACTTGGAGCATACGGCGCATAAAGCCGTTTTCGGAATTTAAGCGGTCTTTTTCTATTGAGATAACGGAAAAATCTTTCTTGCCCGCTATTCCCGTGACGAGGTATTTTGTATTGCTGTCGGCGGTCGGTACGATAAGCGTTCCCGCGTCGTCGGGGGCGTTCGTGTTTTTGATGTTTATCGGGATATTCGCGCTCCTTACGGGGAAAATCGCGTCCTCGTGGAGTACGCCCGCGCCCATATACGAAAGTTCGCGGAGTTCCGAATACGTTATCATCTCAATGCCCGCGGGGTTATCGACAATGCGCGGGTCGGCAACGAGAAAGCCCGAAACGTCCGTCCAATTCTCGTAAAGCGACGCGCCGACGGCTTTCGCGACAAGCGAACCCGTAAAGTCCGAACCGCCGCGCGAGAACGTCTTTATCGTGCCGTCGGGCATTGCTCCGTAAAAGCCGGGGATTACCGCTTTCGGAGTTTTTTCGAGTATCGCGCCCAGGCACGCGTTTGTTATATCCGCGTCGAAATTTCCTTTGCTGTCAAAGAAAATTCCCTTTGCCGCGTCTACGAACGCGTAGCCTAAATAATCGGCTAATAAAATACCGTTTAAGTATTCCCCGCGCGACGCGGCGTAATCGCGGGACGCGCCCGCGCGGAACTGCTGACCTATCTTTACATACTCCTCTTCGAGGGAAACTTTGAGGTTCAGTTCCTTGATAATCCCGTTATAGCGTTCGCGGACGGGGGCGAATGCCTTTGCGAAATCCTCGCCCGTAAGTACTCGTTCATAGCACTGATAAAGCAAATCCGTGACTTTCGTATCGTCTTTGAAACGTTTGCCCGGAGCGCTCGGAACGACATAGACGCGTTCGGGGTCGGCGTTTATAATCTCCGCTACTTTCTTGAACTGATTTGCGTCGGCAAGCGAACTGCCGCCGAATTTTACAACTTTAATCATAAATAATATCTGCCTTTCTTTAATGTTAAAATTAGAACATCACTTCTATATTATAATATATCATTTTATGAATGTCAACCCCTTTTTATAAGCGCGGGGATTTCCCGCGAAAAAGATTGGGCTGTCCTGTCGGACAGCCCGTTCTTTGGAAATTCAGTTTTCTTCCGTTATTTCGTGCTTTGGCATATACTGTTCTTCGCCCGACTCTATGTAGAGCATAAAGTCGTTGATTTGCTTTTCCGTCCAGCCCGCTGAACGCAAGCCCAAAATAAACCTTGCAACTTCTTTCATATCCTGCGTCATAAAAACACCACCTTTTGTAGATTTCGCCGACGTTCCCGCCGACATTCGCGGTTAGGTAACTATATTGTAACATAGATTGTCCGATTTGTCAACAAGTTTTCCTCGCGAAAAATGACGAGGGAGATTTATTTCTGAAAATTATTGACAAACGGGGCGGAGTGTGGTATAATGGGGAGAAATAACAGGATATTTCTGTAGTGCGTTATTTTACGAAAGAGGGCGGAAAGAGCGTGAAACTCAGGAAATTTACGGCGGGTCTGACGGCGGGGATTTTGGCGGTTAGTCTTTGCGGGTGCAGTAACAAAAAAGTTTTTTCTTTAAGCGATGACAGCAAAAGCAGTATTGTATCTGTAAACATTCCCGACGGCGTGACTGAAATCGGTGAATGGGCTTTTCATGACTGCATAAACCTCAAAAGCGTAACCATTCCCGACAGCGTAACAAAAATCGGCGAATGGGCTTTTTATGAATGCGACAGGCTTACAAGCGTGACTATTCCCGACAGCGTTGCCGAAATCGGCGAGGGCGCTTTCAATACCTGCGCAAGCCTTACAAACGTAACTATTCCCAACGGCGTGACAGAAATTGGTAAAAGTGTTTTCTTGGGCTGCACAAGCCTTACGAGCGTAACCATTCCCGACAGTGTGACCAAAATCGGCGAGGGCGCTTTCTATCGCTGCAAAAAACTTACAAGCGTAACCGTCCCCGACGGCGTGACTGAAATCGGCGCTTGTGCTTTCGAACATTGCACAAATCTTACCAGCGTAAACATTCCTGACAGTGTAACCGAAATTGGCGAAGACGCTTTCGCCTATTGCGAAAACATTATAGTTATATATAAAGGTCAAACCTATGACTACGAAAACATATGGCATCTCTATAAGGCGATAAACGGGTAAAATTCACCGAAACCCCGCCCCCCGCCGTTCGGCGGGGGGCGGTTGGCTAACGGCGAACCCGCAAGGTGCCTGCAAACCGCTCTAGGTGGCTTTTGGCGCGCGGAATGTCACCGGCATTCCGCGCGCGGCGGGGTTGCTTTAAGGCGACCGTTCCGCGCACTTCGTGCGCTCCACTAGGCGCAAGGGGGACGCCCTCTATCGCAGGGCGTCCCCCTCTGCCCGCTGCGCGGGCATTCACCCCCTTGCGGAGCTCTTGAGCGAAGTTTCGCCACTTCGTGGCGACACGGGGGCTCTGCCCCCGTGACCCCCGCCACCTTTGAAAAGGTGGACGAAACTTTTGCTTGCCTACGGCGGAGCGGTTTACGGGTGCTACTTTCCAACGTTGCGACAGGTACAGGGGCGCTTTGACCCGCAGACAATCTAATCCGCGCCCGCAGGGCGCACATTATACTGTGCGCTGTGCACTCTTAACTATAAACTGCGCACCCGCGCTTGACAAATCCGTCAATATATGTTATAATATCAATGTATGTTTAAAAGCAACCGTTCTAAAGGAGTATATAACTATGGGAATAATAAAATCCATTTTCGGAACATATTCACAGCGGGAATTAAAGCGCATTGAGCCGATAAAGCAGGCGGTGCTTGATTTAGAACCTAAGTATCAGGCAATGAGCGACAAGGAACTCAAAAGCCAGACAGGTATCCTCAAAGACAGGCTCGCAAAAGGCGAAACGCTTGACGACATCTTGCCCGACGCGTTCGCGGTGTGCCGTGAGGCAAGTTCCCGCGTTATCGGTATAAAGCATTATCCCGTTCAGATAATCGGCGGTATCGTTCTGCACCAGGGACGTATTGCCGAAATGAAAACGGGCGAGGGCAAAACGTTTGTCGCGACGCTCCCGGCGTACCTTAACGCGCTTACGGGAAACGGCGTTCATATCGTCACCTGCAACGATTACCTCGCAAAGCGCGACAGCGAATGGATGTCGAAAGTTCATAGATTTCTGGGGCTGACTGTCGGGCTTATCTCTCACGACCTCGACAACGACCAGCGCCGCGCCGCGTATGCCTGCGATATAACCTATGCCACAAACAACGAACTCGGTTTCGATTATCTTCGCGACAATATGTGTATCTACAAAAAAGACCTCGTTCAGCGCGACCCGAACTTCGCGATTGTCGATGAGGTGGACTCTATTCTTATAGACGAGGCGAGAACTCCGCTTATCATATCTGGACAGGGCGATAAGTCTACCGACCTTTACGAGCGCGCGGACAGGTTCGCAAAAACGCTGAAAATGGACAAGATTGTCGAAATAGACACAAAAGAGGAATACGACAGCAACTTTACGGGCGATTATCTTGTCGATGAAAAGGAGAAAACCTGCAACCTCCTGCCCGCGGGCGTGGAGAAAGCGGAGCAGTATTTCCACGTCGAGAACCTTATGGATCCCGAAAATATGACGCTTTTGCACCACATCAATCAAGCGATACGCGCAAACGGCATTATGAAACGCGACGTTGACTATGTAATCAAGGACGGCGAAATCGTTATCGTCGATGAATTTACGGGACGGCTGATGTTCGGTCGGCGTTACAATCAAGGACTTCACCAGGCTATCGAGGCGAAAGAGGGCGTTAAAGTAAACAGGGAAAGCAAGACGCTTGCGACAATCACGTTTCAGAACTTCTTCCGTCTGTACAAAAAGCTGTCGGGAATGACGGGTACGGCAATGACAGAGGAGGACGAGTTCCGTCAGATATACTCGCTCGACGTTATCGAAATCCCGACGAACAAGCCCGTTATCAGAATAGACAACCACGACAAAATCTACAAAAACATACAAGGCAAACTCCGCGCGGTGTGCGACCAGGTGGAGGAATGTCACAAGAAAGGTCAGCCCGTGCTTGTCGGTACGGTGACTATCGAGAAATCCGAACAGCTTTCCAAACTGCTGAAAGCGCGCGGAATAAAGCACGAGGTGCTGAACGCGAAGAACCACGAGCGCGAGGCGGAAATCGTCGCGCAGGCGGGCAAGAAAGGCGCGGTCACTATCGCTACGAATATGGCGGGACGCGGAACGGATATTAAACTCGGCGGTAACTCGGAATACCTTGCAGTCGCGGAGATGAAGAAACAGGAATATTCCGAGGAACTTATCGAAAACGCGAGAAGTTTCGCCGAAACCGACGACGAGGAAATCATCGCGGCGAGAGAGAAGTATCAATCGCTTATCAAGAAATTTGACGAGCAAATCGCGCCTGAGGCTGAAACGGTGCGCGCGGCGGGAGGACTTTATATAATCGGCACGGAGCGCCACGAGTCGCGGCGTATCGACAACCAACTGCGCGGACGTTCGGGACGTCAGGGCGACCCCGGCGAAAGCTGTTTTTACATTTCCCTGGAGGACGACCTTATGCGCCTGTTCGGCGGTGAGAGGGTTCAGCGGATAATGGAAACGATGAATTTCGACGAGAACACACCGCTTGAAGTCGGATTTCTGAGCAAGGCTATAGAGTCTGCCCAGCGCAGGATAGAGGGCAACAACTTTGCTATCAGAAAACACGTTCTCGACTTTGACGACGTTATGTCGAAAATGCGCGAAACAATTTACACACAAAGGCGAAAGGTTCTTGACGGCGAGGACATTCACGAAAATATCATTCAGATGATGAACCAAGACATAGATATAACCGTCAAGACGTACTGCTCGGATACGGTCGCGGAGAACTGGAATTTGGACGGTCTGCGTTCTCAATATATGAACGTTTATCTTATGGATACCGATTTGAGATATACCATAGACGAACTCAACGAGATTTCTCAAAAAGACATCATAGACTTTGTTCAGCGGCGCGGAAAGCTAATCTACGATATGCGCGAGGAGGAATTCGGCAAGGAGAATATGCGCGAGTTGGAGCGCGTATGCCTGCTGAAAACGGTTGACCGCTACTGGATGGATCACATCGACGCTATGGACGAGTTGAAAAACGGTATCGGTCTGCGCAGTCTGGCGCAGAGAAACCCCGTGGAGGAATACCGCTTTGAGGGGTTCAATATGTTTGATGAAATGATTGCCGCGATACGCGAGGACACCGTGAAACTTGTGCTTACGATGCCCGTACGCGTACAAGCACCTCAGCGCGAACAGGTTCTGCGCCCCGATACGCCGGGGAAGAATACGCCGTACAGAAATCTGCGGAGAGCGGAGAAGAAGAAAAGGGCGAAAAGATGATTAGAAGTAAGAGGTAAGAAAGCGGAGTTCAAGCCGTAAACCGCCCCGCCGTAGGCTGTAAAAGTTTCGTCCACCTTTTCAAAGGTGGCGGGGGTCACGGGGGCAGAGCCCCCGTGTCGCCACGAAGTGGCGAAACTTCGCTCAAGAGCTCCGCAAGGGGGTGAATTTTTGCTCCGCTTTAGCGGAGCAAAAAGAGGGGGACGCCCTGCGATAGAGGGCGTCCCCCTTGCGCCTAGTGGAGCGAGCATAGCGAGCGGAACGGTTGGTTTAATGCGACCTCTCCGTGAGCGGACTGCCGGTGGCAGTCCGCTCACTAAAAGCCACCTAGAGCGGTTTCGCAGGCGCGTTACGGTTTGCCGTCGTTTGGCGTTAGCCAAACGACCCCGCCGTCAGGCGGGGTGAATTTTGCGAAAAGTTGCGCCCCAAAAGCCACGTTTGACAGTGGCATTTTGTATGATGGGGGCGCAACTTTGGGCGAAATTCAGACGGCAAACCGTGGCGTTTTCGAGTGCGCCCGAAATTCGACGCGCCCGTATGGGCGCGGAGAATAAGGGGGCGCGAGAAAACGCCCACCGCGACGAGCAACGCCGTGACCCAAAGCAACCCCCGCGCCTGCCGTTCCAAATAGCCTTACTGCTTTAAAGGCGCGTTCGGCGTGGCTCAATTCACGCGCCCTTTTCCCTTATCCCGCATTAGCTTACCGCCACACGTCAAACGCGCCTGCCCCGCCCGTACCGCGCCGTTGCCCGACCGCCCGCAATTCGCCTGACGGCGAATTAACGGCGCTTACGCGCCGTTGTTTTGCGCTCCGCGCAAAACGCGGGCTAGGTAACGTTGGTACGAGCGCGCCCCGATTTCTTACCTCTTACCTCTAACTTCTAACCTCTAAAAGCGCCCCGCTCTCTAGCCTCCAGCCTCTAACCCTCTAGTATACTTAATGTAAAGGACGTTAAACAATGAACATTAAAACATTTGAAATGTCAGACTTAAACGGAGCATAGGAACGGCGCTTGTCAAAGAGTGTATAACAAGAGCAGAAAAGCTGGGGTTCCCGTGGATTGCTTTGTTGGGCGGGGACTACTACGCCCGCTTTGGTTTTGAAAGCGGAAAGCCGTATGGGATAACCGTTACGGAAAACGAATTCGACAACGAGCATTTACAGATTTTATTCTTAGACCCGTCGCTGAAAAACTGCCTTGCGGGGAAATTGACATATTGCAGTGCATTTTACGATGATGACGGAAACCTGCTGTAATTTACAAATACTGACGTATATAATAATAGTTCAATCAATCCCCCGCCTGACGGCGGGGGATTTTCTTACTTCTTACTTATTCCAAACAGCTTTGCGGTTTGCTCGACTTCTTACCTCCTACTTCTTACCTCTAACCGCGCCAAGCGCCGTTGAAATTCCAAACGACGCCCCGTAAACCGCAATTCCCGCCAAGACGAAAATCGGCGCGGGGATTTCGGCGCATTTCAATAACAACGCGGAGATCTCCTCCGTGCTGAATATGCTTTGAAAAATAAACATTATAATAAATAATAATATAAGGAAAATTAACATTCCGTTGTTCACGCCGAATTTATAGCATAGCGGTATCATTAGCGACGGAATTAACAACGCGCCCGCAAGTGCCAATGAAAACATAATCGTTAAGGGAATTTCCGAGCCGTTAAAACAGAGCGCTGTCAAAAACATAATGCCGCACACGAGCAATACATAAATAAGTCCCGTGATATATTTTGAAAGAACCTTTTGCGCCGTACTGTAAGGGAGCGCGCCGCTGTATTCCGTCCACCGCGATTTTTCGTCAATTGCAATCAGTGTTATCGGTATATCGCCTGCGATTAACACGGGCACCGCCAAAAACATAAAGCGGTCGTTTTCGTTCGTGATAATTGCAACAATTATAAACACGACGTTTACTAATAACTGCACTTTACAGGTTCTTGTCACTACATAATAATCCTTTAAAAGCAATCCTTTCATTGTGCGCCCTCCTTTGCCATACAGACGAACAGTTCTTCTATTGTAACGGGACTTATCTCTGCGCTGTGCGGAATTTCGCTGCGTCTGACTATTGCCTCAGCGCCGTATGATGAAACTTTTTTGCATATTACTGCAGATTTTGACAGCTCGGAAAGCGTTTGTTCGGGGCAATGTATTATGCCGTATTCGCTCAAAAGAACGTCCTTTTCCTCGAATAACAGCAATTTACCGTTATGCAAAAATGCAATGTAATCGCATATCTTTTCCAAATCGCTTACGATATGCGACGATATAAGCACGGAATGTTCCTCGCTGCGGGTGAAATCGTTCAGAATATCGAGAAATTCGTCGCGCGCTACGGGGTCAAGTCCGCTTGTCGCCTCGTCAAGCAACAGCAGCTTCGCGTTATGCGACAGCGCCGCGGCAATCCCGACTTTCATTTTCATACCGCGCGAAAGTTTTCCGAACGGTCTGTTCGTCGGCACGGAGAACCGTTTTAACAGCGCGTTGTATTCGTCGGTGTTCCAGCGTTTAAACGTGCGGCGCATTACCTTTTCAATCTTTCGCGCGTCAAGACAATCGGGTATGCCTACCTCGTCAAACACCGTTCCGACATCCTCTTTCATAAGACGGTTTTCCTTGAGATTATCACGACCCAGGATTTTTATACTTCCGCTGTCACGCTTTAAAAGTCCCAAAATCAGTTTTATCGTCGTGGACTTCCCCGCGCCGTTTTCACCGATAAGACCTAAAATGCACCCGCCCGGAAGTTCGATGTTCAGTTCTTCCAGCTTAAAATTCCCGTAGGATTTGCTGAGTTCCTTAATTTCGATTGCGTTCATTTTTCACCCTCCCATGCAAAATTGATTATGTCGAATATTTCTTCTTTCGTAAGCTCACACGCGGCGGCAAGCTGTATTATCTGCTCGATGTTCTCCTCGATTTTTTTGAGGTTCGTTTCGCGTATCAGTTCAAGATTTTTCGGCGCGACATAGCACCCCTTTGCCTGAATTGTGTAGATAAAACCCTCTTTTTCGAGTTCCTCGTATGCGCGTTTTGTCGTGATAAAGCTGATTTTCAGGTCTTTTGCCAGACCGCGTATCGACGGCAGCGGTTCGTTTTCGGATAGTTCACCGTTTATTATCGCTTGTTTTATCTGCGAATATATCTGGTCATAAATCGGCGTTCCGCTTTTTACATCTATAAAAATATTCATACTTTCACCTGCCTGCAACTGTATATATTATATTATATACAGTTTATACAGATTTGTCAAGGGGTTTTTTAAATTTTTTCTAAAATCTTTTTAAACCGCTTTGCAATGGGGTTTTTCACGATTTTAACAGAGTTTTCAACAAAACAAACCGCGAACCTATGCAAATTCGGGGGAAAATACCTCGAATTGTTGAAAACCCTATGGTTTTCCAACGTTTTCAACGTGTTTTCAACAGGATTTAACGTTGAATTTGTGGAGAAATTATACGGATTAAAGTTTAAAAAAGCCCTTGACAAATGGAAAAATATCTGCTATAATAGAAAAAAGAAGGTGTAACGTTAATTTACATTACACCGCGAAGGTGACTTATGAACGAGAATATTGTATTGCTGCTTGACATATACGGCGAACTCCTGCCGAAAAGTCAGCAAACAGCGTTGTATCTTAGGTATAATTCAGATTTGTCGCTGAGCGAGATTGCCGAAGAAATGGGCGGTATATCAAGACAGTCCGTGAACGATTTCATCAAAAAGGGCAAGGGCAAGCTGTTGGAATTTGAGGACGTGCTGGGCGACGCCGCGAGATTTCGCGAGATTTCCGAGGAACTCGACCGAGTGAACGCGGAACTCGAATACGCCGTGCCGAACTCGGAACACGCCGACAATATCAAAAAATCTCTCGATAAAATTCATAAGGCTATTAATGATTAGTGCAAGAGTTTGTTTGAATAGAGGTAATTATGGCTTTTGAGGGACTTTCTTCAAAACTGAATAACGTTTTCAGCAGGCTTAAAGGTCACGGAAAGCTGAACGAAAAGGACATCAAGGACGCAATGCGCGAGGTGCGTATGGCTCTGCTTGACGCGGACGTAAACTTTAAGGTTGCAAAAGATTTTGTGAACACCGTGAGCGAAAAGGCTCTCGGCGCGAAAGTTATGGAAAGCCTTACTCCCGCGCAGCAGGTGATTGATATTGTCCACGGCGAACTTATATCGCTTATGGGAAGTACTACCGCAAAGCTGGATTTCGGAAACCGTCCGCCGTGCGTTATTATGATGTGCGGACTTCAGGGCGCGGGCAAAACTACGCACTGCGCGAAACTCGCGAAGTGGCTTCAAACTCAAAACCGCCGTCCGCTTTTGGTCGCGTGCGACGTTTACCGTCCCGCGGCGATTGAACAACTGCACGTTGTCGGCGAGAAAGTCGGCGCGCACGTCTTTGACGAAGGTCAAGGCAACCCCGTTAAGATAGCGGAACACGGCATAAAATACGCGAAAGACCAAGGCTTTGACACGGTTTTGCTCGATACGGCGGGGCGTTTGCATATAGATGAAACGCTTATGCAGGAACTGAAAGATATTAAATCCAGCGTTCAGCCGAATGAAATTCTGCTCGTTGTAGACGCTATGACGGGTCAGGACGCGGTGAACGTCGCGCAGAGTTTCAATGATACGCTCGACATTACGGGCGTTATCCTCACAAAGCTGGACGGCGATACCCGCGGAGGCGCGGCGCTTACCGTGCTTGCCGTTACGGGAAAGCCGATAAAGTTTGCGGGCGTCGGCGAAAAGCCCGACGACCTCGAACAATTCTACCCCGACCGAATGGCGGACAGAATACTCGGTATGGGTGATGTGCTTACTCTTATCGACAAGGCGAAAGCCTCGTATGACGAGAAAGAGGCGGAAAAGTCGCTTAAAAAGTTACAGGAAAACAAGTTCGACTTGAACGACCTGTACGCGCAGTTCGTTCAGATAGAAAAAATGGGCAACGTCAGAAACCTTATCAAGATGATACCGGGAATGTCGGGGAAAATCAAGGACGAGGATATTGACGACAAAAAACTTCCGCACACGAAAGCTATCATCTCGTCAATGACAATGCGGGAGCGCGAAAAGCCGTCTATCATTGACGCGAAGAGAAAGCGCAGGATAGCCAAAGGTTCGGGAACTTCCGTTGAGGAAGTAAATCAGCTTTTACGGCAATTTGAGCAGATGCAGAAGATGATGAAACAAATGGGACTTGGCGGTAAGCGCAAACGCCTGCCGCGGTTTCCGATGAATATGGGCGGGTGGCAGTAACTCCCCGTAAAATTTACGAAATAAAACAAGCGTATGCTTGGTTTATATATCATTAATCGAAAGGAGAATTAAGACCAATGGCAGTTAAAATCAGACTTAGAAGAATGGGCGCAAAGAAAGCCCCGTTCTATCGAGTGGTAGTTGCCGATTCACGCTTTCCGCGCGACGGGCGCTTTATAGAAGAGATCGGCTACTACGATCCAACAAAAGAACCCGCTGTTGTCAACATTGATAAGGACAAGGCCGATGAGTGGATCAAAAAGGGCGCACAGCCTACCGACACCGTTAAAAGACTTTTGAAGTGAATTTGAATTTTAGGTTAATATGGCAGAGGTATTTTAGAAATTCATCGAAAGCTAGGCATAATTTACCACGGCATTTAACCCCTTATGGAGGGAATGTTATATGATGAAAGAGCTTCTTATAACCATTGCGTCTGCGCTGGTTGAGGACAAAACAGCCGTTGAGGTTACCGTTGACGAACCGAACGAGGAGGGTGTGGTCGTTTACCACCTCCATGTCGGACCCGAAGATATGGGCAGAGTTATCGGTAAACAGGGAAGAATTGCTAAGGCAATCAGAACTGTTATGCGCGCAGGCGCTGTTCGCGCAAATGAGAAGATCTCGGTCGAAATTGATTGACCGTTCTACGATATCGACTTACCTACTCAAAACGCGACTCATTTGCATATGTAAAGCACGGTCAACGAGGACTCATCAACTCGTTGACCGTGTAGTTTTTAGAGATTAGTTGTTAGCGGGTTAATCCGCAAGCGGATTAACCCGTTAGTTTTTGGGGTTGCGGGGTTGACACACTTGGGGAGCGCCCTCCCCGCCGTAGGCGGGGAGGGCGCTCGGTGCTTATGCTGTCAGACCCTGTTGTTTACTTAGGAATTAGAGATTTCCTGCTTTGGTTTACAATATTGTTGGAATTGTGACGAAATTTAATAAGTTAGAAATTAATAAGCAAATCCTTATCAATCAATGTCCTTTCTTAACTCAATATATTCTTCCTTGGTCGGAGAGAATTTGTTCTCAGAACTGTTTATGTCGAATACTATTTGCCTATGATGTTCCCTTTCAGGATAGCCTTCAATCATCTCTTCCAAATTAGACCTAACTTCTGCGTTGTCTTTGAAATAATTCATACATTCTTCGTATACATCGGACGGCACAAAATATATATTAACTGTAAAATACAATTGTGTGCCGTAAGATAATCCAATTTCATAAACGCCGGACAATGCGTCAGAAATTGCGTCCCATTCCTCATCGTATGAAACATTTATTTTAGAAGAGTCAACGCATATTGTGTAATATGCCAACATTGTATTGTCGTCTGTATAGGTTTCTTTAAAGTGATTAAAATAATATTCTAACGTAAATTCACCGTTCATAATTTTTCGCGCTGTTTCCTCATCGTCGATAATTCCCGACCGCTTGTAGCAATATGTGAAATGGCGTCCCCAAATATCTCTCAACGCATCGTCAAATTCGTTTGAGAAATACTTTGCCGCAATACTGTTGGGATAGCAGTCATAGCCTAAAGTGCCGTCCGGGTAGATTGTTGCATCGAACATCAATGCCCTGTCATTTACCGGATAACATATAGCATTAGAGGCACCGCTTGGGTTCTGTCCGTAAACTTGAATACATTCAAACTTTTCGTTATACTTTTCTTCTAAAGCCTTTTCGGTCATAGTTTTCATTTTTCTTTCCGTAACCACATTACACCCCGTTAAAACCATAGATAAAACACCCAACATCGCGCCCGCAAGCAGGATTGACAAAAACTTTTTCATATGTTACCTCCAAACCGTTTAATTAAACTTTATTATATTATATCTTAAACTCGCGGGAAAGTCAAGGGGTAAAAAGAGCGCCCTCCCCGCCGTAGGCGGGGAGGGCGCTTATTAAAAGTTTTCGCTCTTGCTTTTTCCCATAAAGTATGGTATACTGTAAAAAAGGGGGCGGTCAGAGTGAGCGACAAAATTTATACAATAGCTGAAATTAAGGGGCGCATTTTACCTATTGCCAGAAAATACGGCGTTGAACGCGTGTATCTGTTCGGCTCGTATGCAAAAGGCTGCGCTACTGCGGACAGCGACATTGACCTGCGTATTGACAAGGGAAAACTGCGCGGTCTGTTCGCCCTCAGCGGTATGCGTTTGGATATATGCGGAGCGCTTGATAAGGAAGTCGATTTGCTCACAACAAACAGTCTGGAAAAGGATTTCTTGGACAAAATTCAGTGTGACGAGGTAATTATATATGAACAGCCGTGATTTGGATTTATTGAAAAACATTCTTGATTACATCGAACAAATTGACGAGGCAAGCAGTCATTTTCAAGCTAAAATAGATAATTTTAAAGCATATTCGACATATCGCAACGCCGCGGCAATGTGTGTACTTCAGATAGGAGAACTTGCGAAACATTTGTCGGATGATTACAAGCAATATACTTGCGATGAAATCCCATGGCATCAAATACAAGGAATACGCAATGTTATTGCTCACGAATACGGCAAAGTTGACGCAGATTCACTATGGGAAACCCTTACCGAGGATATACCAAAACTGCGAGAATTTTGCGAACAACAAATTGCTCTTTACGAAGAACAGCCTGATGATAATATAACGTAACGCCGTTCCCCCGCCGTAGGCGGGGGAACGGCGTACTATTCACTTAACACGGCGTTGCTTTTACTTCTAACCGCTGCTAGTCAGCGTTATGACCCGCAGACAATCTAAAATGCACGGGCGTTCGCCCGCGCATTTCTCTTACTTCTTACTTCTAACCGCTTACCTCTTTGCGGTCAACCTCTTGACCCTAAGAACTAACTACTAAAAACTATTCTCTAACAACTATCTCACATTCCACCCTCAAGGTATCGTTTGAACTCCGTCGGGTCCTGACAGCGTTCGCGTCCGACTTCTTCGGCTATCTTGCCCATTCTTACAAGCCTTGCAAGGTCTTGGTCAAGCGTGAACATTCCCTCTTTTTTACCCGTTGCGATTGTCGAGGGTATCTGGTAAATCTTGCCCTCGCGTATCTGCGCGCCTACCGCGTCGGTTCTGCAGAGGATTTCCATTGCCGCGCAGCGTCCCTTGCCGTCAAGCGTCGGAACGAGCGTCTGCGAGATTATGCCGACTATGTTTCCCGCAAGCTGTGAACGTATCTGTCCTTGAGAGTGCGGCGGGTAAACGTCGATGATACGGTTTATCGTATCAGCCGCGCCCGTTGTATGCAGAGTTGAAAGAACTAAGTGTCCTGTTTCTGCGGCGGTTACGGCGGCGTTTATCGTTTCAAAGTCACGCATTTCTCCGACGAGTATAACATCGGGGTCTTCACGGAGCGCCGCACGGAGCGAACCCGCGAACGAATCGACGTCTGCGCCTATTTCGCGCTGATTTACCATTGCCTGCTTATGCGTGTGAACATACTCGATAGGGTCTTCTACCGTGATGATGTGACAGCTTTTCTGGCGGTTGATGTGGTCTATCATCGCCGCGAGCGTCGTTGACTTACCCGAACCTGTAGGTCCTGTAACAAGTACAAGTCCGCGCGGACGCATTGCAAACTCGCCCAATGTAGCGGGGAGGTTGAGGTCGGACAGCGTTGGTATTTCATCACTCAACAGACGGATAGCAACAGCGTGATAGCCGCGCTGTCTGTATACGTTGACACGGTGACGGAAACCCGTTGCGGACGTGTACGAAAAGTCCGTATCCAAACCCTTTGAAATCTGCGACTTGTGCTTTATCGACGTTATCTGGTTTATGATATTTACGATAATAGGCTCTGTGCAGTCCTGATAGCCCGACAGCTTTCTTAAAGAGCCGTGCTGACGTACTATAGGCGGAAGTCCTGCCGTAAAATGCAAGTCTGAGCATTTGAGGGCGCGCGCCTCGTCCAAAATCTTGTTGATGTCCATTACATTATTTGTATGTTCCACTTGTCATTACTCCTTTTTATTGAGCAGAATTGAAAGTCAGCTTTCAATTCCTGTTTAGCCGTGGTCGTGTGACCGTGTTCCGTTTTGCCTGTTATCAGACTGTGTATGTTGCCTTTACAAGTTCCGCTATCGACGTTTTGCCCGCGAGAACCATTTTTGTTACGTTATCGCGCAAGAGCAATGTGCCGTTCTTCGTTGCCTGTGCGCCGATTTCTTCCGCTGTCGCTCCCGCGGAGATAAGCTCTTTTATATCGGGCGTTGTGACGATTATCTCGTGAATTGCGGTACGTCCCTGATAGCCTGTGTTATGGCAGAACCTGCATCCGCCTTGTCTGGGTCTGTAGATTTCGACGGGTTCTGTGCGGTTCATCAGTTTCAAGTCCTCGCTGTCCTCCAGCAGGAATTTCTCCTTGCACTCCTTGCAAAGCAATTTTACAAGACGCTGTGCGACAATTCCGACGAGCGAACTCGCGACCATATAGGGTGCAACTCCCATATCGACAAGACGTACTATCGTGCCTGCCGCGTCGTTTGTATGGAGCGTTGAAAGCACGAAGTGTCCCGTGATAGCGGCTCGAATTGCGATGTCAGCCGTTTCACCGTCACGAATTTCTCCGACCATTATAATATCGGGGTCTTGACGAAGGATTGAACGAAGTGCCGCCGCGAAGGTCATACCCGCTTTTGCGTTTATCTGGCACTGGTTTATGCCGTCTATCTTTTTCTCGACAGGGTCTTCAACTGTTACTATGTTTACGTTCGGCTGTGAAAGTTCGCCGAGCGTTGCATAAAGCGTTGTGGATTTACCCGAACCCGTAGGACCTGTTACGAGCATAACCCCGTTAGGACAGCGGATTATCTGCTCGAACATCTGGTAGTTATAATCGGTCATACCGAGGTCGGTTATCTTTCTTGTCTTATCATCTGCCGTTGAAAGCAGACGGATAACGCATTTTTCGCCGTATACGCAAGGTATCGTGGAAACACGCATATCCAGATTTACGCCGTCTATCTTTGTTCCGTAACGACCGTCAAGCGGGATACGTTTTTCGGCGATGTTCATACCCGCGAGTATCTTTATACGCGTTATAATCGAATTGTGGAATGACGGCGGGATTTTCATTTCCTGCTCTACAAGTTCGCCGTCTATTCTGAAACGAATACGAGTTCTGTCTTTGAACGGCTCGATATGAATATCGGTACATTCCGTGCGGAATGCCGTTTCTACCATCATATTTACGAGTTTTACGATAGGCGCGCTGTCTATACGTCCTTCGGACTCTTCCTTTTCAAGGTCGATTGTCGTATCGTCGCTCTCGTTTTCGAGTTCGTTCACCGTACTGTCGATTGCCTGTGACGAATAGTATTTGTTGATTGCCGCCTCTATCATTGTTTTGGTGGAAATCTGAGGTACTATCTCCATTCCCGTGGTGACTTTCAAGTCCTCGAAGATATAGAAGTTTACGGGGTCGTTCGTTGCGACCATAAGCCGCCCGTGGTTTATTTCAAACGCAAAAACCGTTTTCTCTCTTGCGACTTCTTCAGGAATTTTACTAACTGCCTCCGTATTTATCTTCCGCGAGGACAAGTCGATAAACGGCACTTTCAAGCGAATGGACAAAGCCTGCGCTAACTGCGTTTCGGACACAAGCCCCATTTCCAGCATAACGTCGCCCAACATCTTGCCGTTGCTTGAGCGTTGGATATTAAGCGCCTCTGTAAGCTGTGCCTCGCTGATGAACCCGTTTTCCATCAGTATCTGTCCTATGGGGACATTTTTGATTATCGCCATTGCAATTCTTCCTTTCGGGTAAACTTTTTCCGAAAACTCGGAATAAAAATATAATAATACCGCAAATCACTTGCAATATTTTATAGATTGTGCTAAAATATAATTATCTTAAAATTTAATGGGAGGTTGGTTTTTATGCCGAATGTTGTTTTTCATATCGTTTACGCGGTTCTGGCGTTTATACTCGGCTCTGTTATCGGGAGCTTTTTAAACGTTGTGATACTGCGCACACCGTTACATCAGTCGATTGTAACAACGCCGTCGCACTGCTTTTCGTGCGGACACCGCCTGGCGTGGTACGATATGTTTCCTATCTTCAGCTGGATATTTCTGCGCGGCAAGTGCCGCTACTGCGGGGAGAAGATTTCTCCGCGCTATATGATAATCGAGGCTGTGACAGCCGTGCTTTACTGCCTCGCGTATCTCGTGTTCGGATTTTCGCTTGAGCTCGCGTTTTCCGCTGTGCTGTTCGCTGTGCTTATCGTTCTCAGCGGAATTGACATCGACCATTTTGAAATTCCGTACTGGTGCAGTATAACCGTAGCCGTACTCGGCGTGATAGCGATATTCGTATTTCGGACAACGCCGTGGTACGAACGCCTTATCGCTATGGGAGTTATCTTGGTTATATTCGTTATCCTCGTGCTTGTAGGCGGTATGGGCGGCGGCGACTTGCAGCTTATGGTCGGAGCGTCGCTTTTGCTCGGCTACAGGGTGTTTATCGCTCTGTTTATCGGCGTTTTCACTGGCGCGATTTACGGAATTATCAAGAAGTATCACGACCGCGCCGACGAAAAGTCGCTTTCGGAAAAGATACAGGGCATTGCCGAGGAATGGTATCAAAATCAAGTTGACCACAACGTGGGTTTTGTTACGGAGGGTCACGATGATATTATTGTCGGAAGTATAAGCGAGGGAGCGCCCGATATAGAGTGGGAGTTCCTCGATGAAAAGGTCTGGAGAGGTTTGCCCGACAAGGCTAAACTTAGCAGAATGTTAAGGGACAACATCTCCGACGAGCGCGAGGGCGGTTTTAAAATCTTTATCGAAGGCGATAAGATAGTCCGCGTCAAGTATTCGCGCAGAATGGTTTTCGGACCGTTTCTCGGTCTGGGGATTGCCGCAAGCTGGCTTGTTGGTTACCAGATTATCGGCTGGTACTTAGGGCTTATGGGATAGCCCATCGGGATTTTATAAACATTCGGGGCGAGCTTGTCGCCCCGATTTGTTTATATTTAATTACAGGTTGTAGTCTTTGCTTACTACATAGTAGATGAAGGTTTCGGGGTAGTAATAATTGCCGTTGCCGTCGGTGTAGGCATTTGAGCCTCCGCTTGAGATTGCGCTTTCAAGACTGCTCTGGTATGTGTTCTCGCCGTCCTCGGTGTCCATAATGTCGGGGACAATCGACGGGGCGGGTTTTACCTTGGTGGTCGTCGTGTTTGTATCGGGGTTGAGAACCTGCTCCTTGTAATTTACAAGTTCGCAGTACATCTCGCCCGTAAACGCAAGACGGCTCTTGTCGCGGGTTGCCTTGTTCAAGGTGTTGTATATCCCGCTGTCCGCGTAAACTTCGGTCGTTATCTTATAGCCGTTCGCTATAGGTGCGAGGTCTGCGCCCGACGAATCCTTTTGTCTGAAACGCGAGAACTTCACTACGGGGTAAAGCCCGAAGTACATCGAATCGTCAAACACCTTTGTTGCGCCGTCTTTCAGACTGCCGTCCGCGTTGGGTCTAAGGTCTGTGGGTATCGGCATTAACGGTGCGCCGCCTGTCTGATTTACCTTTAAATTTACGAGCATCAGCTTTCTCGGAACTGTGTTTCCCATGGCGGGGTCATAGTACGGCGAGGACTGATCTGCGACCCAGCAAATTCCCAGACAGCGAACCTCGTAACGGTCGTTATTCGCCTGAATGAAACTTTTGATGTCACCTAAATTCAGTCCCGCGTCGTCCGCGACTGTCGGCTGATGTATGCGGTCATAAGTCACGTTTTCGACGATTTGTATCATCTTCGCGTTGCGCAATGTGCCGTTGATGTAGCTGTCGATCGTTTCCGCGAGAGCCGTTCCGCGCGCACTTTGCTGCTCTACGCGGAGCATATTCATAATCGGGGTCGCGAAACCCAGAACGCCCAGTACAAGTATGCTGAGCAGCGCGGTCGAAATTACCATTTCAACGAGCGTAAAACCGCGGTTGCGCTTATTCAGCAAACGATAGAGGTACTTCATATGAACCCCTCCTTATTCGTCGCCGCTGTCGTCGGCGGGTTTGTCTTTGCTGTATGCGCCGTAGATGTTCGGGTTTTCGGTGCTGGAATATGCGCCGTCTGCGCCGTTTGCACCAAAGCCCAAATCGGTTATGTCTTCCTCGAACTCTACTGTGAACGTTATCGGCTGGCTGTTAAAACCGCCCGGTTTGCAATGGATATTTACACCGTTGTTGCCGACTTTCTTGACATACTTCAGCGTTTCAATGTTTTTTGCACCGCCGTTTACCTGCTTAATCGTCGCGAGTTTTGCGTTAGGCGAGTTTTCGCCGAAGAACAGCGTAATCTGCGCGTTTTCCTTGACTTTGGAGTCAACTCCGCTGTCGTTTATTGTCGCGGTGATTGTGTAAACCTTTGTATCCGGGTTAAATGAAACTTCAAGTTTTATCGACGAAATTCCCTTTGTACCCGTTATGCGCGTGTCGAAACGCTCCATAACCGACGAACCGCCCACTTCAGAGGGGTCTGCGTCGGGGTCTGCGGGGTCTGCGCCGGGAATGTATTCCACTTCGCCGTTTACGCCGTCATATTCGATATTTCCGACGAAGTAGTTTACACCTGCTCTGTCGCTGTCGCCGTTGGACGCTTTAAGCTGATAGCTTAGTTCCATCGGCATTTTCTTGCCGTCCTTGTCTTTGAACTCAAGGACGATTTTGCCGTCCTCGTCTTTTGTGGAGTCATACTCTCTTGCATGGTCCATGGCAACAAGGTCCTGAGCCTGCGTCTTAACGTCGTCCTCAAGCTCCTTGTTCTGCGTTCTGCGGTTAATTGTAGTTTCCAGAATTCCGCATATCATTGCAGCCATAATTGCGAATATGGCGAACGCTATAACGATTTCAACGAGCGTAAAACCGCTTTTCTTAGAAAATAATCTTTTCATTGTATAGCGCCTCCTCCCATTAATATCCTGCAATGCCTATCTTCCAGCTCTTGGTTGTACCCTTGAGCTTGCCGCCCGATATACTTCCGCCGCCTTCCATGCCTGCGATTTCATTCGGCATTTTGTCAGGGTAACAGCCGATGTACGAGTGAATTGCGCGAATGTCGTAGTCGCCTACGGTCATACCGCCGAGCAGTTTTACAAGACCGCCCGCCTGTGCGCCACCTGCCGCGAGGTAGGACATATACGGCGCGTAGATAAATCCGAACAGCGTGTTGTTCGTGATGTTCTGTCCGCTCTTGGTTTCAGAGAACAGCATTTCGGCGCTTTCATCGCAGGATACGAGCATAAAATTCGTGTTCGGGTAAACAATGCCCTTGCTGTCTGTTATGGCTTTCTTTTCTTCGCTACCGTCTGTGAGCGTGTTGTAGAACTCGTCAAACTTCTTGTTGTCAACGTGGTTCTTGCACCAGTCGTCCCTGTCTGCCTTTTCGGGGTAGCACGTCGGGCAGTACTTGTTTACAGAGCCGTGAATAGCGCACGTTACTTCCATTAGGAAACCGCCGCACTTGTTGCACTTTACGCTGGTGGACTTTTCTTTGGTGTATGTGCAACCGTCACCCTCTGTGCAAACTCTGTGTACATACGGTACAAGTCCTGCGGAGTATTTGCCCTGTGGGTCTAAACCGCTGAACTTCAAGTGTCCGTCACCTGTTGTGGTTATCTTACCGCCCTCAAGTAGCCACCAGCCGATGTGACCTGTCTGCTGATAGCCTGCATCTTGGTAGGTTATGCCTTTGGGTACGTCGATAAGTACTGTTCCGCGCCCTTTAACAAGAACAAGGCGCATATTATTGTTTATCATGCCTGTAGGCGTGTACGGCGTGCCGTATTCCGCTTGATACGGATAATAGCTTATTACTTTCTCGTCACGCTTTACAAACCACGAGAACTCTCCGTTGCCTGTAACATCACTAAGTTTAATTGTCATGATGTTGTTCGGGTTATCGCCTGTGTCTATAAGGATTGTCGGACCTGCTGTGTTGCCATCGTCCTGCGTCCAAACGCTCTTGATTTCAAACGCCGAACCAATAACGCCGTTTTCGTTTCCGCCGTGTCCCTTAATATATTTAGCGGAATCAACGGTTTCATCATATGCAAAGATAAATGTGTTCTGATTGGCTTCAGTTACGTTGCCTTTGTCATCTGTGAACGCATTGCCTGTCGCGTTTATTCTGATGTCAACTTCCTGTGCGCCCTCTGTATTCTTAGAGAGATCCCACTTGTAGTAGTCGATTGTCTGGGTCTTTTGACCTAACAGTTCCATTGCGTCGTTGTAGGAAAGACCTTCGCTGAACGGAGCGTCGATTTTCCATTCCTCAACGGGGAGATTTGTCGAGCAGTGCATTTTCGCCTTACGTTCCTCAGCGGTAGCGCCCGTTACGAAAAGACGTGCGTTGCTCTGCGCGTTATTGCCTACGCCGTAAACATCGCCGTTTACAAAGAACCATACGTTGGACTTGATGTCCGAACCGCTGTAGTTAAGGTCGCCGTTTACATAAACGCAGATGTGATCGGCAAGAGGTTTTTCGGTGCCGTTATAGCCGTCGTTCTTTACATAGAACGAGTTGTTTCCGCTGTCGAATGTGAAGTCGCCGCCGACAAGCACCTGACTGCCGCCGCGCATACCGAAGTCACTGCCGAACTGCGGGTAGAAGTTGCCGCGGATAGCCCATGTTACAGGACCTATCTTGGCTACTTCTTCTGAACTTATCGAGTCATTTGACGCCGAGTGAACAACTGTCATAGCGTCGGGACCTATCATAAGGTCGCCGCCTGTGGAAAGGTTCTGTGCAATTCTGTTTTCACCTGAACCCGTAAACATATTCATATATGTAAACTGAGTGTCATAGAAAACGTCTGTCAGATAGTAACCACCGCTGATGTACGCGTCGTTCGGAACATAACCCGTTGCCGCGAACAGTTCCGCGTCACCGCCGCCGCCGTCCTCGCCCGAATCGGGGTCGGGTGTTTCGTTCAGATTGTAGTCAATCTTGAAGTGAACCGCGTCTCTGTTGCCGCCAACGGAGGACATTACGGTTATATCGAACACGGGGTTGCCGTTTACGTCTTTCAAACGGGTGATAGTTACTGCATACGCGCCCAACTGATCCTCGTCTTCTTTATCCAGCCCTGCGGTCGGGTCAAGGCTCTTAAAGCCGTTTGCGTCTGTCGTTATGCTTTCGCCCACTTCAAGCTCAAGCATCTTCTGGCGGAGCAAATCGCCGCCCATACCCGCGTTGTTCGTATTCGCCATACTGTTGTAAATCGTGTCGGCGATTGACTGCGCCGTCTGATTTGCCTGCATTTGGTTGAACACCGCGTACTGTGACGCGCGCGCGGATACCATTGAAAAATACATCGCCATACACGAAACCATCAGCGCCGTCATCGTGCTTATAACCATAAACAGCGCACTGCCTCGGTTGCTGATATATTTTCTGAATATATATCGCATAAAACATTCTCCTTTCATAAATTTGCCTTATACTGTTAAGTGCCTGATATTGCAGCTTTGGGCGCGAGGTCTTCCCGCGCCTTTTGCCGTATTACGACACGCTTGCTACGCGATCGTCCTGCGCCTGAAGTGTGGGCGCGGGGTCTTGCATACTCTCAACGCTGTAGAATGTCAGCGTAACGTGCATTCTGTGGTAATACCATTCGAGCGGAACGCCGCCGCTGGTGTCAACTGATGACGGAGGCTCTGCGGGTGTTGTAGGTGCAGGCGTTTCTGCGCCTTCGCCGCCTTCCGCACCTTCACCGCCTTCTTCGCCTGTTCCCTCTGCGGGAGTGGTGGGTGTGGTAGGAGTTGACGGTGTTGTGGTGGTGGGTCTGTCGCTTGCGCTGTAGCCGGAGACGTCAAAGCCTGTTTCTTCCTTAAACTTCTCTGCCGCGCCAGCCTCTGCCTCTGCTATCAGACCCTCGACCATTGCGTCATAGCCGTCGATTACCATTTGGTCGGTATATTGGAAAGAGTCGATTTCGATGTTCTTTCTGACGGACTTGCCGTTTTCGGTTACAACATAGTTGTTTACCGCGTCCGCGAAAGCGAGCAGGTCGCCTAAAGATGTTGCCTGCACGTCAAATTCGAGCGTTGTAGCGCCGATTGTCTGCGCCTCGCCCAAAACAAGCATAAGTACCGCCTGACGAACAAGTCTGGGGTCAAGTTCCGCATCTGTGCCTTGGTTTACATAATCTTTCAGCGGGTATGTAACGTCTGTGGGAGTGAAAACGTAGGAACTAAGCCCCGTTGTTGTCGGCTCGTTTACCGTAAGATCCTCAACGAGGACGTTCACGCCGCAGTTGTCGAGGAACTCGCGGAATTTCTTGTCAGCCTCGTAAGCGGGGAGTTCGTTATAGAAACCTGCCGCCGTGTCCTTACCCTCGTTATACGCTTTGACGATTTCATCTTTCAGCGGATCCATCTGATCCGCTTTTGCAACGTCATCATTATACTCTTTCTGCTTTGCCGTGAGAGTTTCCTTTGTGGAGATGATTGTTTCGATATTCGGCTTTATGAACAGGAACACGCCTGCTACCAATATAATCAGTACGACAACTACGATTGCCGCGATACGTTCTTGTTTACTCAGCTTCATTATTCAGTCACCTCCGAAGTTTCGCTTGTGTCAGATTCGCTTGTAGTGGTATCAATGTCTTTGAAATCATTGTCCATGTCGGTGTGTTCTTCATCACTGCCCATCTGTGTTTCCATTGTTATGGTGAACTCAAAGACAGAACCAAATTCTTTCTTGTCTTCGGAAACGATTATTCCGTAAGCCTCAAGGTCGGAGGCGTTCAGCTTGCTGAAACCGCTGTAAATTACGTTTACAAAATACGGGTCATCGTATTTGTTCTTTACATTATTAATAAGGTACTCAGCGTATCTCGACGGTACGGACGAGGGATCGCCTTTGGAAAGTCCTCTGAACGTCGCCGTGATTTGGTTGCCCGTAATTGCGAGGTCTGCGAGCTGGAGTTCCTCTTCGTCGTCCTTGTTGAGGAAATCCTTGTCGTTTATCGGAGCCATCAGCTTGTCATAAACAAGTTTCTGAACTTTCGGCTTGTAGTCGAACAGGAACTGCGTTCTCTGGATTGTGTTGTTGTAGTTCTGGAAACCTGTCAGCATCTGAGAGCGCTCGTCAACTATCGTCATCTTCGCCTGGAGCGCGGGATTATTGATGTCGGCGGTGACTTGCTCTATCTGCTTATTGAGGTTGCTGTTTATAATGTTCGTGACAACGACTGCCGCGAGTACGAGAGCCGCCGCGCCGACTGCGCCGCCGAGCAGTCCGAAAATGAACTGTCCGCCGCCCTTGGACTCTTTCGCGGAGGTAGCCTCCAGCAGGTTGATGTGTTCGAGTTCCTTGTTACGGCTGTAGAGCGCGCCTATAGCGTTCGCAAATCTTGAGAAGTCGAACTGCGCCGTCGGAGCCGCCTGGATTGTACTCGGCATTGACAGCATATTCGACGGAACGTTGAACGACGAAATCGCGTTTGAAATCTCGATGAAACTGTCAATCTCGCCGTAGAATGCGATTTCCTGCAAGGGCTTTGAGTTCTTACGGCCTCTGATGAAGTTCATCATACCGAACAGATTATCATAAACCGCCTGCGCAACGTAGTTTATTTCCTCGCCGCCCTCTTCGGTTTCAAACTGTCCCGGTTCGATTGTCGAGAAACGCGAGAACGCAAGCTGATTATCCTCGTACAGGTTCATGTTGATGAAGTTCTTGTCGATTTGGATAAGCAGCAGCGGCATTCTGTCAGCCATTTTCGGAATGTTCGTGATAAGACGTGTAATCGAGTTGTTCGCGATGTAAACGCCTTTCAGCGAAAGACCGATCTGCGAGAACAGTCTTACATAGCCGTCAACCAATCTCTGCGGACACGCGGACGCCATTACTTTCAGCATCTTATTGTGTTCCTCGTCCTCGGTTTCGCCTGCTATGGTAAAGGATATGTTGTAATCCGTGCTTATGTTCATCGTAGACTGGATCATAGCCTCGATGATAGCGGGGTTCTTCATATTCTTGGGCTTTGCTATCGTGAGTTCCTTGTACACGATAGCGCTTGACGTAATCGAAACAACGCAGTCCTTTTCCTTGATGTCCTTGGTCTTGATTATGTTGTTAAGTTCCGCCGCGACCATAGGAACGTCGGTTATGTAGCCGTTTGAAACCATTCCCATGGACAAATCGCGCATATCGGCGTCTTGGATCTTGATCTTGCTGCCCGAATGTACGCCTCTGACAAGCTTTACTTGTCTATCGGTAATATCTATTGAAAGCATATTTTCACCTCATAATAATTATTGTTTGTGTTTTTCGCCTTAATTGCCAACGGCCGTCATACCGCCGTACATCATCGGGAATACGCCTGCAAGGAAGAACCCTATCGCGATACCCATAATTATGATCATCAACGGCTCAAGCATGCTGACCAATCTGGTTACGGCTGAATCTGCCTCGTCGTCGTAGAAGTCGGCGGTCTTTTCAAGGATCGTATCCAACGCGCCCGATTCCTCGCCGACGAATATAATTGAGGTAAACATGCCCTCAAATACACCTGTTTTTTCAATCGCTTTCGACATCGGCTCGCCGAGCTTTATGTCGTTTACGACTTCTTTAAATCTCTCGTGGACGTATGTATTGTTGATAACCGCGACGGACTTTTCGATGCACTCTACCATTTGCAGACCCGCACCGTAGAGGTTCGCCATATTGCGCGCGAAAGACGCCGTGTACATCTTGCCTATCAGCTTGCCCGCTTTCGGTATCTTCAGCTTGAACTCGTCTATTTTCAGCTTTGTAGCGGGGGTTTTGTTGAGGATTTTTGAAACAACGATAATTCCCACGATAACAATAATGTAAATGTACCAATAATTGATAAGCGAATTGGACACCGCGATAAGGGCTTTTGAAATCGCCGACAAATCAGAGGGATCCATCATCTCAACGAACATCGGAACGATACCCGTGAACAGGAAGATCATAACGCCAAGCAACAGAACGCCGAGGATTACGGGGTAAACCATCGCGGACTTAATCTTGTTCGCGGTCTTGTTTGCGTTCGCGTAGTGGTCGGAAAGCCGTGTGAACATCGCGTCCAGCGTACCTGACGCCTCGCCCGCCGCCACAAGGCTGACAAACATTTCCGGGAAAACGCCGGGCTTTCCTTTCAAAACGTCCGAGAAAGAACGGCCTTTCTGAACTTCCTCGTAAATATCCAGCAGAACGGCTTTCGCTTTTTTGTTCTCCTGCTGTTCCTGAAGTATGTAAAGCGCTCTGACGAGTGATAAGCCTGCGGAAGTCATAGACGACAACTGACGGCTTATGAACGAAACCTCGTTTGTTTTGAACTTGTACTTCACGTCTACAGCGCCGTCACCCAGCACCTTGTAGCTTGTGACAAACAGGTTTCTTGCTTTCAGCTTTGACTGAAGATCCTTGTAATCGTCAGCCGTTTCCGTGCCTCTTATAGAGCGTCCGCTGATGTCGGTGGCGACATAAGAATATTTATTCACCTAAAAACCTCCGTTTCTCAACACACAATGTTGTGAAATTTAAGCGGCTAAAACCTATTTTTGGGCGCAATCGACCCATAGCCGCTTGTTGGTAAATAAATTATACCACAAAATTTAGATTTTTTCAAGGGTTTTTGCGCTTTTTAACAATCAATTTCGTTTTTGCCGGTGTAGAATTTCAACACAAATATATGTGCAATTTAACCAAAAAGCGTGGGTTTTGGGGGTGGGGGTCTTGGCAGGCACAAGATACAGTTTTGGGGTTGAGTTATTAGAGAATAGTTGTTAGAGATTAGTGTAGGGCAATCCGCTTTGCGGATTGCCCTATGGTGCGCCCTGCGGGCGCGATTAGATTGTCTGCGGGGTAAAGGGTTGATACGCTTGACGGACGGGGGAACGGTTTAGTTACAAAGCTGTCATTCCCCGCCTGTGACTTGAATTTTTAGGAAATTTTTTGAAAACACTTGACAAATCGTGAATGTTGTGATATAATATGATTGTGAAACAAAAAGAACTCTAATGTGTTCACGCCACACAAAATAATCCCCCGAGGCTTTGCTAGGACACTCGGGGGATCCTTTTCACACTAGCGGGTTAAACCACCTCTAGGGAAAAGATTTCGCCGAATCATTTCTCTCGGTGATTACGGCAGAGCAGTTCTACGAACAAGCCCGCCAACACAGAGATAATGAACTCTAATGTAACGTTCAAGCCCCACACCCCCTCCCCATAATAGGCTCGGAGTTTGATCCGGCAATTTCTATTATATCACATAATGTGAAATTTGTCAACTTTTGACGAATTATGTGTATGGAACGCCTAAAAATAATTAACCTTTAAAAATTCCTCTAATCCCTTGACAAAACGTGGCGAGTGTGGTATAATATAGTTGTGAAACGACAAACGCCAGCGCAATGTCATTTCATACCCCTCTCAAGAAGACTCGGAGGTAATCCGGCAATTATCTTTTACACATAATGTGTAATTTCCCGAAGTCGCTTGAAAAAGCGGGGGCAAAACAAAAAGTGCCATTTCCTGCCATCGGCGGGGAATGGCACTTTTGTAATTAAACCATTTCCCCGCCTACCGAGCGCGTCAACCTTTTACTTCGCAGACAATCTTTCCGCGCCCGCGGGGCGCACCATAGGGCAATCCGCAAAGCGGATTGCCCTACACTAATCCCTAACAACTATTCTCTAATCACTACCCGCTTAATACCCCTTGCAAAAACCAAAATCTTGTGCTATAATATAATTAACTTTATTAGAACCGATAGCAAAGGAGAAAGCCATGATTGACAAAACTTTACTGAAAAACGATTTTGAGGACATTTTGCGTGAAATGCACCTGTACGGCAGCAGGCGCACTCCCGTGCAGCTGCACAACGCTCTGGCGCGGGCTATTATGAAACAGGCTGTGCCGATGATGAACTGCTGTGCGCCGTCAGGCAGGAGCGCGTCTTACCTGTCAATGGAATTTCTTATGGGACGCGCGGTTTACAACAACATTTTGTGCCTCGGTCTGCACGATTACGCCGAAGAACTGCTCAACAGCGCGGGCGGCGACCTCGCGTCATTTGAGGAGATAGAGGACGCGGCGCTCGGAAACGGCGGTCTGGGCAGGCTTGCGGCTTGCTTTCTCGACAGCGCGGCGGCTATGAAATTACCGCTTAAAGGCTACGGCATACGCTATAAGTACGGGCTGTTCAAGCAGACGCTGGAGGACGGTTTTCAGCGCGAATACGCCGACAACTGGACGAAGTTCGGCGACCCGTGGAGCATTCGCGTGGAGGACGAGGCTGTTGTCGTTCACTACTCGACGGGCGATGTGAACGCCGTGCCTTATGATATGCCGATTTTCGGGTACAAGAACGATTTCGCGGGGACGCTCAGGCTCTGGCAGTCGGAGAGCCTTGGCGAATTTGACTTCGACGCGTTCAACCGCGGGGAATATCTCGCCGCGTCCAAAGGTCAGATAGACGCGGAGAACATCTCGTGTTCACTATACCCGAATGACGACACGCGCGAGGGCAAACTTCTGCGGTTAAAGCAGGAATACTTCTTCAGCGCGGCGTCTATGGAGGACCTTATCAGAAAGCACCTCGCGGCGGGTAGAAAGCTGTCGGATTTTGCGGAATATAACGTCGTTCAGCTGAACGATACGCACCCCGTTATTGCCATTCCCGAACTTATCAGAAATCTTCTGACGCGCGGAGTTGAGTTTGAACAGGCTCTTGAAATCGCCAAACGGACGTTTAACTACACGAACCACACGATTATGTCGGAGGCTCTCGAAAAGTGGGGGAGCGACCTTGTTGAGGAACTTTTGCCCGAAGTGTACGCGGTTATTCTGCGGATAAACGAGGCGTTTATCTCGGATATGTACCGCCGGGGGATTTCCCGCGAGAAAACCGAGTCTATGCAGATTATCGCAGACGGAATGGTGCATATGGCAAGAATGGCGATTTACTGTTCCGCGCATATAAACGGCGTTGCGAAAATACACACGGAAATTTTGAAAAACACCGCCCTGCACGAATGGTACGGGCTTTTCCCCGAACGTTTTCAGAACAAGACGAACGGCATAACGCCGCGCCGCTGGCTTGCGCTGTGCAACCCGAAACTCTCCGCACTTATAACCGAACTTCTCGGAAACGAGAATTGGATAACGGATTTGTCACAGCTTTCAAAACTGCGCCAGTATGCCGACGACACGGCGGTTCTCAACCGCTTTGCGCAGATAAAGCACGCGAACAAGTGCGAACTCGCGGACTACATCGAACTGCGCGAAAACGTTGTCATTGACCCTAATTCTATGTTTGATATTCAAATAAAGCGTCTGCACGAATACAAGCGGCAATTGCTCAACGCATTCGGTATTCTGTACATCTACTACGGAATAAAAGACGGCAGTATTTCCATGTCAAACCTCGCTCCGATGACGTTCATTTTCGGCGCGAAAGCCGCGCCGGGTTACGCCCGCGCAAAGGCGGTTATAAAGTTTATCAACGAAGTCGGAGATCTCGTAAACAGCGACCCGACGATAAACGGCTTGCTGAAAGTCGTGTTTATTCAAAACTACCGTGTTACCTACGCGGAGAAGTTAGTCGTTGCGGCGGACCTGTCGGAGCAGATTTCCACCGCAGGCACGGAGGCGTCGGGTACGGGAAATATGAAGTTTATGCTTAACGGCACAATGACCTTGGGCACATATGACGGCGCTAATGTTGAGATTTGCGAGGAGGCGGGCGAGGAGAACAACTATATCTTCGGCGCTCGTGTGGACGACCTCGCGCGGATTATGCCGAATTATGACCCGCGCAAACTGTATTCCGAAAACACCCGCATAGCGCGCGTTATGAATACGCTGATAGACGGCACGTTTGACGACGGCGGCACGGGCGCGTTCAGGGAACTGTACTATTCGCTGTTGGACGGCGCGTCTTGGCACGCTCCCGACCACTACTATGTTCTCGGCGACCTTGAAAACTATGTTCAAGCAAAGCTGAAAGCGAACAGCGACTTCAAATTCAATCACGATGAATTTATCAAGAAAAGCTGGCTGAATATGACGGCGGCGGGGAAATTCAGTTCCGACCGCACTATTGCCGAATACGCAAAAGACATCTGGAAAATCGAACCCGACAAGGACAAGAAGAACGGTTGATTTCATATGGCAAAACTGATTTTAATCTGCGGAAAACTTTGTTCGGGGAAAACGACTTATGCAAAGCGTTTACAGGCTGACAGCGGCGCGGTTTTGCTGTCGGTTGACGAGATAATGCTTGCAATTTTCGGGCAGGACGCGGGCGAACGCCACGATGAATACACGGAGAAAATTCAGCGGTTTCTGTTCGATAAAGCCGTGGAGATTATTAACGCGGGCGCTGACGTGATTTTTGACTGGGGTTTCTGGCAGAAAGCACGTCGCGATTATGCGCGGGAGTTCTGCAAGTCGCACGGGATAACGTGCGAGGTTCACTATCTCGATGTTGAGCCTGTGGTTTGGCGTGAGCGGATAGAGCGCAG
Source organism: uncultured Clostridia bacterium (assembly GCA_947628655.1). Lineage (GTDB taxonomy): Bacteria > Bacillota > Clostridia > Oscillospirales > Ruminococcaceae > CAG-115. The sequence goes on along the minus strand of CANRAS010000008.1, from coordinate 30,654 downwards.
GAACAGCGAGGTACGCGCGGGAAACGAGAGCGCGTATGTTGTGGACGGCGGGTTGCTTGCGAAGTTTGAGGGGTTGTTTGAAGAACCCGAACTTGGGGAAGTTGATGTTGTGGTGAAATAAAAAGCGCGGGCGGTTGCCCGCGCTTTTTGCTTACCGCGATGAGCCACGGTTTAACTAGTCGCCGCAGGCGAATGAAAGTTTCGCCAGCCTTTTCAAAGGCTGCAGGGGTCACGGGGGCAGCGCCCCCGTGTCGCCGCGAAGCGGCGAAACAAACAGCCGCCGTAAGGCGGCTGTCATCACTTACGAAGTGCAGCTTTTCCCGCAACTGACCGAATTTCCCCCGTAAGGGGGAAAGAGGGAAGGCGCGAGGAAAAGCTGCCAAGGGCGCGTTTGGGTTCGGTGCGTTGGGAAAGCAGGCGCGTTCGCGGTTTGCCGTCGTTTGGCGTTAGCCAAACGACCCCGCCGTCAGGCGGGGTGACCTTTGCGATAGCAAAGGTCAGACGGCAAACCGCCGCGTTTTCGAGTGCGCCCCTAAATTCGACGCGCCCGTATGGGCGCGGAGAATGAGGGGCGCGCGAGAAAACGCCCACCGCGATAAGTCGGCGCGGTGACCCAAATCCACCCCCCGCCCCCGCCGACCTAAACCGCCTCACCGCTGTAAGGGCGCACCGCGCCCCATTCTCTTACCTCTTACTTCAAAAAAGCTCCCCGCCATTCAGCGGGGAGCGCGTTTTGTTTTGCTGTTAAATTAAATTACGCGGTTTTTCTCACATAGTTCTTCTGAATTACGTTGATAAGCATTACAAGCGCGGAAGAGAGAACGAGATTTATTCCAAGTTCCACAAGGAAGTTTACGCCTATCATACCTATGAAAACATAGCCTGCGGCGTTTTCAAAACCGCTTGCCCCCGCCCATTCCTTGATTGTCGGGAGGAATAATGTAAAGCACCCTATCGCGAAAACGCCCGAATTTGCCACGGGAGAGGCAATGCCTGCCGTGATGACCGCCGCGAGCTTGCTCTTTTTGCTTATCAGCTTGTAGACAAGCCCCGCCGCCGCGCCTGCCGCCGCGCCTTTAATAAGTACGACCGCTATCGTCGCGGGTATGCTTACCGACATAAAGGCTTGTGTGTCGGGCTGGAAAAGTACGACAATGCCGAATACAAGACCGAGCCACGCGCCCGCTTTCCAGCCGAATACCGCCGCGCCGATAACTATCGGGGCAAGCGCCAATGTAATGCTGAACGGTCCTATGCGTATTCCGCTTGCAAACAACTGCAATACGACTACGATTGCCGTCAGCAGACCCATACCGACTATCGTAAAGGTCTTGTTCGAGTTTTGTGAACTCTTTTGTGTGTTTGTGTTTTCCATAGAAAACTCTCCTTTGCTGGCACTCGGCTCTTTATTTTGATATTCCGATGTGCCGCGGGTATATATTTACGGGAAAATCCCGCAGACCCCTAATAAATTTAATTAAGTACAACTACCTGTTCTTCTTGTATATCTCCAAAAGTCCCGTTAAAATCAGGTTTTCGTCAAGGATAAAGTCCGTTTTGCAAAGCGGCTTTATCGCGCTTGAAAAACCGCCCGTTGCGATAACGGTGCATTTTTCGCCTATTTCGCTTTCAAAACTCTTTATCATTCCGTCAAGCATAAACGCCGTGCCGTTGAGCAAACCCGAACGCATACAGTCTATCGTATTTGTGCCGATGACCTTTTTTAGCGGTTCGCCCGAAACGCCGATAAGCGGGAGCGCGGCGGTCTTTGCGGCAAGCGCCTCGGCGGAAATCTTTACCCCCGGCGCGATAATACCGCCGATAAACGCTCCGCTTTTGTCAACGGCGAGAATTTTCGTCGCCGTGCCGAGGTCTATTACGACAGCGGGGAGCGGGTATTTTTCCTTTGCCCCGACAGCTACCGCCGCTAAGTCCGCGCCGAGCGCGGCGGGTTCGTCTATCTTGATGTTCAGTCCCGTTTTCAGCCCCGGTCCTACGGTCTTTACGCGGCAGGCGCAGACCTTTTCAACGGCGGGCTTTAACTGTAATGTGACGGGCGGCACGACGGACGACATAACCGCGCCCGTTATATCGCCCGCGTTTACGCTGTAAAGGCTGAAAATGTCTTTCAGCATAACGGCGTATTCATCTTCCATACGAAAATTATTCGTTGCTATCCGTGACTCGAAAACGAGTTTTTCATCATCATCGAACGCCCCGAACTGCGTATTCGTGTTGCCGACGTCTATCGTTAATATCATAGTATTCTCCTTTGGAACGGCGCGTTATTCCAGACCTTTAAGCGCTTTCATTTCGTCGCGGTCTATCTGTATCTTGCCGTCCTTTATGACTTTCACATCGTCCTTGCTGACGGTGAGCGGAACATCGGGCTTTTTGTCCAGCTTTACGCTCAAAATGCCCGTGAGCAAATTCACGTCAATAACCGTGCCCCTGCCCTCGGAGGTTTCGACATACGCGCCCGTTTTCGGGGTTGTGCGCAGGAAATCCTCGTAGCAGTTCTGCTCGTATTTCAGACAGCACATCAGCCTCCCGCACGTTCCCGAAATCTTTGTGGGATTAAGCGACAGCGACTGCTCTTTCGCCATTTTTATCGAAACGGGGTGAAAATCGCCTAAGAACGACGAACAGCAGAACGGTCGCCCGCAAATGCCTAATCCGCCTAACATTTTCGCCTCGTCGCGAACGCCTATCTGGCGCAGTTCTATGCGGGTTCTGTAGATAAACGCGAGGTCTTTTACAAGGTCGCGGAAATCTACGCGCCCGTCAGACGTGAAGTAGAACATTATCTTGCTCCCGTCAAACGTGTATTCCACCTCGATAGGTTTCATATCAAGCCCGTGTTCGCGTATCTTTTCCGTGAACGTCTGCATTATCTCTTCTTCTTTTTTGCGGTTTTGCTCAATCGTCCTGAAATCGTCCTCGGTCGCTTTTCGGATAATCGGTTTCAAGGGCGATACAAGCACGCTTTGGGAAACCATACGGTTCGCGAGAACCACATCTCCGCACTCCACTCCGCGCGTCGTTTCAACGATAACGCTGTCGCCGTGCTTTACCTGAATACCGTTCGGCGCGAAATAGTACACTTTCCCGACGTCCTTAAAGCGAACGCCGATTATCTCGACTTTCGGGGAATTGTCGTCCGCCGCAAGCAAATTTATATCCGCGCGTTCGGACGCGCCGAACCTTGACTTGCGCTTTTGGTCCTTGCGCGGTTTGTCCGCGGGTTTTACGGGCGGTTTTGTATCGTTCTTTTTCGGAGCGATTTTCTCCGTGAAATATTCGTTGTTTTCCATATTTCTCCTTTGTTTTGCCTAATATCAGATGTTCGCCCTGCTTACAAAATATGTGCTTGCAAGGGCAAGATTAAGGTTGTATATCTCGTTTTTCGCGCTCTCGAACGCCGCGTCTAAGAGGTTCATAAGTTCGTCCTCCGTAAAGTTTTCGGCGATTTTTTTCGACTCGGCTTTCCCGAAAAACTCCGCCTCGCCGCCGTATTTCAGCGCGAGCGCGTCCCTTATCATCAGCGAGAGGTATTCCATTACGCGGGAATATTCCGCTCTGTCCGTGCGCTCGGAAAGCGCGGCGCAAAGTCCGAAACCGTCGCGCCTGCCCAAAGCCGACGCGGCTCTTTCCGCGCTCTCGATAAGCAAGGCTTCATCACCGCCGTCAAGCACGGCTTTGCATTTTCCGATATTTCCCGCGAACATCTCCGAAAGTTCGCGCGCCTGCTTTTTATCGACCCCGCTGTCTAAAAGAGCCTGTTCGCAGTCTTTTATCGGAATGTCGGGAACTTCAAACTCCGTGACGCGCGACAGCACCGTTTCGGGTATGACGCTCGTGTTTTCGCAGGTAAACACAAAGCGCAGATAGTCAGCGGGTTCTTCGATCAACTTCAAAAGCGCGTTTTGATGTTCGGGGCGCATAGTGTCGCAGTCCTCGAACACATAGACCTTTACCGCGCCGTTGTTCGGACGGATTACCGTACCGCTTAATACCTCGCGGAAACTCTCGGCGTTATATTTATCACCGCACTGACGTTTGACGAATATCACATCGGGGTGAACGCCGTTTTCGATGTTTCGGCACACGGAACATTCCCCGCACGCGCCGTTTTCACACAGGAACAATTCCGCCGTGTACCGCGCCAATATTTTCTTCCCCACGCCCGAACGCCCCGAAAACAGTATCGCGTGCGGAAGTCTGCCTTTCTTTGCTATGCCGTCAAGGCGTTTTTTCAGCCCGCTTTTCCCGTATAAAATCATACTTTCTCGAACCGCTCGATGTCCGTGACGAAAACCGTCGCGCCGCCTACCGTTACTTCAACGGGGAAACTCGTGTATGCGCCGCCGCCCAACGCCGCGGAGTTCGGCACGAACTGCTGACGCTTATGCGAGTGGTGTTTTATCACGTCGAAAATCTCGTCCACCTTGTCGTCCTCGGAGCAAATCATAAACGTTGTGTTGCCCGCCATAAGAAACCCGCCCGACGACGCGAGTTTCGTTGCCTGAAACCCGCTTTTCGTAAGCGCCGACTGCACGGAATGGCTGTCGTCATTGTTGATTATCGCAAATATCAGTTTCATAATCTGTCACCTCTGTTATTGCTGTCCGCTTATAACATCTAACTCTCCATTCTTTCTATTCTTTATTATAACACACTTTTTCGCAAAATGCAATAGTATGCGGAATTTGTTTATATATAACTTGTTGGTGCTGTACAAAATATACAAAAAACGCAAAAATATTTTGTTTGCTTTGTTACTTGATTTTTTCGGAAAATATGTTAAAATAGTATCAAGGGCTTTTCAAATGGGTTTTGGAACGTCCGAATACAGAAAGCCATTCGGTTCTCTGTAAAGGCAGGCGCGGGGCGCGGACGGTGCTTTTCGCCAATTTGCCTAAAGTCTATACTTATAGGAGGTAGTTCACTATGGCATATCAGATTTCCGATGAGTGCATTGCTTGCGGCGCATGTGCGGAAGGCTGCCCTGCAAACGCTATTTCAGAGGGCGACGGCAAGTATGTTATCGACGCCGACACCTGCATTGACTGCGGCGCGTGTGCGGACGCTTGTCCTGTTGGCGCTCCCTCGGCTCAGTAATTAACTTTAAGATTGTTTTTTACTTCCATAAAATAATAATCTTCGCGCTCTCCGATTTTTGGTCGGAGAGCCCTTTTTATGTTAAAAACACAAAAACCGCCCAAACCAAATAGGGCGGCGTTTTTTCAGAACAAACGCTGTCGGCGGTTTTCACCCGACAGGCTCGGTAAAAGCTGAACGTTACCGCTCGATTTACCAATCCTGTCACGCTTGACACCGAACCTGTTTGCCGCCGCGCGTTCGGCTTATGCCGAATTTATCCGCCGCGCGGGTCGGAGCGTTTGTTCATCTTACCGCCAAAGCAAAATCCACCCGCGCCTGCCCCGCGCCTTTACCCGTCCGCGGGACTTTTGCGGATAGGCTGTGACAGCTGAAAATCACGGCTATGCCGAAAATTTTCAGGCGCTTATACGGCTCGAATATCTTTCGCGCGTTTCAGATGAACTCACATTCAAGGGAGGATACTCCCTGCCCTTATTTTAGCACATTTGTCAGAAAAAGTCAAGGCGGCGCGAAACGGCGGGGGCGCAATATTCCGTGGGTGATGAAATTCGCCGAATATTTTTGGTAATATTGACGAACGCTTATTTTTTCCAATCCCTGCTGAAACTCGGCTTTTCGAGCGCGGCGTTTGACGTGTGCAGACGGCGCTTTCGGCGAACGGGGACGAAATCCGCGATGTTGAACGGTTTCTTTTCGGGAACGCTGTCGAAACGCTCTTTATAGTACAGGATAGACTGCTCCAGCGCCTTGGTGTTTCCAAAGCGTTTTTTTATCGTGACTTCGGGCAGGAGCATGTACATTCCGATATTAAGCACGGCGGTGTCGAAAACTATGTTGCCGTCCTCGTTGACGTGATAGCCGAGCCTGTCCGTTTCAAAGAAGTACTCCCGCACACCGCCTTTTATCGTGAGTTCGCGCGGGGTTTTCTTAGGGTCGCGCGAAACGCTTTCAAACTCCGAAAACGGGATATAATAAAGCCTCCTCAAAATTATCCTGTCGCCGTATCTGATAAATTCCCCCGCGTACTCGCTGAACATCAAACCCTGCGGGAGAATGTCGAAATATGTGAATTTCGCGTGGCGGCGCTTTTTCTTCTCCGCGATATAGACCGCAGAGAACGTGAAAATCATTCCGAAAAGCACACTCCCCGCGATTATATACAAAAGAAGTTTTGTAAACCCCAGATTATAGTGCAGTACGATATTCACCGTACAGAAAATGCACACCGCCGAAAGCGGGAACAGCACGACAATCAGAGCGTGACGGAGAGCGCGCTCGTAAACGGTTATGTCGGCGTGGTAATACGCGCGTTTTTTCCTTTCTTCTTCCATTTTCGCAAACCCCTTAAATTACCGTTACTTTTATTGTAACATAAACGGCTGAAGTTTGCAAGTGGTGCGCTTGACAAAATAACGGCGGTGTGGTAAAATCATAACAGCAAGTATATTTTCTAAAAACTCAAAAAGGAGGGCGCGGAATGGGATTAATAAAAAAAGACAAAAGGCGCGGAAATATCACGGCTGAAAAACCCGCTCCGCGCAAAGAACCGTTTGAAAAAATCACGGGCTTTCTGAAAATCGGCACGGTCGCTTGTATAACGGCGGCGGTTGTCGGGATTTCGGCGAACGCGCTTGTGTCCGACGGCGAACGTATTCCCTATGGTTCGGGACGCACCGCCGTTTCGGGAAATTTCAGCAGTAGTCCGCAAAGTTCATCGAACAGCGCGGAATTTGCCGAAACTGCGCAAATTGAAACGGTTTTTCCGATAAACATAAACACCGCGGATTTAGAGGAACTTCAAATGCTTTCGGGTATCGGCGAAACGAAAGCGCGGGCAATTACCGCGTACCGCGAGGCTTACGGGGATTTTACTTCCGTTGACGATTTATTGAACGTCAGCGGAATTGGCGGGAAAATTCTTGACAAGATACGGGATTATATTACTGTCGGGGATTACATAGAGGATAGTGCAGAGCCGTCCGCGCCTGTTTCTTCGGCGGGGAGTTCATCGGCGGGAACGGATAGTTCCGCGCCCGTTGAAGTTTCTTATCCTATTAATATAAACACCGCGTCCGTTGATGAATTGCAGGCGCTTTCGGGTATCGGAGAAGTTAAGGCGCGGGCGATAGTCGAGTACCGCGAGGAGTACGGGTATTTTACTTCCGTCGATGAACTTGTGAACGTTTACGGTATCGGCGGGAAAACGCTTGACAATATACGGGATTATATTACGGTCGGGGAATATGCGCCGAATATTCCCGAACAGTCCGAGCATAATTCTTCGATTGAGAGTTCCGCGCCCTTGGAGATTGAATATCCTATTAATATAAACACCGCGAGCGCGGAGGAACTGCAATTGCTTTCGGGTATTGGAGAAGTGAAAGCGCGGGCGATTGTTGCGTACCGCGAGGAGTACGGCGGGTTTACTTCCGTCAATGAACTTGTGAATGTTTACGGTATCGGCGAGAAAACGCTTGACAAGATACGGGATTATGTTACCGTGGGTTCTTATGCGCCGAATATTCCCGAACAGTCCGAGCATAATTCTTCGGCGGAGAGTTCCGCGCCCGTGGAGGTTTCTTATCCTATTAATATAAATACCGCGAGCGCGGAGGAATTGGAATTGCTTTCGGGGATCGGGGAAGTTAAGGCGAGGGCTATTGTCGAATACCGCGAGGAGCACGGCTGGTTTACTTCCGTCGATGAACTTGTGAACGTTTACGGTATCGGCGAGAAAACGCTTGATAAGATACGGAATTATATTACGGTCGGGAATTATGCGCCGAATATTCCCGAACAGTCCGAGCATAATTCTTCGGCGGAGAGTTCCGCGCCCGTGGAGGTTTCTTATCCTATTAATATAAATACCGCGAGCGCGGAGGAATTGCAGGCGCTTTCGGGAATTGGAGAAGTTAAGGCGCGGGCTATTGTCGAATACCGCGAGGAGCACGGCTGGTTTACTTCCGTCGATGAACTTGTGAACGTAAACGGAATAGGCGAGAAAACGCTCGGCAAGATACGCGGTTACATTACGGTTTGAGCAGGTGAAATATGACGAGGAAAACACTTCATTATATCAAGCGGTACGCCGTTTCGGTGTTCGCCGTGCTGTTGGGCGCGGCGGCGATATTAACGCCGTGCGCCGAGGACTTGCGGTTGCTTAGGGAAACAGACAGAAACACTGGGGAACTTTTGCTTACACCGAAAAACAACACCGAAAACGCCGTAATCAAGATAAACTTTGCTAATGCCCATGAACTTACTCACATAGACGGCATAGGTCTGACGGCGGCGCAGGCTGTTGTTGAGTACAGAGAAAAGCACGGCGGGTTTCGCTCCGTCGATGAACTTGTGAACGTGGACGGAATAGGCGAGAAAACACTTTCAGAGATACGCGGCTTTATAACAGTTTAGGGGGCGAGGAAATGGGAAACGATATTCCGCGCGTTCTGCTTTTGGGGAACGGCATAAACCGTGCGTTTGACAGCGACTCGTGGGACGAACTCTTAAATTCGATAGACAGACGCGGGGAGCGTTACGATATAGGGAACTGCCGATGTCCCGAAACGCTGAAAGCGATACTCGTCACGGGCGACAATCTGGAGGACGCTTTATTCAACAAAAAAGAAGAACTCGCGAACCTCGGCACGGTAAAACCCGAAAAGCAAATGCGCCTTTTGGGACGGCTTATTAATATCGGGTTTGACGAAATACTCACGACAAACTACAGCTACGAACTGGAAACCGCCGCGCTCGGACAAGACAAGGTAAACGAACGGACGCTTACGGCAATGCGCCGTCACACCGCCGATGTGAAACGGTGCGAACAGAGCCTTTTACTTCACACTTATAATATGATAGAGCAGAACAGCGCGAAAACGCGGATCTGGCACATTCACGGAGAGGCGCGGGAGCCTGACTCAATGCTGCTCGGCGCGTACTATTACGGAAACTTGCTCGGAAAGATAATAGATTTAAGCAAAAAGCGCGAGAAAGAGCGCGGGTCATTTCTGCCAAACAAACAGCACCCCGAAATCAACTCGTGGGCGGAGGCGTTTCTGGCGGGGGAGGTATATATTCTCGGATTTGGTTTCGGGTTCGCGGAAAGCGACCTTTGGTGGTTGCTCAACCGCAAAAAGCGCGAACACGGCAGCGTCGGCAGGACGTTCTTTTATGAACTGAAACCGAAAGACGGCGTAAACCGCGCAAAGATTGACCTGCTGAAACTTATGAACGTTGAAGTGATTTCAAGAACCGTAGAGGGCGGGGATTGGGAAAGCGCGTATGAATGGGCGGTAAGCGATATAGAAGTTAGATGTAAGAGGTAAGAATAAGTAGCTAGAGAATAGTTGTTAGTAGCTAGTTTAGGTGTCCGCCTACGGCGGACAGATTAGATTGTCTGCGGGTCAAGGCGCACCGACGCTGTTATGGGCTAGAAAGTGGCGTAGCACCCGTAACCGACCCCGCCGTGGGCAACTAGAGGCTAGAGGTCAGAGGCTAGAAAGATAAGAGAAGATAAAGTTTAAACGCTAATCCACCCTCTAGCAACTAGAGGGTTATCCGCGTAGCGGATAATCCGGCTATTCTCTAGCTACTAGAAGGATAGAGGGCGTCCCCCTTGCGCCTAGTGGAGCGCACGAGGTGCGCGGAACGGTTGACTTGATAAACCTCTCCGCGCGCGGAATGCCGGTGACATTCCGCGTGCCAAATGCCACGCTATGAGCCATTGACCCAAAGCCACTTAACCGCTGTAAGGCAACGTTGCGCTACACAGCCCGCATTTTACGCGGGGCGTGGTGCCGTTTTGTAGGAATAATTTTCTCCCCGTTCTTGACAGTTCACAGGGAAGTATGGTACAATAGACTTACTACGCACTTAATATATTTACGAAAGGTAAAAAAGAAAATGAAATTCAAGAAATTCACGGCAACATTAACAGCTATAGCATTGGCGGTCAGCCTTTGCGGGTGCAGTAACAAAAGCGAACAGAGCGTCTTAAAACAACCGTCGGACAAGGTGACAATCGCGTCAAGTACGTCAAGCGCCCCGTCCGCGCCCGAACCCGAAAGTCCGACAACTCCCGCATACGGGTCTATGGGGTCGGTAACGATAAAGAGCGAAGAATATGACGTCGCGTCTACAACCGAACTGAATTTATTTTACGCGAAAATTACAGACGCAGATGTGGTTGAAATAGGGAAACTTACTAATCTGATAAATTTGAATTTGAGTGAAAATGAAATCACCGATATAAAACCGCTTGCAAACCTTACTAATCTGACAAGTTTGGATTTACATTCCAACACAATAACCGATATAACACCGCTTGCGAACCTTGCTAATCTGACAAGTTTGGATTTGCACTCCAATCAAATAACCGATACAACACCGCTTGCGAACCTTAAAAATCTGACAGAACTGAATTTGCAGAACAATCAAATCAGCGATTTAACACCGCTTGAAAGCCTTTCGGGTCTTACGGATTTGAGTTTAGACAGCAATAAATTCAACGACTTAACTTCGCTTGTAAAACTTAACAATCTTACAAAACTGTCGCTGTCGAACAACCAAATCGGCGATATATCACCGCTTGCAAATCTTAAGGGTCTTACGCTTTTGGATTTATCTCAAAATCCAATCGGCGATATAACTTCGCTTGCAAGCCTTGACAATCTGACCGTTTTGAGTTTGGCGAAAGCCGAAATCAGCGATATAAGCCCGCTTGAAAACCTTACTGAATTAGATACTCTGTATTTAACCAACAATCAAATCAGCGACTTAACCCCGCTTGAAAATCTTACTAATCTGACAACGCTGGCTGTGGGCGACAACCCGATAAGCGATATAACACCGCTTATGAACCTCACCAATCTGACATATTTGAATTTTAGTGAAAATCAAATCAGCAATGCAGATATGAACCGACTGAAAAAACAGCTCCCCGACTGCGATGTTCGGATATGGTAAACCGCCTGCGAATAAACCCGCTCAAAGCCGTTTAACCGCTGTAAGGCGGGTTCGGCACGGCTGTGCTATGACCCGCAGACAATCTTTCCGCGCACGAAGTGCGCACCTTATACCATACACTATGCACTGTACACTTTTAACTAAAAAAACGCCCCCGCCTTTCAGCGGGGGCGTTGCATTTCTCAAACCTTAATCCGAAACGTAAGGGATAAGAGCCACCTGACGCGCTCTCTTAATAGCGGTCGTAAGTTCTCTTTGATGATACGCGCAGCAGCCTGTTACGCGGCGGGGCAGGATTTTGGAACGCTCCGTCATAAACTTCTTCAGCTTTGCCGTATCTTTGTAATCAATAAACTCGCTCCTGTCCGCGCAGAACTGGCAAACCTTTTTGCGCGTGCGCTTTATCGGATGCGACGCTCTTTCGACTTTATCAGCCATGATACTTTACCTCCGTATAAATCTTTAACCTACAATCGTTCTCGTCAAAACGGGTAATCGTCGCTGTCTGCGGAAGAGAAATCCGCCGCAGGCGCGGGTGCGCTGTTCGCGGGCGCGGCATTTTGCGCGGGCGCGGAATAGCCCCCCGCAGGCGCGCCGTATCCCGCAGGCGGTTCAGCTATCGGCGGTGCGCCGTAACCGTTGTTTGAGTAACCCGAGTTGTTATTATTTGTTTTTTCACCCGTGAAATAGGCGTTATCGAGCATAATCTCAAACCATGTCGCGGGATTTCCGTTCTTGTCGGTGTACTGCCTTGTCTGGAGTTCGCCCTCAATTAAAATCATACGACCCTTGCCGAACCATTTGGTAATAAACTCGGCGTTACTGCGCCATGCGACTACGTTAAAGAAGTCGCTCTTTTTCTCCTCGCCGCGCTTTTGATAATTTCTATCAACCGCAATACGGAAAGAACAGGTAGGAACACCGTTCGGGGTGGTTTTCAATTCCAAATCGTTTACAATACGACCCATCATAATAACTCTGTTCACTTTAACACCTCCGCTTATGACCCGTTAATTCACTTTAAATCACTTTGCGAGAACCACTACCGAACGCAGAATGCCGTCAGTAATGTTGATGATACGCTCCAGCTCCGCAGGGAAATCGGGCTTGGATTCAAACGTGTAAACCACATAATAGCCCTCGCCCTCGTAGTTTATCTCGTAAGCGAGTTTTCTCTTGCCCCATTCGTCAACGTCAGCAAGCGTACCGTTCGCCTTGATAAGCTCCGAGAACTTCTCTACAAGCGCCTTGATCTGCTCCTCGTCGTTTTTCAGCGAAAACACGACCATAGCCTCATACTTTTCGTTCAGCTTTGCCATTTATAGCACCTCCTTATGGATATATATCCCACACCCGTGATGTGGGAAAGGGGTTATCGTCCTTTTAACGATTAACTTAACTATTATAACACATTTTTTCCCGCTTGTCAAGGGATTTTTTGCAAGAATTTTGAAAATTTCGGAAACCCTGCGCGCGCGGGTTCGCAGGCGCGTTACGGTTTGCCGTCGTTTGGCGCAAGCCAAACGACCCCGCCGACAGGCGGGGTGAAATTCGCGAAAAGTTGCGCCCCAAAAGCCACGTTTGACAGTGGCATTTTGTATGATGGGGGCGCAGCTTTGGGCGAATTTTGGGCGGCAAACCGTCGCGTTTTCGAGTACACTCCGTAGGAGTGTATCGAGAAAACGCCCTCGCCTGATAAGGGGGCGTTATGACCCAAAGCCACCCCGCGCCCGCCGTCCAAAGCAGCCTAACCGCCGTAAACGCGCGTTGGCGCACGGTTCGGCGTGGCTCAATTCAAGCGCCCTTTTCCCTTATCCCGCATTAGCTTACCGTCCCGCGTCAAACGCGCCTGCGCCGCCGTGTGCGCGCCGTTGCCCGACCGCCCGCAATTCGCCTGACGGCGAATTAACGGCGCGTAAGCGCCGTTGTTTTGCGCTCCGCGCAAAACGCGGGCTATGCGGCGCGGGGCGTGGGGTTGCCTTACAGCGGTTGCGTGGCTTTGGGTTAGTGGTTCACGGCGCGCCCTTGGCAGCTTTTCCTCGCGCCTCTCCCTCTTTCCCCCTTACGGGGGAAATTCGGTCGGGCGCGGGAAAAGCTGCACGGGTTGGGTTGATAACAGCCGCCTTTCGGCGGCTGTTTGTTTCGCCGCTGCGCGGCGACACGGGGCTCTGCCCCGTGACCCCGCAGCCTTTGAAAAGGCTGGCGAAACTTTTCCTCGCCTGCGGCGACTAGTTAAAACGTGGCTCTACACCGCTTTCTTGCCCTTTTTGTCTGTGGTTTGTTCAAAACGCCGAAAAACGCCCGTTGAATTTGGTTTAAATTTACGTTTTTGTAGATAATGGGTTGAAATTTGTGAAAAAAAGTTGTATAATAAGAAGTGAATTTATTTATTCGCCAAATATTTGAAAGGGGAACGAAATTATGACTTCACCGATTAAAAAAGACGAGCTTTTAAAACAGCTCAAAACTATCCTTGAGTACGACTACAGAACGGACGCGAAAGACGCTAGCGTAACGCAGATCTACCGCGCCCTGTCTACAATAGTCGTAAATTACCTGAAAGAAAAACGTCATAATTTTATGCACGATTGTAACTCTAAGGGCAGAAAACAGGTTTACTATCTGTCTATGGAGTTCCTTATGGGACGTTCGCTGAAAACGTCGCTGTATAACCTCGGTATGCAGGACGAGGCGGCTAAGGCTTTGGAAGAAATCGGCGTGAAAATCGACCGCGTTTATGAAGAAGAACCCGACGCGGGTCTGGGAAACGGCGGTCTGGGACGGCTCGCGGCTTGCTATATGGACGGGCTTGCTACCTGCGATTACCCCGCTACGGGTTATTCGATAAGATACGAATACGGTATCTTCAAGCAGAAAATCGTAGACGGCTGGCAGACGGAACTTCCCGATAACTGGCTTCCCGGAGGAGGAGCATGGCTCGTGCCTGTTACCGACCAGGCGGTTGAGGTGCGCTTTGACGGTCAAGTGCAGGAATCGTGGGACGACGGCAATCACCGCCTTGAATATGTAGGCTATAACAGCGTATATGCCGTGCCTTATGATATGTACGTTTCGGGCTACGACAGCAAGGGCGTTTCCAAACTTCGCCTGTGGAGCGCGGAGAGTATGTCGTTCGATATGGCATCGTTCAATACGGGCGACTATGCGACGGCGCTCGGCGCTAACAATATCGCGCACTCGATTTCAAAGGTGCTTTACCCGAACGACAACCACGCGGAGGGCAAGGCTCTGCGCCTGCGCCAGCAGTACTTTATGTGCGCGGCGTCCGTTTCGGATATTGTAATGCGCCATATGAAAGTTTACGGCAACCTCAACAACTTCCACGAAAAAGTCGCTATCCACATCAACGATACGCACCCGACGCTCGCTATCCCCGAACTTATGAGAATACTCCTCGACGAATGCGGTTACGGCTGGGAACAGGCTTGGCATATCGTTACAAACTCGTTCGCTTACACGAACCACACGGTTATGTCCGAGGCTCTTGAGAAATGGGACGAGGATCTTGTGCGCAGGATTTTGCCCAGAATTTATCAGATAATCTGCGAAATCAACCGCCGCTACTGCGAGGACCTTATGAACAGAACGGGCGACGGCGATAAGGTCGCTAAGATGTCTATAGTACAGGAAGGCAAAATCCACATGGCGTATTTGTGCTGTGCCGCGTCGCATAGCGTAAACGGCGTTTCAAAACTTCACTCGCAGATAATCAAGGACGATGTGTTCCGTTTACAGTATCTCGACAAACCGCACCAGTTCAAGAACGTAACAAACGGCATTGCGTACAGACGCTGGCTGTTACAGTCCAATAAGGAACTTACGGATTTGCTGTCCGAATGTATCGGCGAGGGATTTAAGAAAGACGCGTCGGAACTCATCAAGTTCCAGGTATTCGCGAACGACAAGTCCGTCCTCCAAAAGTTAGGGGAGATAAAGCGCCGCAACAAGGAGCGGTTTGCCGAATATGTCGAAAAGACGACGGGTGCAAAACTGAACGTTGACAGCATTTTTGACGTTCAGGTAAAGCGTCTGCACGAATATAAACGTCAGCAGCTGAACGCTATGAACATCATCGCGGATTACAACTTCTTAAAGCAGAACCCGAACGCGCCGTATGTTCCGAAAACGTATATTTTCGCGTCGAAAGCCGCGCCCGGTTATTATATCGCAAAGCAGATTATCAAAATGATTTGGTGCATAGGCGAGGAGATAAAGCACGACCCTGTTCTGCGCGAGAAATTACAGGTTATTTTCCTTGAAGATTACTGCGTAACGCTCTCCGAAATTCTTATGCCCGCGGCTGAAATATCCGAGCAGATTTCCCTTGCGGGAACGGAGGCGTCGGGTACGGGCAATATGAAACTTATGCTGAACGGCGCGCTGACGCTCGGCACATACGACGGCGCGAACGTCGAAATTCACGAGGCTGTCGGCACGGACAACATCTTCATATTCGGTATGAGAACGCCCGAAGTGAACGAAATGCGTATGAAAGGCTACAATCCGCAGAGTTATATCGACCAAAGCCCCGTTATCGCGAATGTTATACAGAGAATGTACAACGGCATAAACGGCGCGACGTTCGAGGAACTCGCGGGGTCTATACAGAACAAGGACTATTATATGGCGCTTGCGGACTTCGACAGCTACCGCGGTACGCAGGCTTATATCAGTCAAGTGTATAAAGACGCCGAAGAATGGAACAAGAAGTCGCTGATGAATATAGCGGGCGCGGGACGTTTCTCCGCTGACCGCGCGGTTCAGGACTACGCACGCGACATCTGGAATTTGAAGTGATGAATTTCTAGCTGAATAAATCTTCTCCCCCTGCAAAACGGGGGGAAGATTTGTATAGGGAGGGATTTTTTTGAAGTTAGCCGAGGCGCTTAATTTAAGAGCGGATATTGCAAAGAGGACCGCGCAGTTAAACATCCGGCTTCAGAACAACGCGCTCTGTCAGGAGGGCGAAAAACCCGCCGAAAATCCTGCGGATTTGCTGAAAGAACTCGATGAACTGACTGTTCAGCAGGAAGAACTGATAGCGAGGATAAACCTCACAAACGCCAAGACCGTTTCTGACGGGAAAACGCTTACGGAACTTATCGCGCACAAGGACGCTGTCAGAACGAAAACAGACATTATGCGCGCGTTTCTTGACGCGGCGTCAAAGAAAGTCCCGCGCGGACTGCGGTCGGAGATAAAGATATTAAGCACGGTAAACGTCGCGGATCTGCGAAAGACCGTTGACGCTCTCGAAAAGGATTTCAGAGAAACGGACGTTAAAATTCAAACGCTTAACTGGAACACGGAACTGATTTAGAGTTTGGGCGTTTTTTGAGTGCGGTAACGGGCGAGCGCTGCCTTTTCCGAACGAGGAATGTTCGGACCAAGGTCGCGTTTCGGAGCGGGCGCGGGGTTCAATTCCCCACACTAAAGTTATGCTCAAACAGATACAAGCGCATTGATACTGTTATGTTTACTGCCACAGCGCTGACGTTACCGCAGGGCGGGTAAGGGGATTAATTGGATTAATTTTCAAATTTCACGTTAGGAGAACGGTTATGAGCAATTTGCCGATTTTTGACTGCTTTGACACAAGCTATAAGCACCCGTTCGGCGCACTGCGCCGCGGTCAGCCGTCTATATATAATGTAAGGATACCGAAAGCAATGCAGGTGAGCGGGCTTACGCTTGTGATGTTCCGTCCGGGCTTTAAAGAAAGGTTTATCGAACTCGTTTTGCAGGACGAGAGCGGGGACGACAACATCTACACCTGCGTTTTCACGCCGAACAACTGCGGACTTCACCACTATTATTTCACTTGTATTATGGACGGCAGGCGGCGTTATATCAAGCGCACGGGCGCGAATATCGGCGTGTTTGAGGGCGAGGAACTGTTTCAGCTTACTGTATTTGACGAGAATTTGTTTACACCCGCTTGGATACGCGGCGGGATAATGTATCAGATATTCCCCGACAGATTTTACAAAAGCGGAGCGGAACACGAGAATATTCCCGACGACAGAATTATCCGCGACGACTGGTACGGTACGCCGTATTATCTCCCCGACAGCAAGGGGATTGTCCGCAACAACGACTATTTCGGCGGGGATCTGCGCGGAATAATTGAAAAACTGCCGTATATAAAGGAACTTGGCGTTACGGTTTTGTATCTCAATCCTATTTTCGAGGCGCACGAAAATCACCGCTACAACACGGCGAACTATGAAAAAATAGACCCAATGCTTGGAACAGAGGAGGATTTCTCCGAACTTTGCCAAAAGGCTAATGAAATGGGCATTGACATTATTCTGGACGGAGTGTTCTCGCATACGGGCGCGGATTCGATTTACTTCAACAAGTTCGGACGTTATGGGGAGAATGTCGGCGCGTACCGCGACCCAAATTCTCCGTATCATTCGTGGTATTCGTTCATCGCTTATCCCGAACGCTATGACAGCTGGTGGGGAATTTCCACACTTCCGAATGTCGATGAAAACAATCCCGCGTATACAAAATACATTTGCGGCGACGGGGGTATTCTCCAGAAGTGGATTAAACTCGGCGCGCGCGGCTGGCGCTTAGACGTTGCCGATGAACTGCCCGATGAATTTCTCGACAATCTTAACAAATCCGTAAAGGCGATGGGTTCTGATAAGGTCATTTACGGCGAAGTCTGGGAGGACGCGTCAAACAAGGAAAGCTACGGCATACGCCGACGCTATCTTATCGGCGGACAGTTGGATTCTGTTATGAACTATCCGTTTAAAGAGGCGATACTGAATTATGTGAAGTACGCGAACGGAAAGCTGTTTTACGACAGCGTTATGTCAATTCTCGACCACTATCCGAAACCCGCCGTAGATATGCTGATGAACTTCCTTTCAACGCACGACACGGAACGTGCGCTTACGCGCCTGGGCGGCGAAGAAGTCGGCTGGCACGACAAAAATTGGCAGGCGGAGCGCAGACTGGACGGCGCGCAGTATCTTCTCGGAACTGCCCTTTTAAAGTGCGCGATGGTTCTTCAGTTCTTCCTGCCGGGAATACCGAGCGTATACTACGGCGACGAGGCGGGTATGGAGGGCTACCGCGACCCGTTCAACCGCCGTTGTTATCCGTGGGGCGAGGAAAACGAGGATTTGATAGAGTTCGTAAAGACCCTCTCGAAAGTCCGCAAAGGAACGCGCGCGTTCGAGCAAGGCGCAATGCGGTTTATCGAATGTGACGACAATGTGTGCGTATTCGCGCGGTTCGACCGAATAACCCGCGACGCGGCGATAATCTACCTTAATAAATCGACAAGAAACCGAACGTTTGAGATAAAGAACGAAAGAACAGCGATGTTCTACGATTTTGAACCCGCGTTCGACCGCTACAACAAGGGAATAAAGGACGACAGAATACACGTCGCGCCGTTTGATTATGGGGTTGTTTATTGTAAGATATAAGGCGGGAGGTTAGAGGTAAGAGGGAAGAGGTGTGCGTTGCCGCAGTTTATAGTGCACAGTGCATAGTGTATAGTATTAGGTGCGCGCTGCGCGCGCGGATTAGATTGTCTGCGGGTCAAGGCGCATTGGCGCTTGTCGCAACGCTGGAAAGTAGCAACCGTAATCGCCCCCGCCGTTGGCGGGGGCGATTTGCTGTATTTATGCGCTGCTGTCCGATAATATCACGGTAATGCTTGCCTTTAAATCGGGAAAATCCATTATCACGGTGTTATAAACATCTTCCATACGTAATGTTTGATATTTATGTGCGGCTATATCCCTCATTCCCGCTATGGATTTCCACGGGATATTGCGGTATTGGAGCCGTGTTTCTTCCGAGATGTTCTTTACAAGTTCCCCGATATTTATTACTGTCATTCCAACGGCTCTTTTTAGTTTTTCGTCCTGCAAAAAATCTTCCTGCGTTGCCTCGCCGAGAAGTTCAAACGCAATATTTATTTCCGAAAGAATTTTTTTCAAAACAACCTCGTCGCTACGCCGCATATATTTCAATCTCCTTATCAACGCTGATAAAGTCTGTATCTTTAATCGGACCGTGAACGACATCTACTTTAATGCTCAATATTTGTTCAAGCTGTTCGGTAATTGCCGCCAGAGTAATCAGAGTAACGGGCGCGGAAAATTCCATTATAAGGTCAACATCGCTGTCGGATTTACAAGTGCCGTTTGCGCGGGAACCGAACAGCGACGCTTTGCTTATAGGAAATCTCTCCGCGACCTTTGCGACCGCCGTCCTTATTTCAGCAATATCCATAACATCAGCCCCCTTTGCCTATAATAAGTTCCTGTTTTGCTTATTATACCACATTTTCGCCGAAAAGTCAACAAGTTGCCAAACTCCGACCTCCAGCCTCTAGCCTCTTACTTCTTACCTCTAACCTCTTACTTCTTACCTCTAACCTCTTACTTCTTACCTCTTACCTCTTACTTCTTACCTCTTACTTCTTACCTCTTACTTCTTACCTCTTACTTCTTTCAGCTACCTTTACTCTCCCGTATCATCTTAGGGTAGTTCTTATAGCACACGTCCAAATCAACTCCGCCGTCAATGCCTGCTACTTTGCCGTAGGCGGTGTACTGCCAAATGCCGTAGTCGCCTTGATAGGACGGGTCGGGAAACCATTCCGCAAGCCAGACTTCGTATTCTGAAAGCTCGTCCATATTAAGATAGGTAGTCGCCCAACTCTTGTTTGTGTAGAGCATGGGATAATACCCCGCCCGCTTTACTTCCTCCAAAAATACCCTTGCTATCTCCGTGCGTTCCTCGTTTGTCAGATTGTCTTGCTGTGACGGCTCTTCAAAGTCAAGTACCGCGGGGAAATCAAGGTCGTACGGCTCGATAGTCTTTATGAAAAACCTCGCCTCGATCCGCGCGTCCTGCGGAGTTTCCGCCCAAAGATAGTGATATGCGCCGACCATCAAGCCCGCCTCTTTCGCTTGGACTGCGTTCTTAGCGAAACGAATATCCTCGCCCGAAATCGTTTCCGTGCCGTCGCCTATCGACGAACGCAGGAGAACGAAATCAACGCCCGACGCTTTGACGCGCTCCCAATCGATTGCGCCTTGATAGCGCGAAACGTCAACGCCGAGCCAATGCACCTCGTCGCTCTCCTTGTCAATGGAGGTTTCGTCTTTTGTTTTCGGGTAACTTACAAGTTCAATTTCTTCATCTTTGGAACTGTCCTCGGCGGGGACGCGGTTGTCATTGAACCTGCCCGCTTTTGTGAACGTAAACCGCCCGCCGTTTAACCGAATAAACTCCGAGCCTTCATTCAGCGTAACTTCACCGCCGCAGTAGGTGTTTTTGTATAAACACAGCGTACCGTTTGAAATAATCTCGCCGCTCATCGTGATTGACAATACGCCTTTAATAAAGACTTGTCCGCTTTTTTCGCAGATGATTTGCCCCGTCAGCGTTACATCGGCGGGTTTCGCTATTGTAAAGCGGTTGTGGACGATAATCAGACCTTGCCTGTAAACGCTGATTTCGCCCGAAAGCGCGGTTATGCCCGTACTGCCGACAACGAAAATTGACGATAAGTGCATAACGGAACTTGTCGTTCCCGAAAAATTGCCGTAATTGTAGACAGTCGCGCCGTCGTGTGATACAAACTCGCCCGATACAGCGACATTTGCGGACGGCTCAACCGTGAGTTCGCCTTTGACAACAAGCGAACTTCCGAAATACACGGTAAGCAAACTTCCGCCCCTGACGACAAGCCGGCTGTTTTTCGGCACGGTAACGGTCTTTTCGCCCGAAATCTTCACATCGCCGTCTATGTAGTAATTCTGATTTTCGCGCATTTCCCCGCCCGTATAGCGTTTAAATCCGCTTATGTCCACGGGATTATAAGTCACAGAGGCGCTGTCCGCACCGCCGTCCGCGCTCGTGGGGACGGATATAAATACTATGGCTGTTACTGCCGAAATTATCAGCAGGCTGAGTTTTTTAAATAATTTCATATATTCTCCTATATCGTCGCGCCCGTGTGGGCGGGAAAGTTTGTTGTGCGTTGCCGTTTCACCGCGCAGGCGCGGAATGGCGCGTGCGGGTTGCACCGCGCCCGCGTGGGCGGGAAAGTTTGTTGCACGTTGCCGTTTCACCGCCATAGGCGCGGAATGGCGCGTGCTGTTTGCACCGCGCCCGTGTGGGCGGGAAAGTTTGTTGCGCGTTGCCGTTTCACCGCCGTAGGCGCGGGGAATGGCGCGTGCTGTTTACACCGCGCCCGCGTGGGCGGGAAATTTTGTTGTGCGTTGCCGTTTCACCGCGCAGGCGCGGAATGGCGCGTGCGGGTTACACCGCGCCCGCGTGGACGGGAAATTTTGTTGCGCGTTGCCGTTTCCCCGCGCAGGTGCGGGAAATGGCGCGTGCTGTTTACACCGCGCCCGCGTTGGCGGGAAAGTTTGTTGCACGTTGCCGTTCCACCGCGCAGGCACGGAACGGCGCGTGCGGGTTGCACCGCGCCCGTGTGGGCGGTAATGTGTTGCACGTTGCCGTTCCACCGCGCAGGCGCGGAACGGCGCGTGCGGGTTGCACCGCGCCCGCGTTGGCGGGAAAGTTTGTTGCACATTGCCGTTCCACCGCGCAGGCGCGGAATGGCGCGTGCGGGTTGCACCGCGCCCGCGTGGGCGGTAATGTGTTGCGCGTTGCCGTTCCACCGCGCAGGCGCGGAACGGCGCGTGCGGGTTGCACCGCGCCCGCGTGGGCGGGAAATTTTGTTGCGCGTTGCCGTTTCACCGCCGTAGGCGCGGAATGGCGCGTGCTGTTTCACCGCCAACGGCAGGGAACTGCTCTCTATATTTACATCTCTAACACTATTTTCGCATATTTTCGCTCGTTTGTCAAATGTTTTTTTGATATTTTGGAATTATTTTTTAAGAAATGCAAATAATTTGGCAAATTGTTTAAATTAACGACACAAAACTAGTAGATATTTAACAAATCGAACACGTTATGTAATCCGCGAACGTGTGTTCGCGGAACGGGGTTATTCCTGCTTATCCACTACGGACAGCGGGTCTATCCACTTGCCGTTTTGCTTTACTCCGATGTGAATATGCGGTTGCTGGAGCATTTCACATTGGTTCGTATCTCCCGTTTTTCCGATACACTCGCCCTGCTTTACGGCTTGACCCGCCTTGACGTTCAGTTCTTTAGCAAGACCGCAGTACTGAACGTCCAAACCGTTGCTTTGCTCTACAACAACATAAACGCCCCAAAGCGCGTCGTCCTTTATTTCCTTGACTACGCCCTCCGACATAGAGCGCACTTCCGTGCCGACGTCGCACAAAATATCACAGCCGTCGTGCGTTTTCCATACGCCCAAAGTTTCGGACTTGACGAGTTCGCCGTTGCTGAACGGGTGAGAAACCTCGCCTTTAACAGGCATAATGTTCCCGACGTCCGAAACTACGGGTTTGTTCGCCTCGACCGTTCCCGAAGAGCTGTTTTCTGAGGACTGCGGGGCTGAACTGCTTTCGGGCTTAGGCACGTTCGCGGCGTTGTTCTGCACGGGAATATCAGAACTCGGCGCGGAGAACGTGTAAACCGAGGAGATTTGCGGGATATTCCCGCTGTCGTTTGTCGGAATAAGCCTGTTCACCGCCGAACGGTACGCCGCGAACATAGTTATCGCGACGACAGCCGCGCCCGACGCTATAAGGATTACCCACTTTTTGTCATTGTTGTTTCTTCTTTTCATAGTAACTTCCTTTCGGTTGAAATATTAGGGATATTGCTAGTTTTAACCTTTTTTTGGCGTTTATACAAATCGCTTGCAATTTTTAGGATTTTGTGCTATAATATAGGAAACGCAATATCTTTAACAGGATAAAGTGTATAATTCAAAGGGGCGTAATATTGGTATGGGGCAAAGCCTCTTTGTGCTATAATAATTAGAGGCTAGACGCTAGACGCTAGAATTAAACGGAGGATTAAAATATAATGAAACTTGGAATGGTTGGATTACCTAATGTCGGAAAAAGTACGCTTTTCAACGCGCTGACAAACGCGGGCGCGGAAAGCGCTAATTATCCGTTTTGCACGATAGAGCCGAATGTCGGTATAGTTTCCGTACCCGATGAACGTTTAGACAAACTCGCGGAAATGTATCACCCCGAAAAGTTTACTCCCGCGACGCTGGAATTTGTCGATATTGCGGGACTTGTGAAAGGCGCGTCAAAGGGCGAGGGTCTGGGGAATAAATTCCTGTCGAATATCCGCGAGGTGGACGCTGTTGTCCACGTCGTAAGGTGCTTTAACGATGATAATATAATCCACGTTGAGGGTTCGATAGGCGCGGCGCGGGATATTGAAACTATTAACCTTGAACTGATTTTCAGCGATCTGGAGATAATAGAACGCCGTATAGACCGCGCGAAAAAGGCTTTGAAAGGGGACAAGTCCGCGCAGAGCGAGGTGGACTTCTTTGAGGCTCTGAAAGCGCACCTTGAAAGCGGAAAATCCGCGCGCAGCTATGATTACACCGACGAGGAACGCGCGATGTTAAAAGATACGCCCTTGCTCTCAAACAAACCCGTAATTTACGCGGCGAACCTGTCGGAAACGGATTTCAAGGGAGATTTAAATTCCAACAAGGAATATCTCGACGTAGTGAAAATCGCAGAAGAGGAACACGCCGAAGTTCTGCCGATTTGTGCGCAGATAGAGGCTGAAATAGCCGATATGTCCGACGAGGACAAGGCGATGTTTCTGTCAGATATTAACCTCGAAAGTTCGGGGCTTGCGCGTATCATAAAAACGGGTTATCGTATGCTCGGACTTATTTCGTTCCTGACCGCGGGTACTCCCGAAGTGCGCGCATGGACGATAACTAACGGCACGAAAGCGCCGCAGGCGGCGGGAAAGATACATACGGATTTTGAAAAGGGCTTTATCCGCGCCGAGATAGTTTCGTTTGACGATCTGATAAACTGCGGTTCTATGGCGGCGGCAAAGGAAAAGGGTTTAGTTCGCCTTGAGGGCAAGGACTACGTTATGCAGGACGGAGATGTCACGCTGTTCAGATTTAACGTGTAATTAACTCACAAAACATTCGACAGGGGTAGATTAGTATGAATAAAGTTATTCGCTGCATAAACAACAATAACCGCAAGGTGTTCGGTCTGCTCCTGGCGCAGGTGTTTTTGGGAGTTTGCCCCGTGCTTTTGCTCGTGTTTTTCGTATTGTTCAAGCTATATGAAACGCAGGTCACGGCAATTGTCGCTATCGCGCTGATTTTCTTGTGCAACGTCGCTTATAACATCGTCGCGAGGCGTTACAACGTGCTGAACAGCGGACGGCGGGGAGAACGTCAGCTTTACAAGACGATCCGCCACTTAGACGGCAACAACATAGTGTTCTGCAATCTCCCCGTGCGGTATAAGCGCGGGCGGTCGGAACTTGATATGTTAGTTATAAGCCACAAGGGGATTATCATTATAGAAGTAAAAAACCATTCGGGAACGATAATCGGCAGTTGGAAAGCGGACAAATGGGAACAGCATAAGTTCTACAAGAATAAACAGCCGTCCGTGCAGGAAATGGATAATCCGCTCAAGCAAATGCGCCGTCAGCGCGATATAGTCAAAAGCATACTCAACGCGGCGGGAGAAGATGTGTGGATAGATACCGTACTGTATTTTTCAAGTCACAACGCCAAACTCAAACTTAACCTCCGCGAAAACGACTATGTGTGCCTTGGCAGTAAGGAACTTTTGAATTTCCTCAACAGCTATCAGCACGGGGAAGTTATCTCGAAAATTCAAATGGAAAAATACGCGCGGATATTAAACGAGGCGCGGACGAAAATATAGCGAAAATAAGCAAAATTTCCCTCTCGTGAAAACGAGAGGGATTTTCTATATTTAGAATTAATTTCCGCGAATTTTAAACTGCTGATTTCTCAAAATAATTAAGAATAAAAAACGGCGAAATCGCCGGGAAAGGAATTTGTATGAATATCTCAAATCAAGAATACGGCGAACTCGCAAAACGCCGTTCTCCCGCTACGCCGATGTACAAAACACTGCCTATGGCGTTTGTTGTCGGCGGACTTATCTGCTGTCTTGGGGAGGGACTTTTAAATATGTACGGCGCTTTGGGGCTTTCCGATGAAACAGCGGGCGCGTGGACTTCTGTAACGCTTATTTTTCTGTCCGCGCTCCTCACGGGTTTGAAACTCTACGACAGAATAGCACAGCACGCGGGCGCGGGAACGCTGGTTCCTATAACGGGCTTTGCGAACTCCGTGGTATCGCCCGCGCTGGAATTTAAAAGCGAGGGCTTTGTGCTGGGACTGGGCGCGAAGATGTTCGTCATCGCGGGACCCGTTATCGTTTACGGAATATCCGCGTCCGTTTTATACGGCATAATTTACTATTTAATTACGTTATTTCAGAGGTGAATAATATGGCGGTTTGCGAAGGAAAAACATTTAAGTTTAACAATGCGTCAATCATAAGTTTCGCAAGTGTTGTCGGGAAAGTCGAAAGCGACGGACCTTACGGCGACGAGTTCGACGAGGTTGTCGAGGACAACAAGGGCGGCGCGGAAACGTGGGAGCAAGCGGAGGCGCAGTTACAGTCGAAAGCGTTTAAACACGCCCTCTCTAAAGCAAATCTTACTCCCGAAAAAACAGACTTGATTTTCGCGGGCGATTTGCTTAATCAATGCACGGGGTCAAGCTACGGGCTGAAGGAGTTTTATATACCGTTTCTCGGTATCTACGGCGCTTGCTCTACATTTGCCGAGGCTCTGCTTTTGGCGGGGGCTATGGTGAACGCGGGGTATGTCGATAACTGCGGTGCGGTGACGAGTTCGCACTTTTCATCGGCGGAACGGCAATTCCGCTTTCCGCTGAATTACGGCGGAGTCCGCACTCCGACCGCGCAATGGACGGCAACGGCGGCGGGCGCGGCAATCGTCGCTCCCGCGTCAAAACCGCCGTATATCCGCGCGGCGACTGTCGGAAAAATACAGGATATGGGCATTTCCGACCTTAACAATATGGGCGCGGCAATGGCGGGCGCGGCTTATGATACGCTGTCGCGCCACTTCAAGCATATGGGTACTCACCCCGAAAGTTATGATTTGATTATAACGGGCGACCTCGGCGAAGTCGGAAGTGAACTGCTTTACGACCTTTTCAAGCGCGACGGAATAGCCCTCCAAAAATGGCACAAAGACTGCGGGCTTATGCTGTACGACCGCGAAAAACAGGACGTTCACGCGGGCGGGAGCGGCTGCGGCTGTTCCGCGTCGATGATGTGCGGGCATTTCTTAAAACGCGTACAAAGCGGGGATTTAAAGCGCATACTCTACTCCGCGACAGGCGCGCTGATGTCGCCTACAATGGTTCAGCAAGGCGGGAATATCCCCGGCATTTCGCACGCGGTGGAGATATGCTTTAACTAATTACTAAAATCTAAAAGGAGCAACGAATATGATAATGGAATATGTTTGGGCGTTCGTTATCGGCGGGGCTATCTGCGTTGTCGGTCAACTGCTTATCGACCTTACTAAACTCACTCCCGCAAGAATACTCACGACTTATGTCGTAACGGGAGTAGTGTTAGGCGCGCTCGGCTGGTATCAGCCGCTTATTGACCTCGCGGGCGGGGGTGCTACCGTTCCGCTTACGGGATTTGGAAACCTGCTTGCAAAGGGCGTTCGGGAATCGGTAGACCAATACGGGATAATCGGCGCGTTTATGGGCGGTTTCACAAACGCCGCTGTCGGAATTGCCGCCGCTATAGTCTTTGGACTATTGACTGCGCTGGCTTTCAAGAGCAGCGGGTCTAAAATTAACGAATAAAAAATGCGGACTTCTAAATCGGAAGTCCGCGTTTTGTTTATTAATAATTTATTAATAATCATACAACAGCGCGTACAAATCGCCGATGTTTTCGGGGGTGTAGCTTTTGCCTTGATAAGTCACCGTGACGTCCGCGTCATAGTCGAACGCGCCTTGTTCGAGTTCCTGAAGGCTGTTCGGGAGCGTTATCTTTTTAAGGCTCGTACAGCCCGAAAACGCGCCCGTGCTTATCTCCGTAAGACCCTCGTTAAAAGTAATCGACGAAAGCGACGTGCAGTTCAAAAACGCATATTCGCCGATGTCCTCAACGCTCGGCGGGATTGTGATTTCCGTGAGTTCCGAACAGCCCGAAAACGCGTAATCGTCTATATCGCGGAGGGTTTTCGGGAGGGTTATCGTCTTTGCGTTCGGGAAATATGTCATATTCGGTCTGCCTTTTATGCCGACTACTGCCATATCGTTGATTGTGTCGGGAATTGTTACTTCCGTTCCCTCGTCGCCGCCGTTTAATATTTCAACGCCCCCGTCCTCGCGCTGAAAAGCATATGTGGCTTTCGGCGTTTCGGGATCGGGTTCTTCGGGCGCGGGTTCGCTCGGTTCGCTTTGCGCGGAACTTTCGGGCGCGGTACTGCTTTCCGCAGGCGCGTTCGCGTTCGTGCTTACCGTACTTGTCTGATTTTGCGAGGAATTTGCCGTACTCTCCATAGCGGAGGAGTTTGTCGAGGTGTTTGTGCTGTTGCAAGCCGTAAGCGACAATACCGCCGCCGTGCAAATGACTGTAAATAATGCTTTTTTCATTTTAATTCCTTTCTGCCGTTTATTATCCTAAAATAACCTTGCGAAGTTCGGTTATATCTTTAACTATATGCGCGGGGGCGTATTCTTCCAGCTCCGCTTTACCGCGAAATCCCCACAGCACACCGCACGCCGTTATTCCCGCGTTTTTTGCCGTCTGCATATCAACGCCGCTGTCGCCGACATAGAGAGGCTCTGCGCCGATTTTTTTGTATTTTTCGGCAAGGTAAACCGCCGCGTCGGGGCAGGGCTTTGTGCCGTAGCCTTTTCCCGCGCCGACTATCTCGGCTAGGCTGTCGCCGTAAAACGAGCGCAGAAGTACCTCGGCGAAAACGCTGTCCTTGTTGGAATTGCACACCGCCGTTATACCGCGCTCTTTAAGTTCACAAAGCAATTCGGGCATACCGTAGTATGGGCGGGTGAGGTCGGATTTATGCTGTTCATAATACTCCGCAAACAAACCGTGAACGCGCGTTCTTGTCTGCTCGTCCGAATTTTTCGGGCAAATGCGCTCTATCAGCTTTGGTATTCCGTTGCCTACGAAATAACGGTAGCTGTCGGTTTCGTGCGTAGGAAAGCCCATTTCGCGCAGGGCGTAATTCCCCGCCGCCGCAAGGTCTGAGAGAGTATCGAGCAAAGTACCGTCCAAGTCGAATATTATCGGGTCATACATTGTTTTACCTCTTTCGGAAAGCAGAACTTTAGGAAATCCTTTTATCTGCCGTCCGAATTTTATTTTAGCACAACTTGACGGCGTTGTCAACAGGTTTAGCGAAAAATATTCCCCAATATGGTTTTAGTACTTGATTTATTCTTATAAAAATGCTATAATTATCTTAGACTATGCTGTATTAAATCGGCATTTTAAACTGTATTCGGAGGATATTATTATGACAGTTAAAACTTTTTCGATAAATCCCGACAAAACGGCGTTTGTAAAGGCGTATCTGCCCGACGCTATGACCGAAATCAAGTACTGCGAAAAGCGGCCGTCCGTCGTGATATTTCCCGGCGGGGGCTATGAATATTGCTCCGAACGGGAGGGCGAGCCTGTCGCGTTTCAATATCTCGCGGCGGGGTATGCGGCGTTTGTTGTGTCGTATTCGTGCAAAAAGCCGTTCCCCGCGCCGCTTAATGACGCGGCGTATACGTTCTACAAAATCCGTATGCGCGCGGAGGAATTTTGCATAGACCCGAACAAAATCGCGGTTTTGGGATTTTCGGCGGGGGGACATCTCGCGGGGTGTCTGGCTACGATGTGGAACGACGTTTCCGTTGTGAAAACCATAGGCTGTACCGCCGAAGAACTTCGCCCGAACGCCGCCGTGCTGTGCTATCCCGTGATAAGCGGAGTTACCTCGCCGCACGAGGGGAGTTTTAAAGTACTGTTGGGCGAAGAACCTACGCGCTCGGACTTATCGCGCCTGTCGCTTGAAAACCGCGTTACTCCGAAAACACCGCCGATTTTCATCTGGGCGACCGCGAACGACGCGTCCGTATCGGCGCACAACTCTCTTGTTATGGCGAAAGCGTGCATTTCAAACAAAATTCCGATGGAACTTCACCTGTTTGACGAGGGTCCGCACGGAATAGCGACGTGCGACAAGCCGATTGCCCGCACCGCGAAAGACGTGAACGAGCACGTGCGGGAATGGATACCGTTGTCCGTGCGTTTCCTTAACAAATATATGAATGTGAACGGGTAGAAGTAAGAGGTTAGAAGTAAGAGGTTAGAGGTAAGAGGTAAGACATTAGGGTTAAGGCGTTGACGCTTTTGGAATAGTTTGGAGGTGTTTTCAATGACGGAAAAGGTTAATTACACTAAAGGCGAATTGACTGCGGAGATTTTGGCGGGTATTGTTACGGCGGGAGCGGTCGCGGGGTATATCGCGCTGTTCAGTCTTGATAAAGCCACGGGCGTTGCTGTAATACTTATTGTCGTGTCGCTTATTCTGTATGTTTCGCTTACGCTCTGTTCGGCGTTTCCCCAGCACACGAACGTCGCTATGAACCCCGAAAAAAGCTCGGATAAAAAACTGCACACAATCAGGCGGGGCTGTATTATAGCAAAAATAGTTGTTGTCGGGCTGCTGTTCTTATGTACAATCGTTTAGGGGTTAGAGGTAAGCGGTTAGAAGTAAGAGGTTAGAGGTAAGAGGTAAGACCTTAGGGTTAAGGCGTTGACACACTAGGACATAATAAGCAGACCCGCGCGGGGCAGTTGTTGATTTATAGGGAGCAGATTATGTATATTGCGGGGTTAGTTGAAACGATAATTACATTGCCGACAGGCGTTTTGTTTATCGTGTTCGGGGTATTGCTGTGGAAACGGCAGAAAATACGGCTGATACACGATTACCACCATAAAAACGTCAAGCCCGGCGATATTAAGGCGTACACTGCCCTTTGGGGCGTCGGAATGGTCATTTGGGGCGTTTGCATTTGCCTTGTCGGAATAATCGACTTCGTTTCCAGAACGGGGTTCGGGTGGATATTGTTCGGCGCGGGATTTGCCGTTTGCTTTTTATTAGGAAACAAGGCGCAGAGGAAATATAACGGCGGGTGGATTAGCTGATAGTTATTAAAGAATAGAGATTAGTTGTTTGTGTCCGCCTGCGGCGGACAGAAAGATTGTCTTTTGGTTAAGCGTTGACACTCCGGAACATAAGCAGACCCGCGCGGGGCGGTTGTTAGAGAGCAGATGAAAGGAGCGGAAAATGTCACAACTCGACAATAAAACCGATGAACGGCAAGCGGTGATTGCGAATATCAAAGCGGTGCTGTCCTCTTTTTCGACGATACGGGGCGCGTTTATTTTCGGCTCGTATGCCGCGGGGGATTACAACCGTTTCAGCGATATTGACATTATGACAGACTGCGGGATAGAATTGATTTGCTGTAATAACAAGCGGCGCGGCTTA
>CANRAS010000007.1 GCA_947628655.1 uncultured Clostridia bacterium | reverse complement strand
CACGAAACTTGAACTTGTAGCCGAAAACACCGCGACGGACAGCAAAACGATCGTCGAACTTCGCGAGGGCGAAATATTAAACGAGATAGACGAGCAATCCCCGCCGTACAAGACGGACTATTCGGGAATATCCGAGCAGATAAAGAACACGGCGCTCCGTTCCGATGACAGCGGTTTATACGGTGAACGAGTACACGGTGACGATTGCCGTTGAAGATGAAAACGGCACGTCCGTTGCCAAAAACATCAGCGGAGAGTTTATGGCTCAAGGACGGAAATGTTGAAAATGTAGCTTATGCTAAAGACGCTGCCAACGATAACGGAGGGTCTGTAGAATTTTCTCCGATAAATAATTCAACAGGGTTATGGCTAGATGAATACAACGAAGTATGGTATGACTTCAATGCATATGACCTTGATATGCGGAGTGTTGACGGGGATATAGACCTTTATGAAGGAATATATATGTGGTGCTGCATTCACAACAGACGATTTCGGAAATTTTGACCTTCAAGTTAAAGTTGATAATGACGACTTAACACTTACCGCTCAAAAGAAAACCCCATAAAAACCCCACCCCCGAACCACGTTCGGGGGTGCTTTGTTATTGCTTGTTGTAATAATCAATCCCGTTGTCGGGGTTGAAATACGTTCGGATATAGCCGTCGGTCGAAATCACTACAAATTCGTTTGTGCTTTCGATGTAATAAACGTCGTCGCCGTCCTCTTTTTCGGTCTTGTGAAGAACGTTCGGAGAGTTCGGCACGGCTGCCGCCGCTTTTTCGTATTCCTCCGCCGACGCAAATCCCATTTCCTTGCCGTGCTTTTCATAATGCTGATTTAAAAGCGTCTTGCTGCGGAATTTATAAGTTGCTGCGGGCGTACTTCCCGCCGTGCTCTGCGGTTCGTTCGGCGCGTTTGCGCTTTCGTTAAATTCCGAAACAACCGTGCTTTCGGAAGTTTCGCTTGAAACTCCCAAAAAGCTATCGACTTTTCCCGTAAAATACAACACGGCAAACACCACCGCCGCTATCGACAGTAATACTATCGCGCCTGTTTTCATAATCTTCTGCGATTTTCCGTTCATATCAAATCCTCACCTCGGTTTTTTCATTGTAAGCGAAATTCGTCCGCGCTTTTCGTCAACGTCCAATACCCATACTTTAATTACCTCGCCGACTTTCAGCACTTCCAGAGGGTGCTTTATCCTGCGCTCGCTGATTTGGGAAATATGCACCAGACCGTCCTCGTGAACGCCTACGTCCACAAACGCGCCGAAATCCACTATATTGCGGACAGTTCCCATAAGTTCCATACCCGCCTTTAAGTCTTTAAGTTCCATTACGTTGCCGCTGCGCATAAGGGGCGGAGGGAGTTCGTCGCGCGGGTCGCGCCCCGGCTTTTCGAGTTCCTTTAATATATCGTGAAGTGTGGAAAGTCCCGCGCCTGTTTCCTCCGATACGCTCTGCAAGTCCTCTTCGGTAACTTTAGCGCGGACTATTTCACTTTTGCCGAGTTCGTCATACGAGATGTTGCATTTCTTTAGGAGAGTTTTGGCGGCTTTGTAGGATTCGGGGTGAATACCCGTGTTGTCAAGCGGGTCTGTACCGCCCGATACTCTCAAAAATCCCGCGCATTGCTCAAACGCTTTCGCTCCAAGTTTCGCTACTTTCATAAGCTGTTTTCTGTCGGTGAACGCGCCGTTTTCTTCGCGGTAAGACACGATATTCTTCGCAACCGTGCTGTTAATTCCCGAAATATAGGAAAGCAGGGAGTATGACGCGGTGTTGAGGTCAACGCCGACGAAGTTCACGCAGTCCTCCACAACGCCTTTCAGAGCCTCGTCCATACGCGCTTTCGGCATATCGTGCTGATACTGCCCAACGCCGATAGCTTTCGGGTCGATTTTGACAAGTTCCGCGAGCGGGTCTTGAAGTCTGCGGGCAATTGACACCGCGGAACGCAGGCTTACGTCATAATCGGGAAATTCCTCCGCAGCGAGTTTGGACGCTGAATAAACCGACGCGCCCGCCTCCGACACGACCATATACGAAACCTTTGCGGGTATTGTCTGAATAAGCGACGCCGTGAACTGCTCAGTTTCGCGGGACGCCGTGCCGTTGCCTATTGCGATTGTCGATACATTGTGCCGTTTTATCGCCCGTGTGACAACTTCTTTCGCCCGTTCTGTTTCGCCTTTAGAGCGCGTTATGTAGATTATAAAAGTATCGAGTACCTTTCCAGTGCTGTCAACAACGGCGCATTTACAGCCGTGCGCATAGCCTGGGTCTAATCCGAGCGTAACCGTGTTTTTGACGGGCGGCGCCATTAAAAGCTGTCGCAGGTTGGACGCGAATACTTTTATCGCGCCCTCTTGAGCGTTCGCGGAAAGTTCCGCGCGGACTTCTCTTTCAACGGACGGGAAAATCAATCGTTTGTAGCTGTCCTCACACGCCGCGCGAACGAGTTTCCCGCACTCGCTGCTGTTTTCGGTGAACTCTCTGACGCACATACTTTCGCCCTCGCCCTGCGGCAGAGTTATCGCGACTTTCAGCTGACCCTCTTTCTCTCCTCTGTCAAGCGCAAGTACCTGATGTCCCGCAAGGCGGTTGACCGCGCTGCTGAACTCGAAATAGTTCTTGTAAACTTCGTTTGAATTATCACTAGCGGGCGAGGAATTAAGCGTACCCTTGCGGAAAATCGCGCCGCGCAGGCGTTTCCTGAGTTCCGCGCTGTCGGACAAATCTTCGGCGATAATATCCATTGCGCCCTGTAAAGCGTCCTCCGCGGAGTTTACTCCGTTTTCCTCGTTTACGAACGCCGCCGCCTCTGTTTCGGGAACAGTACTTTGCGACTGCTCGCGGAGTATCTTAGCGAGCGGTTCAAGACCCTTTTCCCGCGCGACCGAACCGCGCGTTTTGCGTTTGGGCTTGAACGGTCGGTAAATATCCTCGACTTCGACAAGCGTCATTGCTTTTTCAATAGCCGCCGCGATTTCATCGGTCAATTTTTCCTGCTCCGTTATCGACGCGGTGATTTCCTGCTTGCGCTTTTCAAGACCGCGCAGATAAGAAAGCCTGTCCGACAGCGCGCGAAGTACGGTATCATCAAGCGAGCCTGTCAGTTCCTTGCGGTAACGCGCAATAAACGGTATAGTCTTATCGTCGTCAATAAGTGCGACCGTGTTGTCTACCTGCTCTTTGCGGAGCGAAAATTCCTTTGCGAGTATTTCGTTAATATCCATAAAATCACCTTCCGATTTACATTATAGCACAAATTTTGGAATATTGCAAGTTTTCTAATGTTTTTGTTAAAGCAGTAAATCTGCTATAATTAAGGTGCTTATCATATGGTAAGCACTTTATTTGGTTAGAAGTCAACCAAACATATTCCCGCTTGACAACCCCGCCTAAAAATGCTATAATATAGACAACATAACATCTTTAACAGGATAAAGTGTAAAATTCAAAGGGGCGTAATATTGGTTTGGGGCAAAGCCTCTTTGTGCTATAATATAGAAAACATAACATCTTTAACAGGATAAAGTGTAAAATTCAAAGGGGCATAATATTGGTTTGGGGCAAAGCCTCTTTGTGCTATAATATAGCTATCAAGCAATGGGAAGTGAAGATATGCGCGGGAACAAAACAGTCTTTGTGTGCAGTGAATGCGGCGCGGAATATTCTAAATGGAACGGGAAATGTTCCGCGTGCGGGGCGTGGAATACTCTTGAGGAAACTCAGCCCGTAACGGTCGGTACGGGGAAAGCCGCTCCGACGGGGAATTTCACTTATTCGAGAATTTCGGAAATAAGCTACGATGACGAAACGCGCTATGATACGGGAATTTCCGAACTCGACAGGGTTTTGGGCGGGGGGCTTGTCAAAGGCTCTCTCGTGCTTATCGGCGGTGATCCCGGTATCGGGAAATCAACGCTTTTACTCCAGATTTGCGGGTTTATGGGCAAAGACCATACGATACTTTACGTTTCGGGAGAGGAGAGCGAACGCCAAATTAAACTCCGCGCCGAACGTCTGGGCGTAACGTGCGAAAATTTATTCCTAGCGTCGAATAACAACTGCGAAAGCATTATCCGCGCAGTTTGCGAAAACAAACCCGAAATCGTGATTATAGACTCCATTCAAACGATAACATCAAGCGCGATTAACTCA
The DNA here is from genome assembly GCA_947628655.1 of uncultured Clostridia bacterium. Lineage (GTDB taxonomy): Bacteria > Bacillota > Clostridia > Oscillospirales > Ruminococcaceae > CAG-115. The sequence continues at coordinate 106,511 of CANRAS010000007.1, read as the reverse complement.
ACGGCGGGCAGTATCGTCCAAGTCCGCGAATGTACGGGTGCGTTTATGCGAATGGCAAAGTCCGAGGAAATCCCCGTGTTTATCGTGTCGCACGTCAACAAAGACGGCGGTATCGCAGGACCTAAGATTATGGAACACATCGTAGACACGGTGCTTTACTTCGAGGGCGAAAAACAGTTAGCCTACAGAATACTCCGCGCGATAAAGAACCGTTTCGGCTCTACAAACGAAATCGGCGTATTCAGAATGGACGACAGCGGATTGTCGCAGGTGGAGAACCCCAGCGAGATGATGTTGTCGGGCAGACTTAAAAACGTTTCGGGGAGCGTCGTAGCGTGCGCTATGGAGGGTACGCGCCCAATACTTGCGGAGGTGCAGGCGCTTGTCACGAAATCAAGTTTTTCCGCGCCAAGACGAGTAGCGACGGGGTTTGACTACAACAGGCTCTATATGATACTCGCGGTGCTTGAAAAGCGGTGCGGTTACTTCTTCGGCGGTCTTGACGTGTATGTAAACGTAGTCGGCGGTTTGAAACTTGACGAGCCTGCCGCCGACCTCGCGGTAGCCGCCGCGTTGTGGTCGAGCCTATGCGACAAGCCGATTGCGGAGGATACCCTAGTGTTCGGAGAAGTAGGCTTAGGCGGCGAGGTACGCTCCGTCAGCCGTGTAAGAGAACGCGTCAAAGAGGCAGAACGTCTCGGCTTTACGAAGTGCATAATCCCCGCGCACTCCAAGAGCGAGTTAAAGAGCGAAACGGGGGGAATTGAGGTTTTGCCTGCGGAAACGATTGTCAAGGCGTTTAAGGAGTTGGGAGCGGGGGGAAGAGGTTAGAAGTAAGAAGTAAGAATGCGGTGCTCTCGCAGTTTATAGTTAAGAGTGCACGCATTATCCGCTTTGCGGAAAACGCTGGCATAGCAAAGGTGCGCCCTGCGGGCGAGGATTAGATTGTCTTTGAATTAATACGCCCCGCCAACGGCGGGGCGTTGTGTTATGTAGCCCGCGTTTTGCGCGGAGCGCAAAACAACGGCGCGTAAGCGCCGTTAATTCGCCGTTAGGCGAATTGCGGGCGGTCGGGCAACAAGCAGTACACGGTCGGCGCAGGCGCGTTGATACGCGGGACGGTAAGATAACGCAGGATAAGGGAATGGGTCGCTTGAATTGAGCCACGCCGAACGCCACGCACGGTGCAGGGGCGAAACGACCCGCAGACAATCTAATCCGCGCGCGGAGCGCGCACCTAAACTAACTACTAGCAACTATTCTCTTTAAACATCAAGCTCCGTAAATTTTTCAGAAAACCCTATTGACAAATACCACAAAATACTATATAATAGAGATATGCGAAAAAATCAACACAAGATGTTGTGCAAAAGGGGACGTTGGAAATGGCTATGATAACTATGATTAAAAAGCGCGACGGGCGGGAAGTGCCGTTTAATGTCGAGAAAATCGCGCAGGCGGTTCTGAAAGCGGAACGCTCCGTCGGCGGGAATAATTACGACGAGGCATTGGCTATCGCGGATAAGGTCTGCCAGAAATTGTCGGAAACGATTATCGGGCGCAACCCTATGGTCGAGGAAGTGCAGGATATGGTAGAGCGCGTTCTGATAGAGGAGGGACAGACGAACACCGCAAAGGCGTATATCCTCTACAGAGCAGACCGCACGAGAGTACGCGAAATGAACTCTACGCTGATGAAGATTTATGAAGATTTAACATTCACATCAGCCGCAGACAGCGATATAAAGCGCGAAAACGCGAATATAGACGGCGATACCGCAATGGGTACTATGCTCAAATACGGCAGCGAGGGCGCAAAGCAGTTTAACGAGATGTATGTCTTAGACCCCGTTCACTCGAACGCGCATATAAACGGAGATATTCACATTCACGATTTGGATTTCCTAACGCTTACCACAACCTGCTGTCAGATTGACCTGCATAAGCTGTTTAAGGGCGGTTTTTCAACGGGTCACGGCTTTTTGCGCGAGCCGAACGATATTTCAAGCTATGCCGCGCTTGCTTGTATCGCGATACAGTCCAACCAGAACGACCAGCACGGCGGGCAGTCTATCCCGAATTTCGATTACGCTATGGCTGAGGGCGTTATGAAAACATTTAAGCGTATGTATGTAATTAACCTCGCAAAGGCGATTACTTACACATATGGGAAAGATTATGACGAGGTTCTCGAACAGATAAAGAACACCTCCGCCGAGATAGAACAGGAAACGGGACTTTACCCGAAACTTCAGGATAACGACGATTACAAGTCAAAAGAGTGGGAAAAGTTAGCCTCGCATTATGACGATAAGTTCAGCGCCTTGCAGGACGAGGCGGAGAAAATCGCCGAGACTGAAACCGACCGCGCGACTTTCCAGGCAATGGAGGCGCTTATCCACAACCTAAACACGATGAACTCCCGCGCGGGCGCGCAAAATCCGTTCTCGTCGATAAACTACGGCACTGACACAAGTCCCGAAGGACGTATGGTCACGCGCAACGTTATGCTTGCCGAACAAGCGGGTTTAGGCAACGGCGAAACACCGATTTTCCCGATACACATTTTCAAAGTAAAAGAGGGAGTAAACTACAACGAGGGCGACCCGAACTACGATTTGTTTAAACTCGCGATGAAAGTATCGGCAAAGCGAATGTTCCCGAATTTCAGCTTTATAGACGCGCCGTTCAATCTGCAATACTATAAAGAGGGCGATTACAATACGGAAATAGCCTATATGGGCTGTCGCACGCGCGTTATCGGCAACGTTCACGACCCCGCGCGGGAAATAGTCACGGGGCGCGGAAATCTCAGCTTTACAACGATAAATCTCCCGCGTTTGGGGATAGAGGCGAACAAGGACATTAACAAGTTCTATGAAAGCCTTGACGAGATGATGAATTTAGTCTTTGAACAGCTTTTACAGCGTTTCAAGATACAATGTTCCAAACGTGTGAAAAACTTCCCGTTCCTTATGGGACAGGGCGTTTGGATTGATTCCGAAAAGCTGAACGAGCAGGACAGCATTGCCGAGATTTTAAAGCACGGCACGCTCTCCGTGGGCTTTATCGGACTTGCCGAATGTTTAAAGGCGCTTATCGGCGTTCACCACGGCGAAAGCGAACAGGCGCAGAAATTGGGTCTTGAAATAATCACGCACATGCGCGAAAAGGTTGACGCGCAAAGTCAGAAAACCAAGCTGAATTTCAGCTTGCTTGCAACGCCCGCCGAGGGTCTTTCGGGACGCTTTATCGCGATAGACAAAAAGCGTTTCGGCGAGATAGAGGGCATAACGGACAAGGATTTCTACACGAACTCGTTCCATGTACCCGTGTACTACAACATCAGCGCGTTCAAGAAAATCAACATCGAGGCTCCGTATCACGCGCTTACAAACGGCGGTCATATCAGCTATGTGGAGCTTGACGGCGACCCGCTGAAAAACCTTGACGCGTTCGAGCAAATAGTGCGTTATATGAAAGAACAGGGCATAGGCTACGGCGCAATAAACCACCCGATAGACCGCGACCCGTGCTGTGGGTTTACGGGAATAATCGACGATGTTTGCCCGGAGTGCAATAGGCGTGCGGAAGAAATTAAGTTAGATAGAATTGAACGCCCGCATAAGTTTAAAGCGTAATCGGGTAGTAGCTAGAGAATAGTTATTAGTTGTTAGCGAGCAATCCGCCGATGGCGGATTGCCCTCAAACAGCAGGCAAAGCCTGCTGTTTGTTAATTGTCCGCCTACGGCGGACGGAAAGATTGTCTTTAAGTTTAAAGGCTGACACTCTAGAAAATATATATAGTACGCCCCCGCCGTCGGCGGGGGGCGTATTGACTTAAAGACAATCTAAATTGTCCGCGGAGCGGACACCACATAACTAATAACTAGCAACTATTCTCTAATAACTAATAACTAGCAACTATTCTCTAATAACTGAAACAAAAGGGGTGTTTTAATGGAAATCAGAATAGCAGGCACCGTTTCGGAGTCCATAGTTGACGGTATCGGTTTTCGATACACGGTTTTCGTGCAGGGCTGTCCGCACGGGTGCGCGGGGTGTCACAACCCGCAGACGCACGATTTCGGCGGGGGACGTGTTACCGACACCGATGAACTTTTCAACGAGTGCATACAAGACCCGCTGAATAAGGGCGTTACATTTTCGGGCGGTGAGCCGTTCTGTCAAGCCGAACCGCTTTACATCTTGGGGGAACGTTTCAAGGAGCGCGGTATGTCGCTCTGGTGCTACAGCGGTTGGACGTTCGAGGAACTTTTGAAGAAAGCCGAACGCGAACCGTTCGTTAAAAAACTCTTGTCAATTGTAGATGTCCTTGTTGACGGCAGATTTATCGAGGAACAAAAGTCGCTTGCATTGCAGTTTCGCGGGAGTAAAAATCAGCGGTTGATTGACGTTCAAAAGAGTATAGAGCAGGGAAGTGCCGTGGAATTTACTTTATAGATTTAAACTCTTGATTTTTCAAAAAAATAGTGTTATAATTATCATAGTAAGATAATCCTTGAAAGGTTTTAATATGAAAAAATTCAAGAAAATATTAGCGGTGTTTTCCGTTTTGGTGTTGATATTAACGCTTGTCGGCTGTCGCAAAGACGACGGTCTTGACCGCGTTTTCAAATACGATATTTCCGCAAATCCGCAGACGCTCGACCCACAGCAGGCGAACGAGCCTAATTCGGTTACGATTATCGAGAACGTGTTTATGGGGCTTATGACGGTAGCGCAGGACGGCTCTGTCGGAACGGGCGCGGCGGAAAGCTACACCGTGTCCGACGACGGACTTGTTTATAATTTCAAGTTAAGGCAGGATATATATTGGATAGACGGCGGTGATTTCGAGCGGCAATGTACGGCGAAAGATTTCGTGTTCGGGTTTCAGAGGCTTTTCAAGCCCGAAACGCAGGCGCCCCGCGCGAAGGACTATTTCTGCATAAAAAATTCAAGGCTGATAAACGGGCGCATAACGCAGGATTTATCGAAACTCGGAGTGAAAGCAAAAGGCGATTTTGAACTTGAAATAACTCTTGAATACCCGACCCCGCGCTTTTTGTCAATGCTCGCCGAACCGCCCGCGATGCCGTGCTGCGAGGAGTTCTTTGAAAACGCAAAGGGACGTTACGGCTTATCGGCGGAGTGTACGCCGTCAAACGGGTCTTTCTATGTGAAAAGCTGGACATACGACCCCGACAACGGACCCGATATAAACAACCTAATTTTGCGAAAGCACGAAAAGAACGCCGAAACGCAGACGATTTGCCCGTCGGGACTGAATTTCTTCATTGAGGACGAGGACGATTTCATCAGCGATTTCAACAACGGCGACGTAAGCTGTCTTGCCGTTTCGGGAAACGACAGGGCGAACATCAAGGGTTCTTACAGCGTTTACGAGTTCAACAACATCACCTGCGGACTGGTGTTCAACAGCAAATTCGGCTTGTTTAAAAACGAGAACTTCAGACGCGCGCTTTATATGCTCACGAACCGCTCGGAGATAGTCGAGGCTCTCCCCGAATACGAAAAAGCGGAGGGCGTTATCCCGAAACAGGTTTCAATGGACGGCGTAAGCTACCGCGAAACGGCGGGCGGTGTGAATATCCCGGAATACAATGTAAAAGCCGCGTCCGACCTCTACAACAGCATAAGCGGACAGCTTGACAAATCTCTGCTTACGGGCGCGGTGATGATAGTCCCCGACACCGCCGCGCAAACCGCCGTTTCGTATGTAATGCAGGAATGGCAGAGGGAGCTGGGGTTTTACTGCAAAGTGAAAGTGCTGTCCGAAACCGAGTACGCCAAGGCTCTTGAGGAGGGGGATTTCGACATTGCCGTTTTGGAATTGTCGGGCAAATACAACAGCCCTTCGGCGTATCTTGAAAAGTTCACGGCAACTTCCGCAGAAAACTATACGGGCATTTCCTACGCGGAATTTGACGAGTTGCTGAACAAAGCGGAAAAAGCGCCGACTGTCCAAGACAGCACCGCGCTTTATCTGAAAGCGGAGCAAACCCTAATCGACCGTTGCGTTTTCTACCCGCTCTACTACAAAAACGAGTACTTTTTCACGTCCAAGAAAGCGGAGGATTTGATTTATAATCCGTTTTCCAAGACAGTAAACTTCACGTTGGCGAAAATGCATAAGTAGCTGAATAGTTGTAAGCGGGTAATCCGCTTTGCGTATTCCCTGTAAAAAGTAAGATATTTTGCTCAAAGCGCTGACGCACTAAATAAACAGCAACCATTTCCACGCTGACGGCGAAAAAGAAATTTTCGGCAAAATATTAAAAAACTCTTGACAAAATGATTTTTGTGTGATATAATAAAATAGTAGATATAGAAACGTCAGTAGGTTTCATATAATCACAAAAAATCATCCCCCGAGGTGCTTGCTCGGGGGACTTTTTTGGCACAAAGCGGGTGCCGAAGAGCGCCGGATATTATTTACCGTTTCTTTCAAAGATTGCCCGAACAAGTTCAACGAACAAGCCCGCAGCTACAGAAACGATAAACGTCAGTAGTGTACTCATATAATCCACCTCCTTCCGAGTAATACTCGAAAAAAGATTTCCGGCAAGTCTATTATAACATAGATTTTACGGTTTGTCAAATTTTGGCAAAAAAAACAATCCCCGCCAACGGCGGGGATTGCTTTATACTATTTAGCTATTTCCCCCGCCTACGGCGGGGAAATGCAACTTAATTACGCACTCTTAACTCAGCACTATAAGCTGATAACGGCGGGGGAATTATTGTATTCCGAGAGTGTCAACGTAAAGACCCGCAGGTCTTACTTCTTACCTCTTACTTCTAACCTCTAACAGCTATGCGCTCCGTCCGCCAACCCTTTGGCGGTTTTCCCGATTTCAGCCGCCGCATTTTCGCCGTACTGCGCCACTAGTCTGACGAGCGCCGAACCTACTATTACCCCGTCCGCAAGCGCGGACATCTTTTTTGCCTGTTCGGGAGTTGATATTCCGAAACCAATCGCGGCGGGAACGTGCGCGTATTTCTTCACGCTCTCCATTATTGACGCAAGGTCGGTCTTTATCTCACTGCGAACGCCCGTAACACCGAGTGAACTTACAATGTACAAAAATCCCTCCGCACTCTCGGCAATAGCCTTTATGCGCTCTTCTGAGGTCGGCGCTATCATCGAGATTATCGAAATGCCGTGCGCTTTCGCTATGCTGTCAGCCTCGGCTTTCTCCTCGAACGGCATATCGGGGCAGATTAAGCCGTCTATGCCTATTTCGGCGCACTTCGCGAAAAATCTGTCATAGCCGTATTTAAATACGGGATTAAGATACGTCATAAACACAAGCGGAATGTCTGTCTGCGAACGGACTTTCGCCGCGAGTTCAAACGCGCGGTCGGTCGTCATTCCCGCTTTCAATGCGCGAACGTCAGCCTCCTGTATAACAGGTCCTTCCGCGATAGGGTCGGAGAACGGTATCCCTATCTCCACCAAATCCGCGCCCGCGTTTATAAGCGCCATAATATTATTGTATGACGCGTCGAACGTCGGGTCGCCCGCCGTCAGAAATCCTATGAACGCCTTTTTGTTCTCAAATGCCTTTGAAATTCTGTTATTCATGCAAATCTATCCCCCTGTATCTCGCAATTGCGGCAACGTCCTTATCCCCGCGCCCCGAAAGACAGCAGATGATGATGTCGTCCTTTTTCATAGCAGGCGCAATTTTCATTAAGTGTGCAACCGCGTGCGCGCTTTCGATAGCGCAGATAATGCCCTCGGTTCTCGCGATGTATTCAAACGCGTTCACCGCCTCGTCGTCCGTTATCGGAACATACTCCGCGCGCCCTATAGAGTGCAGATACGCGTGTTCGGGTCCTATTCCGGGGTAGTCAAGCCCAGCCGATATTGAGTACACGGGCGCTATCTGCCCATATTCGTTCTGGCAGAACAGGCTCTTCATTCCGTGGAAAACTCCGAGTGTTCCCGTCGCGATAGTCGCGGCGGTTTCTCCCGTATTAACGCCGCGCCCCGCCGCCTCGCACCCGATTAAGCGAACGTCCTTGTCGTTTATGAAGTTATAGAACATTCCCATCGCGTTAGACCCGCCGCCGACGCACGCCATAACTGCCGTCGGGAGTTTTCCCTCTTTTTCGAGAATTTGCGCCCGTGCCTCTTTCGAGATTACGCTCTGAAAATCGCGCACTATCATCGGGAACGGGTGCGGACCCATTACCGAACCCAAAACATACAGCGTATCATCAACGCGCGTCGTCCAGTCGCGCATAGCCTCGTTTACCGCGTCTTTCAGCGTCATTGTGCCTGTAGTCACGGGATTAACTTTCGCGCCGAGAAGTTCCATACGATAGACGTTAAGCGCCTGCCGCACGGTATCTTCTTTTCCCATAAAAATCTCACATTCCAGCCCCATAAGCGCCGCCGCCGTAGCCGCCGCAACGCCGTGCTGTCCCGCGCCCGTTTCGGCGATTATGCGCTTTTTGCCCATTTTCTTAGCAAGCAGACATTGACCCAACACGTTATTTATCTTGTGAGAACCCGTGTGATTGAGGTCCTCGCGCTTGAAGTAAATTTTCGCGCCGCCGAGGTCACGCGTCATCTTCTCCGCATAGTACAACAGCGACGGTCTGCCCGCATATTCGCGGTTTAGTTTATCGAGTTCCGCGATAAATTCGGGGTCGTTCTTGTAGTGTTCATAAGCCTCTTCCAGCTTGTGAATTTCGTTCATAAGCGTTTCGGGGATATACTGCCCGCCGAAATCGCCGTATCTACCAATTGCCATAATACTCTCCTTTTTGTTTATTTTATTATGCCGTTGATTGGCTTTATTGACTTCAAGTTGCTAGAGAATAGTAGTTAGTAGTTAGTTTTTGCGTGTCCCCTGTTTCGCCTTGTTGGCGGCGCGTCGTGCGCCGCTCCGGGCGAAACGGTGCGGCATCCTGCCGCAGCTTTCGCGCACAATTTAGATTGTCTTTAAGTCAATACGCCCCTGCGCCGTCCGTGCAGAATGTAGCTTTAACCGAGTGTGTCAACTTAACCGCTCAAAGACAATCTAATCGCCCGCGAGAGCGGGCAACAACGAGCAATCCGCGACAGCGGATTGCGAACTAATCTCTAACAACTATTCTCTAACTACTACACATCCGCGCCGCGCTTACCGCCTTGATTATCTTCCCGCGGTCTTTCACTCTCTCCGTTTCAATCCCGCTGGATAGGTCAACTCCGAACGGGTGAAACCTTGCCGCGTCGGGAATGTTTTCGGGGGTTATCCCGCCTGCGAGGAAAAACGGCTTTGTAATGCGCTTTTCCGCGATTACCGAGTGGTCGAACTGCCTGCCCGTACCCGTGCCGTTGTCTAGTACCAGATAATCCACGTCCAGAGCCTGCGCGCGCTCTATGTCCGAAAAATCCGTTACCTTTACGGCTTTGAACAGCAGGCAGTCTACAAGACCCCGCAATTTCGCGATATAATCGGCGTCCTCGTTTCCGTGCAATTGCAGAATATCCGCCGCCCCCGACAGCGCGAACTGCGCAAATTCCTCCGCGGGAGCGTCCACGGACACGGCAACGCTCTTTATATCGGGCAACAGCCGTTCTTTCAGACGCAGTGCGGTATCGAGCGAGATGTTGCGGTGGCTTTTAGAGAACAGCACGATAAAGCCGATATAGTCGGGTTTTGCCTCGTTGACGTAATCAATATCGCAGTCGCGGAACATTCCGCAAAGTTTGATTTTCATAGTAATCACCTACGGTCAAGAAGTAAGCGGGCAATCCGCTTTGCGGATTACACCATAAGAAGTAAGAGATAAGATTTTAGTGTGCGCACTTCGTGCGCTTATTAGATTGTCTGCGGGTCGTTACGCGCCTATATCGCGGGCTTTCGCTTTAACTGCGCGAGTTTCGCGGACTTATCCTGCGCTTTCATCAGCGTTTCGCCGATAAGAACCGCGTTCGCGCCGATTTCTCGGAGGGCGTTTACATCGTCGTTTGTTTTAATCCCGCTTTCAGACACGAATATTCTGTCCTGCGGTACGAGTTCCCGCAAATTCGCGGAATTGCCCGTGTCAACGGAAAACGTCTTTAAATCGCGGTTATTTACGCCGATAATCCTAGCGCCAACGCTCACGGCGCGTTCAACCTCCCGCTCGTCGTGCGCCTCCACGAGAGCGGACAGCCCCAAAGAGTGCGCAAGCGCTAAATATTCCGACAACTGCGTTTCGCTTAAAATCGAGCAAATCAACAGCACCGCCGACGCGCCGAGAATTTTCGCCTCGTAAATCATATACTCGTCAACCGTGAAATCCTTTCGCAGAACGGGGATATTTACTTTCGCCGTGATGTTTCGCAAATACAAATCGCTCCCCATAAACCAATACGGTTCTGTAAGGCAGGAGATAGCCGCCGCGCCCGCTTTTTCGTATTCCTCGGCAATCTGCATATACGGGAAATACTCCGCTATTATCCCCTTTGACGGCGAGGCTTTCTTTACTTCGCAGATAAACGCAATATCGTCGGTTTTAAGCGCATTTAGGAACGGAAAACCCGTTTCGCTGTCCATTTCTTCAGCCTGCGCCCTTAAATCCGCAAGCGGTACTTCGCCTTTAAGTTCGGCAACGCGTTCGCGCGTTTTCTCCGCTATTTCGTCAAGTATCATAATTATTTCCTTATTTTGATATATTAGTCGAGTTTCTGCGACAGTTCGACAAACGCGTCGAGCGTTTTCAGCGCCGCGCCGCTGTCGATTTGCTCCGCTGCGAGTTTAACGCCGTCGTCAATCGAAATCCCCTTGTAGATGTGGAGCGCCGAGCCCGCGTTCAGCAAAACCGCGTCGCGTCCCGCCGTCTGCGCCCCGCCGAGAATTTCCCGCACAATTTTCGCGTTAAGCGCGGGTTCGCCGCCCTTTAATTCGTCGGAAGAGTGCCGTTTCAGTCCGAACTGTTCGGGGGTAATTTCGTATTCTTTGAAATTATCGCCGTCAAATTCGACAACAGACGTAGGCGCGCTGACGGAGATCTCGTCCAGCTTATCCTGCCCGTAAACCGCCATTCCGCGCTTTACGCCGAGTTTCACGAGCGATTTTGACATCGGCATAAGAAGTTCCTTTTTGTAAACGCCGAGCAATTGCAAATTCGCGTGTGCGGGGTTCGTAAGCGGACCTAAGATGTTGAACACCGTCGGAATGGCAATCTCCTTGCGGACAGGTCCGACATACTTCATCGCGCTGTGATAACGCTGAGCGAACATAAAGCACATTCCTACTTCGTCGAGCAGTTTAACACAGCTTTCGGGCGATACCGATATTTTAATGCCGAGCGCCTCCAGGCAGTCCGCCGCGCCGCACTTCGAGGACGCGGCTCTGTTGCCGTGTTTCGCGACCTTTACGCCCGCCGACGCGCATACAATTCCCGAAATCGTCGAAATGTTAATGGACTGCGCCCCGTCACCGCCCGTGCCGACAATCTCCATAACATCGCCGCCGTACGTCACGCGTTCGGCGCAGTCGCGCATAACATACGCGGAGGCGGACACTTCGTCAACGTTTTCGCCGTTGATGTGCATTGCCGTGAGGTAAGCCGCAGTCTGCGCGGGCGTAGTACCGCCCGTCATAATCTCGCGCATAACTTCCTCAGCCTCTTGATAAGTCAGGTGTTCGCCGTTTGACAGCTTGCTGATTGCCTCTTTGATCATAGTAAAATCCCTCCAAAATATCTATATAATTTATTCGCGCGGAAAACGTGCGGTTTTCGGTTCAAAATCGACCGTAAAATCCCCCGTTTTTCACCGCATTTTTGTACTGAAATTTCGCTCCGAAAAACGTGTGTATAGAACTTAATATTTTGGCTTTGCTGTCACGTTTTCCGAGATTTTGAACCCCTTAAAATCCGCGCCGTTTTGAAACGGTTTTTGCACATTAATTTTTCTGCGCGTTTTCCGCGTTCAAAACGCTCCGAAATCACGCCCGTTTTCGGGTCAGATTTCAAGGAAATTCCGCATAATTTTCCCGCCGTGTTCGGTGAGTATGCTTTCGGGGTGGAATTGAAGTCCGAATATCGGGTAACTTTTGTGTTCCACCGCCATAATCTCGCCGTCCGCCGTCCGCGCCGTGATTTTGAGTTCGTCGGGGAAACCGCCCTCCGCGGCGGCAAGCGAGTGATACCTCGCGACGCTTATAACGCCGTTTAAACCGCGAAACATCGCGGAATTTTCATCAAACGTCACGTCCGACTTCTTGCCGTGCATCAGCTTTTTCGCGTAAGTGATTTCCGCGCCGAACGTTTCGCAAATCGCCTGATGTCCAAGACAAATGCCGAGTATCGGCACTTTTCCCGCCGCCGCGCGGATAAGTTCCTCGCAAACGCCCGCGTCCTTTGGTCTGCCCGGTCCGGGGCTGATTATTATATGCGCCGCGTTTTGCGCGAGAATTTCATCTACAGAAAGTTCATCGTTGCGAATTACCTTTATATCCGCGTCTATCGAGCCTATAAGCTGGCAGACGTTGTAAGAAAAGCTGTCGTAGTTGTCAATCAAAAGGTTCATAGTGCCACCTCCTGCGCCGAAGATTTCAGCGCGTTCACAACGGCTTTCGCCTTGTTTACACATTCCGTAAACTCGCGTTCGGGAACGCTGTCCGCGACAATGCCCGCGCCCGCTCTGACGAATACGCGCCCGTTCTTCTTGTAGCAAAGCCGTATGCCGATGCAGGTGTCCATATCGCCGCTGAAACAGATGTAGCCGATTGCCCCGCCGTAAATTCCGCGCTTGTTGTTTTCGAGTTCGTTTATGATCTCGCACGCGCGGATTTTCGGCGCGCCCGAAAGCGTTCCCGCAGGCAGAACCGCGTTTACCGCGTCAAACGCGTCGAAACCGTCCCTTATCTGTCCGTTTACCGTCGAACAGATGTGCATAATGTGCGAGAAACGGAGAATTTCCATATACTTTTCGACTTTCACCGTGCCGAATTTCGCGATTTTCCCTATATCGTTGCGCCCCAAATCAACGAGCATATTGTGTTCGGAAAGTTCTTTCTCGTCAACGAGCAGTTCTTTTTCGAGCGCCTTGTCCTCGTCGGGGGTCTTTCCGCGCGGTCGCGAACCCGCTATCGGGAACGTGTGAAGAACGCCGTTTTCAAGTTTCACAAGCGTTTCGGGCGACGCGCCCGCGACTTCCATATCGTCGCTTGAAAAATAGAACATATACGGCGACGGGTTCGTCGTGCGGAGTATTCTGTAAGTGTCGAGCAAACTCCCCTCAAAATCCGCGTCCATACGGTTTGACAGCACGACTTGAAAGATGTCGCCCTCGAAAATGTAATGCTTTGCTTTTTCCACCATTTGGCAGTATTCGTCTTTGGAAAACAGTCCGCGAAAATCGCTTTTGAGCTTTGCGGGTTTCGGCGCGGCGGGCTTTCCGTTTCGGATAAGCTGTTCCATTTCGGAAAGTTCCGTTTCCGCTTTGCGGTAATTCTCCTCGATATTGTCCGTTTTAATGTTCACAATCAGCACGATTTTCCCGTGAATGTTGTCGAACGCTATCACCTTGTCAAACAGCATAAGGTCAACGTCCTTGAAATATTCCTCGTCGAGAGCGTCAAGTTTCAGCGTAGGTTCGCTGTACTTGATGTAATCGTAGCTGAAATACCCGACAAGCCCGCCCGTAAAGCTCGGAAAGCCCTCAAGTCTCGGAGAACGCCTCTTTGCCATAAGTTCGCGGAAATAATCGGCGGGGCGCTCGGTCGTCATAACCTTTGTATCGCCCGTGCGAACGTCCTTTACGGTCATTTCCCCGCCCATACAGGAAATTTCAAGTTTCGGGTCGTACCCCAAAAACGTATAACGTCCCCACTTTTCCTGATTTTCCACCGATTCGAGAATATAACAGTGCCGACTTACGTTCTGAAGTCTGCGAAGTACTTCGATAGGCGTGATGAAATCCGAAAGCAGTTCTTTTTTTATCGGGATCAAGTCGTAATTTTGAAGTCCTTTTGCCGTGTCAAGCGTTGGAGAAACCATAAAAACACCTCTTTTGAAAATAATAAAACAGCACAAAAAAACCGCCCCATAAGCAGAAAACATCTGCGATAAGGACGGAGAAAACTTCCGCGTTGCCACCTTATTTCGCGTAAAAACGCGCACTCTGCGGGGTACTATCATACCCCTGCGATTAACGCTCGCACACGTCGCGGGATACGCAACAATCGGTTTTGGGGAAATTCACGCCTGTCTTTCACAAACGCCCCCACCGACGTCTTCACCGCGCCCTCGGCAGTCCATTTAATGCCCCGCTCTCTGCGGTACTCTCAGCGCCGACCGCTCTCTGTAAGTGCTTTGAGCATTTTTATCTCTGCGTCATGGGTTTTTGAGGTAAGTTTAATTGTCGATGATATTTTACCACATTTCACGGGATTTGTCAAGAGTTTTCGGATAATTTTTTTGAAATTTTCACAATTTAAACTTTTAGGTGTAAGATATAAAAGGTAAGCTGTTAGAGGTAAGATGTGAGAAGTAAGGGGTAAGATTTTAAGAAGAAAGCGCGTAGGCTGTCAAATGCGCCAACGCCGCTGCTTAAAGACAATCTGATCCGAACGGGCGCAGTCCGCGCTCTCTGAACTTTTACATCTAACCTCTTACCTCTAAAACTGTTAAAAACCTCGCCGAAAATTTTGTTGAAAATCCACAAAAACCGTGGAAAATCGGCTTGACAATCAGCGTTCAAACCACCGCGAAAGGCGCGATTTTGCTATATTTATCCAATATTTCACCTCTATTCACCAATAGCTGAAAATTAATTAAAAAAAGAGGTTGAAATTTTGAATAATATGGTGTATAATGGAATTGTGACAGAATGTCTTTAGGTGAGTTATGCCCAAAAACGGGCGACAGACATTTGATTGTCGGAACGCCGACGGGATAGGGACTGCGCGCCGGGGTTTGAGATTATGAAGTCGGGAGGCGTTATATTATGGGAATGTTTGATACAACTGCTTTCAGAATAATAGAACAGGGATTGTCTGTTATGTGGCAGAAAGGCTTGGTTATACAGGAGAATATCGCGAATGCCGATACGCCTGATTATAACTGCAAATACCTCACGTTTGAGGGAATACTTAAAGATAAGCTCCGCGCGAACGGCACGGTGAAGAAAGAGCTTAATCTCGCCGAGGGTCTGTATGTCGATTATTACACGAACGACCAAGGGGACGGCAACAACGTTGACAGCGACACTCAGCAGGCGGAGTTCCTGAGAGTTCAGTACCAGATGGACGCGCTGATAAATCAGATGAACGGGAATTTCACCCGTTTGCGCAGTGCGATGAGTACGAAGTAAACAAGGTCGGCGAAAAGGCGAAAGGCGTTCGCGGTCTTTCGGAAATATGAATTTAGGAGAATTGCAATGGCTTTTTTGAGTTCATTAAACATACCGCTGTCGGGAATGACAGCCGAGAGGTTCAGACTTGACCTTATAGCGCAGAACGTTGCGCACGCGGACGACGTGGCAACGCGCCCTGAGGACGTTTACAAGCGCCAGGAGGTGCTGTTCGGCGAGGACAGAACGTTTAAAGACACGCTCGCCCGCAGAATGACGGACGGGGAATACATACCCGGCGTGTTCAGATATGTGCAGATGAGGGGCGTTCAGGCTACGCGGGTAGTCGAGGACGAAACTCCCCCCGAACCCGTATACAGCCCCGACCACCCATTGGCGGACGAGTTCGGGTACATCTACGAAAGCAACGTTGACAGGCAAAAGGAGATACTCGACGCTATGGAAACGACAAACTCGTTTACCACCTGCAAGTCGATGTACGAGGCGCTCCAGTCGATAATTCAGGCGTCGCTTAACATAGGAAACGGCTGACGGCTTTAAAAACGTTATTTAATCGTTAAATCGTTATTTGAAAGGATATAAGTGTTATGGCAATTTATGCTTTACAGTCTGTTGACCATCTCGAAAGACAGCTTGACAGAATGGACCCTATGCGCAGAATGCTGCGCGTTGAGGAAGAACAAAACGGCGCGGCTGTCGCAGACCCGCAGAGAGCGTCTTTCCTCGACATTTTTAAGGGAATGGTTACAAACGTAATTGAAACGAACGAGCGCGTAGACCAGGACGCAATAGACCTTATGCTCGGCAATATCGACGACCTTGCGACTGTTCAGGCGAACATCACAAAGGCGAATATGGCGGTTGACCTGCTTGTTACCGTCAAGAATGAAGTTATAAGTTCGTATAATAACATTATTAATATGCAAATTTGATACCGAACTTCGGAGGCATTTAATTAATGAAAGAAAAGTTAAAAAACGTCACGGTCGTCATTAAGGAGAAGTGGAGCGGCTTTTCAAATGTAGTGAGAGTTGCTATCTGCGCCGTACCCGTCGTCCTTATCGCGATTATCATAATTCTGGCGAATGTTTTGAACCGCAAAGGCACAACGGTGCTGTATTCGGGACTTTCAAGCGCGGAGGCGACGGAGATTGCGGGAGTAATCACCGAAATGGGCGTTACCGACGTGAAAATGACGGGCGACGGCGATATAGTCGTGCCGAGCGACCAGGCTGACGAACTGCGTATGCAGCTTTCCGTGCAGGGCTATCCTAAGAGCAGTACGGATTACAGTATATGGAACGACGGGGTAAATTTGTGGAGTACCGACAGCGATAAGCGGGAACTTGCGCGTCAGCAGCGCGAGGCGAACATAGCGGCGACACTGCGCCGTCTGAACGCCGTCCGCGACGCGGCGGTGAACCTGTCAATCCCGCAGACGAGAGATTACGTCATCACACAAAAAGAGGAGATACCGACCTGCGCGGTGACATTGCAGTTGCAGGACGGCAACGAGCTTACGAACGCCGAAGTGCGCGCGATATTCGCGGTAGTATCAAAATCGGTCGACGGGCTTACATATGATAATATATCGGTAGTCGATACGCAGGGGCGTTCTTATCAATGGATAAGCCCTGAGGACGAGGCGGCGCTTGAAAAGGACGCGTCGGGAACGGCGGTAGGCTACAGACGCCTGCAGTTCCAGCGCGATATGCAGATAGGCATAAAGAACGCGCTGGACGACCAATTGACAAAGATGTTCGGCAAAAACGGCTACGCGATAAGCGTTTCCGCGACGTTAGATTTTGACCCGACAAAGGTCGTTTCTACGGAGTATATCCCCGTTGAGGGAACAGACCACGGTGTTCTGGAACACGAAAACAGCGTTGAAACGAACACAAATCTGAACAACGGCGCGGGGTTAGTGGGCGTAGACCCGAACGCGGATCTGTCGCCCGACTATCCGACAATCAACGAAGTTGTGGACGGGCAGACTTATTATTACGCGAAAGACGAAAAGCAGTATGACGTTACGAACATAAAGACCACGACAGAGCGCGACGGCTATAAAATCGAACGCCTGTCGGTCGGCGTCGGAATTAACCAGACGAATATGACCGAGGCGGAGCGCGAGTCCATAGCGAGAATGGTGGCGGCGTCGGCGGGTACCGACCTTGCGAACGTTTACGTTCACAATATGCCGTTCGCATACGACAGCGAAAGCGGTTTGCTCGGCGGCAACGGCAGCGGAAACGTTATCATCACGCCCGCAGACAAGAACCGCAATATGCTGATTATCCTCGTTATCGTTCTGGGCGTTATCCTTATAGGACTGCTTATCGCGTCGCTGATGATGAGCAGGAGCCGCAAGAAGAAGATAAGAAGAAGACAGGAGCAGGCTTTGGCGGCGGCACAGGCGGCGGCAATGGATTCGGGCGGTTACAGCGCGGAGGGTGCGGAAATGCCTCAGGAAGTCGATTTCAATATCGCAAGTCTTACGGAGGAGGCGGGCAAGGAATCCCGCGAAACTATCCTCAAGCGCGAGATTGCCGAGTTTGCGCAGTCAAGCCCCGATATTGTCGCGTCGATAATCAGAAATATGCTGCGCGAGGAAAACGAATAAGCGCATATAATCTATCCTAATTATAATAGGAGAGCGAGGGATATAAATGCCTGATAATAAAAAGAAAGACTCCGACGGCACGCTGACAGCCGCGCAGAAAAGCGCGCTTGTATTAGCGTCTATGGGCGCGGAGAACGCGTCCGCGATATATAAGCATTTGTCCGACGAAGAAGTCGAGGCTATCTCCGTTGAACTCGCGAGAATGGAGTATCACCCGATTGAAACGGTGGAAACGGTTCTGAACGAGTTTTACGAACTTTGCTTAACTCAAAAGGTAGTAGCCGAGGGCGGTCTGGACTATGCGAGAAACGTTCTCGAAAAGGCGTTCGGACAAGAGGCGGCGACCAACCTGTTAAACCGCATTACAAAACAGCTTGAAACAAAATCTTTCGACTTTGTGCGCAAGGCTGACTATAAAAACCTGCTGGCTATCGTGCAGAACGAACACCCGCAGACTATCGCGCTTATTCTTTCGTATGCGAGAACCGACCAAGCGTCGGCAATTCTCTCCGAACTTCCGAAAGAGAAACGCGTTGAGGTAATCGAGCGCATAGCTTGTATGGACAGAGCCTCGCCCGAAGTCGTAAAGGCTATAGAGGGTTCGCTTGAAAAGAAGTTCGCGACGCTTGCTACTATGGATTCTATGGAAGTCGGCGGTATCAACTACGCGGCGGAGATTATGAACAACGTAGACCGCGCGACAGAGAAGTACATATTCGACGAACTTTCCGCGAGAAACCAAAAACTCGCAGACCTTATCAAGCAGAAGATGTTCGTGTTCGAGGATATTGTCAACCTCGATTCCAAGGATATTCAGGAATTTGTCAAGCAAGTCGATTCCAAAGACCTTGCGGTGGCTATCAAAGGCTCTACGCAGGAGGTCGCGGAGTGCATTTTCGCGAATATCTCCTCTCGTGCGAGAGAGAACCTGCAGGCGGACATCGAGTATCTGCACAACGTGCGTATGCGCGACGTTGACGAGGCGCAGCAGCGTATTGTCGGCATAATCAGACGCCTTGAACAGGACGGCGTTATCACTATATCCCGCGGCGGCAGCGATGAGATTATCGCTTGATTTGAACCGCGTATCAAGTTTTCGGAGGGATAGCCGTTGGGAGTTTTAAAATACAGTTCCGTCCGTTATGAGAGCGGCGGGGTGGATATTCAAAACACCGTAAATATTCCGATTTTGAAACAAGAGCAGGAGGCTTTCGAGGAGGAGGAAACCGAAGAGCCCGCAGTAAACAGCGAACCTGCGGAAGTCAGCATAATAGAACAGCTTAAAGAGCGCGAGGCGCTGCTTGACAAACGCGAAAGCGAACTCGGCGCAAAGGAGCATAAGCTGGAGGAACTTCGCGGGGAACTTGCATCGCTTAAAGAACAGTACATAGAGCAGGGAAAGCAGGTTATTGTTGAGGCGAAACGCCGCGCAGATGATTTGGTGGCGGCGGCGGAGAAAAAAGCGGGCGAAATTACAGCGGACGCGGAGCAGAACCGCGAGGGCGTGTTTATCAAGGCGCGCGCGGAGGGTTTCGAGCAGGGCAAAAAAGACGGCGTTGCCGCGTGCCTTGCCGAGGGACAGAATATTCTTGACGACGCGCGGGAATTTTCAGAGCGGATAAACAGCGAAAAAGCGGAGCTTTTCGAGAGATACGAGCATGAGATATACGAAACCGTTATGGAAATCGCGAACAAGGTGACGATGAATTCCATGGCGGTAAAGGACGGTACGGCGGCGAAAAAGCTGATAAAGAAAGCCGCCAAGGATTTTAGAAACAGTCAGCTTATACGGATAACGCTTGACGAAAACGGCGCGACAACCGAACTCGCGGGCGATTATGAGTATCTCAAAGAGATTTGTATGTGCGAGAATGTCGAGGTGGAACTGATAGCCGACGCGCTCCCCGGTACGGTTATCGTCGATAACGGCGAGGAAATTACCGACGCGGGCATACAAACTCAGCTTAAAATGATAAAGGAACTCGGCAGCGAAAAATTCCGTATGCCGACAGCGAAAAAGCGCACGAAGAAAAAGTCCGCAAAGGAAACGTCCGAAGAACGTCAGAGCGAGTGGCTCGCCGACGACGAGGATTTGGAAACCGTAACGCTGAAATCGGAGGAATAGTATGCTTGATTTGGCGGGATTTCGAGAGGAAATCGACAAAAGCGACCTCTTCCGATATATGGGAAAAATCGAAAAGATAGTCGGAATGACTATCGAGGCGAGCGGTCCGTCGTGCAATATCGGCGATGTGTGCCGTATATTCTCAAAGGATATGTCGTCATTTATACACGCGGAGGTCGTCGGGTTCAACAAAAGCAACGTCCTGCTTATGCCGTATACCGAAATGGAGGGCATAGGTCCGGGAAGTATCGTTGACAATACGGGCGACAAGCTGAATGTCAAGGCAGGGGACGCTCTTGTCGGGCGGATTGTGGACGCTTTGGGCAGACCGCTTGACGGAAACGGCGAGATAGCGTACACCGATGAAATTTCAATCACGGGTATCCCCGTAAACCCGTTCACAAGACCGCCGATACACGAAACTATCGAACTTGGCGTTAAGGCGATAGACGGCTTACTGACAATGGGCAAGGGTCAGAGAATGGGCATTTTCGCGGGTTCGGGCGTAGGAAAATCCACGCTTATGGGTATGATAGCGCGAAAAGTCAAGGCTGATGTAAACGTCATTGCGCTTGTCGGCGAACGTGGACGAGAGGTGCGCGAGTTTATAGAGCGCGATTTGGGAAAAGAGGGAATGGCGCGTTCCGTGCTGGTCGTCGCAACTTCCGATCAGCCCGCGATGATGCGCTCCAAATGCCCGCTTACCGCGACCGCGATAGCGGAGTACTTTATGAAACAGGGCAAAGACGTCCTGCTGATGATGGACTCGCTTACGCGTTACGCGATGGCGCTGCGCGAGGTGGGGCTTTCCACGGGAGAACCGCCGATTGCAAGAGGTTACACGCCGAGTATTTACAGCGCAATGCCGAAACTTCTGGAGCGCGCGGGGAACTTCCCAGAAGGCTCTATAACGGGCATTTACACGGTGCTTGTCGAGGGCGACGACACAAACGAGCCTATCTCCGATACAGTCAGAGGTATTATAGACGGGCATATAATTCTTTCGAGAAAAATTGCGGCGCAGAACCACTACCCCGCAATTGACATATTATCGAGCGTTTCGCGTCTGATGACCGAAATAGCGCGCCCCGAACACAAGGACGCGGCGGGAAAGCTGAGAAATCTGCTTTCTCTCTACAACGAAAACGCGGACCTTATCTCAATAGGCGCATACAAGCACGGCACGAACCCCGCGCTCGACGAGGCGATAAACAAGATTGACGCGATAAACGAGTTTTTAATGCAGCGCGTAGACGACAGCATAGGCTTTGAAGAAACCGTAAAGCTGCTTATGGACGCGGTGGATTAAGTTAGTTGGGTGATGTCAGAGTGAAGAAGTTTCAGTTTTCTTTGCAGAAACTCAAGGATTTCCGCGAACAGGAACTTGACAGACAAAAGAACGCGCTGTCATTGCTCCAAGCGGATTTACAGAGAATAGAGGACGCGCGGGAAACGCTTGTCGGAAAGGTAGCCGAGCAGAGCGAACAGCTTGACAGGGTGTACAGACTAGGCTCTACCGCGTCCGACATCGCGATGAGAAAACGCTATATCGTCACTCTCCAGCAGGAGATACATATAAAAGAACAGCAAGCGGCGGATAAAAAGGTTGAGATTGAAAAACAGCTTGCCGTCGTCGTTGAGGCGACAAAAGAGGTGAAAACCCTCGAAAAGCTGGAGGAAAAACAGCTTGAAGAGTACAACCACGCGGCGGCAAAGGAAAACGAACAGTTTATCGAGGAGTTCGTGAGCGGGCAGACCGTAAGGGCGGCGAATGTGACTGCCGCCGAATAATTCGCTATCATCGGCATTTGCCGTTGATATATACTAAAATTTATTAATTATAGGGAGGTGAATGAATGAGCGTACAGATGAAAACAAACGTGCGCAGCGAATTTATGATAAGCGACGCGTCGATGTCACGGCAGAACACGCAAGTCGGCAAGGAGCAGACGTCGCAGTTCAAGCAGATGTTGGGCGATACATCGCAGAACACGAAGACACAGCAGAAAACGAAACCGACAGGCGACCAAAGTCTTGCGATGAACAGACTTCAGGACGACAAGCGTTACGAAAAGGCTCTAAAGGCTCTTGACGCGGAGATAAGCAGAGTAATTTCCGAAGTCAGAGAAACAAAAGCCCAAACCGCAGACAGCGAAACCGCAGGCGTTGTATCGGAAGTTCCGAGCGACCCGAAAGAACTCGCGAAACTTATCGTAAAGGGCAAAATCGACGTCAAGGACGTACCCGACGAGGCTATGACCGAGGAGGTGCTGAAAGAAATCATCGCGCTGATGATTGAAGTTCGGTACGACGAGAGCGGAGAACCTGCGGAGGACGACGAACAAGCCGTTCTGTTTGACCCCGCCGCAGCCGCAGTGAACGAGCAAAACCGTTCTCGCGATGTGTCGGATTTAATGCTCAGGGAGCTTTACGGGATAATCGAAAAGCACAACGAGGAGCAGGCAGAACCCAAAGTCACTATTCTTGACGGAATAAGCGAGCCTATCGAAACCGACGAAACAGGCGCGTCCATAGCGACGGCGGAACTTCACGCGGAGGAAAAGGCGAGCGAGGGCGTTTTTGAGGAGATTATCGACCAAATGGTCGAGCAGACCGAAACGGTGCAAACCGAAAACGGAACGCAGACCGAGCGCACGGAAACGAGTACGGCGACCAATGTGGGACAGGCAATTACCGAAGAAGCGGACGCTGCGGAACTTGTACAGGGCGCAGAAAACGCGCAGTCGAACGGAGCGCAGACAAACGCGGACAGTTCTGACGGCACGGCGCTGAATGTAGGGCAGGCAGAGAACGCTCAGAGAACCGAAAACGTGAATGAAATCGAAAACGAGTTCGGAAACGTTATCGAGAAAATTTCGGTGAAAGAGGCAAGCGTTTCTCAAAGCGAAAGCAGAGAGGAAATCCCGCAGAGCAATTCGAGCGAACAGCCGAGAGTTCAGAACGCAAGCGAGGAACTCCAAATGCTGAAAAACGCAAAGCTCGGCAAAAAGGACGGCGAAACCGATACCAACAGTCTTGCAAGTCAGATGTCTGACGACCGCGCGGTTATCTTAACGCGGGCGGACGGCACGGAAATCGAAGTGAAACCCACGGAGATTATCGACCAGACGGCAAAGCTTATCGAAAGAGCCGTGCAGGAAACGAAAGAGCAGAGCGAATACAGCTTAGTGCTGAACCCCGAAGAACTCGGAAGAATTACCGTAAAGCTCGTGAAAGCGGCTGACGGCGCTGTATCTGTCACTATCGCGGCAGAGAACGCGCACACACAGCGAGTGCTTGAACAGCACAGCGAACTTATGCAGAACAATCTGCGAAACAGCGGAATTAATCTTGAAGAATGGCAGACAGTCAGCGAAAGCAGACAGGAAACCTACGCGCAGGATTACAACGGGAGCAGTAAAAACCCGTATTTCCGCAGGGACACAAACCCACAGCAAACCGACGATGAAAACGGCGGCGCAACGTTTGCCGACATTATCGCGGCAATGTAAATTAATCGAAAAGGAGGAAACAGTATGGCAGACAATTTTCTGGACAGCCTTGCAAGCACGACAACGCTTGATTCGATAAGGCAGAAAACCTACGAGAAGTACAAGGACAAGTTTAAGGATTCGACGGAAGAACTCGTAAATTCCGATACGTTCCTGCAATTAATGGTCGCGGAAATGACGAACCAGGACCCGCTTGAACCCACGACAAACACGGAGTTCATCACACAGCTTGCGGGATTTTCACAGCTGAATTACGCGAGGGATTCGAGCAGGTACGCTATGGCGAATTACGCGTCTTCACTCGTAGGCAAAGTAGTAACCGCTACAAAGCCCGACGGCAATAACCAGATAACGAGAACGGGCGTTGTGGAAAGCGTAACGAAATCGGGCGACAGCTACACGCTTGTTATCGACGGCGTATCGTTCGATATTTCCAAGGTAACAAAAGTTGCTCCCGACACGTCCTCGTCGAACACGGCGGGCGGTGTAAGTTCAAACGCGCTTGCGGACAGCATAGCGAGAGCGTCGGGTATGATAGGAATGTATGCGACCGTTGACACGGATAACGGCGTTGCAGTCGGCTGGATAGATACTATCAAGGTGCAGGACGGCAAGATAACGGCGGTTCTCGCGGACGAGAACGGAAACCTTGTCGGAGAGTTCGCGCTCGATAGGATAACGGAGCTTACATACGCGATGTTAGGCGGTGTTGGCGACGGCTCTACGGGCGGCGACAGCACGGGCGGTGTTGAAGACCCCGAAACACCCGACCAGCAGGTTGAAGGCTCGGAGGGTACTGACAGCACAGGCGACGCGACCGAAGATAAGCAAACCGCAAATCCCGAACCTGCGGAGGATACGGACGGCACGGGCGATGTTTAATAAGCAAGGAGGCTTAATATGCTGATTAGCGAGTATCTTGCGCTTCGCAGTCAAATCAGCGTCACCACAGGAAACTCAATAGGCGCGAATGTGCCGAGTACGCAGGAAGTAAACGACAGTTCGGAGAGTTTTGCGCAGGCTTTACAGCAGAAGATAGCCGAAAAGCAGGGGATAGCCCCGCGCGGCGTGGAGTTTACAAAGCACGCAATGCAAAGGCTTTCGGAGCGCAGTATCGACATCACCGAGGGCGATACGCTCGAACGTCTTAATAAAGGCGTTGAGATAGCGGCGGACAAAGGGAGCGTCGAAACTCTGGTTCTTGTGGACAAGAACGCGTTTGTTGTGAGCGTAAAAAACAACAAGGTAATTACTACCATTCCTCAAGAGGAAATGATAGGAAATATTTTCACTAACATAGATTCTACCGTTATAATTTAAGTGAACGGACCTTCGGGAATTCACAGCGGGACTTGCGATTGAAGTCCCGCATACGGTGGAATAACAATGAATTACGGCGAATTTCGCCGATTGTTATGGAGGTTATATTATGGTAAAGTCATTATTCACAGGTGTTACGGGTCTTAAATCTCACCAGCAGAGAATGGATATGATAGGCAACAACATAGCGAACGTCAATACAGTTGGCTTTAAAGCGGACGTTATGACGTTTGCGGACGTTTACTATCAGTCAAAGCGCAACCCCTCCGCGCCGACCGCGACTTTGGGCGGTATCAACCCCAGACAGGTAGGTTACGGCGTAAAGGTAAGTTCCGTTGAGGCGAACCTCACACAGTCGGGTTACAACTTCACGGACAGCAAAACGGACATCGCGCTCGACGGCAGAGGTTTCTTCCAGGTAATGGACGGCGCGGGCAACATCTTCTACACGAGAGCGGGCAACTTCAAGTTTGACAGCGCGGGCTATCTCGTAAACTCCGACGGTTATCACGTTCTGGGCGTTTCGGGCGAGTGCGACGGCGTTGAGGGAAGTTCCGACATCATCAGAGCGATTATCCCCAAGACCGACAATCACGTTTCTTCCGCAACCAAGCTGATTAACGGCACGAATGTAACGGTAAGCGTTTCCGCTCCGTCAGACTACACGAATATGTCCGTAGTATTCACACATTCGGATTTCCCGTTTGCTACATACGCGAACAATATTCTGACGGTTTCGTTCAATCAGGAACAGCAGTACGATTCCAAAGAGGAATTTGACGCGGAAATCAGAAAAGCATTGACGGCGGGCGGTGTAAACCTCCCCGATGATGTAGAATTGACTATAGATTTCGAGCCTATTCCCGATGATGTAAACGCGGCGGCGGCGGGCAATATGATAGACGATTTGAAGTTCACGACCACAAGTTCCACCTGCCGTTTCCACATCTCCAAGTCCACAGCTACGGGCAAAGACCACGCGTATATTGATTTCAGCGTACAGGATAACTCCATTACGGATACTGTAAAGCTGAAATACGGTAAAGACGGTGTGGATACCAAGACAACTGGAACAGTAGAAGTTACCTATGACGCTAAAAACGGTTGGACAATCACAATTTATGACGACACAACCGCGACCGATATTAATAACGCATTGAAAGAGTTTTTGGCTAAGGAAGAAAACGCACAAGTGCCGAAACTTAGTTGCACAGCGTTCCAGATACCCACGGGCTTTAGCAACAGAGGTGATGCAATAAAGGCGCTTTGTGGTGAAGATGTTGATAAAGATAGCGGAATAAACACCGATGATGTAGACAAGGATAAGGGTCAAAAGCTGTTCGGCGTACCGCAGGGCATTGTTACGGGTAAATTCGACTTCGGCGTTAAAGAGCCGGGCGCGTTCGCGAACAACTACAACATTCAGTTCGCGAAAAAGTCGGGCTACGGCAACACGACCGCTGTTTGGGAGGAAAATACCCTCACAATCAACGTTTGCGCCGACACGACGATTGCCGATGTAAACGAGGCTATCCGCAAAGCGGCGGGCGGTGATGAAAAGAAACTTATCACGTTCTACGACATCAACGGTCTTGACTACGGCGCACCGCGCAAGGTTCAAGAACTTGACGGCTCGACTACTTGGGAGTACGCGTTAGGGTATTCGTACAATACGGATACAAGTGAGTGGACAGACCGAAACGGTCAGCCCGTTGAAGAGGACGATGTATTAAAGGCGTTTGGAATTGAAGCTAATAAACTTGAAAACATTGAGGAAGATTCCGCTCCAACCATATTCAAGAAAGACGCAACAGGCGCAGACCCCGACCGCGTTGTCTGGAACGTAGCGACAAGAGAAAAGTTCTTCGGCGGTAATCCTACGGTAAGACCGACAGGCGGTAAGGATTCGTTCTACACCGAAACCGCAAAGAACCTCTCGACGTTCAACCTCACAGACGGACGTATCGGCGAGGAGCAGACAATGGACGAGTTCACGGACTATATGATAGGCTCGGACGGCATTATCATCGGTCTGCACCCGATTTACGGCACAATGGTAATAGGGCGCGTTGATATAGCGACATTCGACAACCCGAACGGTCTTGAAAAAGTCGCGGGTACGAACTTCCGCGCAACGGTAGCGTCTGGTCCCGCAAGCGTAAAACGCCCCGGCGAGGACGGCGCGGCTATGATAGTTCCGAACGCTCTCGAAATGTCGAACGTAGACCTCGCGGACGAGTTCACGAATATGATAACCACACAGAGAGGTTATCAGGCGAACTCCCGTGTAATCACGGTGTCCGATACGATGATTGAGGAACTTTTAAGTCTGAAACGGTAATATGATTTTCGGAACGCCGTGGGTTCACGGCAACTCACGGCGCAATCCGATTTTGATTTGAGGAAATTATGATTTTTCTTACTAAACTTGACGGCACGTCGTTTATGTTAAACGATGAAATGATTGAAACGGTAAACGAAACGCCCGACACCGTGATAGTCCTCGAAAACGGGCATAGCTTTATCGTAAGGGAAAGTATGAAAGAGATACAGTCTTTGATACTTGAAAATACTAGGAATCATCGCAGGGCAAGACTGCACCGCCCGAATGATGAGCCTTTGACATAAAATAATATTAAGCAGGACGCTTAATAATCAAGAAATGAGGGATAACGTTGAATTTATCACTTATCATAGGTTGGGTATTGTCGTTCGGACTTGTTGTGTTCGGTATCGTTGTTGACCTCGACGGCGGTTTTAGCGTTAATATGGGCGGAATGGCGAACTTCATCGACGTTCAGTCGCTCGCTATCACGGTCGGAGGTACGATAGGCTGTCTTATCGCGTCTTTCCCGATGTCATACTTAAAGAACATAGGAAAGCGCCTCGGCATTGCGATTAAGCCGAAGAAATACGACCCCAAAAAGTACATCGACCAGATTGTCGAGTATGCGCAGGTCGCAAGGTCGAGAGGTCTGCTCGCGCTTGAAGAAAGCGCGAACCAGTGTACGGACGCATTTATGAAGTCCGCGCTGATGATGATTGTAGACGCGAACGACCCCGAAAAAGTCCGCGGTATGCTTGACGATACGATAATGTTTATGTGCGAACGGCACGAACAAGGGCGGTCGTTCTTTGAAAAGGGCGTCGGTATCTTCCCCGCGTTCGGTATGCTGGGAACGCTCGTCGGACTTATCAATATGCTTGCAACCTTGAACCTTGACGACCCGACAGAACTTACATCAGGTATGGCGGTAGCGCTTATCACAACATTCTATGGTTCGCTGTTCGCAAACGTTATCTTCGCACCGCTCGGAATGGCGCTGAAAAACTCGCACGAAGAGGAACTTTTGTGTATGCAGATAATCGAGGAGGGCGTTCTTGCGATAGCGGGCGGTTCTAACCCTCGCTATATACAGGAAAAATTGGAGTTTATGCTCCCGAAAAGTCAACATAGCGAGAAGAAATAACGCCGAAATCTTTGTGCAATTTGTACAAAATATTTCAGTTTTCGCGATATATTTCAAAAATAGCAAAAAATGTAATTGCATTTTGCGCGGAAATATGTTATAATTAATAAATGGCAGTAGCTTTTTGTTTTTGATATTATGAAAGGAGCGTGTGACTATGGCGAAATTACCTCCGAAAAAAGCGGAAGAAAGCACGGGCGATTGGCTGAATACCTACGCCGATATGGTTACGCTTTTGCTGACGTTCTTCGTTTTGCTGTTCGCCTGCTCCAACCTTGACGAAACAAAGTTACAGTTTGTCTTTCAGGAGTTCAAGGCGCGCGGTAAGTACATAAATCAAGTGGTCGCACAGCAAGACCCCTATGCACAGGGCGAGGGCGGTATTACGAACAGTTCCGACGACCCCGGCGGTGAAGGCTCAATGCCCCAGACGTTCGAGGAACTTTACACTTACCTTGCGGATTATATCGAGCAGAACAACCTCGCGGATTCCGTCACGGTTGAACAGGGAGAAACGCATATTAAGATACGGTTCAACAGTTCCGTTATGTTCGACGGCGACAGCGCGTATCTGAACGACGAGGGCAAAGCGGTGCTTGACGCGTTTATCCCGCCGATAAGGGCGCTTAAACAGTACTTCGCGAGAAACACCGTTTCGGGTCACACGTCCGTCGGAACTTCGGTTATAAACGATTGGAGTTTGTCGGCGAACCGCGCTGTCACCGTTGCGAATTATCTTATAGCGCAGAATACGCTTGAAGAAGAAAAGTTCAGAGTAATGGGGTGCGGACCTTACGAGCCTGTGAGCGACGACCCTGCGGAAAACCGCCGTGTGGAAATGCTCCTGCTCAAAAACGAGCTTGATTTCACGGATATGAACGTCGTTCAGGATATTCTCGAACACGATTACAACGTGGGAACAAGCATTTTCGACCCCGAAAATCAAAAGCCCGACGATATTGACAAGCTCCCTCCGGGTTCTGTAGACAAAATCGTTGCGTTCATCGGCGACAAGTTCAACGGCGAACACACGACGACGGGTAACTTCGGTCCGTCCGCAGTTGACGGAAGCGAGTTCATTGCCCCCGAAGAAACAAGCGGTGAAGATGGCGGAGCGGACGACACCGAGAGCGATTAAAACGCCCCCTAAAACTTGGGAAATCCTCTAAAGACGATTGGCAGGTGGGATTGATTTGGCTGATGTATTAACGCAGGCGCAAATAGACGAAATGCTGAAAAACGTCGCAATGGGCGCAGAACCCGTTGTTACAAAGAGCGAAGAGGCGACGGTAAAGGAATACGACTTCCGCGCGCCGAAGAAGTTCACAAAAGAGCAGATAAAAATGCTCGAAAGCATTTTTGAAAACTACGCCAGACTGCTTTCATCGTACCTCACGGGCAAATTAAGGCTCTACAGCCGTGTGACGCTCGTGAATATCGAGGAACAGCGATATAACGAATTTAACAACGCCCTGCCCGATTATGTTATAATGGGAATGGTGGATTTGGGCGTTAAGAATGACGAGATAAGCGAAACCGACGTTATCGTGCAGGTGTCAAACACAATGACCTACACGATGATAGACAGGCTCTTAGGCGGCAAGGGCGAATACAGCGATATAACCCGCGACTTCACGGAAATCGAGATCACGATAATGACCGATATTATGAGTTCGCTTGCCGACCTCCTAAAAGAGCCGTGGATGACGCACATCGACCTTGAACCGCGCTTAATCGGCATAGAAACGAACTCGCGCGTTGTTCAGACGATAGGTCACGAGGACACGGTAATAATCGTCGCGCTTGAAGTGGAGATAAACAGCCAGAAATCAATAGTTTCCGTGTGTATCCCCGCAATCAACCTCGATGAGATAATGAGCAAGTTCATTCCGCGGTATTCGGGCAACCGCCGTAAGACGGACGCCAACCGCGAGCAGGAACGCCGCGACAGCATTCTCACGGGAATAAGCACGACAGACCTCACGATAAAGGCGGTTTTGGGCGAGATAAACCTCGATATGTACGAGGTTCTGACATTGCAGGTGAACGACGTAATCCCTCTTGACAAGAAGATAAGTGAAAACATCACCGTGAAAATAGGAGAACGCGCGTGGTGTGACGGAAAATTGGGGACATACAACAACAAAAAGGCGATAATGATAGAAAATTTTATAGAGAATTGAGGTAAAAAGTCTGATGGCGAACGAAGAGAACATAGAGTTCAGTTCCTACGAGATCGACGCGGTCGGTGAGATCCTGAACATAAGTATGGGTTCGGCGGCAACGGCTGTATCAGAGTTGCTCAACGCCAAGGTCTGGATTACGACACCCCAAGTAAGCGTCGTTAAAGTAGGCGACTTGAATTACGATAACCTAGAGCCTGCGATATGCGTTAAAATCGTGTATGTCGAGGGCATAACGGGTCTGAATATGATGGTCTTAAAGCAGAATGACGTTCAGCTTATACTGAACCAGCTTTTAGGCAACCCGCTTGTCATAGACCCCGACTTCCAGTTTGACGAACTGAATATCAGCGCGGTAAGCGAGGTTATGAACCAGATGATGGGCGCGTCCGCAACGGCGCTTTCAGACCTTTTGGGAATGCCCGTTGATATATCTGTTCCGATGCCGTACATAATAGAAAGCGCAAGTTTCGGTGATTTGTGCGAAATGGATAACTCCGAAACGGTAGTTGCCGTAACTTTCAACCTGACGGTTGACGGAGTTATGGAAAGCGAATTTATGTCGGTAATGTCGCTCCCGTTTGCGAAAACGCTTTCGGGCAAGATGATAGAAAAGTTCTCAGAACCCGGAGAGGAAGAGGCTCCCGCCGCGGAAACTCCCGCTCCTGCACCTGCGCCCGCTCCTTCGGCACCCTCGGCGCCCGCCGCACCCGCGCCCGCTCCGACTGCTCCCGCAGGCGGACAAATGCCGACAGGCGGGGAAATGCCAAACGGCGGACAAATGCCGATGTATCAAATGCCTCCGCAGGGCGTTCCGTACGGGTATCCGGGGCAGTATGCGGCTTACGGCGCATACCCGCCGCCGCCGCC
Organism: uncultured Clostridia bacterium; assembly: GCA_947628655.1. GTDB lineage: Bacteria > Bacillota > Clostridia > Oscillospirales > Ruminococcaceae > CAG-115. The sequence continues at coordinate 75,077 of CANRAS010000007.1, read as the reverse complement.
CGTAAACGTCCAGAACGCACAATTACATCAGTTCGATGTGATGGATTTCGGTCTTCCGACAGACCAAAAGGACAACTTAAAGCTCCTTATGGGTGTTCCGCTTGAAATAAGCGTGGAAATAGGCACGGCAAAACGCAAGGTAAAGGATATTCTAGAGTTTACACAAGGTACGATAATCGAGCTTGAACGTCAGGCGGGCGCGCCCGTTGACGTCGTGGTAAACGGCAATCTTATCGCGCGCGGCGACGTCGTTGTAATAGACGACAACTTCGCCGTTAGAATCACGGAAATAGTGAAGTCTAAGCTGATAGAAAGCCTTGACAAACAGTGAGAGTGCTGATTAACTTTTATCAAATTCATTAAGGAGAGAAGATAATGGACAAGAAGATTTTATTGGTTGATGACGCGGCTTTTATGAGAATGCTTATCAAAGATACACTCACGAAAAACGGCTACACGGGTATTCTTGAGGCGGCGGACGGCTCTATCGCATGTGAAGTTTACGCGGCGGAAAAGCCCGACCTTGTTATTATGGATATTACCATGCCCAATATGACGGGTATCGACGCGCTGAAGAAAATCAAAGAGGGCGACCCAATGGCGAAAGTCGTTATGTGTTCCGCAATGGGACAAGAGGCAATGGTCGTTGAGGCGATAAAGCTCGGCGCACTGGACTTCATAGTAAAGCCTTTTAAGGCGGACAGAATTCTTCAGACTGTGAAAAAGGTACTCGGCTGATAGGACGCATATTAAACAGGCGGGGCAATCTCCCGCCTTTTGGCGTTTTGAAAGCAGAAGTTTTCGCGTAAACAATTGTTTTCCTAAAACAATTTGACACGGGACTTTCAGTTTAAACGGAGGGGAACAGGGCTTGGAATATTTTCAGATGATAATGGCGCTTATAGGCGTACTCGCTCTGATCTTCGTGGTTTTCTGGCTGATGAAGAAATTCAACAAGCATATCGCCGTATCCGACAGCAAGAATATGAAGATACTTGAGCGCATAAACTTAGGTCCCGATAAAATGCTCCTGCTTTTATCCGTATGCGGAAAGTGTATGGTCGTGGGAGTTACGGCAAACCACACAGAAAAGATATGCGACCTCGAACAGACCGAGGAGGAACTCACCGCCGAAACGCTTTCGGCAAACGGCGAAAAACAAAACCCGTCGTTTAAGGAGAGCCTGAAAACCGTTATCGGGAATATGAAAAAGAAATAAACCGTGGAATATAAAAGCGACGAAAGGGGCGACGCACTTGATAAAGCGTTTTGTAAAAGCGGATAAAAAATTAGTGCTGACGTTTTGCGTGTCGCTGTTTTTGTCAATATTCCTCGCGTTTGCCTTAGCGGGACTTCGCGCCTACGCGGCGGCAAACGACACTTCCGAACTCACGGTATCGCAGACCGCAAACGCGAATGCTGACGACGATACAACGAGCAATACAAGCACGGGGACTTCCGCGGACGCGAACAGTTCGGGCTATCTCGATACGCCCGCAGAGGGTGTCGGGAGCAATCCCGGAGCGTCGGTTCTTCAACAGGTAATCGGCGTGGACGCGTCAAGACCGCTTGAAATAATCATACTGCTGACGATAATCGCGCTGTTGCCGTCACTGCTTATTATGATGACGTGTTTCGCGAGAATTGTTATCGTGCTGGGTTTCCTGCGTTCGGCAATGCAAACGCAGAACACCCCGCCGAATATGGTACTTACGGGAATGGCGCTGTTTCTCACAATCTTCATTATGGCGCCCGTTTTTAAGGAAATAAACGAAGTCGCTTACGAGCCGTACACAAACGAGGAGATAACTACCGAGGACGCGTTCAAGCGCGCGAGTGTACCGCTTAAAAAGTTTATGCTAAAGCAGACAAGCAACGACGACCTTGAATTTTTCGTGGAACTCTCCAAAGAGGAAATCCCCGAAGGCGGTCTTACGGAGGAATTTAAGGAAAACGACCTGTCGCTTACGGTGATTATACCGAGTTTTATGATAAGCGAACTTAAACGCGCTTTTCAAATGGGATTTATGATATTCCTGCCGTTCTTGATAATAGACATCGTAGTAGGCTCTACGCTGATGTCAATGGGTATGATGATGCTGCCGCCAGCGATGATTTCAATGCCGTTCAAGATTTTGGTGTTCGTGCTGGCGGACGGTTGGAATTTGATGATAAGCTCGCTTGTGACGAGTTATAACTTGTAGCGCGGGAGGGGTAGTTTATGTCGCAGGATGTAGTAATGAGCATATTCCGCGAGGCTATAATGTTAGCGTTCAAGCTGGCTCTGCCCGTACTCCTCGTGGCTATGATAGTGGGACTTGTAATAGCTATTCTTCAGGCGGCAACACAAATTCACGAGCAGACGATTTCGTTCGCGCCGAAAGCCGTTGCGGTGGGGCTTGTCCTGTTTTTCCTCGGACCGTGGATGACAAACGAGATAATAGATTTTATAAACTTTATCTTTGAAACGATGTCGGCAACTCCGATAACATAACCGAGCGCAAAAGGGGTTTTAATCGTGTCGGAAGTATGGAACAGTATAATAACAAACGTCGTTGTGTATGCAATGGTGTTGACGCGCACGGCGGGAATATTCACGTTCAACCCGATAATGGCAAGGCGCGGCGTTCCAAATTCCGTCAAGGCGGGTGCAACGCTCGTGCTCGCGCTCGTTATGACCTCGGCGGGAGATTTTCACTACACAATGCCCGACGGACTTTTCCCGTTCGTGTTTGATATGGCGAAAGAACTGCTTGTCGGCGCGGTGTTGGGGTTCTTTGTGAACTTGATGTTACAGGTGTTCACAATGGCGGGCGAAGTTATGGATATGCAGTTAGGGCTTTCAATGGCGAAAAGCTACGACCCGACATTCGGCAACGCGGGACTTTCCGCGCAGTATTACAGTTTGTGGTTTATGCTCTATTTCTTCGCCGTCGGCGGTCATAAAAGCTACATTCAGCTTTTCTCGCTGTCGTATGAAAGTATCCCGATAGGCTGGACGGGTCTTAACGTGGACTTGTTTTCGATACTCGTGCATTACTTTGAAACCGTCCTGACGTTGGGATTAAAACTTGCAATGCCCGTAATAGCCGCGTCGCTTATCGCGGAATTCTGCATAGGCGTGCTGATGAAAGCCGTGCCGACAATTCACGTTTTCGTGCTGAATATCCAGATAAAAATGCTGGTGGGCTTTGTGGTACTAGCCGCAAGCTGTGGGGTAGTTTCAGAGTTTATGGACAGACTTATGGGCATACTCTTTGAGAATTTAAACGGAATTTTGGACGGTATGTTGATTTAGCTAATATAGACTAAAAATGAATGGTAAGGTAGATTTCGAGAGGTTAGAGGTAAGATGTAAGAGTGTAGCTTTAAACACTTAGCATCAACGCATTGACCCGCAGACAATCTTTCTGCGCGCGTAGCGCGTACATTGTCTTACAGGGCGATCCGCAAAGTGGATTGCTCGCTTACCTCTTACTTCTTACCTCTTAAGGAGTAGCTTATGGCAGGCGAAGATAAAACCGAAAAAGCCACCCCAAAAAAGCGACGGGACCAACGAAAAGAGGGCAACGTCCTCCAGTCAAAGGAAATCGGAACCGCCGTAGGGGTATTGGGAATATTCGCGATAGTGCGCCTGCTTGCGGGCTTTTTGATGCGAAATCTGCTGTCGTTCAGCACGCGGATATACGAGGTAAGCGGAACATACGAGGTGACGGCGGATAATCTGATGTCGCTTGTCGTGCAGATGATTACCGTTGTAGTGCTTGTCGTAGGTCCCGTGTGCCTGTCGGCTATGGTATTGGGAATTATCCCGACAATAGCGCAGACCAAAGGGCTTTTCACGATGAAAGCCTTAAAACCGAAGTTCTCGCGCCTGAACCCGCTGGAGGGAATAAAAAAGATGTTCTCGCTCCAGTCGATAGCGGGAATAGTAAAGGGACTTGTCGAAGTCGCGGCGATCGGCGTTCTCGTGTTTAACGAAATCCGTGACCGTATGCCGCGCCTGTTGTCGCTTATGGACTGCGGACTAATGCAGGGAATAGCATACGCGGCGCTGTCGATTTTCGACCTCGTGATGACTATTTGCATAGTGCTCGTATTTGTCGCGGCGGCTGATTTTCTGTTCCAGTGGTGGCAGTTCGAGAAGAAGATGAAGATGTCCAAACAGGAAGTCAAGGACGAGTTCAAGCAAATGGAGGGCGACCCGCAGATAAAAAGCAAGATAAAACAACGTCAGCAGGAAATGGCTCGAAACCGTATGATGCAGGAAGTCCCGACGGCGGACGTTGTTATCCGTAACCCGACGCACTACGCAGTAGCCTTGCGGTACGACCAGGAAAAGAACCGCGCCCCGCAGGTTATAGCAAAGGGCAAGGATTACCTCGCTATGAAGATAGTCCAAATAGCCGAGGAACACAATGTTTATTGTATGGAAAACCCCGCGCTCGCGCGTGCGCTTTATGCGCAGGTGGACTTAGGGCGGGAAATCCCGTATGAACTCTATGACGCGGTAGCGGAAGTATTAACGATAGTTTACCGCGAAACAAACAAGACAATCCACGTTTAATCGTTTATATAATTAGATACAGAAGAAAGGAAGTGAGAACTTGATACGCAAAATACTCAGCAATTCAATGGTGTTGTTCATCATATTCATAGTTCTCGCTATTATTATCCCGCTGCCTGTAGTAATGCAGGATTTCCTTATAATGCTGAATATCGCGCTGTCGCTTATAATTCTCGTTATGACGATGTTCATAAAAAGCGCGCTGGAGTTTTCCGTATTCCCGACCGTGCTGTTAATCTCCACGGTTTTCAGACTGTCGCTTAATATCTCGACGACGCGTTCTATCCTGTCGGGCGGGGGCGCGGGGAATATAAGCAATATTATCAAAGCGTTCGGCAACTTCGTTATGGGCGGCGACGCTATCGTCGGCTTTCTGATATTCATTATCATAGTTTTGGTGAACTTTATCGTTATCACGAAAGGTTCGGAACGTGTATCGGAAGTAGCGGCGCGTTTCACATTGGACGCAATGCCCGGTAAGCAAATGGCGATAGACGCTGACCTCAATTCGGGACTTATCAACGAGGAAGAGGCAAAGACGCGCCGTTCCAACGTTCAGCGCGAGGCGGACTTCTACGGCTCTATGGACGGTGCTACGAAGTTCGTCAAGGGCGACGCGATTATGTCGATAATCACAACGCTTGTAAACCTTATCGGCGGTGTTATCATCGGTATGGTGCGCGGCGGCGGTGATTTCAACTCGGTTTTGAACACATATTCGCTGGCGACCGTCGGCGACGGACTTTGCTCGCAGATACCCGCGCTGCTTATCTCCGTGGCAACGGGTATGATAGTAACCCGCGCGGCGTCGGACGACAGTCTGATGAAAGACATCAAGTCGCAGTTCACGGCACAGCCGTTCGTGCTGTTGATCGCGGGAATTGTCACGATAATTATGATGTTCATTCCGGGTTTCCCCGTGCCTGTTATGCTGATTTTGGGCGTGGCGCTTATCGCGGGAGCAATTCTCCTTGACCGCAACAAAAAGAAAATGGCGGAACTCGAAATCGCTCAGCGCGCGAAAGCGGAACAAATGGAACTCGAAAAACCAAAGACCGACAACGACTACTACCGCGATATAGACAACGTGTTCAAGCTGTTGAACGTCGAACCTATCGAAATGGAGTTCGGCTATTCGCTGTTACGGCTCGTTGACGAAAAAAGCGGAGGAAACTTCATCGACCGCGTTGTCATATTCCGAAAGCAGTTCGCGCTCGATATGGGTATGGTAATCCCGTCTGTGCGAATGACGGATAACCCCGAAATCAACCCGAATATGTACATCATCAAGATAAAGGGCGAAAGCGTGGCGAGCGGCGAGATACTCGTAGACCACTACTTAGCGCTTGACAGCGGCGACGTTACGACGGAAATCGAGGGTATCGACACGATAGAACCCGCGTTCGGACTTCCCGCGAAGTGGATAAGCGAGGACAAGAAAATTATGGCGGACGTCGCGGGATATACGCTTATTGACCCCGTATCCGTTATGATAACCCATTGGAGCGAGATAATGAAACGCTACGCTCACGAACTCCTCTCTCGGCAGGACGTAAACACGATGATTGAGAACGTCAAGAAAACGAACCCGATTGTCGTTGACGACCTTATACCGAAAGTAATATCCGTCGGATATTTACAGAAAGTATTGTCAAATCTGCTCAAAGAGGGCGTGCCTATCCGCGATATGGAAACCATTCTCGAAACGCTCGGCGACCACACGAACGTCCTAAAGGACATCGACATCGCGACGGAGTATGTAAGGCAGTCGCTCAAACGCACGATAACACACCGCTTTGCCGAGGCAAATTCTCTGCGCGTTATAACGCTCGATACGCAGATAGAGGATATGATAGTATCAGCAGTGAAGAAAAACGACCAAGGCTCTTACCTAGCAATGGCGCCCGACCTTATTCAGAGCATTGTCGCGGCGACAAACGAGGAGATAGACAAGATAAAGGACGTTATACCGAACGTTATTATACTAACGTCCCCCGTCGTGCGGATTTACTTCAAGAAACTCACCGAGCAGTTTATACAGAACATCACCGTCCTGTCCTACAGCGAGATTGACGCGTCCGCGCAAATTCAGGCGATAGGCAACATCTCGCTTTCAACGCACACAATGGCGGTTTGATAACAAGGGGTAATAAAAAGCGAATATAATACAACCCGTTTATTCGGTCAAAATACCGTAAGCAAAGGGGGTGCGCACATTGAATACAGAGATAAGTTCAGCCGAAACGAACACGACAGCGGAGCAGATCGCCGTCTATAAGCAGTCGGGCGACATCGCCCTGCGCAATGAAATCGTTTTGAAGAATATGGGACTTGTGCGCGCGTGTGCGCTCTCTATGCGGAATATGTACATAAAATTCGGCGATACCGACGACGTGATAAACGAGGGCGTTCTCGCGCTTATGGACGCTATAGAAACCTACGACCCGACAAAGGGCGCGAAGTTTGAAACGTACGCGGGGCTTAAAGTCCGCGGCGCTATCATCGACTATATCCGTGCGCAGGATTGGATACCGCGAAACGTCAGAAAATTCTCCAAAGTGCTTGACAAAGCGAACTCTATGTTGTATAATTTAAATGGGAGAGCGCCCACAACCGCCGAACTTGCGGAGTATCTGAAAATGGACGAAAACAAACTCCTAAAGCAAATGGCGGAGTGTTCGTGTACTTTAACGCTGTCGTTTGAGGAACTTTTGTACGAGGATAATATAAACGAGCCGTCTATGGACGCGGCGACGGACAGCGAATTAATGCGCGAGGAAATGCGCGGCGTTGTAGCGCAGGCAATAAGCGAACTCAAGGACAAAGAGCGCGAGGTCATAACGCTTTATTATTACAATAACTTCAAATACGCGGACATCGCGAAAGCGCTCGGAATAACCGAAGGGCGCGTCTGCCAGATACATTCAAAGGCGATATTGCTTTTAAAGGCAAAACTAGAGCCGTACTTCAAGTCGGGCTGATTAAATTAAGGAGGAAGATTTATGAACAGAGCCTATTATTACGCGTCAAACGGAATGATTATAAACCAGCGCAAGCTGGACACTATCGGCAATAACTTAGCGAACGTCAGCACATCGGGCTATAAGCGCGATACCGTGCTTACAAACACGTTTGACGAGCAGATGATACTTGTAAAGCACCGCTCGAAACTTTCGGGAACGTTCACTCACCGCTATGTTGACACTTCCTACACCGACCTTGAACAGTCGAGTTTTGAATATACCGACAGCCCGTTTGACGTGGCTATCGCGGGCGATATGTATTTCAACATCAGAACGATTTACCCGAACGCTGACGCGGAAGTTATGCTCACGCGCAACGGTCAGTGGGAACTCGACGGCGAGGGTTATCTTGCTCTCGGTCATTCGGGAAGAATACAGGGCGAAAACGGCGACATCTACTTAGGAACAAAGGATTTCCTGATAGACGTCGACGGCGCGATTTACTTAAAAGACGAGGAAACGGGGCAGTATACGGATTATGTCGATACGCTTATGCTGACATACGTTGACCCCGAAGCGGATATAAAGAAGTTCGGCGCGGATATGTTCACGGAAGTGAATGTGTCAGACCCGCCCGAAGATTTGAAGTTCGATATAATACAGGGCGCGTTCGAGCGTTCCAACGTGGATTGGAACTACGAACTGAATATGCTCTTAGAGGCAAACAGACTTTACGAGGCTAATTCCACGATACTGAAAATGAGCGACCAGCTTAACCAGACGTCGGCAAGCCTTAGCAAGAAAGTGTGAGGTAGCATATGAATATATCGTTCCATACAGGCAAATCCGCAATGATAGCGCAGGGCAAGGCGCTTGACATCTACGGAAACAACATCGCGAACATAAACACCGAGGGTTATCAGACGATACGCCCAGATTTCGCGGACTGCATTTACGAAACCTACCGCCGCCCCGAGGCGGATTGGCAGACGGGTCACGGCACTTATATCCAGAAAACAGACTTGATGTTTTCGGAGTCGTTCTTTAAGGAAACCGAACGTCCGCAGGATATGGCGATAGCGGGCGAGGGTTTTTTTGCCGTTCAAGACCGCTGGGGAAATGTAAACTATACGCGCGACGGAAAGTTCGGCATAACTCAGCTTGACGGCGTGTGGTATCTCGTTTCCTCGCAGGGGGAATACGTTTTAGATTACGATAAACAGCGCATACAAGTTCCGTTCGAGCAGGAAACGAGAAACGATATTTTAGCAAGGCTCAATTGGAATGACGTAAGCGGACAGATAGGCACATTCACAAGCGACGCGGAGCAGATTAGCAGAATACGCTATACATACAGCGGAGAAATAAACGCCGATACTCCCGCGAGGAATTTAAACGCGCAAAAGACGATAACCCCGTCCGCAGAGGACGCGCCCACAGGCGCGGAAATCACGACAAACGACGGATATTTCGCGGTAAAGGACGTTTTGGGAAATATCACATATACGCGCGATGAACAGCTGTCTATTCAGGATTATAAAGGCAAGTGGTATCTGGGTTCCACAAAGGGAGATTTCATTCTCGACAGCAGCAATCAGATGATTGAAGTCGATTATATCCCGCCTGAGGACGGTTCAAACGTAAATCAGAACGGCGATTATTTCGCTGTCAATTGGAATGAACTAAGCGACCGTGTAGGAGTTTTCACATTCAACGCAGGCGAACTCACGACAAGCGACAAAACGCGCTATAACGTCGCGGCGACAGCGGACAGAAACGTCGAAAAGCAGACGGACGCCGCCGCGCTGTCTGATCTGGTACTCGGCGACAACGAGGCGATGTACGCGGTAGAGGGCGCAAACGGCATAAGATACGCGCATAACATCACATTCGATATTATGCAGGACGATGAAACAGGCGCGTGGTTCTTGTCAACCCCGCAGGGAGAGTATGTCTTAGATTATAACAATCAGCGCATACAGGTGTCCGAACAGCAGTTCACAGACAACGTGGATTGGGCGGGCGTTCACGAGGCTGTCGGAGTATTTCAGTTCCCGAACCCGTTCGGCATTGAGGCTATGGGCAGTAACCGCTATCAGGAAACGAACCGTTCGGGCGAAGCAGTCGCGTGCCGCATACAGGACGAAAACACGGGCGAATGGGTCTACACGATGGATAAAATCCCCTACGCGCTGATAACGTCCAACGTCAACCTAGCCGACCAAATGGTAAAGCTGATTGAAACGCAGAGGGCATACCAACTAAGCTCCCGTGTAGTTACTACGTCTGATGAATTGGCAAGGATTTCTAATAATTTAAGGTAATGCGAAGAAACTAGAGGCGCGTTTTCCCGCTCCGCGGGAAAGCGCAGACGCTAGAGGCTGGATTCCGGTGTGTCCGCTCTCGCGGACGATTAGATTGTCTTTAAGTTTAGAGGTTGACACACTAGGTATAAGCCACACCGCCTGCGAGGTGCAGGCGCGTACTTACCCGCAGACAATCTTTCTATCCGCCGTAGGCGGATACTTTGAAATCTAGCCTCCAGCTTCTGAATATTCCCGCGTAAGCGGGAATATTCACATCTAACCTCTTCAAGGGAAGTGATTATTTATGTACAAGAATTTCGAGGAATTATCTCCCGTTGCAATTGATTGCTTGCAGGAGATAGGGAATATCGGTTCGGGGAACGCGGTGTCGTCGCTTTCGGCAATGCTCGGAAAGCCCGTCACAATGCACGTTCCGACAATCAGCGTGCTGGATTATCAGGCGATAATAGACAAAGTCGGCGGTCCCGAAAAGATTATGACGGCTATTTTGGTGTCGTTTAAAGGCGATATAAAGGGAATGATGATGTTCCTGCTTGAAAACGCGTTCGCGCAGATAGTCGTGAATACGTTTATGGGCAAGGACCACATAGACGTTATCAAAATGGACGACGCGGACAGTTCTGCTGTAAAGGAAATGGGCAACATAATGGCGGGGGCGTATCTGTCTGCGCTCGGCGCAATGGCTGAGTTCACAATAGAAATGGATCCGCCGTCAATGACGGTGGATATGATGGGCGCGCTGATGAGCGCCCCGATGACGACGCTTACCGAAGTCGGCGACAAGGTGCTGTTCATTGACGAGGGCATAAAAGTCGATTTTGTAAACATAGAGTCCAATATAATACTTATCCCCGAAATGGAATCTCTAGAGATATTGATGAAGAAACTCGGTGTAGATAAATGAACATAACTATTGGTATTGGAGATTTAAAGGTATGTAAGCCCCCCGACATATTAGTGACATACGCGCTGGGGTCTTGTGTTGGGGTGTGCCTTTATGATATGGCAACGAAAGTCGGCGGGTTATCGCACATAATGCTCCCCGAAAGCAATGCCGACAGCAGGCTGAAAACCCCGATGCGCTTTGCCGACTCGGCACTTCCTATGCTTGTAGACCAAATGGTGCGAATGGGCGCGTCACGGGCGCGGCTTACCGCAAAGATAGCGGGGGGCGCGACGATGTTCGCGACTGCCTCGGACAAATTCAACATAGGCGAACGCAACTTAGAGGCGGTAAGAAAGTTCCTGCGCGAAAACCGTATCCCGATACTCGCGGAAGATGTCGGACTTGACTACGGGCGCACACAATTTTTCTACCCCGAAACGGGCGTTATGGAGATACGCGCCGCGGCTAAAGGGAACAAAACGTTTTAGAGGGTGCTTGATAAGGGCGCGGAGCATTCTTCCGCAGTTTACAGTTAACAGTGCACAGTGCACAGTATAATGTGCGCGCTCCGCGCGCGGATTAGATTGTCTTTTAATTAATACGCCCCGCCGACGGCGGGGTGTTTTTGCGGGTTAAGAGTGCAGGTCAAGGGCAGGCTTTGGGCAGGCTGCGGGCAGGCTTGCGGGCAGGCTTGAACCCGCATTGTTATGCCGTTTGGGCAGGCTGGCGGGCTATTTTGCCAAATTCCTTATACTTTTTTAGTGCATAGATTTGCATTTGTTTTGTGTGTAATTAAAAAACTTCTTAGAATATATAAAAAACAACAAAAGCCTGCCCAAACGGCGGTGTTAAGCCAAATTTGCCTGCCCCAAAGCCTGCCCGCAGCCTGCCCGCAGCCTGCCCGCCTGCCCTAAACATTTACTAGTTACTAGCCTCTATTCTCTAGCTACTGCGCCCCCTCGCCCCTTACCTCGTGTAATTCTCTTTCTTCCCCACAAGCAACAAACAGCTCATCGCGATAACGCACAAGGACAGCGCGGCGTTCTTTGTGAACGGCGTTACGACTGCGTTCCCCGAAAGCGTCTGAATTGTTTCGAAACGGCTTGCAAGGGGTGTGGAGATTACCGCGCAGAGAAACGCCGCGGGTACTCGTGAGATTAAAAAACTTTTAAGCGGAATATTTTTAGCAAGCGCGGCTATCTGCATAAGAACGCACACTCCGCCGAACGCCAGCAATGCCGCGCAGAACGGCAGAGAGTGTTCCGAAAGCGGAATTTCGGCGGCTCTCGTAACTTCGAGAAGTGCGGGGAAAATTTCTCCCGTGCCGAATATTTCGCTGAACAGACTGTAAACGCCGATTTCCCGTAAAATTGCCGAGATTGCCGAAAACCCGACTATCATCGCGCATACGGTAAACATTACCCGCGCCGCGTCAGCAACCGATGAAATGAAACTGTCCGTGGTAAGTTCAAAGCGGTTTTCGGCGGGTTTCAGTTCGTAATTTCCTCGTGTCCGCATAAATCCCGCAATAAGCAGCGACACGGCAAAACTCACGCCGAACAGGGTAATACCCGCCGCCGCGCTGCCGAAAATCTTCATTCCGATTATTCCGATCATAAAGCCCGGACCGCTCCCAAAGCAAAAGCACATCATTCTTCCCGCGTCATTTGCGGAAAGCCGTTCCTGCCGCACGAGTTCCGAGAGCAGTTTCGCGCCGACGGGATAACCGCCGATGTTCGCCAGAACAAAGACCGCGCAGAGTTCCTCGTCCATTCGCAGGATTTTTGATAAAGGGAAAGTCAATGGTTTCAAAGCATACCGATACAGTCCGCTTTTTTGCAGATAAATTGCAAGCACGGTAAACGCGAACAGGCTCGGCACGATAACTTCAAGGCAGCTTACCGAAGAAACGCGTATCGTTTCGGAAACAACTTTCGGATTTATCATCAGAAACACCGCGCAGAAACCCGCGATAACGGACAACAAAATTTTCATAAACTACTCCTCAGACGAATTGACGCCCGACACCCCGCCGACAGCGGCGAACGACATACATAACGCTATCTTCAGAAGAAGAAATCCGTTTGTTTTGGTTGAGGTAATAAACGCTATAAGAACAATAGGCACGGCGAACATCGCACCGCAGAGCAGACCCGTTTTTAGCCCGTCCCTGCGTCGAATAAGCCCCGCTGTTTTTCCGCAGACGAACCCGCCGATAGTAAGTGCGACGACCGCCGCCGCGCCCGCTCCCGCCGCCGCCGATTTCATCAAGGAAAGCACCAATGACGCGGGCAAAATCGTAATCAGCATTGCAAAGTAGCCGAACAGCGTTCCCAACAGATACGGCTTTAGTTTGTCGGCGTGTTTTTTCTTTCGCATTTTATCACCCCGTAGGATTTTATGCGAGGGTCGGACAATTTAGAATTTGGGCTTGGGCGTAAAACTTCTAAATATGCAGAACCCCTCTCCCCGCCGTCATCAGTTTACAGTTAAGAGTGTACGCATTATCCGCTACGCGGAAAACGCTCATTATCCGCTACGCGGAAAACGCTCATTATCCGCTACGCGGAAAACGCCGGAATAGTAAAAAGGCGGTTCCCCGCCTGTGGCGGGGAACGGGTTAAAAAGACAAATTGCCCCGCCGACGGCGGGGGCAAGAGTTGTTAATATTCACAGCGATTATCAATTTCCTAAAGTTCTTTGCAGACTTTTCTGTATTTACGAGAACGTGAGTTTTCCGCGATAAACCGCTCGTCCTCCGCGCTCCAATATAAAATTATTTCGTATCTGTACATTACAAATTTCCTCGTATGTTGTCAGCAACAGGCACGCTGTCTATATAACAACTGTCCGAACACAAATCTATCTTGTTGCTCCAAACCTCGTTGCTGTTGACATCGGGGTCAATGTCCCAAGCTATGCAATGCTGTTCATCGACATAAGCGCGGCGAAACGTGTTTATATCGGCTATTCTTTCAAATACCGTGCCTTTTTGCAAAAGCGGGCGAACGTCATACAGCCGCTTTTCGCCGTTGTCGAAATTTATAAACAGCGTAAAATCATCGTTAGCCGAAACGCTTATAATCTTCTTCCTGCCCGCCGCGAAATACTCGGCGGTTTTTCTGTCAAAGCCTTTGGATTGATAGTATTCAACTGACTGCGGCATTTTGGTCACCTCCACAAGCGCTTTACTTCAATGGCTCTATAGAAAACAACTCTTGCTTTTGCCGTGCGAGTTCCCAATTTTCCCGAAGTTCTTCCTGATGAAACGCCGCCCAACCAAGGAGCATTTTAAGTTGTTTTGGCGGCATACTGCCGTCCATTACTTCAATATCTTCAATTGATACAAGAACCTCAGCCCCGCCGTAAAACGCGTGAAAATGCGGTGGCATATGATCCTGCCAGTAAATACAAACCTTAATTCCTCTGAACATACATATAGTCGGCATTGTTATTCTCCTTAAATCTGCGCAGTTTATTCTATTGCTATTATATCATATTTCTGAAATAAAGTCAAGATAGCAGCTTTTAACAGTTTACAGTTAAGACCGACTATTGAATAATAAATTATATTCCCGCAAAATAAAAGCCTGCCGATTAAGGCAGGCTTGTTATTCTTAATATGTGCAAATTACTTCTTAACAGTCGGCTTAACAGCGGGCGCTGCGGGCTTAGTTGTTGTAGCAGTAGGCTTTGTTGCAGGTGCTGCGGGTTTAGCTGCGGGAGCAGCAGGCTTTGCAGCCGTTGCAGCGGGCTTTTCAGTAACCGCAGGTTTCGCCGCAGGAGTTTTAACAGCGGGTTTCGCAGCGGGCTTTGCGGTCTTTTTCGCGGTAGACTTTGCGGAAGTCTTAGTTGCTGACTTTTTAGCCGTGGTTTTCTTTGCGGCAGTCTTAGCAGCAGACTTCTTAGCCGCAGTTTTCTTCGCGGGAACAAGGCACTCCAGAGCCTTGAACTTAGCAACATCGCCGCCCTTAACAACAGCCATGCCGTCTTTCAGAGCCTTATCGAATGAAAGCGCGCCCGAAAACAGCTTGTTTACGGTTTCCGCCGACGCCTCGATTTCGCAGCCGTACTCGTTGTAGCGATACGGCATAACGGAAAGTTCGCCGTTGATGACCGCAACATAAAGATCGTCGTCATTCTTTTCGGAAATCAGCGAGAAAGAAACGATAACGTTATCTTCAAACTTCGCCGCTTTTCTCTTGCTTTTTTCAATGTTGCTCCATACCTTTGCAGACAGTTCTTTGTTATCCATAAAATCCTCCTTGGCATTGCCGGGGCAAATCTTCCTGTTTTGAAACCGAAAAACGCACCCCTGCTTTGACCCGTTTTTTTCTTACGCTTTCTGCGCACGGCGAAACGGTTTTTGATGTAAGCCGATAACGCATATTTTCCTTTAGTTCTTCATCGCAGTAAATAACTTCGCCATAAAATAAACGCCTGCTGACAGCGAACGGTACAACTGCATTTTTGTATTTTCAGCTTGTACTTTTACTTCCCCTACACAAGGTATTATTTTAGGCAATTACATTATAACACAACATATTGGTAAATTCAATAGTAATATTTCATAAAATTGTATATTTTTTTATATTGAATTTATTAAAATGCAATAAACAAAGCGCATTTTTTAGGTTTAAACGAATTGCGCGGATATTTTTTGCAAGTATTCTTTCCGTGTTATGCACGGCAAAAAATCCGTGCGCCGTTATCTTTAAAAAATAATAAAAAACTATTGCTATTTTTTTGAAAATATGTTATAATCATTTTGACTGTAAATATAATTTGTGTGAAAACAAAATAGTTTTAAAAATTTTATTCAGGAAAGGGTGATGTTAGGGTTGGAAAAAAAGCTGTCGCTGTATGGCTTTAACAACCTCACAAAAACGCTCAGCTTTAACATTTACGATGTGTGCTACGCGAAAAGTGAGAGGGAGCAAAAGGATTATATCGCTTATATTGACGAGCAGTATAATTCCGAACGGCTGACGGGTATTTTGTGCGGAGTGACGGAGCGTATCGGCGCTACCGTACTGAACATATCAAAACAGGATTATGACCCGCAGGGCGCGTCCGTGAACGTGCTGTTTGCCGAGGGAAGTATCGACCCCGAACATATCGACAGTTCCTGCAACAAGGGTTTGGAATACTATCAGTCGGCGGGCTGTTCCGTTAATGCGCATTTGGATAAAAGTCACATCACCGTCCACACTTTCCCCGAATATCACCCCGATAAGGCGATCTCGACATTCCGCGTAGATATTGACGTTGCGACGTGCGGAGAGATAACGCCGCTTAAAACGCTGGATTTTCTTATCGGCAGTTTCGATTCCGATATTATCATAATAGATTATCGCGTGCGCGGTTTTACGCGCGATGTAACGGGGAAAAAGTGCTTTATGGACAGTCCTATGCGCTCAATACAGGAATTTATCGACCCCGAAACGCTTACAAGATACGACGCTATGGACGTGAACGTGTATCAGTCAAATATATTCCACACAAAAATGCTTATCAAAGAAATAGAACTTCAAAACTACCTGTTCAACACGGACGCTTATGAAGTCCACCCGCAGGAACGCCTTGCGATTACGAACAGCCTGCGCAGTGAGATGATTGAAATATTCAGCGGGATGAACATATACTGATATTCGTTAGGAAAGTTGGAGTTTATAAGTAGTTAGAGAATAGTAGTTAGTTATTAGTTTAGGTGTTCCCCCTGCGGGGGAACAAGAAAGATTGTCTGCGGACTAATACGCCCCTGCACCTCGCAGGAGGTGTGGCTTTTACCCTAGTGTGTCAACCTCTGGACTAAAAGACAATCTAATCGCGCCCGTAGGGCGCACCAAAACTAACTACTAACAACTATTCTCTAACTACTACTAAATCCACCTATAGGAGTTAAAGCACCTTGAAATTAAAGCAAGATTTTGCCCCTTTGTACGAGGCAATGAAAGAGTACCGCCAAAAGCGCGTTGTGAAATTCGACGTGCCGGGACATAAGGGCGGGCGCGGGAACAGGATATTAAGCGATTTTTTGGGGGAGAGCTGTCTTAAAAACGACGTGAACTCGATGAAACCGCTCGATAATCTATGTCACCCCGTGTCCGTGATAAAGAGGGCGCAGGAACTTTGCGCGGACGCGTTCGGCGCGGCAAATTCGCTGTTTACGGTAAACGGCGCGACGGGCGCGGTGCAGGCGATGATAATGAGCGTCTGCAAATCGGGCGACAAGATAATCCTGCCTCGAAACGTCCATAGGAGCGCGATTAACGCGCTTGTCGTGTGCGGAGCTGTCCCGGTGTATGTAAACCCCGAAGTGAACGGGGAACTCGGCATACCGCTCGGTATGCGCCCCGAAGAAGTGGAACTCGCGATTGTCCGCAACCCGACCGCAAAAGCCGTGCTTGTAAACAACCCGACGTATTACGGCATTTGTTCGGATTTAAAGAAAATCGTGGAAATTGCGCATAAGCACGGGCTTTTGGTGTTGTGCGACGAGGCGCACGGCACACATTTTTATTTCGGCGAGGGATTGCCCGTTTCGGGAATGGCGGCGGGCGCGGATATGTCGGCGGTGTCCGTTCACAAAACGGGCGGTTCGCTCACGCAAAGCGCGGTCTTGCTGATGGCTGATACCGTCGCTCCCGATTACGTCCGCCAGATAGTGAACCTCACGCAAACCACGTCGGCGAGTTATCTTCTTATGGTATCGCTTGACCTCGCACGGCAGAACCTCGCGCTCCACGGCAAGGAATTTTACGCAAAGACAGTCGAGTTTTCCGAATACGCCCGCCGTGAGATTAACGCAATAGGCGGATATTACGCTTTCGGCGAGGAACTTTGCAACGGGCGCGAGTTTTTCGCGTTCGACAAGACAAAACTCTCCGTTCACACAAGGGCAATGGGTCTTGCGGGAATTGAGGTGTACGACCTGCTCCGCGACGAGTACGACATTCAAATAGAGTTCGGCGACATCGGGAATATTTTAGCGATAATCACGGGCGGCGACCGTTCGCTTGACATAGAGCGGTTAGTGTCCGCGCTGTCGGAAATAAAGCGGCTGTACGGGCGTTCTCCCGCGGGACTTTTCGACCACGAGTATATAAACCCCACGGTCGATATGCCCCCTCAGCAGGCGTTCTATGCCGAACAGGAAACGTTACCGCTTGAACAGACGACGGGCAGAGTATGCAGTGAGTTTGTGATGTGCTACCCGCCGGGAATACCCATTCTAGCCCCCGGTGAACGCATTACGCGGGATATACTCGATTACATTAAGTTCGCTAAGGAGAAAGGGTGCAGTTTAACGGGCTGTCGGGATATGCAAGTGGGGTGCTTGCAGGTCGTGAGGTAGCGGTAAGAAGTAAGAGGTTTAAAGTTGCGCCCCCTATCGCAGGAAATACCCCTATCCACAGTAGCCTTGGGGGCGCAACTTTAGAGGTAAGAGGTAAGACCTGCGGGTCTTTACGTTGAAGCTCTTGGCAAAAGGCGCACCGCCTGCGCGGTGCAGGGGCGCATTAGTCCGCTGACAATCTTTCTGTCCGCCGTAGGCGGACACCATGTCTTACCTCTTACCTCTGTATATTCCCGCGCAGCGGGAATATACAATTCTTACTTCTTAAATTAAATTGTACTTTAATCGAAAGGAAAATCATTGTGGAACTATGGTTCACCGAAAACCACACTTCAAGTGTGAAGTTCTCTATTAAAATAAAGGAGCATTTGGTATCCGAGCAAAGCGAGTTTCAGCAGATTGATATTCTTGAAAGCTACGAGTTCGGCAGGATACTCGTGCTGGACGGCTGTCTTATGCTGACCGAAAAGGACGAGAAAATATATCACGAGATGATAACCCACGTTCCTTTAAGCGTAAACCCGAATATAAAGCGCGTTCTCGTTATCGGCGCGGGCGACGGCGGGACGATACGCGAGCTTTGCCGTTTTAAGAATGTGGAACATATAGATATGGTAGAAATTGACAGGCGCGTCGTCGAGATTTGCACCGAGTATCTTCCGCAGACGACGTGTTCGCTCGGTGACCCGCGCGTTCATATTTACTACGAGGACGGTCTTAAATTCGTTCGCGGCGCGGAAAACGAGTATGATTTGATAATAGTTGACAGCACCGACCCGTTCGGACCGGGCGAGGGCTTGTTTACAAAGGAATTTTACGGGAATTGCTATAAGGCGCTGACAGCGGACGGAATACTCGTAAATCAGCATGAAAGCACGTTCTATGACGAATACGCCTCGGCGATGAAACGTGCGCACGCGCGCATAAAGTCGTTTTTCCCGATAGCGCTCGTTTATCAGGCGCATATCCCGACTTATCCGTCGGGGCATTGGCTGTTCGGGTTCGCGTCAAAGAAATTCCACCCCGTAGATGATTTCAGCGCGGACTGGTGGTTATCTCAAGGACTTCGGACGTATTATTACAACCGCTTTGTGCATATCGGCTGTTTCGCATTACCGCAGAACGTGCGCGATGTGTTAAGGGAAACGAAAGGAGAATAGAATGGCGGGAGCAAGAAACAGCAAGGTAAGTATTGTTATAGTTTCGATATTCTGCGTGCTTTTCCTTGTAATGTCGCTGATAGGGGGAATACAGGACCAGACAGCCCCGACCGCGCCCGTTGAAACGGCGGGCAAGGGCGATGTTATCGAGTATGACGCTTATTACGCAAAGGAAGTGTACGAGATAACGCACAAGCTGTTCGCTTTAATCCCCGTGAGGACGGAACATTTTTATATTACGCTCGACAAAGACGGACTTACCCCGTATTTAGTGCAGGCTGAACCAAAATGGTTTAACGAAAACTTCAACTCCTCGGACGGTTCGGCAAAAGCGCCCGTGCATATAAAAGCGCTGCTTCGCCGAACCGCGCCGAAAAGCGGACTTCGCGTGTATGAAGTGAACAGACAATTAGCCGAACTTGAAATGTCGGTAAGCGAAGGACTTTACGCCGACAGCAATTATAAATTGACGGGCAAACTGAAGATAGTTGCGGGCTTGCTTGTCCTCGCGATTGCGGTGCTGATAATCTGGCTTATCATACTGTTTAAAATGCGCGTATTAAATAAAGTGAGCGGAAACGCTCTTGCCGTCGGACTGATTGTCTTGTCTATGGCGTTGGTTGTGATATTGGTAGGGTATATTGACTGAAAATAACAGGTGAAAATAAAGGGAGGTTTTTATAATGAGCAAAGCATTGATAATAGGCGCGGGCGGCGTTGCATCAGTAGTTGTCGCGAAGTGCTGTCAAAACAGCGAGGTCTTTTCGGAGATAATGATAGCGTCGCGGACGAAAGCGAAGTGCGACGCTTTAAAAGAGAAATGGCAGGACAAGACAAAGACCGTGATTTCCACGGCGGCGGTGAACGCCGATAACGTCCCCGAACTTGTAAAGCTGATAAACGATTACAAACCCGATATTGTAATGAACATCGCTCTGCCGTATCAGGATCTGCACATTATGGACGCTTGCCTTGAATGTAAGGCGGATTATCTTGACACGGCGAATTATGAACCCGAAGATACCGCGAAATTCGAGTATTCGTGGCAGTGGGCGTATAAGGAACGCTTTGAAAAAGCGGGAATAACCGCCGTTTTGGGGTGCGGTTTCGACCCCGGAGTTACGGGCGTATTCTCCGCTTACGCGCAAAAGCACGAGTTTGACGAGATAAACTATATCGACATCTTGGACTGCAACGGCGGCGACCACGGCTATCCGTTCGCGACGAATTTCAATCCCGAAATAAATATCCGCGAGGTTTCCGCAAAGGGAAGTTACATCGAAAACGGCAAGTGGGTAGAAACCGAGCCTATGGAAATAAAGCGCGTCTATAATTTTAAAGGCGTCGGCGAAAAGGATATGTATTTACTTCACCACGAGGAACTTGAAAGCCTTGCGCTTAATATCAAGGGAATAAAGAGAATACGTTTCTTTATGACGTTCGGGCAGAGTTATCTGACGCACCTAAAGTGTTTGGAGAACGTAGGAATGACGAGCATTGAGCCGATTATGTTTGAGGGGAAAGAAATAGTGCCGTTGCAGTTTTTGAAAGCCGTTCTCCCCGACCCCGCGTCATTGGGCGCGAGAACCGTCGGCAAGACGAACATCGGCTGTATCTTCACGGGCAAAAAGGACGGCAAGGACAAGAATTATTACCTATATAATATATGCGACCACCAGGAATGTTACAGGGAAGTCGGTTCGCAGGCTATATCGTACACAACGGGCGTTCCCGCGATGATAGGCGCGATGATGGTTCTGACGGGCAAGTGGAAAAAAGCGGGCGTGTGGAACGTCGAGCAGTTCGACCCCGACCCGTTTATGGACGCGCTTAATAAGTGGGGCTTGCCGTGGGAAGAGGACAGAAACCCCGTTTTGGTGGACTGAAAAGCCTTTATAAACAGAAAGGAGCGTTAAGCTATGGGAGGGATTATAACAGGCATTGTCTGCGGTGCAATCGCTTTCGGGTGCGTGGTTTTGGGCATTACTCAGCTTTTTTGCGTAGGAAAGCCGTTGAACAACGAGTACCTCTATGCAAGCGAACTAGAGCGCAGGAATATGAACTTAAAACCGCTGTTTCGGCAGTCGGGCGTGGTTTTTCTGCTGATAGGCGCGATTTTTTCCGTAAACGCCGTGGGGTGTCTGCTTAAAAATACCACCGTGTTTTTCCTGCTTATCCCTACAGTCGCGGCGACGCTTGCTTTCGTTATCGTGTCAACGATAAGGCTGAACAAAAAGAAATAGGAGCATAAATGAACTTTATAACCGAAGTCGAAACGCCGTGTTACGTCATTGACGAGAAGAAACTGACGGAAAATCTGGAGATTTTAAAGAGCGTAAAAGACAGCGCGGGCTGTAAAATCCTGCTCGCGCAGAAAGCGTATTCCGCGTTCGCGACTTACCCGCTGATAGCCGAATATCTCGACGGATGCACCGCAAGCGGACTGTTCGAGGCTAAACTCGGCTACGAGGAAATGGCAAAGCCGTTCAGACGGGAAAACCACGTCTTTTCGCCCGCCTACCCCGAACGGGATTTTGACGAGATTTTAAATTACTGCGACCATATTGTGTTCAACTCCCCCGCGCAATGGGCAAAATACCGCGGTAAAATCCGCGCGCGCGAAAATTATATTCACGCGGGGATACGGGTAAACCCCGAATACAGCGAGATAGAAACCGATATTTACAACCCGTGCTCTGCGGGTTCGCGCTTAGGCGTTACCGCCGAGAAATTCACCGAGGATATTTCGCTCGCGGACGGCATTGACGGACTTCATTTTCATACAATGTGTGAACAAAACGCCGACGTCTTAGCGAGGACGCTCCCGCATTTTGAGGAAAAATTCGGTTTTATGTTTGACAAAATAACGTGGGTAAATTTCGGCGGAGGTCATCACATCACAAGAGCGGACTATGACCGCGAACTGCTGATCAGGACAATCAAAGATTTCCGCGAAAAATACGGTTTGGAAGTGTATTTAGAGCCGGGCGAGGCTGTCGCGCTGAACGCGGGGTATCTCGTGACAACTGTTCTTGATATTGCAGAAAACGGCGTAAAAACCGCGATAACGGACGCGAGTGCCGAATGTCATATGCCCGACGTCCTCGAAATGCCGTACCGCCCGAATATAGTCGGCGCAGGGTTGCCGAACGAAAAGCCGTTTACCTATCGTTTGGGCGGGAACACCTGTCTTGCGGGCGATATAATCGGCGACTATTCGTTTGACAGCGAACTGAAAGAGGGAACGCGTTTGGTTTTCGAGGATATGGCGATTTATTCGATGTGCAAGAACAACACTTTTAACGGCACGCCTTTGCCGTCGATATATCTGCTAAAGACGAACGGCGAGGTTTCTCTGCTGAAAAAATTCGGTTACGACGATTTTAAATCGAGGTTAAGTTAGGGGGATAAAAATGTCTGTATTTCATAATCTTGACCCGTTTGACGCCTTGACGATATTCTATCAAGGCAAAAAGGACGGCTTTCCCGAAGAGGATTTTTCGGCGAACCTCAAAACGCGCGGCGTGGTTTTGCCGACGATACTTCACCGATTTCTGCTGGAATACGCCTATATGAGCGTCAACAGGCAGTCGGACTGTCCGCGCTTTATCCACCCGAACATTATGACAAAGCGTATTTTCCGCTACGGCGAGGAAAAGGAACTGCCTTTGCTGATAATCGGCAGAGTCGGGGAGTACGAGATAACGACAGCCGACGAACCCGCCGACGACCCGACGGTATTCCTTATGAAGAACACCCCCGAACAGGCGCAGTTACTGCCGAGCGACGACACGCTGTCGGAACTTTTCAAGGTGATGTTCGCGGGGCTTATGGTAAAGACAAACGGCGCTGTTATCGCCGATGAACCCGAACTTGCAGCTCGCCTGCTCCGCGAAAACCACTTCGACTTGGACGAAATACAGAATAATCCCGATTTGCACCGCGAGTATTCGATAGGATTTTCCGAACAGGACCGCACGTTTATGGCGGCGGAGTTCAGCGACGGGGAACTTGCGCGGTTCTTTTTCCTGCGCTCCGAAAGTTTCCTGAAGGGTGCAAAAGAACTTTCACTTGAAAATCTCGTGTGAGTGATTTCTGTTAGTTTATAACTTTAAGTTCACACGGTTTTCGTAACGCGAAGTTGATTTCCAAAGGCACAAGATGTAGGTCGAATTTTAGGAAATTAATCAACATATGGTAAAAATTGCACAATTTTTTCGCCTCAAAGCGGTTGCTTTGGGGTGTTCTTTTGTGGAAATTGCACAAAAACACCGTCAAAAGTTTATTCCAATTTTTTCCCAAAATAATCTAAAAGGTTCTTGCAAAAGATGAAAAAATAGTTTATAATAAAGGTGGGTAAAAGGGGTGTAAAAAACCACCAAAGTGGTGAAAAGTTAATAAAATAATCCCCGATAAGCCAAAAGATTTAAAAAACCCGACAACGGTGCGGAAAACGGAAACCGCACAAAACGGCGTCGGGGAACAAGGGAAAATATTCAGATCTACGAAAAATCCGTCTGAGGAGGACGGAATTGCATTTTTCGTTCAAAAAGGGGGTGGATATGGAAATGTACGGCGAGTATGAACATACCGTTGACGCAAAGGGACGTATGAACTTCCCCGCAAAACTGCGCGAGGAGTTCGGCGAACATTTCTATATCTGCAAGAGCTTGAACGAAAAGTGCCTGACGGTCTACACCGCTGAAAGCTGGGAGGCGCTGAAAGCGTCGCTTCGCGGAAAGCCGTCAAAAATCGCAAAGCCTATCGAGCGTTTCCTGATAGGCGGCGGCAGTGAAGTTGAGCCGGACAAGCAGGGGAGAATAGCTATTCCGTGCGCACTTCGCGCCTATGCGAATATCACAGGCGAGGTCGTTGTCGTAGGACTTGTAGACGGCGCGGAAATCTGGGATAAAGCCGCTTGGGAAGAGTATAATAATAAAATCACCCTTGAGGATATTTCAGGTTTGGCAGAGGAGCTGGGCATTTAATGGAGTTTTCTCACACTTCCGTATTGCTTGAGGAAACCGTAAACGCCGTGTTTGGGGACGCGGACGGTATATATGCGGACCTTACGGCGGGCGGCGGCGGTCACAGCTTAGAACTTGCAAAAAGGCTCTCCGGGGGGAGAGTTATCGCGTTCGACAGGGACAAGGAGGCAATAAACGCCGCGGCGGCGCGGCTTTCGGGTTATCCCGTGACGCTTGTGAACAGAAACTTCATTGAACTCGATGAGGTTTTCGATGAGTTGGGAGTGGACAAGCTCGATGGTATAATCGCCGATTTGGGCGTTTCGTCACATCAGCTTGACGACGCAGAGCGCGGGTTTTCGTTTCATAACGACGCGCCGCTCGATATGAGAATGAGCGGCGAGGGGCTTTCCGCAAAGGACGTTGTGAACGAATATTCCGAAGAAGATTTAAAGCGTATTCTTTATGAATACGGCGAAGAAAAATTCGCGCCGAAAATCGCGCACGGGATTGTCACGGCGAGAGAAACCGCGCCGATCGAGCGCACGGGGGAACTTGCGGAAATTATAAAAAACAGCGTTCCCGCGGCGTACAGACGCGAGAAAAATCCGTGCCGAAAGAGTTTTCAGGCGATACGCATTGAAGTAAACGGCGAACTTGACGCGCTTTCCAAGGCGTTGCAAGACGGCTTTAACCGCCTTAAAATCGGCGGGCGAATGGCTGTAATAACGTTTCATTCGCTGGAGGACAGAATAGTTAAGAACAGTTTTAGGGAATTTTGCACGGGCTGTACCTGCCCGCCCGAATTTCCCGTATGTATATGCGGTAAAAAACCGCGCGGAGAGTTAGTCGGGAAAAAACCGATAACTCCGCAAAGCGCTGAACTCGCGGCAAATCCGCGCAGCCGCAGCGCGAAACTCAGAATAATAAAAAAGGTGTCGGATTAGCTGTGAAAAACAGCGGCGGCGAGGTGATGTTTAATGTATATCGACAACAGCAATTTAGCTTACGACTTATCGCGGTTCGATAATACCGAACGCGAACATCGTGAGGAAAAGCGTAAAAAGGAAGAACAGGCGCGGAAAATTCGCCTTGCGGATTCTGCGTCGCTTGCGAAAAGCGGAACGAAGTTTACGGCTTTCGTGGCGATAGTGGCGCTGTTTATGGCGTTCTTTTCCGTGACGTGGTTCAACGCAAAGCGCGACGACACAATAAGGGCTCTTGAGGCGCAGGAAACGCTTTTAAACGCCGAGATAGAGGATAACACGCTTTTGCAGAGCAAACTCGATTCCAAAGCGAATATAAGCTATATCGAAAAGTACGCCAAAGAAAAGCTGAAGATGAACAAAGTAGGACCTTCACAAAAGAAATATATCAGCGTAAACACGGAAAGCCTTATCGAAACGGAAAAGGACGATTCGCAGGGCTTTTTGGGAGAAATCAAAAAGGGATTTAAGTCGTTTTTGGAATACATCGGATTTTGACGGCATAGTATATGGGTGAACAAGCCCCCTGTTGCCGTCCGATTGAATATACGCGAATATAAAGCAAGGTCGGCGGCACAAGCGCAAAGCTGGTGCGTCGGCTTTGTTTTTTGAGGAGATGATAAGGTGAACGAACAGCATAATAACAACACTCAGCCCGAAACAATGTGGCAGAAAATAAAGGCGTTCGTAAAGCGGGTCGATGAAAAGGAAGTTCAAAAAAAGCCGACGTTCGGCGTCTGCGGCAGACAGCTGATTATTCTCGCGGGAATACTCGGCTTTTCGGTGTTCGTCGGGTATCATTTGCTGAAATTCACGGTAATAGACGGCGATATGTGGCGGGAGCGCGCAAATTCCCAACAGTCGGGGCAGAGCGTAATAAAGGCGAACCGCGGCACTATCTACGATGCGAACGGCACGGTGTTAGCACAGAGTTCGGCGGTGTGGAACGTTATCTTCGCGCAGAACACGGTTCAAAAGCAAAGCGCGGACTGGAAAGCGGACTATGACCGCAAACAAAAAGAGTGGGTAAACAACAACGACCCGAACAAAGAACCGTTAGCACCGTTTAAAGAACTTTCCGATACGATAATAGACGGTCTTTCGGAGATTTTGGGCATATCAAAAGACGGTATGCGAAACGCCTATGACAACGACCAGGCGCATAATTACTATATCGTCAAAAAAGAAGTGGAAAAACCGCAGGTGACGATGATAAACAATTTCCTAGCGGAAAACGGCATAAGTTCGGATTGCGTCTATACGGAGCAGTCGAGCAAGCGTTATTATCCGAACGGCGCTCTCGCGTCGAACGTAATCGGCTTTACGGATTATACGGGTACGGGCGTTTACGGTCTTGAGGCTTACTATGACGATTATCTCAGAGGCACGGACGGACGCGCGTTCTATCGCAAGGACGGCGCGGGCAAAGGCGTTGAATACGAGGACGACCGTTATTTCGGCGCGGTGGACGGCTACAGCCTTGTGCTTACGCTCGACGAGGTAATGCAGCATTATCTTGAAAAAAATCTGGAGCAGTGCGTTTCACAGCATTCGGTAATAAACCGCGCGTGCGGTATTATTATGAACTGCAAGACGGGCGGGGTAATAGCAATGGCGACAACGCCGTCATATGACCTCAACAACCCGTCGATGATATACAGTGATTACGACAAAAATATCCTCAAACAAATGGAGGAGGACGGCAAAAGCGAGGAGGAAATAGACGAGGAAGAGCGGATACTCCGCGAGGGACAATGGAAGAACAAAGCGGTGTCCGAACTTTATTATCCGGGTTCGGTTTTCAAGACGGTCACTACGTCCGCCGCGCTCGAAGAAGAGGTTATCTCCCCCGAAACGCAGTTCACCTGCGTCGGCGCGTATGACGTAGCAGGCACGAATATCCGATGCTGGAGTCCCGGAGGACACGGCACGCTTGACCTTCAGCAGGGACTTACAAAGTCCTGCAACCCGTTCTTTATTCAAGTCGGGCTTGCATTGGGTTCGGAGAAGTTTTCGAAATATTTTGAGGCGTTCGGGTTTACCGAACCCACGGGCATAGACCTCCCCGGCGAGGAGCAGAGCATTTACGTTCCCTATTCGAGAATGGGTCCCGTAGAACTCGCGTCCTCCGCGTTCGGTCAGACGAACAAGATAACGCCCATTCAGATGTGTACGGCGTTTTGCGCTATCGTAAACGGCGGCTATCTCGTCACTCCGCACCTTGTCGATAAGGTAATAGACAGCAACGGAAATATCGTTGAAACGAAAGAAACCGAAATAAAGCGTCAGGTAATTTCCGAAGAAACTTCAAAGCAAATGCGCGGAATGTTAGAAACGATAGTTACCGAAAACGGCGGTCACAACGCGTACATAGCGGGCTACCGCATAGGCGGGAAGTCGGGAACGGCGGAGAAAATCGACGAGTTTAACAAACTCTACGCCGAAACAGGCGAACAAAAAATGACGTATATCTCGACTTTCGCGGCGGCAGTTCCGATGGACGACCCGCAGATAGTTATGCTCGTGCTTGCGGACACGCCGACAGGTCCCGAATATTACGGCTCGGCGGTTGCCTGCCCCGTGGTTTCGGCGGTATTTAAAGAGGGTCTGGAGCATATGGGGATTTATCCGACATACACCGCAGAAGAACAGGCGAAAATGGACACCGTTGTGCCGTGGGTTATCGGAGATCTTTCGATGTACGCGGAAAGCGTTCTCGCGGCGGACGGGTTAAAGGCAAGATTTGTCGGCGATACTTCGGGCGACGCGCAGGTTACGAATACGATACCGTTTTCGGGCGCTACGATACCGAAAGGCTCGACAGTCGTCGTATATGTCGGCGATACGGAACTTGAATACGGCATTGTGCCGAACGTTATCGGCAAGAGCGCCGCGGAGGCGAACGAGATAATCACGAACGCGGGCTTTAATATCAAGCTGACGGGCGGAGCGGCGGCAAACGCCGACGCGACCGCGAAAACGCAAAGCTATGCCGAGGGAATGGAGTTACCCAAGGGGACGGTTATTGAGGTGGATTTCCAAGCATCGAGTTTCGGGGATTGACAGGCTGTAAGAGGTAAGATGTTAGAGGTAAGAGGTAAGAGCGCGTGGTCGCGCAGTAGCTAGAGAATAGTAGTTAGTAGTTAGCGAGTAATCCGCTTTGCGGATTACCCTAAGGTGCGCACTTCGTGCGCGGAAAGATTGTCTTTTAGTTATTACGTTGCGCGGTAAGGTGGTGTGCTTGTGAATTGCGGGGAACTTTTCGAGGGGATATGTGACATACCGCAGGAAATTTCACGGCTTTCCGTGGCGGGCGTAACTTCCGACAGCCGAGAGGTTGAAACGGACTTTGTGTTCGTCTGCATAAAAGGCGGGAACTTTGACGGTCACACGATGGCGAAAACCGCTTTGGAAAAAGGCGCGTCGGCGGTCGTAACGCAAACGCCCCTCGGACTTGCACGCGAAATCTGCGTTTCAAATTCCCGCAGGATATACCCCGAACTTCTGTCGGCGTTTTACGGACACCCCGCGCGTAAACTTAAAATATGCGCCGTAACGGGAACGAACGGCAAGACGACGATAACCGACCTTTGCGCTAAAATTACGCGGGGTTTGGGTCACCGCACGGGAACTATCGGCACTTTGGGAGTTGACACGGGCGGAGGACTTTCCTATTCGCACGACGGACCGCCCACGACCCCCGAACCGCGCAGGCTCTATCAGCTTTTCGCGCAAATGGTAAACGAAAACACCGAATATTGCTTTGTCGAGGCAAGTTCGCAGGCGCTTTCGCAATATCGCTTTGCCGAGGACGGCTTTCGCGTAGGGATTTTCACTAATCTGACCCGCGACCACCTCGATTATCACAAGACGATGGAGAACTATTTCGAGGCAAAGCGCAGACTTTTCGATATGTGCGAATGTGCCGTCGTGAATATTGACGACGAATACGGCGTTAAAATCGCCGAATATTGCCGTGAAAAAGGCGTACCGCTCAAAACCGTGTCCGTTGACGGCATAGCGGATTTCTATACGGAGTTTGTAAATCTTCGTCCCGACGGGAGCGAGTTTATACTGACCGACAGCGCGGCGCAAAAAAGCTATCCCGTAAAGTTCGCGCTTACGGGGAAATACAACGTTATGAACGCTGTTTCAGCGGTGACCGCGGTGTCGCTTATGGGAATGCCTCTCGATGAAATCGTCGCCGCGCTCGCAAAAATAAACGGCGTATCGGGACGGCTTGAAACGCTTTATAAAGGCGAATTTACCGTAATACGCGATTACGCGCATACCGCAGACGGACTTTGTAAACTGCTTTCCGCACTCAAACCGCTGACGAGCGGCAGGCTTATTACGCTTTTCGGCGCGGCAGGAGAGCGCGACGCGGGCAAGCGCCCCGATATGGGAGAGGCGGCGGCGCGGTTTTCGGATATTCTGATAGTCACGACCGACAGCCCGCGCCACGAGAACCCGCAAACTACGATAGACGATGTTGTGAAAGGAATACCGCAAAACGTTCCGCACGAGGAGTTTACGGACAGAAAAGCGGCGATTTTCCGCGCGCTTGACATCGCAGAAAAAGGCGATATAATAGCGCTCTGCGGAAAGGGTCACGAGGATTATCAGGCGATAGGCGATACTTATTTCCACTTTGACGAACGCGAGATAGTGGAGGAGTATTTTGCGAATAAAAAAAATTAGGTTGGTAATTTATTTATGTTTACTTCGACAGAAATTGCAAAAGCGACGGGCGGCGAACTTATCGGCGCGGACGTTCGCGTAAACGGCGTTTCCACGGATACGCGGACGATTGAAAAAGGCGCGCTGTTTGTCGCGGTCAAAGGCGAACGCTTTGACGGCGCGGACTACATAGAGCAGGCGATGAAAAGCGGAGCGTCGGCAGTACTTTCCGAACGCGTCTGCGAAAACGCGGATATTCCTACAATTTTAGTAGAAAACGCGAGGACGGCACAGCTTAAACTCGCAAGGCATTACCGCGACAAATTCACCGCAAAACTATGCG
This sequence comes from uncultured Clostridia bacterium, assembly GCA_947628655.1. Classification (GTDB taxonomy): domain Bacteria; phylum Bacillota; class Clostridia; order Oscillospirales; family Ruminococcaceae; genus CAG-115. The sequence continues at coordinate 44,841 of CANRAS010000007.1, read as the reverse complement.
GGGTCACGGGTTCTGTCGGGAAAACCTCGACAAAGGATATGATTTACGCGGTGTTGTCCGCGAAATATAACACGCTCAAAACAGAGGGAAATTTCAATAACGATATAGGACTTCCGAAAACGCTGTTTCGCTTGAACGGCGAATACGGCGCGGCAGTTATCGAAATGGGAATGAGCGACCTCGGCGAGATTTCCGCGCTGTCAAAGGCGGCACACCCCGACTGCGCCGTGATAACGAACATCGGTTGGTGTCATATAGAACAACTGAAAACGCGCGAAAATATTCTAAGGGCAAAATTGGAGATACTCGACGGAATGGAAAGCACCGCCCCGCTTATCGTGTGCGGCGACGACGAGTTTTTGGGAAAACTCACGAAAGAGCAAACGGGCGCGCGCCGTGTGATAAAATACGGCTTTGGCGCGGGAAACGACGTTCGCGCGGAGAATATCACTCACAAACCGCGCGGCGAGGATTTTACGCTGATTTATAACGGCGCGGAATACCCCGCCTGCGTTCCCGAAACGGGAGAACACCACGTCCTGAACGCGCTCGCGGCGTTCGCTGTCGGGATAGAGTTCGGTATGACGGCAAGCGGGATAATACCCGCGTTTATGCGCTATGAACCGTCGGGTATGCGCCAGCGGATAGAAAAGCGCGGAGGTATTACCGTAATTCTCGATTGCTATAACGCCTCTCCAACGTCAATGAAATCCGCTTTGGGCGTGCTTTCGGCGATGAGCGGGCGCAGAATAGCGGTGCTCGGCGATATGCTCGAACTCGGCGAACAGTCAAAGCGTCTGCACGCGGAACTCGCGGATTTATCGGACGACGCAGACGAATTTTTCTTATTGGGCAAAGAAATGACCGCCCTCGCGGAAAAACTCACGGAAAAGGGCGTTTCGGTAACGCACAGCGAGGATAAACAGGCTTTGACAAAAGCATTGTCGGAGCATATCAAAGACGGCGACATCGTGCTGTTCAAAGGCTCCCGCGGTATGAGAATGGAAGAAATTGCTGAAAAAATAGGTGACATGGAATGAATGTGTGGATATATTTCGGTTCGTTTTTGGCGGCGTTCGCGCTGACGTGGCTCGCTGGGTTTTGGCTTATCCCGCTTTTGCACAAGCTGAAATACGGACAGACGATACTTGACATCGGTCCCAAGTGGCACAAGGAGAAAAAAGAGGGAACTCCGACGATGGGCGGAATTTCGTTTATAATCGCCGTTACCGTGTGCTTTACCGCGGGAATGATTATCTTCGGGAAAACGGGTGTAGACTTCGCGGGCGCGGACAAGGCGGAATTTATCCGCGCCGTGTCGGGTATGATAATGGCTCTGCTGTTCGGAGCAATGGGCTTTCTCGACGACTTTATCAAGATAAAGAAAAAGCACAACGAGGGTCTTACTTGGATACAAAAAGTGATAATACAGGTGCTTATTATAGCCGCGTATTTCACTACGCTTTACATCAGCGGAATTTCCCGCACGGTCATTACGTTCCCGTGGGGAGCGCAGTGGGATTTGGGACTGTTTTACTATCCGCTTGTAGGCGTACTGATACTCTATATGGTAAACGCGGTAAACCTTACGGACGGTATAGACGGGCTTTGCAGCAGCGTAACAACGGTTTATATGATTGCGTTTTCCGTTATCGTCGCGTTTTGCGGAATGTTCGGTCTTAAACTTATGGCATACTGCGCGGCAGGCGGCTGTATCGGCTTTCTGACGTGGAACGCTCCGCCCGCAAAGGTATTTATGGGCGATACGGGTTCGATGTTCTTAGGCGGTATGGTGTGCGCTCTCGGACTTGGCTGCAACGCCGAATTTCTGATGGTAACAGCGGGTATGGTGTATGTTCTTGAGGCGCTGTCCGTGGTTATTCAATCGACAGTATTCAAGATAACGAGGAAGTTAAACCACACAAAAGAGGGCAAGCGTTTATTTAAAATGACGCCTATTCATCACCACTTCGAGCTTTCAAACTGGAGCGAGATAAAGATAGACAGCGTTTTTTCGGTAGTCGGACTTCTGTTCGGCGCACTTGCGATTTTCTTTGCAAAAACGATGTTCAGCGTTTAATGGGAGGATTAGAAATAAATGCAGCGACAAATTAAGGGTTCTCAAAACGCAAGACCCGCGCCGCACGGAAACTCGCAAACGGGAACGGCGCGCGTCAGGGGAAATAATCCCCGCCCCGCGCCCGTGCGCCCGAACGGCGGGAATAATAACGCGCAAAGCGCGGCGGTACGCCCCGCGCGTCCTGCGCCCGCGCCCGCTCGGAAAAATCCGCAAAAGCCCGCGCCCGCGCAAAACGGAAACGCCAAGCGGAAACTCCCCGCGGAGAGCGTAAAGCCGAAAAAGAAAAAGCAGGAAAAAGACCCGAACCGCGTAAGGTTTTTAAGCACGGAGGGCAGGGTAGACATACCGATGCTGATAATAACGCTCGTACTGCTTGCTATCGGCATAACGATGATGTTTTCCGCGAGTATCGCGTATTCCTACCGCGACAACAACGGCGACAGCTACGCTTATGTAAGACGGCAGATGACGGCGGCGGTCATAGGTCTGGCGGGTATGGCTATGCTTACTCTCTTCGACTATCGTTTTCTTCGCCGTGAAAGCAAAAAGCGCCACATCACGGCGGCGCATATCGTTCTAATAATATGCGTTCTGATGAACTTCTTATGCCCGATAATCGGCATTGAGGCGGAGGGCGGTCAGAAACGCTGGTTACAGTTACCGCTGTTCGGACAGTTTCAGCCGTCGGACTTCCTAAAAGTCGCGGTCGTGATTTTCTTAGCATACTACATTCACAAAAACAGCGATATTATGCGCACGCTCTACGGCGGACTTGTAAAGCCCATTCTTATAATGATACCCGTAGCCGCGTCAATCGTCGTGCAGACGCACTTGTCGTGCCTGCTTATCATCTTTATGCTGTTTGCCGTAATGCTGTTCGTCGGCGGGGTAAACGTAAAAGAGGCGCTCCCAATAGCGATTTTTGCGGTGCTTGCGGTGTTCCTGCTTGTAAGCGTCGTTAAAGTCGGATATTTCCAAGAGCGTATCGAGTATATGGACCCGCTTTCCGACCCCGGCGACAGGTCGTTCCAGAACTATCAGTCCGCTTTGGCGATAGGTTCGGGGGGAATATGGGGCAAAGGTTTCGGCAATTCAAGCCAGAAATACGGCTATCTGCCGTTTGCGCAGAACGACTTCGTGTTCGCCATTCTCGTTGAGGAATTTGGGCTTGTCGGCGGCGTATTCGTCATTCTGCTGTTTATAATATTCGTAATGCGCGGACTGTACATCGCAAGACGCGCCGAGGACAAATTCGGCTGTCTTATGGTAACGGGCATTACAATTCAAATCGGCTTGCAGGCATTGCTTAATATTGCGGTAAATCTTTGCTGCGTTCCGAATACGGGAATTTCCCTGCCGTTTTTCAGCTACGGCGGTACGGCTCTCGTTTTGCAGTTGTGGGAAATGGGACTTGTGCTGTCGGTCAGCAAACGCGCGAGGGTAAAATAAACGGAGGCTTAAAATATGCGTGTAGTATTCGCGGCGGGCGGCACGGCGGGACACATCAATCCCGCGCTTGCCATTGCCGATAAAATAAAGTCGGTGTTCCCCGATACGGAAATTCTGTTCATAGGAACGCCCGACGGTATGGAAAGCCGTCTTGTCGCTAAGGCGGGATATGACTTTAGGGGTGTGGAGATGTCGGGCTTTCAGCGCGATTTCTCGCCGCGCTCCGTTGTGCGGAACGTCAAAGCGGCGTATTGCTATCTCGTTTCCGCTAAAAGAGCCGTCCGAAAGATTTTAAAGGAATTTAAACCCGATTTGGCGGTCGGCACGGGCGGTTACGTCACGGGAACGGTGTTAAGGTCGGCGGTTTCTCTGGGCATTAAAACCGTAACCCACGAGAGCAATTCCTATCCCGGCGCGGCGACAAAACTTTTATCCGACAAAGCGGACAAGGTGCTTTTGGCAACAGAGGACGCCGTAAAGTACCTCAAAGACCCGTCGCGCTGTATCGTCACAGGCAACCCTCTGCGCACAAATATCCCGATAGAGGAGCGCGGCGCGGCGCGGGAACGTTTAGGACTTCCCGATTGCTTTACCGTCCTGTCGTTCGGCGGGAGTCTGGGCGCAAATAAGATAACCGAGGCGGTCGCGGAACTTATTGCGTGGGAGCAGAAAACGGGCGAGATAAATCACATTCACTCCTATGGCGGAAAGAACAAGGAACTGTTCCAGAACGCGCTGAAATCGGCTAATGTCCGTGAGGACAAGCGTCACCAGATGTTCAGGGAATACATCGACAATATGTATACCTGTATGTGCGCCGCCGATTTAATTATTTCCCGCGCTGGCGCAATGACGATAACGGAGCTTACCGAAATCGGACGACCGTCCGTTCTCGTGCCGTACCCCGCCGCCGCCGAAAATCACCAATACTACAACGCTTTGACGCTCGTAAACGAGAACGCGGCGGTGCTTATCGAGGACAAAAACCTCACGAAAGCAAGGCTTGTCGAGGAGGTTTCAAAACTGTATCAGGATACGGCGCGCCTTCATCTTATGGAGCAGAACGCCGCGAAAATGCGCAAACCCAACGCCGCCGATATTATTTTGAAAGAAATAATAGATTTGGTCGGCGAAGATAAATTCGCAGGTTAATTCACGCAATTTCCCCTTTCAACATATTATGCACTAGATTTGTTGAAAGGGTGATAATATGAACTTTCGCCAAAAGCTGATTGTAAACGGCGGGCGCAAGCTGGAGGGTGAAGTCCGCGTTCACGGGGCGAAAAACAGCGCGCTGCCGCTGCTGTCCGCCGCCGTCCTCCCTCACGGTGAAACCGTACTTCACAATTGCCCCGCGCTTACAGACGTTGACGCGGCTTGCAGAATACTTACGCATATCGGCTGTAAGTGCCGACGCGACGGGGACACCGTTACGGTGGACGCGTCAAATGTGTTCGGAAGTGAAATTCCCGACAACCTTATGCGCCAGATGCGCTCGTCTATCATATTCTTAGGCGCGCTTTTGGGGAGAATGGGCAGATGTCGGCTGTCGTTCCCAGGCGGGTGCGAACTCGGTTCGCGTCCTATTGACCTGCACATTTCCGCTCTGCGGCAAATGGGCGCGAAAATCGACGAGGAACACGGTTTTCTCGACTGCACGGCGGGCAAGGGACTTCACGGAGCGAAGATAGTTCTGTCGTTCCCGTCCGTCGGGGCTACCGAAAACATTCTGCTGGCAGCATGCACCGCTAAAGGCGAAACCGAAATCCACAACGCGGCAAGAGAACCCGAAATCGTAGACCTTGCCGAATACCTGATAAAATGCGGTGCGAAAATTCGCGGCGCGGGCGACGGCGTTATCATCATCGAGGGAGTGGAGCGCCTTTCTCCCTGCGAACACAGCGTTATCCCCGACCGAATAGAGGCAGGCACATATCTCTGCGCGGCGATGATAACCCATGGCGAAATGATACTCACGAACTGCCGCACGGAGCATATGAACGGTTTTTTGCAGACGATGGAAACTATGGGCGCGAGAATTTACACCTACGGCGGCGGTAAACTCTACATCACGGGCAAAAAGCGCCTAACCGCCCCGCCGACTATAAGAACAATGCCTTACCCCGGCTTTCCGACGGACATACAAGCCCCGTTCACCGCGCTTTGCACGACAGCGGAGGGTACGAGCGTATTTGTGGAAACGATATTTGAAAACCGTTTTCGTCATGTGTCGGAACTTATGCGTTTGGGCGCGAATATCAAGACAGAGGGCAGAGTTTGCGTTGTCGAGGGAGTGCCGAGGCTTTCGGGCGCAAAGGTATGCGCCGCTGACCTGCGCGGCGGCGCGGCGCTCGTCACGGCGGCTCTCGCGGCGGAGGGAACAAGCGAGATAAGCGGGCTTACTTACATAGACAGAGGATATGAAAGTTTAGAAAGCACCCTGCGCTCCGTAGGCGCGGATATTAAAAGAGTTTAGGAAAATAAAAAGCGGAAAGGACGGTGAAAACATTGGCGCTGAAATTTAACAGGAAAAAGAAAGACCAAAAGGCATTGCCCAATAATCAAAATACGCGAAATTCTATGAACAATACGGCGAATACCGCGCCAAACCGTCCCAAGACCGCGAAACCGCCCGCACAGCGCCCACCGCAGGCGCAACGCTCTCCGCAGGCGCAAAGACCTCCGCAGGCGCAAAGACCTCCGCAGGCGCAACGTCCACCGCAGGCTCAAGCGCCCGCTCCAAATCAGCGCCCGCAGAGGAGTATTCCGAAAAATCAGCCTAAAAATCAAAGATTACCGCAGGCGAACAACCCGAAAAACGCATTCGCTCAAAAGACCGCACAGCCTAAGCGCAGGAAATTCCGCGGGGGCAATTACGCGCTGTATTACGTTTTAGGAGCGATTGTGCTTATAGTCGTGTTTATCGTGCTTGCGAACACGGTTTTGTTCAAGTGCGCGACAATCGAAGTGACGGGTGAGGGGAAGTATTCCCCCGAAGAAATAATCGAACGTTCGGGAATTAACACAGGCGATAATCTTCTGCACATAAAACCCGCGGCGGCGCGGGAGAATATACTTTCATCGCTTGCATATGTTGACGATGTTCAAGTGAAGAAATCGTTCCCGACGAAAATTACAATAAACGTTACCGAGGCTGTAAGGCAGTTTTGCATTACAGAAAGCGGTACAACCGTTGCGATTTCCCGCAAGGGGAAGATTATCGAAAAATGCACGGCGGGCGAACTTCCCATAGTAAAAGGCTACGACCCGCAGACGATTGAAGTCGGACAATGGCTCAGTTCCAAAACAGAGGGCAAAAGCGATATTCCGTCAATGATTTTCGAGGCGGCGGACGCGGCGAAATTAAAGGACATCACCGTCGTTGATATGACCGATAAATTCGACGTTAAAATCACCGTCGAGGACAGAATTATCCTCGAACTCGGCTCAATAGAGGATGTTCAGAGCAAACTGCTCGTGGCGGCGGAACTTATCAATAACGAAATCGGCAAGGAAGAATATGTCACGCTGAAACTCACGAACCCCGAAAAAGTCCCCGTACACAACAATTCTCTGCCTCACAAAACTCCCGCCTCCACGTCAACATCAACGCAAACGACATCAGAACCCACGGTTTCCGAAGAACCGACGGAAGAACCAACCGACCCCGAAGAGCCGATAGAAGAACCAACCGACCCCGAAGAGCCGATAGAAGAACCTACCGACCCCGAAGAGCCGATTGAAGAACCAACCGACCCCGAAGAGCCGATTGACGAACCCGCCGACCCCGAAGAACCAATCGACGAACCAACCGACCCCGAAGAATAGCGCTTTAACAGCGTATGTGTGGGCTTTTGGTAATTATTGTCATAAAATACCTGCCAATAATTATAAAATAATTTGAAAAATGGGTTGCAATTTCCTGTTTAATGTGTTATAATAAAATAAGTACTACTGTATATAGACGTAAAAAGCAGGAGGAGAATTAAAAGTTATGGCTTTTACGATTGATGATATTGACGATGGATTTGAACTTTCCGACGATTTTCAGATGAACACCAAAATAATGGTGTTCGGCGTCGGAGGCGCGGGCGGAAACGCCGCCGCGCATATGGTGGACAGCGGTGTGCTTGACGTGGAGTATGTGATAGCGAATACCGATGTTGCCGCGCTCAGAAAAAAGGACGCAAGCAAGATGAAACGTATCCAGATAGGTCGCAAGACAACGCGCGGACAGGGCGCGGGCAACGACCCGTCCAAGGGACAAGCCTCCGCCGAGGAAAACCGCGACGATATAGCGCAGGCTCTCGACGGCGTTTCAATGCTGTTTGTCGCGGCAGGAATGGGCGGCGGCACGGGTACGGGCGCAGCGCCCGTTGTGGCGGCTGTCGCTAAGGAAAAGGGAATACTTACCGTGGGCGTAGTCACAAAGCCATTTGATTGGGAGGGCGCCGCTAAAATGCAAATGGCGATAGGCGGCGTTTCCGAGATGAAGAAGTATGTGGACGCGCTTATCATCATACCGAACGACCGCGTGCGCGAGCTTAAATCCTCAAAGCCAAAGGTTTCTCTTAAAGAGGCGTTCGGCGAAGTTGACGATATTTTGTGCAAAGCCGTAACGGGTATGATAAAGCTGTTACAGGGCGACGGATACATAAACGTTGACTTTGCCGATATTACAATGGCATTGCGTGAAAGCGGAATTGCTCACATCGCGATAGGCAAGGGCAAGGGCGACAACAAGATTGACGACGCGCTGAACGAGGTGCTGAACAGTCCTCTGCTCGAAACCTCGATACAGGGCGCGCGCCGCGGACTTCTGAACGTCAGCATACCGTCAAGTTTCCCGCTTGACGAGTTTGACGGACTTTCCAAGGAAATATCCGAGAAGTTCAATGCGGACGCGAAGTTCAAGTGCGGAATAGTATTTGATGAAGACCTCGCGGACGATGAAATATCGCTTATTGTCGTGGCAACCGACTTCGCGGACGACCCGATGCCGAATGTACTTACAGGGAAATCCTCGCCGAACATTCCCGTTGAGGGACCCACTCCCGACGGGTTTGACGAAGAACGCGGGAGCGCGCCGTTCGCGGACGGTTTCAGCGATTCGCAGGATATAGATACTCTGCTTAGAAAGTTCAATCAAGGGAAAGATAATTAGTAGTTAGGGAATAGTGCGTAGTAAGCCGTTCCCCCGCCTGCGGCGGGGGAACGGCAATTTAATTTACAAGCGTACTCACCGTCGATGGCGGGGAAACGCTTGTTACTATGCACTTTTAACTCAACACTATAAACTGATAACGGCGGAGGGGCATTTATCTTCTCGCTAATTTTTTTCTCCAAAATGCCGAAAACTACTTGCATTTTTTCCGATTTTGTTATACAATATAATATGTAGTATTGTTTTTATAAATTTAGCGCTTTGAAAATAAACTTCGTTTAAGAGAGGACTAAAAATGGATAAGCTGTTGGCTTTTTTTAAGAACGTCTGGTTTCGGCGGGTAATATCGGTCATTTGCTGGGGATATACGGCGTTTATGGCGTTTATGGCGTGGCTGTGCTTTGGGTATTATTTCCAGTTCGAGAACCCAACGCCCGTGTTCGTGTTGTATTTGTTTATAAACGTCGCGGCTATGGGCTTGATGATTTTGTCAAGAAAGCAGGTAATGACGCAGATAAATTCATATATCCTGCCGCCTATCGTGTTTATGATAATGTTTTTCGGCTTTGGAAACTGGTACATCATAATCCCGCCCGTTGTTGTAATGCTTGTGCTGTTCTTTGTGAATACGTCGAATGAAACGCTGAAAACCGTGTTGGGTACGATGTATCTTTTGCTGTTCGTAATCGGCGCGGCGGGGCATATCGGATTTGAGAGATTTATGGGCAATATCAGCTTTGTAGGACCCGACCTTACAGAGCGCGACGAGAGTTTTGAAGAATTGTCCGAATCGGGCGAATACCGCATTGTGCGCTATCTCGACATAACGCCCGCCCGCAAAACAATGGCGTATTATGTGGAGTATACGGGCGATGATGTTAAACTTCCAAAGGGAATTGCAAAGAAAGTATACGGCTGTATGCCCGTCCACACGGCGGCGTATACGGATTTAAGCCAGAATTTCGTGACGTGGGGCAAGGTAAAGCGAAACGGCAAGGACGTTGAGATACTCTATGTTGACGGCAAAAACGTCCGCGAAAACCCGTATCTCGTAGAGCAAATCAGTTCGACGGAATCTTCGTCAAAGAAGTCAAGTACATCGAGTACATCAAGTATTTCAAGTACTTCAAGTTCAACTTCGGTCGAAGAATAGATTTAGTTTAAAAGAAAGGGAGTGGCAGTATGGCAAGAACGCTTAAACTCGTGGGGAAAACCTCCAACGAGATATTCACATTGCGTTATCCTGCGAGCTTGCTGGATTTTTGCGAGTATGATTTTTCATACTTCGCTAAACATTCTATTGCCGTTTGCAATGAATCGTTAAAAACAGGTACTCCCGACCTTGACCGTATGGCGGAACTTCGCCGTGACGTGCAGTCGGCGCACTGCTATATCGAGCATAATATAAGAACGACATATGAAAAACTTGTGTTGGATTGTTGGATAGACTACGTTTGCAGGCGCGACAATATCGGCGTCGGCGTTTTGTGGAACAGATTTATCCGTTGTAAGACCGACTTTGACAAAGCCGTTTTCTCGCGGTTATGTGATTTCCGCTATAACCGCGCGATAAACGAGTGGCAGAACATTGTCCGTGTGCAGGATTATGCGCGCAGTAAAACGGATTTCATCTTCGTAAACGGCATAAAAACCGTGGACGAGGCTGTCGCCAGGCGAAATTACTTTGACTTAACATTCAGCGTTACTGCTCGTGAAATGGGCTGTCGTATAGAGGATTTGGGCGTTGTTAAAGTGTTCTCCGTCGGCAGAGTGCCGACAGCGCCGTTTCTTTTCCCGACAGTTTCAAAGGACATCGTGCGCAACGTGCTGTTCGATTTTGACTATAGCGAGGATTATTCCGACGTAGGCGATTATAACGAAATTTCCGATAAAATAGCGATGGACGCGTTTTCCAAAATGAAAGCGGGTCTGCCGCAGGATTTGGCGAATTACGGAGTTGTCCGCGGTAAAATGGACGGTTATGTTGAAAAAATCTATATGCCGTGCAGTCTGAAAGCCGCGATTGACCTCGAAATAGACGCAATGATAGAAAACGGCGAGTGGCTTGCGAAATGCAAACGGTGCGGACGTTATTTCCTACAGGATAAAGACCACCTCGAAGAATACTGCTCGCGAATTGTCCCGAACGGCAAAACCTGCCTTGAAATCTGGCAGGCGGAACACCCAAAGCCGACTATTACGGACGCTCTAGAAAAGAAATCGCGCGAAGTCACCGATAAGATGTACGCGCGCGTGGATAAGAATATGAGCGTCAAGGAGTATGAATATTGGCGCAGTTATCTTGAGGCAATGAAACAAAAGGTTAAAAACGGCGAAATCTCCGCAGAGGAACTCGATAATTTCCTCGACTATTCGCTGAACGTCGACATATCCAAAAGTACGCCGATAGTGGAAGTTCCCAAAAAGGAACAGGAAATTCCTCAACAGCCGAAAGAACGCGTAGTAAAGCCGTTTATGCCCGAAAGAATAAGCCGCAGCGCAATCCCTCAGCCTGTCGAGCCAACTCCGCCCGACCCCGAAGAGGAGCGCGTGTTTAAAGAGGGTTTCTTTACTTCGCCGACCAAACAGCGCAGGAAGAACGACCCGCCGCATATCTCCCACGTTATCCGCAACGGCGAGAGCCTAGGGCGCGAAACTTACGACCCTAGACCCGACCCCGCGGGATTTCAGCCGTTCGGCGCGCAGCCGAGCAGTTCGCCGAGTAAATCCGAAGAACCACGCCCCACTCCGCGCGAGAACTTGCAAGCACTTGAACTTCGTCTTGAAGAAGAAAAGCGCATAAAACGCGAGAAAGCTGCCGAAATAGCCCGCCGCAGGGAACTTGACGAGGAGGAAGAGGCGCGCAGGAACAAGGCGAGCGCGATTGAAAAACCCCTGCCGTTTTTCGCCGAGGAGTTCCCGCGCATAACGGTTGACGAGCAGGCACAGGCAATCTCTGCCGAACCCAAAGAACCTCCGTTCCCGATATACGACGAAGTTCCCGAGGAAATGCGGAAAAATAAACGCACGAAGTCCGAGCGCAGGCAAGGCGAGAAAAAAGCGCCCGAAATTCAGTTACCCGAAAAGAAACAAACGCAGAAAAAACCGTCGGAAAAGAAACCGCCCGAAACACAACAGTCCGAGCGGAAAACCGCGGAGAAAAAACCGCCCGAAATTCAGCCGCCCAAACCCAAGGTGATAAAGAAGAACGCGGCGGCTATCAGCGCATACGGCAAGGCGGCGGGCGCACCCGTGCTTACCGCGCCGCAGGCGGACATACTCCTGCCGAGGGAGGAAAACCCGCTGTTTTATTCCGATGAAAACCCGCCCGAACTCGAACCGTTCAAGGACATCGGCAGTATATTTGACGTGTTGGAGCAGTCCGAGAACGGCGATGTGCGTTCGGCAGAGCCTATTACTCCCGAAAACGCGCCGCAGGGTTTCTGGACAGAGGAGCGCGAACCCTACCCCGAACCCGCCGCGCCCGAACCTCCCGAACCGTCGGAACTTGATATGCTAAAATCCAAGAAGAATAATAAGTCCAACAAAACGCGCCGTTTGTATGACGTAATTATGCGCGAACCCAACGATAACCCGAATGTGCGGAAGAAAGGGAAGTAGTGGGTAATACGCCAAGCGGATTGCCTTGTAAGAGATAAGAAAACGCCCCCGCCGTTGGCGGGGGCAATTTTACCTCTAACTTCTATCAGTCTTCCCTCCAATTATCTCCCCCAACTGCGTCAGCAAACTGCTCCTTGCGTCCACGGTTATCTCGCCGACGTTCTCGCAGATTTTCTCGATGTACTCAAGTTCTTTAAGCCTGCGCAAAGTCGCGTTTTCGTCCATAAGTTTCGCCGTGTTCAACAGCGAACGCGTTGACGCTACCTCCTCGCGGCGCGTTATCACATTCGCCTGCGCACGCTTTTCAGCCGCGAGAACGGAATTCATTATCGCGCTGATTTCGCCCGGCAGAATAATGTCCTTTATGCCCGCCGAAAGCACTTCAATGTACATTTCCTCGGCGCGTTTTTTTAGTTCCGCGAGGACTTCCCCGCCTATACTGCCCCTGTCGGACAACAGTTCATCAACTGTTTTAGAACTCAGATAATCACGCAGTACAAGCTGAGCGGCAGAATAAAGCGCGAGTTCTGCGGACTGATAATTCTCCGAAAGTTTCTTGAAGTCCGCAATGCGCCAGTTCGCCGTAAAGTTCACACGCACGCCGACTTTATCTTTTGTGAGTATCTCCTGCCCGTTGATATTAAGCGCGGTTATCCGCATACCGAAAGACTGAAAAGTCACTTTAACAGCGCCGTTCCAGTAGAAATACCGCCCCGGATCGAGATACTCAGCGGGTTTTCCGTCATAGTAAACTACCGTCCTGCACTCGGCGGGGACGTTTATTTCCGTGACAATTCCCGCGCCCAAATTCATTGCGATATTCGCGGGAATGTCGGTTATTTTGGGTTCTTTTGCGGAGTAAGTCTGAAACTCGTGCTGTCCGTCCTCGTTCCAGAACAAATGCTCGCCTGCGGTCAGCGCACCGTCAAATACTCCGTTTATGTAATGCAAAGCGACCTCGCCGTTTTTTACGGTAATCCCGCTTATCTCCGCAGACTTTCCTCGGCTCTCCGCTTTTGCAAGTATCTGCGCCGCCGTCGCCTTTTGTGAATTTATTTCTTCGCCGATGTTAAGCACTTCTATAAACTTAGAACGGCTCGAACGGTATTTCCCCGCGCTCAAAATATCGCTTAATATACCGTTTTTAAACAGAAGTCCCTTTTCGTTGCTGTTGATTATTACTTTCATATTATATTCCTCCGTTTCCGAAAACAACCCGCGCATTTAAACCGCGCGGTTTAGCTGTTTTTAATATATAAAAAGCGCATAAGCGCATGTGTTCGTATGCTCCGTTTCAACGCCGTTCAGACGGCGGACAAATTGAGCGCGGTTTCACTGAACGCGGGTCTGCGGAGAACTTCCCGCAAAGCGGCGAAAAGCGTTATCGTGCGGTATCCTCTGTCCGACAAGGTCTGAAAAACGCTGTCGAACGAAACGAGTTTCATTCGGCGAGAAACGGAACAATTTTCCTTATCGTATGGACAGTACGATCTGTATCCCATATACAGGCGGGAGTCGAACCCAAATGCATTGAAAAACCGAGTTTCCCAATGCTGCCAATAAAGCGTCAAGCGCTTGTCACACCCGGCAATACGCAAAACCGAAACGGCGCGCAGCCCAATGCCCCGCAAAGCGCAAAGCGCCCGCAGAAAACATCGCGGTGTGGGAATATTATAACACAAATATATTTGTTTGTCAACAAAATAATTAAATTTTTTTCAAAATCCCCCTTTACAAATCGTTTTATTTGTGTTATAATATTATTGTTGTGTACTGATTGGAGTACGCACGGGAAACTACCGCTCCACGGATCGCGGGTTTTGCTCCGTATCGGAGACGCACCATCGCCCCTTTGCTGTGACGCGGACTATATTTTATGAGGTGTTATTATGTTAAGAAAAGAAGAAAAAACGGCTGTTATCGAGGCTAACCGCAAGCACGAAAAAGATACGGGTTCGCCCGAAGTGCAAATCGCTATCCTTACTAAGAGGATAAACGAACTCACCGAGCATATCAAGGTTCACAAGAAAGACCATCACTCAACGCGCGGTCTGCTTAAAATGGTAGGTCGCAGAAGAAATCTGCTGAACTATCTCCAGAAAAAGGATATTGAACGCTATCGTGCTATCGTTGCTAAATTAGGCTTGAGAAAGTAATCGCCTAAGAAGATTTACAGGGCAGAAAAACAGCTTGTTTACTGCCCTTTTGCGAGTATTTCGTCCAATTGAAAGGATATTAAAATATGTTTGAAAATTACAAGGTATTCAAAACCATGTTCGCGGGGCGTGAACTTACCGTTGAAACAGGCAAGCTGTGCGGTCTGGCGAACGGTTCGTGTTGGGTAAGATACGGCGAAACCGTGGTTATGGTGAACGTTACCGCGTCACCGAAACCGCGCGACGGCGTAGACTTCTTCCCGCTTTCTGTTGACTATGAAGAAAAACTCTACTCCGTCGGCAAAATTCCCGGAGGCTTTCTGCGACGTGAGGGTAAGCCCTCCGAAAAGGCTATTCTCACTTCGCGCGTTGTAGACCGCCCGATGCGCCCGCTGTTCCCGAAGGATATGCGCAACGATGTGGCGATTACAATGACGGTGCTGTCCGTTGACCCAGATTGCTCTCCCGAAATAATGGGAATGATAGGCGCGTCTATCGCGGTTTCTATCTCCGATGTTCCGTGGAACGGTCCTATCGGCGGAATTTCCGTCGGACTTGTTGACGGCGAAATCGTCCTTATGCCGAACGCCGAACAGCGTGCGAAATCCGACCTCAATCTGACGGTCGCTTCGTCTGAAAAGAAAGTCGTTATGATAGAGGCGGGCGCTAACGAGGTAACGGACGACGTGATGTTTGACGCTATTATGGCGGGTCACAACGAGATTGTAAACTCGATTATTCCGTTTATCAAAGATATTCAAGCGCAGATAGGCAAGCCGAAGTTCTCGTTTGAGAGTATGGAAGTTGACCACGATATGTATGACGCGATAAGCGAATTTGCTATCGAAAAAGTGCGCTACGCTATGGATACGGACGACAAGAATATCCGCGAGGAACGTTTACAGCCCATTTACGCGGAAGTTCACGAAAAGTTTGACGAACAGTATCCCGAACAGACGGCGATGATAGATGAATGTATGTACAAACTTCAAAAGTTCATCGTGCGCCGTTGGCTGCTTGACGACGGCAAGCGCGTTGACGGACGTGCGCTCGACCAAATGCGCCCGCTGGCTGCCGAGGTCGGCGTTCTGCCGAGAGTACACGGTTCGGGTATATTCACGCGCGGACAGACGCAGGTTATGACGATTTGCACGTTAGGTCCCGTGTCTGACGCTCAAAAGCTGGAGGGACTTGACGAGGAGGAAAGCAAGCGTTATATTCACCACTACAACTTCCCGTCGTACTCCGTCGGTGAAACAAAGGCGTCGCGCGGTCCCGGCAGACGTGAAATCGGACACGGTGCGCTCGCTGAACGCGCACTTGTGCCTGTAATTCCCTCGATTGAGGAGTTCCCGTATGCGATACGTCTGGTGTCGGAAGTGCTGTCCTCGAACGGCTCCACATCGCAGGGTTCGGTATGCGGTTCTACGCTTGCGCTTATGGACGCGGGCGTACCGATCAGAAAGCCCGTTGCGGGTATTTCGTGCGGTCTTATCACCGAAGGCGAACGCTGGATGACAATGGTCGATATACAGGGCGTCGAGGACTTCTTCGGCGATATGGACTTTAAAGTCGCGGGTACGCACGAGGGTATCACGGCTATTCAAATGGACTTGAAAATAGACGGACTTACTCCCGAAATAATCAAGAGCGCGTTTGAGAAAACTCACAAAGCGCGCGACTATATCATTGACGAAATAATGCTCAAAGCAATTCCCGCGCCGCGTGAAACGGTCGGCAAGTATGCGCCGAAGATGCTCACGACGAAAGTTCCCGTTGATAAAATCAGCGACGTTATCGGCAAGGGCGGAAAGGTTATCCAGAAACTCTGCGCTGACTTTGAGTGCAAGATTGACGTGGACGAGGACGGAAACGTATTTATTTGCGGTACCGATCTTGACAAGGCGAATGCTTGTGTACAGGTCATCAGCACAATAGTAAACCCGCCTGAGATTGGCGCAATTTACAAGGGCAAGGTTGTTCGCATAATGAACTTCGGTGCGTTTGTGGAAATCGCTCCCGGCAAGGACGGTATGGTGCATATTTCCAAGCTGGAAAATCACCGTGTTGACAAGGTTGAGGACGTGGTTTCAATCGGCGACGAGATAATCGTCAAGGTTATGGAAATCGACAGCCAAGGCAGAATTAACCTCTCCAGAAAAGACGCGCTCGCGGATATTGAGGCTAAGAGGAAAGCGAAAGAGAACGAGTAATCCGCGAAGCGGATTACTCTCAAACAGCAGGCGAAGCCTGCTGTTTGATAAGAGTCAAGAAGTAAAAACGCCCCCGCCTTTGGCGGAGAGGCAGCATAATTAAAACACGCGCCCTCCCGCCGTAGTCGGGGAGGGCGCTCTTACTGTTCACAGCGTTCCCGCTCAGCGGGAAATGCGTAGTCAACACGGTAAACCGTTAAACGGCGGGGAAAATCTTACTTCTTCCGCTTTTCCTGTAATTTTTTCCTTATTACACCTTGACAAAATCCTATCTTTTTGCTATAATTAATCTGTATAGTTGTATCTTGCAAACGGGGTGAGTGAATTGGATTACTGGATACTTGTAGTCGACGACGACACGGCGAACCTTACGGTCGCTAACAGTATATTAAGCTCTGAGGGTATGCGCGTTTCCTGCGTAAAGTCAGGGAGTTCCGCGCTGAAATTCTTGACAACAAATAAGCCCGATATAATTCTCTTGGACGTACATATGCCCGAAATGGACGGCTTTGAAACGCTGAAACATATTCAAGCCAGCGCGACTGCCGCCGATATTCCCGTGATATTCCTTACCGCCGATAACGACAACGAAACCGAAACTCGCTGTTTGAAAGCGGGCGCGGTCGATTTTATCACAAAGCCGTTTATTACCGAAGTGCTGTTGCTTAGAATTAACCACATCGTAGAACTTACGCGCCTGCAAAACGATTTGGCTCACGAAGTCGGCGTTAAGACGCGCGAGGTTATCGCTCAGCAGAAAAAAGTCGAGAAAATGACCGTGCAGATAGTAATGGCGCTGTCGGGCGCGGTGGACGCAAAAGATACATACACAAACGGTCATTCGGCAAGAGTAGCCGAGTATTCGCGCAGAATGGCGGCGCTGGCAGGATTTTCCAAACAGGAACAGGACGATATTTACCTTATCGGGTTACTTCACGATGTCGGGAAAATAGGAATACCCGACGCGATTATCAATAAACCGTCGCGGCTGAACGACGAGGAGTACGCGATTATCAAAAACCACCCTGTCTTGGGTGAGAATATACTGAAGAAAATCGAGGAGTTCCCGAGGCTCGTGCTGGGCGCGAAGTATCATCACGAGCGTTACGACGGCAAGGGCTACCCCGAAGGGCTTTCGGGCGACGATATTCCCGTTGAGGCGCGGATAATCGCCGTAGCGGACGCGTATGACGCGATGAGTTCAAAGCGCGCCTACCGCGGGGTAATCCCGCAGGAGCAGGTGCGCGCGGAGGTCGAAAAAGGCAAAGGCACGCAGTTCGACCCCGTTTTCGCGGATATTATGCTCGCGATGATAGACGCGGACACGGATTATGATATGCGAGAGAAGTAACCCGCTCCGCAGGTCTTACTTCTTACTTCTGTGAACTTACAGGGCGAACAGGCAACGCAAATCAATCAATTTCTTACCTCTTACATCTTACTTCTCGTAACTTACGGGGTAATAGGCAACGCAGTTGCTCAACTTCTTACCTCTATTAACTTGCAGGGCGAATAGGCAACGCGGACTGTTCAACTTCTTACCTTTTACATCTTACCTCCTGCATTTCACCAAACAGCGGGCAACGCCCGCTGTTTGAGGGCAATCCGCGCAGCGGATTGCTCGACCTCTATTCTCTAATAAAGGGGATTAATTCTTATGGATCGAAAATCTAAAAGGTATTCAAGCTATCTGACGATGGTTCTGATGTTTTATACATTCCTTGCGGCTGCATTCGTAGTGTATAGAATGTCCAACGGTCAGCATGTGACTTCGATTATTTCGATAGTCGCAAAGCTCGTCGTGTGCTGGGTAATGCGCCTGCTCCCGCAGGTGTCTGAGCGCGCGGAGAAATGGATAGGTTACCTTTTCACAATGCATTCGCTTGTCACGTTCGGACTCGAACCCGCAAATATCAGCCCGCTGGCGTTTGTGACGCTCGGACTTTGCGCACTGTATCTCGCGGTGGAATATTACGCGTTTGTGAATTTGACCGCCGCTGTGTATTTCCTTACGCTGGCGGGAAATCTGCTGTTCGTGTCGGGCGGCGAAATGGACTTTTCGCCGGGCGTTATCGCGCTTATCGTTATTCAGTGCGCGTTTATTCTTGTCACGATGTATTTCGCAAAGAAACTGAAAGAACGCCGCGCGGAAAACGAACGGTTAAATCAGGAGATAATCGACAAACTGGAAGATGAAAACCGCCGAACCGAGGATTTTCTGACGAACGTTTCCCACGAACTCCGCACGCCGATAAACGCCGTGACGGGGCTTACGTCCGTTATGCTGAAAAACGAGAGCGACAGCGCAAAGCGCGACAATCTGTTTTCGATACAAAAGGCGGGGTACAGGCTGTTCGGGCAGATAGAAGATATTCTTGACTACACCGAAATCGACACAAACAAAATGACCGCGAGCAGCGAACAGTATATGCTGTCCTCGCTTGTGAACGATATAATTACCGAGCGGAGTATGACCGACAGCAAGGACAATCTGGAACTTATCTTTGACGTTGAGCCGAAAATACCCGCAATGCTTATCGGCGACAGCAAGAAGATAAAGAAGATTATAAAGCACCTTGTCGATAACGGCTTGAAATTCACGGACGCGGGCGGCGTTTATGTGAGAATATACGATATTCCTAAGTCCTACGGGATAAATCTGATAATACAGGTGACCGACACGGGCATAGGAATGGACGCGCAGAGCCTTTCAAGAGTAACCGAGCGTTTCTACCAGTCGAGCAGCGGGCGCGAACGCCGCGCGGGCGGTCTGGGATTGGGACTGCCTATTGTGTTCGGTATGGTAAGGTCAATGGACGGGTTTATCCACGTTGACAGCAAGCCGGGCGAGGGAACGTGCGTTACGGTAAGTATTCCGCAGAAGATAGTCGACCCCGCGCCGGGAATGAAAGTCGAAAAGCCCGACAGCTTGTGCATAGCGTGCTATCTTATGCCCGAAAAGTATAAAGTCCCCGAAGTACGGCAGTTCTATGACACAATGATACTGAACCTCGCGACGGGGCTTGACGTTCCCGTGCATAGGGTATTCAGCTTAGGGGATTTGAAAAAGCTGATGTCCGCTTACGAAATTACGCACCTGCTCTTAGCGGACGAGGAATACGAAAAGGACGCGGATTACTTCGAGAACTGCGACCCGCAGACGCAGGTAATTCTCGTTGCGGGCAAAACCTACCGTATGCGGAAAAACAGCCGCGTTAAAGTACTCAGAAAGCCGTTCCATTGTTTCCCCGTCGTAAATCTGCTGAATTCCGAGGTAAGTCCCGCCGCGCAGGGAAATCGAATGATTTGCCCCGATGTGAAAGTGCTTGTCGTGGACGACGAGCCGATGAACCGAATGGTAGCGGAGGGTATCCTGCGGGATTATCAAATGTCCGTAAAGACCGCGGGCAGCGGTCTGGAGGCTATCGAGATGTGCGGTCAGGAGGACTTCGACCTGCTGTTTATCGACCATATGATGCCCGAAATGGACGGTGTGGAAACGCTGAAAAAGCTAAGACAGCTTAACACCGAGAGCGCGCAGAATTTCTCCGCTATTGCGTTCACCGCGAACGCCGTCAGCGGGGCGCGGGAAATGTTCCTGCGCGAGGGCTTTGACGACTTCCTCTCAAAGCCCGTCGAGGCGAACGAACTTGAGCGCGTATTAAAGAAAGTATTGCCGAAAACTCGGATTAAGTTTGTCGATGAAAAAGACATTCCGAAACCCGCGCCCGTGCAGGACAGCGCCGAGGAACGCGAGGACGCGGGAGCAGCGCAGGACGAACTCTCAATTTTGCAGGCGGGCGGTATCAACACCGCCGAGGCTATGGAGTACTGCCGAGGCGACAAGGGCTTTTACATACAGCTTTTGCAGAAGTTCATCAGCGACCGCGAACGCAAGCAAAGCGACCTTGACAAATTCCTCGCGGGCGAGGACTACGCTAATTACCGCATACAAGTACACTCGCTTAAAAGTTCGTCGAAGATGATGGGCGCGGACGCGCTGTCGCAGTTCGCAAAGGATATGGAAACCGCGTCCAAGGACAACAACGCCGAATATATCAAGGAAAACCACGAGAAACTTATGGAAATGTATTCGCAGACCGTTAAACTTATGGGTTCGGCAATCGGCATTGCCCAAACGGAGGAAACACCCGCCGAAGAAGAGGAAGTCACGGGTACGGAGATTTCCGCAGAGGAGTTTTGCGAGTATCTTTCCGAACTTAAATCCAGCTTTGAAACATACGAGGCTGACAAGTCGCAGGCGCTTATCAAGGAACTTGCGCGGGCGGTATTTGACGGCAAACCCGTGAAGAAACTGCTGAAAGATATAGAGCGCGACGTCGAGGAATTTGAGTACGAGGCGGCGTCCGAAAAAACTTCCGCGCTGATTGAACGCGTGAAAGGCGGTGTCGGAAAGTGAAACTCAAAAAGTTCGTGATGAAACTTATAGGCGGCGGCGATTATACATTGCAGGAACGCCTGTTTCGGCTCGTGACGCTTTTAGGACTTATCGGGCTTGCTTTAGGTTCGGTTATCGGAATTATTTCAGGCGAGAGCGTTATTAATATAGTTGCGAATGTCGTATCTATAATAGTACTCGAAACCGTCGTTCACTTCGCGAAGAAAAAGCGCAGAATACAAGCGGGCGCGATTATCGTTTCCGCGCTTGCGATGTATGTCGTTCTGCCGTTCAATTTCATAACGGCGGGAGGAATTTACGGCGGAGGACCTATCTGGTTTATTTTGGGGTTCGTGCTTACTACGATTGTTGTCGCGGGCAAGGTGAAGTATTTTCTGCTCGGCGGAGGGTATCTGATATTCCTCGTGTGCTATTACATAGCGTACTACCACCCCGATTTAATAGGACAGCATACTCTTTCAATGGCGTTTATAGATTCCCTCGCAACGCTGACGTTAGTTGCGGGCGTAACGTGCGGTATGCTGTTATTCCAAAACGCCGTTTACAAGGACGAGAACGAAACGGCGACGCGCCAGAAAAAGCAGATAGAAGAACTTAACCGCGCGCAGAACCGTTTCTTTTCGAGTATGAGCCACGAGATCCGTACGCCGATAAACACGATAATAGGGCTTAATGAAATGATACTCCGCGAGGACGTTTCCGATGAAGTCGCGGAGGACGCGATGAACATTCAAAGCGCCAGCAAAATGCTGTTGTCGCTTATCAACGACATTCTCGATATGTCGAAGATAGAATCGGGCAAAATGGATATTGTCACGGTGACGTATGACGTCGGCGCAATGCTGTCGGATATTGTCAATATGATATGGGTGAAAGCGAAAGACAAGGGTCTGGAGTTTCACATAAATGTAGAGCCGACAATTCCCGCTATGCTCCACGGCGACGAGGTGCGGATAAAGCAAATTCTTATCAATCTTCTGAACAACGCCGTGAAGTACACGAAAGAGGGTTCTGTATCGCTGTCGATAGAACGCCGGCAGATACAGGGCGATTATGTAAGTATCGCGTATTCCGTTACCGATACGGGAATGGGCGTTAAAAAGGAGAGTATCCCGCACCTGTTCGACGCGTTCCAGCGCGTTGACGAGGAGAAAAACCGCTTTATAGAGGGTACGGGGTTAGGACTGTCTATAGTAAAACAGCTTGTAACTCTTATGGGCGGGGATATTGAAGTAAACAGCGTCTACACTAAAGGCTCGACGTTTACGGTGACTATACCTCAGCAGACGGCAGGCGCGGAGAAAATCGGCGAACTTGACCTTGAAAAGCGCCGTATAACGAGAACGCGCGAGCATTACAAGGCGATGTTCGAGGCTCCTAATGCGAATGTTCTTATCGTTGACGACAACGAAACGAACCTTATGGTCGCGGTGAAACTGCTGACCGATACAAAGGTAAACTGCGACACCGCGGCGAGCGGCGAGGAGTGCTTAAAGAAAGCGCAGAACAAGCGTTATGACGTTATCTTTATGGACCACCTTATGCCCGTTATGGACGGCATAGAGTGTTTAGGGCATTTGCGTTCCGATAACAGCGGGCTGAACGTCGAAACGCCTGTCGTTATACTGACGGCAAACGCGGGAAGTGAAAATCAGGAGATGTACAAGCGCGCAGGTTTCGACGGGTATCTGCTGAAACCCGTAAGCGGTGCGCAGCTTGAAGAGGAAATGTTAAAGCACCTGCCGCGCGAGATAGTCAAGATGACGGAGGGTGTGGGTGACGAGGTTGTAGGTCCGACATTGGGTCACAGAAGAAAACAGCTTGTTATGATAACGACCGACAGCGTAAGCGACATTCCCGCAGACCTTGCGAAGAAGTACAGGATAGCCGTTTTGCCGTATCATATTATGACCGAGGGCGGCGACTTCAAGGACGGCGAGGAGATAGAAACGGAGGGCGTTCTCGCTTATCTTACGTCGAGCGATAAGACAGTCCACTCGCAGGAACCCTCCGTTGCGGACTACGAGGCGTTTTTCGCGGAACAGCTTACGAAAGCACAGCACATTATTCACATAGCAATGGCGAAGAACGTCAGCAAAGGCTACGAAAAAGCGGAGGAGGCGGCGAGCGTTTTCGACAATGTAACGGTCGTCGATTCGGGACATCTTTCAAGCGGAATGGGACTTATCGTCCTGCGCGCCGCGAAACTTGCTCAAAAGGGCAACGAACCCGACGTTATCCTCGACGAAATCAAACGCTACAAAGAGCGCACAAGAACGAGTTTCGTTGTGGGGAGTACGACATTCCTTGCAAGGTCGGGCAGGCTTTCTCCGAAAATCAGCAGTTTTTGCGAAACGTTTATGCTCCGTCCCGTGCTTGTGCTTAAAAAGAGCAGTATGGGCGTAGGTTCAATAAAAATGGGAAACAAGCCGACAGTCGCCCGCAAATACATCAGGCGCACGCTGAAAAAGCCCGCGAGGATAGACAATAAACTGCTGTTCATCACGCACGCGGGTATGCGCCCCGAGACGCTGGAGGAAATAACGCAGATGGTGGAGAAACGGATAAAGTTTGAACAGGTCATCTACCAAAAAGCCTCGCCCGCGATTTCAATTAACTGCGGTCCCGAAAGTTTCGGTCTGCTGTTTATGGAGAAATAAAACAGAACAAAAAAGGAGAATAACTATGAAGAAAGTATTATCTGCGATACTCGCCGCGGCGGTGTTAATGCTGTCGGGCTGCGCGAAAAAGGAGAGCGCGGGCGTTCTGAAAGACGGACAGTCGGATATTGAATACATCCAAGGCAAGGGAACGTTTAAAATCGGCGTTACGGACTACGCGCCGATGGACTTCCCCGACGGCGAAAATTGGGACGGCTTTGACGCGAAACTCGCCGTGAAATTCGCGGAGGAACTCGACGTTACCCCCGAATTTGTCGAAATAGATTGGGACAAGAAAACCGATTTGCTCGCCGACGGCACGATTGATACGGTATGGAACGGTATGACGCTTACCGACGAATTAAAGAAAGACATAGAATGCACGTCGGCGTATTTGTCAAATTCGCAGGTGATTGTTATGAAAAGCGACAAGATAGGCGATTACAAGACCGTCGAGGACTGTCAGCACCTGCTGTTCGCCGTTGAGGACGGTTCGGCGGGCGAGGAGATACTGACCGAGAAAAAGTACCGCTACACGACGTTCGACACGCAAAAGGACGCTCTTGACAGCGTAGTCAAAGGCTCTTCCGACTGCGCGGTTATAGATATAATTATGGCGGGATATTTCACGGCGGACGGCGGTGATTTTTCGGAACTTGCGTACGCTCTGCCGTTGAACGAGGAAGAAATCGGCATAGGTTTCAGAAAAGGCTCTGACCTTACCGCGAAAGCGAATGATTTCCTTAAAGAAATGGCTGAAAACGGCGAAATGGGCGAGATAGCGAAAGAATACGGAATTGAAGGCGCGATATTGTAAAACAAATAAGAAGTTAGAGGTAAGCTATAAGAAGTAAGATGTAAGACCTTTGAGTTATTGCGCTGACGTTCTTGTTGTGTGCTATTGCGGAGTGTTTGCGTTTTGACCCAAAACTAAAAACTAATAACTAATCTCTAGCGACTATAAGGAGCGAATATATATGAATACTATATTGGCGGTAGATGACGATAATGTGAACCTCTCGACTTTGCGGGGGATTTTGAGTGAAAAATATAAGGTCATTCCTGTGAAAAAGGGAACGCAGGCGCTGTCTTATCTCGAAAACGGCGACTGCGACGTTATACTGCTTGATGTAAATATGCCCGATATAGACGGGTTTGAACTTTTGCGTCGTATTCGGCAGATAAAAAAGCACCGTCAGACGCCCGTGATTTTCTTAACAGGCGACAATAATTCCGACACGGAAACGCGCTGTTTTGACGAGGGCGCAGTGGATTTTATCGGCAGACCGTTCGTTCCCGCCGTTATGCTGTCGCGCATAGCACGGGTGCTTGAACTTTCCGAACTGCGCAAAAAATTAGCCGACAGGCTCGAACAGAAAGTGCGCGAGGTTTCGGATACAAAGAGCAAGATACACCGCGATTTGCTGACGGGCTTGTGGAACAGGGATTACACCGAAAACGCCGTAAACTCGATGCTGAAACTCGGACTTTTGGGTTCGCTGTTGATGATTGACATTGACAATTTCAAGAGAATAAACGACGAGTTCGGGCATATAGAGGGCGACAAGACGCTGAAAACAGCGGCGGACGTTATGCGCGAAAACTCCGCAGACGGCGATGTTTTGTGCAGAATAGGCGGCGACGAGTTTGTGATGTTCATAAAGGACAAGACGGACAAATCCGAACTTCGCGACAAGGCGAACGCAATTCTTGACGGCATTAAGGCGAAAGCGGGCGAGGGCAAGTTTACCGCGACCGTATCAATCGGCATAGCGACCGTGCCTGAGGACGGCAGTGAGTTTTCAAAACTCGTAAACGCGGCGGACAAGGCTCTTTACTATGTAAAGCAGAACGGCAAAGACGCGTGTCACTTCTTCAGCAGTAAAAACTCCGCAGAGCCTGCGCGCAAGGCGGTTGACCTAGAGCATTTAAACGAACTTATGAACAGCGCGGACAAGGGCAAAGGCGCGTATCAGCTTGATTTTGAGGGATTTAACAACGTATATAACTTTATTCAGCGTTTTGTGGAGCGGAGCGGGCGCGACGTTCAGACGGTGCTGTTCACGATAAGCGAGAACCCGAACGCGAACCCCGACCCCGCGGAGGCGGAGCAGGCTATGAAACTTCTCGAACAGTCGATAGTTTCGTCCCTGCGCCGTTCAGACATCTCAACGCGCTATTCCAACCGCCAGATGATAGTTATACTTATGGATGCGAACTCCGTAAACGGCGATATGGTAGCCGAGCGTGTCATCAACGACTTCAACCGATTGTATACAGGGGATAATATACGGGTGGAGTATGGAGTTACGGGGCTTGCTAACAGAGGCAAGAAGTAAGATGTAAGAGGTAAGAGTTTCAACCGTCGCAGGTAAAATAAACACGCGCCCTCCCCGCCGTACGAGCGGGGGAACGCTTTTCCCTAGAAAATCAACCTCTTAACTCAAAGACAATCTTTCCGTGCCCAAAACTAGCTACTAGCTACTATTCTCTAGCAACTGCATTGACAACACTCTCAAAATATGCTATAATTAACTTAATAAATCCAATAAAACCAAGGTGACAGCCATGAAAAACGACTTCTCACAGGGGGCTGTGTGGAAGAATATCGTCGCGCAGTCTGTACCGCTGCTGTTCGCTCAGCTTGTACAACTCCTTTATAACGTCGTTGACAGAATTTATATCGGTCATTTGCCCGATATAGGAAGTATTGCGCTTACGGGAATAGGTCTCGCGTTCCCGCTTACAAGCCTTGTCGCGGCGTTTACTAATCTGTTCGGACAGGGCGGTACACCGTTGTTTTCAATTGCAAGAGGCGCTAAGAACGAAAAGAAAGCCGAACATATTTTGGGGCAGTCGTTTATGCTGCTGACTGTGAGTTCCGTGCTGATTTGCGCGGTGTGCCTTATTTTCAGAAAACCTGTACTGTATCTGTTCGGAGCAAGCGACACATCGTATTTCTACGCCGACAGTTATCTTAAAATCTACCTGCTCGGCACGACGTTTTCAATGCTCTCAACGGGACTTAACGGCTTTATTAACGCGCAGGGTTTCCCGCGGACGGGAATGCTGACAATATTTATCGGCGCGGCTATGAATTTAATTCTCGACCCGATATTTATATTTGTGTTCGGTTTAGGGATTGAGGGCGCCGCGCTCGCGACCGTCATAAGTCAAGCGGTGTCCGCCGCGTGGGCTGTGTCGTTTTTCTTTGGGAAGAAAACGCTTTATCATATCAGAAAATCAAATCTTATCCCTGACGGTGCGACAATCGGAAAGATAACCTCGCTCGGACTTTCGGGATTTATCGTGCAGGGAACGAACTGTATGGTGCAAGTCGCCTGCACGTCAACATTACGCGAATTTGGCGGGGATTTGTATGTCGGAATAATGACCGTGCTTAATTCCGTCCGCGATATTTTCACACTGCCCATTCAGTCGCTTACGGGAGGTTCACAGCCCGTAATAAGCTACAATTACGGAGCGAAAAAATTTACGCGCGTGCGCCGCGGAATATTCTTTATGGCTTGCGTAGGAATTATCTATACCGTCGCGGCGTGGCTTTTGGTACTCGCGTTCCCGCACGTTATCGTGTCGGTATTCACATCGGACAAAGAGATGATAGAGGCGGCGTCGCACGCGCTGGGAATATATTTCTTCGGATTTTGCTTTATGGCGCTCCAGTTTACGGGGCAGTCGTCCTTTACGGCGCTTGGCTGTACAAAGCGCGCGATATTCTTCTCGCTTTTGAGGAAAGCGATAATAGTCGTTCCCCTGACGTTAATTCTCCCGCGCGTAGGTATGGGCGCGGACGGGGTATTCACCGCCGAACCCATTTCCAACGTTTTAGGCGGTCTGGCGTGCTTTGTTACGATGTATTTTAGTTTATATCGAAGATTGCCCAAGGAAGATGAATAGGAGTAAGAAGTAAGAAGTCAAAGTTGCGCCACATGCTTAACAAATGCCTCTATCCACACTAGCCTTTGTGGCGCAACTTTCGAGGTAAGACCTGCGGGTCGTTGCGTTGACACGCTAAAAAGCGCGCCCTCTCCCCGCTCACGGCGGGGAGAGGGTTTAATACTTTGCACTGAGCCCTGTAAACTGATAACAGGCGGGGAAAACGGCTATTGATACTTTAAGTATGTATCGCCATTTTATTAAGATATTTTTCAAGAACTTGTTCAAGTTTCTTGAAATTACAGCAGCGGCGGGTTAAATTTCGGTCTTTGTCGGGGAACAGCGTGATTTTGGTGTACAGCTTATTCGCCCTGTTTGATATAACATCAAAATTATCTCTGCACCATTTTAACTCGTTTATCAACAAATCCCTATTAAAAGTTGTTGATTTGGATAAATCTATTTTTTGAATGACGTTTTCCGACACGGGTATCATATTGTTTAAGTTTAGTATTCCGATAGTTAAAGCCGCCCCGTGTTCATCTTTTCTTTTTGGGTCGGGAATTTTGATAAAGTCAACTCTTGACTTGCTTTTAAACTTGTCTTTTTTGGGTGAAGTCAAAGGTATACAATATTTCTTTGTTTCCATAACAATAACCAATCCCAAAAACGGGCGTGCCGCTTTTCCTGTCTGCGGAGAAACCGACATTACATTGTCATCGGCGTTATGCAGTTCCCGGACATATTTCATATCTACATAATATAAATCTAATAATGGGCGTTTCATATCCTGTCATTACCTATCTTTCTTTAATAAAAAAGGCTGTGACGAACACAGCCTTTGTATCCTGCTTTGCACGGTAGGGCATCCCGACTTTAATCGCTCCCATTTGTTTATACCGGTAGGGCTCCCGTCTTTTATCGCTCCCAATTATTTATCCTGCTAGGGCTGCATCTCTTATAATTCCCATTTTAGCACGGCGAGGAAACCGCCATAAGAGTTTATACATTACTCCTATGTTTATATAATATCATATTATTTCCGCTTTGTCAACCGCTTTTTAAAAATATTCCGCAAAAACAATTTTCAAGCGCCCTCCCCGCCGTCATCAGTTTACAGGTAATAGTGTTGAGTAAATAGTATGAATAGAGTAGCGCTATTAGAGGTTAGCAAGTTATCCGTTTTGCGGATAACCCTGTAAGAGGTAAGATATAGAAGTCAAAGCTGTTTTAACACAAAACCGCTCCCCCCACCTACGGCGAGGGAGCGGTTGTATACTATTTACTCTTAACTTTGCGCTGTAAACTGATATGATGCGATCCTTCTCATATGGTTATTAAGTTATTATCTACTTGATAAACGGAGATTTATAATTCCAAAATCATGAACACATCTGAATATACACTTGAATTATATTTTTCGGTATCAATAAATCCAACTCTGCGATATAAGGCAACTGCTTTTGTACTTGTTGATAGGGAATCAAGATACATTTTTTGATATTCATAATTTTTTGCTTTGTTTACTGCATGCATTAGCAACTTTTTTCCGTATCCCATACCGTGATACTTTTCTGACAGATATAATGATTTCAATTCGCAGCTTATGCTGTCTAATTCAGCAATCGCAACTGTACCGATTATTCTGTTTCCGTCAAACATACACCAAAAACCCTTGAAGTGTTCTTCAATACTCAAATAATAACTATGCCGACCGTTTATATCCAAGCACCTGTGAGATTCAGGCAAACAGTTTTCTAAAAAAGAAATCAAGAGAGGTTCATATTCTTTATGGTACTCAATTGGTTCAAAAGATTTTGTTAACATCTGCTTTCACCTGCTTTTGTAAATTCCGATTTGTCAGTAATCCTTAATACCCGACCGACTTCTTGTAATTACATCATATCACAACAAGCCGAAAATGTCAAGCAATAAACGTGTGACATATTTTGCGCTGAAGTGAGTAACCGTTTCCCGCCGTTGGCGGTAGGAGCGGTTGTCCGTGTGTTTCCGCTTGACAATACCCCGCTGATTGTGCATTTTGCGCACGGCGGGCGTTTGAAATTAATCTCAAAATTGTAAAAAATGCCCGTTGCATTTTCGGCAAAATTTGCGTATAATATAATTACAACGTGTGGCGTTCAACTGCGTAAATCCGGTTGGACGACACACGTTTATTTTTTTGTGCAAAAATTCATTTGAAAGGACAGATTGATATGGAAAATACAGCAAACAGTTTTTTGGGGGAAGAACGCATTGGCAGGCTTATGAAAAAATACGCTCTGCCGTGCATTGTATCGTTGCTTGTAGGCGCGCTTTACAATATCGTTGACCAGATTTTCATAGCTAACGCGTCGTATCTCGGCTCTTACGGGAACGCCGCGAACACCGTTGTGTTCCCGCTGACTGTAATAGCGCTTGCGGTTGCCGTGATGATAGGCGACGGGGCTTGCGCGTTTATCAGCATTAATTTGGGGAAAAACAGCCCCGAGAAGGCGCGAAAAAGCGTTGGAAATTCCGTTGTTATCGTGATAATCGGCGGTCTTGTGCTTTGCGCTGTTTATCTTATTTTTTCTAACCAAATAATCTCAATGTTTGGCGGCACGGTAAACGAAGAAACCTACAGACTGTCGCGTGAATATTTCTTTTATATCACTATAGGAATACCGTTTTATATGTTCGGTCAGGCGCTGAACCCGATTATCCGCGCGGACGGCAGTCCGAAATTTGCTATGGCGTCAACGCTTGCAGGCGCGGTGGTCAATATTATACTCGACCCCTTGTTTATATTTGCTTTCAAATGGGGAATGATGGGCGCCGCTGTCGCGACCGTTTTGGGACAGATAGTGACCGCCGCGCTCGCCGTGCGGTATATTGTTCACATGAAACTTGTAAAGCCGCGCGCGGAGGACTTTAAACTAAGCGCGGAAATCTGCCGTAAAACTCTCGCTTTGGGAATAACAAGTTTTTTATCGCAAATATCTCTCGTTGCGGCTATGGCGGCGATAAACAATATGATAAGGAAATACGGCGCTTTGGACAACATTTTCGGACAGGAACAGTACGCGCAAATTCCTATGGCGGTAGTCGGCATAGTGATGAAATTCTTCCAAATAGTAATTTCAATAGTAGTAGGAATGGCGGCGGGCTGTATTCCGATAGTCGGCTTTAATATGGGCGCTGAAAAGAGAAACCGCGTAAAGGAACTGTTCACAAAACTTCTTGCGGCAGAGGCAATTGTAGGCGCGATAGCGCTTGTTATAGCGGAATTTTTCCCGCACGGGCTTATAAACATATTCGGCGCGGCGAACGAAAGCGCATACTACACGGACTTCGCCGTGAGAGCGTTCCGCGTTTATCTTTGTATGATAATTTTCGCTTGTGTAAACAAGGCGTGCTTTATTTTTCTTCAAGCCATGGGCAAGGCGCTGTCGTCAACTCTGCTTTCGATGATAAGGGAAATAGTGTTCGGCGTAGGTTTTGCACTTATACTTCCGAAATTCTTCGGACTTGACGGCGTGCTGTACTCAATGCCCGCGTC
The DNA here is from genome assembly GCA_947628655.1 of uncultured Clostridia bacterium. Classification (GTDB taxonomy): domain Bacteria; phylum Bacillota; class Clostridia; order Oscillospirales; family Ruminococcaceae; genus CAG-115. Next base: position 13,640 of record CANRAS010000007.1, on the reverse strand, counting down.
GGATATTCTGACGTTCCTAATCGCCGTGTGCTTAATTGCGAGGACGTATAGGGAGCTAGGCGAGGCGCGTGTAGTGATTAGAGAATAGTTATTAGTAGTTAGCGGGCAATACGCAAAGCGGATTGCCCGCTTACCTCTTACTTCTTACTTCTAACATCTATTCCCTAAAACCCCTCCGCGCTGTTAGCTGTTACCTGCTCAACGCGTTTCGCCGTTTCTTCAATCGCGTCCTCGTATCCCGTGAGTGCCGCGAACGCCGAAAACTGTGCCGCGCGGTCGCTTATCGACATCGGCGGCAAGTCGTCATACTGCGGTCGCGAGAGTTGCTTTATATCATCGTAATTACGCTCCATAACTTTCCTCCTTAATTTATGCTACGCCTTATGCCCGCCTATCTGCCGATTGCGGTCTTGCGTTGTCGCGCTCGGCTCAAAGTTCATTCCCTTTAAAATCGCGTTCTTGCCGAATTTCCGCTTGATTTTCAAGACGGCAAGCTGAATGTCCTCCTCGCGCCGCTCACGGGCGGCGTTTTGCTCCCGTTTTTCGTAATCGGTGAACAAGTCAAGCTGTTCGCCGATGTAATCGTCGGCGTTCTCGTCCTTTTTGGCAACTTCACAAGCGCAGATGTTAATTCGCCGAACAAGAAGATTTGGGTTTACAATACGTTCAAACAAGCTAACCGCCAATTCTCTGATTTTTCGGGAGGAAAACGTTTGACGCGCGAGATTTTCCGTGCCGTGCGCGTGTTTCGGGATAATCCGCCCATAATGGTCGGTGGTGACTTCTCCCGAATAGTAAGGACAGACGTTCAGGCTTTCGCAGTCATAGCCGATTGTCAGCGTGATTTTACTTGTCACGAGATTTTTTTCAGCCAAGTCCAGCGACAAATTATCCGCCATTTCCTTGACTATCAAACGCGCCTCGCCATAGGAATACGGACGCGACAGCACTTGCCCCGTACTTACGCTGTTGGAACTCGGCTTATAGGCTTTTATATCAGCGATTGTAACGGGTTCTATGCCCCATGCGTGGTCAATCAAAAGTTCCGCGTTTTTGCCGAGTGCGGCGTAAATTCTCCCGATAAGACGGCGGTCAAGGGAATGCCGAGCAATATCGCCCATTGTGTAAATACCGAGTTTTTCCAGCCGTTTTGCCGTACCCGCGCCCGTTCTCCAGAAATCGGTTATCGGAGTGTGCGACCACAACTGTTCCTTGTAACTTTCCTCGTCAAGTTCGGCAATGCGAACGCCGTCCTTATCGGCGGGAATGTGCTTTGCCACTATATCCATTGCTATTTTGCACAAGTACAAATTCGTGCCGATGCCCGCCGTCGCGGTAATTCCCGTTTCCGACAGCACTTCACGAATAATCTTGATTGTAAGCTGATGTGCGGTCGTTTTGTACAGTTCGAGATAATTTGTCACGTCAATAAATACTTCATCTATTGAATACACATGAATATCATCGGGGGAAAAGTAGCGCAGGTAAATATTGTAAATTTCGGTACTATAGCGAATATAGAGCGCCATTCGCGGCGGCGCGACGATATAGCCGACTTCAAGAAAGCGGTTGTTGTTAAGTTCCGACAACGAAACGGACTTTCCCGAAAACATCTTGCCGGGCGTGTTTCGCTTACGGATATTGTTTACCTGCCGTACCCGCTCCACGACCTCGAACAAGCGCGGTCGGCTGCCTACGCCGAACGTTTTGAGAGCGCTTGACACGGCAAGGCAGATAGTTTTTTCGGTACGTTCCGCGTCCGCGACAACGAGGTTAGCGTCAAGTGGGTCAAGCCCGCGCTCGACGCACTCAACGGACGCGTAGAACGATTTCAAGTCGATTGCGACAAAAGTTCTATTGTTCATCAAATCACCACCGTATGTACTTAGTTTATTATAGCATATTGGGGAGGGAAAGTCAAGTAGTTTTTTGGAGAATAGCAGTTAGCGGGCAATCCGCTTTGCAGATTGCCCGCTAACTGAATAATCCGCAAAGCGGATTATTCTCTAAAAACTTTACCCCCTTTTACGCTGTAGTATAAACGCGCCTACCGCGCCGACAGAAACAACAGACGCATAACCTGCCACCCACCAGACGTGCGGGAATACTCCCGCGTAATCGCCGCGCAGAACCGCGCGTTCCAATTCCACGGCGTGGACGAACGGCAGACAATCCGCTATTTTTTTGAACGTACCGCCGACTAAATTCAAATCAAACCAAATCCCCGAAAGCCACGCCGACAGATTGGTCAGCAATGCGCCGCATATTCCGCCCACCTGCTTGTCGTTCAGAATACTTCCGAACAACAGTCCCAGCGACACGAACAGCCACGCGACAAGCAGGGTGAACCCTATCGCCGAGGCAATATGTATTGTAGGTGTAAGTCCCAAAATCATTGCCGCACCAAAGCATACCGCCGACTGCGCTATACATATCGGCAACAGCGGAAGAAAATACCCTAAAATAAAATCCGTTGACGTTAAAGGCGTGGTGTACAACCTTTGCAGAAAAGAACTCCCTCTGTCCTTTGAAATAAGCATTGCCGAAAACAGCGTCATAAACGACAAGCCGAACACGACTATTCCGGGAGAAAGCGTTTCTATTTTGAATAAATCCACGGGAATATTCGCCTGTATCGCGGATAAAATCAACAGCACAACTATCGGAAATCCCAAACCGAACATAATATTCAGCGGGTCGCGCAATATTTCCTTGACGTTGCGCACGGTAAACGCAAACATTTTCATTTTCTCGCCCCCTTTACAATGCTGACGAAAGCGTCCTCGAATTTCTCTGCGCCCGCTTTTTGTTTCAGTTCATCGGGAGTACCCACGGCAACAAGCCGTCCGCTTACCATTATCCCGACACGGTCGGAAAGTTCCTCCGCTTCCTCCATGTAGTGCGTAGTCAATACCACGGTGGTTTTTCCTTTAAGACCGCGTATTATATCCCACAAATCACTTCGCGCGAAAACATCAAGTCCGAGCGTCGGCTCGTCCAGAAAAAGTATCTGCGGTTCGCTGATAAGCGCCATGGCAATGCTCAGACTGCGCTGTCTGCCGCCCGAAAGTTTCTTGGCTTTTTTGTCAAATATATCCCCTAGGTTGAACTGCGCACATAACCGTTCGACCTTTTCGGCGGATTTTCCTTTGGGAAATCCGTGAACTCCCGCAAGCAAGAACAGATTTTCCCCCACCGTTAAATTCGGCGCAACCGCCGTTTCCTGCGGTGACACGGCTATCATCTGCTTTACCGACGCGCTTTCGGTAACAATACTTTTGCCGTTTAAAAAAGCGTCGCCCGACGTAGGCACACAAAGCCCCGTCAGCATTTTGATAGTAGTGGTTTTTCCCGCGCCGTTTACACCGAGCAGTGCGAAAAGCTCACCTTGCGGAACACACAATTCCAAACCGTCTACAGCGGTCAAATCCTTATACTTTTTTGTAAGACCAACCGTTTTGATAGCGTCCATTTTATCACTTCCTTTTCAAATACAATATTTAAGCGGGCGAAAGTCCGCAACCAGCAACTACTTGTAAACTGTTCTCAACCCCGTATAGAAATCAGTCATCACTCCGCTGATTTGCTCCTCGTTCCATATAAGGTACGAAGTGGCAATCATCGACGCGATACCGTGAACTACCACCCACATCTCCAGATGAAACCGCTCCGCCTGCTCCCGCGAAAGCCCCGTGGTTTTCATAATAATCGGGATTATCGCGTCAACCTCTCGTGTAGGTTCAAGCGGTTCACCGCCGCGGTCGCGCATAAACAGCAGTTTAAACAACTCCCGTTCCTCTTTCGCAAAACGAATATACGCCATTCCGCTCGCCTTATAGAGCGGATATTTCCCCGATGTCATATCTTCGGCAAGATAGCTTTCGTAAATATCCTGCGCCGCGTTCATAACCGCGCTTTGCACCTCCTCCATATTCTTGAACAGTCCGAAAATCGGTTTCACGGAACAGCCCAATTCTTCAGCCAAAGCCCGCGCGGTCAGCCCGTCCGGTCCCTTTTTTCGAGTGACGTTCACGGCGGCGCTTGTGATTTCATCGCGGGTGAATTTGAATTTTGGGGGCAATTTTGACACTCCTTTCTCAATAAGCAACAAACATTGCGTAACTTATGTTACTTATCATATTATACTACATTTGGTCGGAGTTGTCAAGTAGTTTTTAGAGAATATTTAGAGAATAGTTGTTAGTAGTTAGTACTTATAGAGGTAAGAGGTTAGAGGTAAGAAGTAAGAGAAGATAAGGTTTAAGTGCTAATCCACACTCTAGCAACTAGCTTCTAATCTCTAGCTACTAGAAGGATAGCGGGCTTTCCCCTTGCGCCTAGTGGAGCGCACGAAGTGCGCGGAACGGTTGGTTTAATGCAACGTTATTGTGAGCGGACTGCCGGCGGCAGTCCGCTCACCGTGTCCACCCAGAGTGGTTTAGCAGGCTCTTCACGGTTTGCCGTTGTTTGGCGTAGCCAAACGCCCGCCGACAGGCGGGGAAATTCGCGACAGCGAATTTCAGACGGCAAACCGTCGCGTTTTCGAGTGCCCCAGACTTCGCCCCTTGCGGGGCGAAGTAGGGGCGCGAGAAAACGCCCACCGCGACGAGCAACGCTGTGACCCAAAGCCACCCCGCGCCCGCCGTCCTAAATAGCCTTACTGCTTTAAATGCGCGTTTGGCGTGGCTCAATAACAGTTTACAGTTAAGAGTGCACGCATTATCCGCTTCGCGGAAAACGCTGTGCATAGTATGCACAGAGTTGCGCCCTAGCGGGCGCTTATTAGATTGTCTGCGGGTCAAAGCGTTGTTCGCATTATCGCGCGTATGGGGCGTGGCTCAATTCAAGCGCCCCTTTCCCTTATCAAGCGTTAGTTTAACGTCCTGCGTATTAACGCGCCTGCACCGCCCGTGTACGCGCCGTTGCCCGACCGCCCGCAATTCGCCTGACGGCGAATTAACGGCGCTTACGCGCCGTTGTTTTGCGCTCCGCGCAAAACGCGGGCTAGATGCACTAGTGCAGGCGCGTATTGACTTAAAGACAATCTTTCCGTCCGCCGTAGGCGGACACCTAATACTATGCACAGCGTTTTCCGCGAAGCGGATAATGCGTGCACTCTTAACTATAAACTGCGAAAGCACCGCCTTTTAGTCCCGTGCAATTATTGACAACCGAAGAAATATGTGGTATAATAATCTAAAAGCGGAAAACAATACGCGCGGGCGGGTTTGTCTGCGGGTCGGAAAGGGTGTTGTTATGAAAATAAATTGGAACAGAAAATATTCAACAGTTGCTGTATATTCGCTTTTGGTAATCGCGGTTTCCGTGCTTTTTATAGTATTTGTATTCAAATTCGACGGCTTTCTGGAAACGTTTTCGTGGGTCGGGCGAATTGCCGCGCCGATTATCTGCGGTATCGCAATAGCTTATGTTTTGAACCCGCTGATGACGTGGATTGAAAACAAGCTGTTCAGAAATTTCAAGCAAACGCGTCCAAAAGAACAGAATATTGTCGTAAGAAAACTTCAGCAGTCCTCTGTCGGCGATAAAGCTGTTGTGAAAACGCTCGAAAAACATTCTGCGACTGTTGCGAAAAAAGTCCGCAGACGAAAAATAATCTCCCGCGCCGTGTCTATTCTGCTGACGTTCGTTATCTTCTTTGCAATAATCGCGGGAATTGTCATAGCTATTGTGCCGAGCGTTGCGACAAGTATCATTTCGCTTGCCGACAATATTGATGTATATGTGTATAAAATCGAGGAGTGGACAAACAACGCGTTTGAAAAACAGCCCGAAATTATGAATATGATTTTCGAGGGAGTAACGAGCCTTAAAGATATTATTTCAAATATCGCGGAACAGATACGACCTCACGCGGGCGATATAATCGGCAACGTTTCGGGATTTTTGGGTAGTTTGCTTTCGGGTATAAAGAACTTCCTGCTCGGTCTTTTCATCGCTATCTATCTGCTGTTCAGCAAGGAACGGCTGATGGCGCAGTTAAAGAAAATCTCGTGTGCATTATTAAAACCCGCTCACGCCGAAAATTTCCTTGGAGGCTGTGCGAAAAGCAACAATATCTTTAAGAAATATATCATATCAAACATTTTGGACTCGCTTATCATTCTGGTTTTTATGATAATCGGAATGTTCGCTATGAGAATGCCGTATCAGATGTTGATTTCCGTGGTGTGCGCGGTGACGAACCTCGTGCCGTTTTTCGGTCCGTTTTTGGGAGCAATACCGTGCGGTATCCTTATCCTGCTCGTTGACCCCGCTAAAGTCATTTGGTTCGCGATTTTTGTTCTTGTAATTCAACAGCTTGACGGAAATGTAATAAAACCCCTGCTGTTCGGCGAAACAATGGGATTGCCTGCGATTTGGGTTCTTGTGTCAATCATAGTGGGCGGCGCGATGTTCAACATACCCGGAATGTTGCTCGGCGCGCCTGTATTCGCGGTATTCTATATGCTGTTTGCGGAGTTTATCAAAAACAGGCTCGTCAAGAAGAACTTGCCGGGCGAAACGGACAGTTACGAGGCGGACGCCGAAACGCTTTCGGAGGTATACCTGCAATACGCCGCCGAACCGGGAAAACTGCCGATTTCGTTTGAGGACGCGACAAAGCACGAAGTTCCAAAGCCCGGCGCTCCCGACCCGAACGAACTGCCCGAACCGATAAGCGAAAATGGGCGTTCCAGGCGAAAGCGGAAGAAAGATAAATAAATTTTAAACAATTATTCCTGCCGTCCCCGCGGGACGGCAGGAATAAAACACGAGATAACAGTCAACTCTTGATTTTACAGAACGTTTTGAGGAGTTTCGTCCGTTCGCCCCTGCGGGGCGAACGGACAGGAAAAGCATTTCCAAGCCAATGCGGTCAATAATCCCGTGTTACTCTTACCGAACAGCAGGCGAAGTTCGCCGTTTGGGAACAATAGGGCAATTGAGTAATTCGCGTTGCGGATTGCCCGACCTCTTACCTATAACAGGCAACTTTTGATTTGACAGGGCATTTTGAGGAGTTCTGCCCCCGCGGAACGGCAAGAATAAAACGCGAGATAACAGTCAACGTCAAATTTTACCGAAAGAATTATGCGTTAAATTAACGCAATTAATAAAAGGCGGAACAAATTCTATGAGCGAAAAAATACCCTCTACACCTAACGAGCAAATTAAAAAATTACGTCAGCGCGGGTGTATTATTGAGAACGAGCAGTTAGCCCGCGATACTCTGAAACATATCAACTATTATCGGCTGTCGAATTACTTCGAGCCTTTTTCGATAAGCAAGCACCAATACGAAGAAGGAACGACGTTTGAAAAGATACTGCGGATATACGAAATGGACCGCAAACTGCGGAGTATTCTGCTGGCGGCATTGGAGGAAGTGGAGATAACTCTGCGCGCGGCGGTTTCAAACTATCACGCGCTGAAATACGGCGCAATGGGTTATCTTAACCCGTCGTCGTTCGACCGTTCGCACAATCACCAAACCTTTCTCGCGCGGCTTGACCATATGATCGAGGCGAACAGCGACAGGCAGTTCGTCAAGCACTATAACCGACAGCACGACGGCAAATTCCCGCTATGGGTGGTTATGGAACTGTTCAGTTTCGGCTCGCTTGCGTTCTTCTATAAGGAAATGCACAATGTTGACAAAAAAGTCTTAGCGAACGATTTTTACGGCTGTTCGCCGTCCGAAATGGACAACTGGATTTTCTGTCTGAATGAACTTCGCAACTTCTGCGCGCACTATAACCGCATTTACGGCAACACGTTCCCCGTTATGCCGAGAACGCCGCGCGGGTTTGAACCCGAACTCAAAAACGACCCGTTCGGCTACATAATCGTTTTAAAACAGCTTTATCTTGACAAAGCGAATTGGAACGAGCGCGTTGTAAAACCGCTTTCAAGGCTTTTGCGGAAAAATTCCGACGCAGCGCGGCTGTCTGATTTGGGTTTCCCCGACGGTTGGGAAACCAAAATCGCGTTTGTTGAGGAGAAGAAAGAATAGTAACGACACGGACATTCTGCGCGGGAGAGCGTTCGCGCGGATTATCGGTTAAAGTTCCCGCAGATTGGAAACCAAAATCGCGTTTGTTGAGGAGAAATCGGGGAAGTAACGTGAACGCGCACTCTTTACCGCGCTGACGGAAATCGCTTTACTGTTTTACTTAAAACAGAAAATTAATGGAGCGCATATGGGAGAATTTAAAAAGTTTATCAAAACAACAGGGAAATCCATTGAGGAGATAAAAAAAGCCATAAACGATATGGTCGGAAACGCGGTCGATAATATCGTCGATACCGTGATTGACGATATGACGCAGTTTGTACCCGACGACGTCCGCAAATCGGTTAAACAAAGCGTTCGCGACGCGAGAAAAAAATCCGCCGAAGTTTCGTACAAAGCCGAAAAAATCCCCGACCGCAAGCCTTCTGAAACAGCGTCTGCGGAAAAAGTCAGCGCGAAAAAGGTGTCCGCAGAGCTTGACGAAATGGCGCGGTTCGTTGAGGACGCGAGCCGTCACGAACAATGGGGCGTTCGTGTGATTGCGGAAGATTACAAATCGGAGAAAATTCCTGACAGCAAATATACTACGCGCGAATATATCCGCGCGTCCGAAATGCAGAGAACGGGTTTTCCGCCCGAATCACTTCCCGAACATTTGTCCGAACAGGACGAATATATGGTGAATAAAATCCGCAAAATGCGGGAACTTGAAATGTGCGTCCGCGAAAACGGCGTTTATAAACGCGCGTTTGAAATAACGCAATACGAACAGGGCGAGTTTATGGCTAATGTTGAGGACGATTTCCCGCGCAGGGCGTTCTGCGGGGTAGGACAGGTCACTTACGCGAGTTTATCGCGTTCGCAGCTGCGCACATATTTCACATGGCGCACCGATGTTCGGCGCGAAGTGTTCCGCGAAACGGACAAGCCGTATGTAATGCTCTACTGCGGTGAACTTATCCACAAAATCGGCGTGGACGGCTCTGCGGACGCGTTTCGCAAACTGCTGGCGACTTGGGACGGCTGTCGGAATTTCGCGCCGTACCTCGATGAATATATGCCGCGCTGGCTGAAAGATTTCTACGCGTTCAATGACATAGAGGACGAATTTCCCGACATAAACGCGGTTATTTCCGAACACGGCGGCGCGGAACTTGAAAAGTTCCCCGATACGGAATTTAAGCGTTTTTCGGACGAGTTCAACTTTCTCGCGGAAAATTCCGTTTATCCGATAAAGTCGAGCGCGTTTTACAGTGAAAAGACGCGCCCGATGTTGGAGGGCGCGTGCAAAGCCGCGCTTATGGGGCTTGAAGTTTACTTCAAACAGCGCGGGATTGAACTTTCGTCAATCATCTTCGGCAAGCTGAAAAAAGACTACACCTGGAAACCGTTTCAGCACCTTGTTATTAACCTTGACGCCGCCGACGGATTTCACCCCGTAAAGATAAGCGCGGGCGAGATTTACTGCCAAAAACGCGGCGAACCCGCGCTTGAACTGTTCAGCTTTGCGCCGTGCAAGGGCTTTAACGGCTATCTTTTAAAAAGCGTAGAGGCAAGACTGCGCCAAAAAACGGGCTATAGCCGAAAAATATCCGCAAATCTGAAAATGGCGCTGAATGATTTTCAAAACCGCACGAAACTAACCGACGCGGTGTCCGCTCCCGAATTTTTGGAAATCATACCGAAAGCGGTCGATGAATACTGCCTTGCCAACGGCATAAAGCGCGCTCCAAAGCGGACGGCGGGCGTTGACGAAACTGTTGCTTACACCGCGCCGAAAGTGGAAATTGACGTATCAAAACTCGCCGACATACGCGCAAAATCCGACGAAACCGCGCGGAAACTGATAATCGACGACGAGCAAACGGAGAACTTCCACGCCGTGGCAGACAAGATAAGCGACGACGATTTTTCCAATATGATAGAGGACTGCAAGCGCGAACTTTCCCCGCTTGACCCCGCTCCGCAGGTGTTTCAGGAACAGGCGCGGGAAAACCCCGCGTTCAGCGGGCTGTCGGGCGAATGGCGGGAGTTTGCGAACAGTCTGACGGATACGCACATACAGGTGCTGAAAGCGCTCCTAGAGGGCAACGTCCGCAGTTTCTGCGATGAACGCCACATATTCGCCGAACTTGTATACGAGGAAATAAACACGCTTTCCCTGTCCGCTATGGGCGATGTGGTTATTGAGTGCGGGGAACTCGTCGGGGATTATAGAGAGGATATTCAGAAAATTGTCAGTTGCTGACAGCGTTCGTCCGCGCTTAATTCAACAACAAATAAGGAGCATAAAATGGTTTACACGGTAACATTCAATCCCGCGCTTGATTATGTAATGAACTTAAACGAGTTCACGGCGGGGGAAACTAACCGTTCACAAGCGGAGAAAATATTTATCGGCGGGAAAGGGATAAACGTTTCAATCGTTCTCGCAAGGCTCGGCGCGAACACCGCCGCGCTCGGCTTTACGGCGGGATTTGTCGGCTTGGAAATTGAGCGGATAGCCCGCGATTTAGGCGTAAATGCGGATTTTATCCACGTTGAAAACGGCTGTTCGCGCATAAACGTGAAGTTAAAGCAAAGCGGCGGCGTAACCGAAATTAACGCGCGCGGCGCGGAAATACCGCAAAACGCGCTCGAAAAGCTGTATCGGAAACTTGACGGGCTGACGGACGGCGATTTTCTAGTGCTTGCGGGGAGCGTTCCCGATACTCTGCCGCGCGATATTTACGCTAAGATACTCGAACGCCTGCAAGACAAGCGTATTAAGATTGTCGTTGACGCCGAAAAGGATTTGCTGTTAAATACTCTGAAATACAAACCGTTCCTTATAAAGCCGAACAAATCAGAACTTGAAAGACTGTTCGGCGAAGAAATTTCCACCGACGCGGAAATAATCGCGCGTGCAAAACGCCTGCGCGAAATGGGAGCGGTGAACGTGCTTGTGTCGCTGGGCGGCGACGGCGCGGTACTCGTTGACGAACACGGCGAAGTTCACAAGCGCGGCGCGTGCAAAGGACAAGTGAAAAACACGGTAGGCGCGGGTGACTCGATGGTCGCGGGATTTATCGCGGGAAGTTCGGACGGCGATTACGAGTACGCCTTAAAACTAGCCACCGCGGCGGGAGGAGCAACAGCGTTTAGCGAGGAGATTGCTAGCAGAGAGGAGATACTTTTGGAGTTGGGAAAGTTGTGTGATAGGTGAGAGGTGAGAAGTAAGAAGTGCGCGGGCGAACGCCCGCGCACTTCTGCTGTTAAAATTTACTCGCGAATATCGTCAATTGTTCGTGTAAAGTCCAGAACTCCTCCGATTATCGCGAACTCCTCCATTTCCGTTTCGTAACGCCCGCCCCAAACGTCTTCAATCACAAGCATACAAATATAATACCCGTCGTTTAACGTGTCATAGATGATGTTACCGCCGCTTTGCAAGGTATACTCCGCGCCGTTCTCCGCGCTGAATTTGTCGCCCTTTATCGTGCAAATTTCGCGTATCGGCGCGATAACGTCGCCCGCGTTTGCCGATTGCAGGAACGGAATGTTGTACTCGTCGGGCTTTTGCATTGAAATTATCCGCGCGGAATTGTTTTCAGCCGAAAATATCACCGCCGCCTCGGTTTCCGCGAATGTAACTTGCGACAGGAAATTCCCGTCGCTTTGACGCTTTATCTGTATCGGCTGACGGTCGGCTAAGAGATACCACTTCCCGTCGAACTCGTCCGAAAACGTTCCCGCCGCCAAATCCGCATTTTCGCAAGTGCGCGTTCCCAAAAACTGAAATTTGTTGAACTTTTCAGCATAGTAGACGTTCAGTCCAACTTGACGTATTTCCTCCAAAGAGTTCGGCTCTAACGTCAGCGAATACGCGCCGTCCTTGAAATTCGGCTCTACTGAGAACTTCACCGCGCCGCTTACTTCGGACGCGTCGCCGTTCTTCTCGGTGTTTTCCGAATAACTGTAGTACTCTTCAAGGGTTTTCGTGCCGTTGTTCACATCGTCAAGCCAATGCTCCGTTATGCTCGCTCTCCTGTCCGAAGTATCGGGCGCGAGAGCCTTTGCGCGCAGACGTCTGTCAAGAAACGCGAGGTAATTCGGGCTTACGCAAAGGCGCGAAAACGTCGCCTGTTCGGAAAGTCCCGCAGGCTCGAACGGATAGTATACGGTAAGCCCCGCGGCGTTCTCGTGATATTTCCCTGCGCGCTTGCATATAACCGCCTTGTCCATTGCGTCAAGCAAAACAGCCCCGCTTTTTGTGAAACTGCCCGCCGCTCTCGCAAAGTCGCCTATGTCGGCTATGTTGCCGTAGCCCTCAAACGCGTTGTCCTCGCCGAAATGCCCCGTATTCCACAAAGCCTGTTCGAGCCTGATATAATTGTCCTCCGTGTTAATCGCGGCGTATAATTCCCCCGAAACTTTGTCCATTGCCTTGGAAACCTCGTCGAATTTTGACAGGTCAACGACCGACAGCGTGACAAGTTCCGCGCGTTTGGAATCCGAACTCTGTTCTATGAACCCGTCGCAGAACGTCTTGGCTATCGTGTTCCAATCGGCGTTCGGATTTTCCCCGAACAGACTGCCTATAAGCGTATAATCCCAACCGCTGGAAGGCTCTAAATCTTCGGACGCTATCATATAATCGGCATAGGAACACACCACGTCGGCGGTTTCGGCGGTCGCCATATAGCAAGCGTCAAAGCCGATAAACTCGAACTTGTCCGTCATTATCCCGGACACTTCGGAAAGTGCGCTGTTAAGTTCCGAAAGCGAAAGGAAATCCCCTTTAAACAGGCTGTCCCTGCAAACGCCTGTGACAGTTCCCATTCCGTGACCCCAGAATATAACGCCCATTCTCGCGGCAGGGTAGTTTTCAACGCCCCATTTTAAGAAATTGCGCACGGTCGCGCCCTCCGCAAGCGAAACGAGCGGTAACTGCGCTAGTCTTGTGCGTTTCCCGTTTGAGATTTCAAAGCGTTCGATGTAGTCGGCGTTCACATAGTCGTTGTTCCACTTTCTCGAACCGCCCGTTTGCACGATAAACCGCATATTCTCGCCCGTTGACGCCTCCAGCATTTCATTTAAATCGGCGGAGGCGGAACTTTGCCATTCCTCCAGAGTAGAGCCGCTGATATAGACGAACACCGTCCACGTTCCGTCCTCGCCCATAGGGGTATCCCCCAAATCGCGCCTTGTTATATCAACAGAGCCGTCCGCCCCTCGCGACACGCTTTTAAGCGGAGTAAGCACGGGTTCTGTATCGGGTTCGGAGAACGTCGGTGTTTTCCTGCACCCGCACATTGATAACCCCAGAGCGACAGCCGAAACCGCCGCGAATAATTTTTTCCAAAACATAATTTGACCTCTTATTGTTAATTGTGGTTTATATTTATATTATAACTTATTACGTTGATAATGTCAAGTGGGGGGGTAACAGTTTATAATTAAGAGTACACAGTATAATGTGCGTCCTTGCGGGCGCGGATTAGATTGTCTGCGAGTTAATGCGCCCCGCCGTAGGGCAATTAAACAACACGCGTTCTCCCCGCCTGCGGCGGTAAAATGTAAAAATACTTAAAAACCCGCATAACAATGCGAACAAGCAACTGGACTTTGCACCAAAAGAATA
>CANRAS010000006.1 GCA_947628655.1 uncultured Clostridia bacterium | reverse complement strand
CACTGTAAAAACGTAAAGTCCGACGACATAAAGCCGTATACAACGCTTTGGGGCGCAGGAATGGTCGTCTGGGGCGTTTGTATTTGCCTTGTCGGAATTGTTGACATTATTTTACGCGCCGAGTTTGGGTGGATTTTGTTCGGCGCGGGATTTGCCGTTTGCTTTTTGTTAGGAAACAAGGCGCAGAGGAAATATAACGGCGCGTGGATTAGCTGATAGTTATTAGAGAATAGAGATTAGTTGTTTGTGTCCGCCTGCGGCGGACAGAAAGATTGTCTTTTGGTTAAGCGTTGACACTCCGGAACATAAGCAGACCCGCGCGGGGCGGTTGTTAGAGAGCAGATGAAAGGAGCGGAAAATGTCACAACTCGACAATAAAACCGATGAACGGCAAGCGGTGATTGCGAATATCAAAGCGGCGCTGTCCTCTTTTTCGACGATACGGGGCGCGTTTATTTTCGGCTCGTATGCCGCGGGGAATTACAACCGTTTCAGCGATATTGACATTATGATAGACTGCGACCTTGACGAGTATTTCGAGATTGTCGAAAGGCTCGAAAGCATTGATACAATACGCAGATTTGATGTGCATAATGTAAATTATTCGGGTTTCAAATTTGAAAAGGAGAAGTTGGGAGATGTCATACAATTATATTGAACGCCTGCGGGCGGTTAAGGAAACGCTGTCCGAACTGCGGAAGATAACAAAACCCAAATACAGCAGAGTGGCGGCTCTTGCGGCGGCGTTTGTTTTCAATAATCTTTTTGAGGAATGTTGGAAACTGATGAACGAACTGCTGATTGCGGTTTACGGTTATTCGCATGACGACCGGACGATTAAAGGACCCGCGAGAACTTTGGCGGTGAGTTTTGAAGTCGGACTAATCGACAGCCCGCGCTGGAAGAAAATGATGATTGACCGTAACAATACCACCCACGACTACCGAAATCAGAATATCGAATATTTTTTCAACGCTATCAAGACGGAATATATCGGCTTAATCGACAGTTTTGTTAAGAAAGCGGAGGAGGAAATCGGCAAACTTGAAATTGACGGGGAATAACCCCCTTTGCAAACGTATGAAAGGAACAAAAAATGCCACAATATGACATAGAAACGCTGAACGCGAATATTGCGGAATTCAGCGCAAAGTACAAAACCGTCACAGACGAACTTGAAGACGATAATTGCCGTGGTGAATATCTAGCGGACGCTGACGCGATAGTTGCCGATTATCCCGAACCCGACGGCGAAGTCCGCGCTCGGCTTGGGAAATTCTGTCAGCACATCGGCTGTTGGACTGTGGTTTTCGGAAACGACCTTGAACACGGTATCCCGTACTACCACAAGGCTCTTGAACTCTGCCCCAATTCGTGGGATATTCACTTTGAGTATTTCACAACGCTTGAGGAGATAATCCCGAATGAAAAATATTCCACTCCCGAACTTATACAGGACGCGATTGACTGTCTGACGTTCTGCATAGACGCGTGCGATACATTGGAACTTAAGAGAAAACACCGCGTTGATTTGCGGTATAAGGACCTTGCAAATGTCTACCGCATTGCGGGTCAGGATGAAAAAGCCGACGAATGTGAAAAATGTCCGCGAAAACGGCGGAAGAATTTGCTGAACAGGAAAAGAAACCGAACTTTTTCAAAAGGCTGTTTGCCCGTATTTTCGGGATATTTAAAAACAGAAAACAGAAAGGAAAATGAAAATGGCACAATATGACATTGAAACGCTGAACGCGGAAATTGTAGCGTTCAGAAAGAAGTATGGGAGCAGTAAACTTGAAACCGCCGACGGGGTAACGCAGTTCATCGCGGACGGCGAGGCGCTTGCCGCGAAATATCCCGACCCCGAGGGCGAGGCGCGCGAGATGATTGCGAAATTTTACTGCGAAATCGGCTGTTACACTGCTGTTTTCGGGCAGGATTTAGAGCGCGGAATTCCGTATTACCACAAGGCGATAGAAACCTGCCCCGAATCGTATGACGTCCGATTTAGGTATTATACAACGCTTGAAGAAATAATCCCGAACGAAGACTACCGCACTCCCGAAATTTTGCAGGACGCTATTGACTGCCTGACGTTTTGCTTAAACGCGTGCGATACCTGGGAGAAAAAACGCCACAACGGCGCTGTCACCTTCTGCGAGGAGCTTGCAAAGGTCTATAAAATCTTAGGTCAGCCCGAACTTTCCAAAGAGTACAAGAAAAAGGGCAAGGAGATATACAAGGAATTAGTCAGACGGCGCAAGCAGGGGATAGATTAAACTTGCGGAATAAACCCCGCTCGGATATATATACGAAAGGAAAAAGAAAATGCCACAATATGACATCGAAACGCTGAACACGGATATTGCGGAATTCAGCGCAAAGTACAAAACCGTCACAGACGAACTTAAAGACGATAATTGCCGTGGCGAATATCTCGCGGACGCGGGCGCCGTTATCGAAAAATATCCCGAACCCGACGGCGAAGTCCGCGCACGGCTGGGGAAATTCTGTCAGCATATCGGCTGTTGGACGGTGGTTTTCGGAAACGATTTAAAGCGCGGTGTGCCGTATTATCACAAGGCGATTGAAACCGCCCCCGAAGTGTATAACATTCGCTTTGATTACTTTACAACACTTCAGGAGATAATACCGAACGAAAACTACCGCACGCCCGAACTTGTACAAGACATGATTGACTGTCTGACGTTCTGCATAAACGCCTGCGACACCCCGCAGAAGATGAACAGGCACGGTATTGTAACCTTTTATGAGGAACTTGCGAAAGTATATAAAATCACAGGTCAGCCCGAACTTTCAAAGGAGTACAGGAAAAAGGGCAGAGAGGTACAAAAGGAATTAGCTAAGCTGAGAAAGCAAGGCTTGCTGTAAATCGGAGGGTTACATATGACAAAATTCAAGGTTATCGGTCTTATTTCGGGAATATTCGCGTTTTTAATCAGCATTGCGCTGATAGTCTGCGGGTTTATGGAGTTTGCTCTGCCAAAGCCCGTGATGATTGTATTCGCCGTCGTTTGCATAGTGAACGCCGTTCTCGTTGCGTTAAACGCGAAAAAGGGGCGGTAAAATATAATAACCCCTTGACAGGGGGAGAAAATTAGTGTATAATAGGTTAGTATTAACTAATCCAATTCGGGAAAGGAACATAAACCAATGAAAAAACCGTTTGTTACAAAAGAGCAGATAGAAGAAATAGCGAAAAGCTATCCTACACCGTTTCATATCTACGATGAAAAGGGTATACGCGAGAACGCCCGCGCGCTTTACAAGGCGTTTTCGTGGAATAAAGGCTTTCGCGAGTATTTCGCGGTAAAGGCTACGCCGAACCCGTTCATTATGAAGATTTTGCAGGAGGAGGGCTGCGGGTTCGACTGTTCGAGCTTTAACGAACTTCTGCTGTCGGACGCGGTAGGGGCAAAGGCGCACGACATTATGTTTTCGTCAAACGCCACTCCCGACGAGGATTTCAAGAAAGCGTTTGAACTCGGCGCGATAATAAACCTCGACGACTTCACACATATTGACGTTTTAGATAAACTCACGGGTATTCCCGAAACTATCTGCTGTCGGTATAATCCCGGCGGGGAGTTTAAAACGGACGGTTCGCCGAACGTAATGGATACGCCGCGCGACGCAAAGTACGGCTTTACGCACGACCAGATAATCGAGGGGTATCGTATTCTCAAAGAAAAAGGCGCGAAGAAATTCGGTATGCACGCGTTTTTAGCGTCAAATACGCTGACGAACGACTATTACCCGACGCTCGCGGGGATCTTGTTCAGGACCGCCGTTGAAATAAAGGAAAAAACGGGCGTTCAGCTTTCGTTTATCAATCTGAGCGGAGGAGTAGGTATCGCCTACAAGCCCGACCAGCCGCAGAATGACATTGCCGTTATCGGCGAAAAGGTGAAAGAGCAATACGAGAAAATCCTCGTTCCCGCAGGAATGGGCAACGTCGCGATTTTTACGGAACTTGGGCGGTTTATGCTCGCGCCCTACGGTATGCTTATCGCAAAGGCTATCCGCGAAAAGCACATCTACAAGGAATACATAGGACTTGACGCGTGCGCCGCAAACCTTATGCGCCCCGCAATCTACGGCGCGTATCATCACATAACGGTTTTAGGCAAGGAGAACGCTCCGTGCGACCACAAATACGACGTGACGGGCGGGCTTTGCGAAAACTGCGACAAGTTCGCCGTTGACAGAATGCTGCCGAAAATCGACATCGGCGACTATATCGCTATTCACGACACGGGCGCACACGGCTTTTCAATGGGCTACAACTACAACGGCAAACTGCGTTCGGCTGAACTTCTCCTGCGCGAGGACGGGAGCGTCAAACTTATTCGACGGGCGGAAACTTCTGAAGATTATTTCGCAACGCTTGATTTCGCAAACGGGAATTATGATTTATAAGCGCGAATATTGACAAGCATTGTAAAATAAATTATTATGGGGATAAGTTTATGAAAAGGGGTTAATTTCATGGGAAAATATTTCGGAACAGACGGTTTTCGCGGAGAGGCAAACAGGACGCTGACCGTTGAACACGCGTACAAAATCGGGCGGTTTATCGGCTGGTATTACGGCAGGGAACACCGCTGTCAAGTCGTTATCGGAAAGGACACGCGCCGAAGTTCGTATATGTTCGAGTTTGCGCTGACGGCGGGAATTACCGCGTCGGGAGCGGACGCGTTCCTAATGCACGTCACGACAACGCCGTCCGTGTCGTATGTTGTGCGGACGGACGATTTCGACTGCGGGATTATGATAAGCGCGTCGCACAATCCGTTTTCCGACAACGGCATTAAGCTGTTCAACTCCAACGGCGAAAAAATGGACGAGGAAGTCATAGACGAGATAGAAAAGTATCTTGACGGCGAAACTCCCGAACTTCCGCTTGCGAAAGACCGCAAAATCGGCAGAGCGTCGGATTATTCGGCGGGGCGAAACAGGTACATAGGCTATCTTATTTCGCTTGCGCTCTACTCGTTCAAGGGAAAGCGCATAGGGCTTGACTGCGCGAACGGCTCCGCTTTCACGATAGCGAAAAGCGTATTTGACGCTTTGGGAGCTAAGACGTATGTCATCAACAACAAGCCCGACGGCTTTAACATCAACACAAACTGCGGTTCTACGCACATTGACGGGCTTATGGATTTAGTGCGCGAAGAGCAGTTAGACTGCGGTTTTGCGTTTGACGGCGACGCGGACAGGTGTCTTGCGGTTGACGAAAACGGCGAACTTGTGGACGGCGACAAGATTTTGTACATATACGGAAGTTACCTCAAAGAGCGAGGAAAGCTGGAGGGCAACACGATAGTAACAACGGTTATGTCCAACCTCGGCTTATACAAGGCGCTGGACGAACTCGGCATTGAATACGAAAAAACCGACGTCGGCGATAAATACGTTTACGAGCGTATGACCGAAAAGGGCTTTATTCTCGGCGGGGAAAATTCGGGGCATATTATCTTCTCAAAATACGAAAACACGGGCGACGGCATTGTCACCGCGCTGAAAATGATGCAGGCGGTCTGCGCGAAGAAAACGACGCTGTCCGCACTCGCGCGGGGAATGAAAACCTACCCGCAAATTCTGAAAAACGTTCGTGTAAACGACAAGAACATAGTACTCTCCGACAGCGACGTGCAGAATGCGATAAAAAACGCCGAAACCGCTCTGGGCGCGGAGGGCAGGGTACTTGTAAGACCCAGCGGTACCGAACCGCTCCTGCGCATTATGGTAGAGGCGCAGACCGAAGAGATTTGCGCGAAGTATATTGAGGATATTGAGAGAATGGTCGTGGCGAAGGGGTACGCGCTACAAGAAGTAAGAAGTTAGCAGTTAGAAGTAAGAGGTAAGAGGTAAGAGAAAGTAGCTAGAGAATAGTTGTTAGTAGTTAGTTTTGGTGTCCGCCTACGGCGGACAGATTAGATTGTCTTTAGGTCATTACGCACCTGCGCTTGTCGCAACGCTGGAAAGTAGCAACCGTAATCGCCCCCGCCGTAGGCTGTGAAAGTTTCGCCAGCCTTTTCAAAGGCTGCGGGGGTCACGGGGGCAGAGCCCCCGTGTCGCCACGAAGTGGCGAAACTTCGCTCAAGAGCTCCGCAAGGGGGTGAATTTTTGCTCCGCTAAAGCGGAGCAAAAAGAGGGCGGGTTGACCGCAAGCGGTCAACGCTAGCCCTGCGATAGAGGGCGTCCCCCTTGCGCGTAGTGGAGCGCACGAAGTGCGCGAAACGGTCGGTTTAAAGCAACCTCTCCGCGCGCGGAATGCCGGTGACATTCCGCGCGCCAAAAGCCACCTAGAGCGGTTTCGCAGAGCGTTGCGGTTTTCCGCCGTTTGGCGTTAGCCAAACGCCCCGCCGACAGGCGGGGGAATTTTGCGTTAGCAAAATTCAAGCGGAAAACCGTCGCGTTTTCGAGTGCGCCTATATTCCCCGCGCCCGTATGGGCGCGGGGAATGAGGTGCATCGAGAAAACGCCCACCGCGATAAGGGGGCGCAGTGACCCAAAGCCACCCCGCGCCCGCCATTCAAAACCGCCTTACCGCTGTAAAGCAACGTTATACCAAAGCCCCGCCGCAACAGTTTATAGTGCTGAGTGCATAGTGCATAGTAATAACGCGCTCCCCGCCGTTGGCGGGGAGAACGCTTTGTTAACATTACCCGACGGCGGGAAAACGCCTGTTGATTTGTGCAAAATACACAAAAAAGCAAATATGAGCAGTTGTATGTGTGAAAATGGTCCTGCGGTACTTGAAAAAATCGCGCGAATGATGTATAATAAATATGTATAAGTTTGCGGAGGAACAGATCGATGAGCATATATTTGACACGACAACCCATATTTTGCCGCGACGAAAGCGTTTTCGCTTACGAGCTTTTGTATCGCTGCAATGATGAGAACGCCGAACAGTTCTATTATCCCGAAAACTCCGAGCGCGGTTCTTCCTCCGCGGTGTACAGGAACTCGCTTTTCGGGGTCGATACGTTGATTTATACGGGCGGTTCAAAGGCGTATATTAACTTCACGGGCGGTTTAATCAATCGGCAGGCGGTAAGAGAATTTTCGCCCGAACTCGTCGTTTGCGAAGTCGGCGAAGAACAGCTTGACGATGAACTTGTGCAAAGCGAAATAGCGTTTCTCAAAGAACAGGGTTACACCATAGCTTTGACGGGGACGGAACATTCCGAGAAACTGAACGAATACCTCCCGAACTGCGATATAGTAAGACTTGACATAAAACTTCCGCAAAAGGAACTTGAAGAGAAAGCGTATGTCTGCCGATATTCAAACAAGCTGATTTTGGCTGATAACGTCGAAACGGCGGCGGAACTTGACTATGCGAAAAAATTAGGGTGCGCGTATATGCGCGGCAGGTTTTTCGCTCTGCCGTCGCAGAGCGCGGAAAATAATCTTCAGCCGTTGCCCGTGAACCTCGTCGGTACAATGCAGCTTATGGCGTCGCCCGAACCCGAAATAAGCGACATAGTAAGCGTTATGTCGCGCGATACGGCAATGTGCCAGCGGATACTTCGGCTGATAAATTCCGTTTACTTCGGCGTTTCAAGCAAGGTATCCTCGATAAATCAGGCGATTTTGATATTGGGGCTTGACTATCTGCGCGAGTGGGTCTATCTTATGGGTATGCAGAAAATCTCGCAGAACGAGAATATGGAGCTTATGAAACTCGCGTTACTGCTCGCGAAGTTCTCGCGCGGGCTTTCGGGACTTATCCCGATGACGGGCAATCAAGGCGAATCGTTCTACCTTATGGGATTGCTTTCGATGATGGTTTTCAGCGGAGAACGCTTTTTGGCGCAGGCTCTGGAGGAATTTCCGCTGACTAACGATATTAAAAAGGGACTTCTGCGGCGCGGAGGAATTTACAGCGACGTCTTTGAAATGGCGATGTCCTACTCCGAGGGGAAGTGGGAGGAGTTCGACGCTATAGCCGTTAAATATCACTTAAACCCCGATGAAGTGAGCGAACTGTTTACGAAGTGTATCACAGGGATAGATAATCTAAGCAACTGATTTTTGGGAATTTCAAGAAAGGGAATATAAAATGTCGTTTTTTCTTGATGAAATAGAAACCGACCTTTGGGCGTATTTAAACGGGGCGGGAAAACCTGTCGTGCTTTACGGAATGGGCGACGGCGCGGAGAAAATAAGCGCGGCTTTAGAACAGCACGATTTGAAGTTTACCGATATTATGGCGTCGGATAACTTTGTGCGCGGGCAGAGTTTTTTGGGGTGCAAGGTCAAAACGCTGTCGGAAATTGAAAATCTTTACGGCGATGATTTTATAATACTCGTGTGTTTCGGCTCTCAGCTTGAGGGCGTTATGGAGCATATTTACAGTATCGCCGAAAAGCACGAACTGTACGCGCCGAATGTTCCCGTAATCGGCGACGGCGTTTTTGATTTGGCTTACGCGAAAGCGAACAGAAACGACCTTGAAAAGGTCTATAAAATGCTTGCCGACGAGCAGTCGAAAGCGGTATTCCAAAGCGTTATCCGCTATAAATTAAGCGGGGATATAAAATACCTGCGCGAATGTGAAACTCCCGCCGAAGAGAAGTTCGACTTGCTGGGGATCGGCACGGAGGAAATCGTTGTCGACCTCGGCGCATACGACGGCGATACGCTCGTAGAGTTTTTAAACGGCACGTCATTGCAGTTCAAAAAACTGTATGCAATGGAACCCGACAGCAAGAATTACCGCAAGCTGAAACGCAGGCTTTATATGATAGGCTCGGCTCTGCTTGAGGCGTATAACGTCGGGGCATGGGACGAGGACACGACGATAACTTTCAATATGCGGGCAGGCAGGAGCAGCACCGCAAGCGGGGGTACGCACAGGGGCGCACAGTATCGGGATATAAAGATGATGAAAACCGATACTATGTTACAAGGTCAGCCCGCGACTTACATTAAGATAGACGTGGAGGGTTCGGAGGAAAACGCCCTGCGCGGGGCGGTGAACACGATAACGAATTTCAAGCCGAAACTGAATGTCGCGGTGTATCACAGAAACGAGGATATGTTCAAACTGCCGCTGCTTATAAATGAAATGAACAAGCGGTACAAATTCTATCTCCGCCACCACCCGTATATCCCCGATTGGGACACCAATTTATACTGCGTTTAATAAAAGGAGCTAATATGAAAATTGCTATCGGAATAATAATAGCGGCGCTTGTCGCCGCGATAGTCGCGATATTCCTGCTGTTCGTTCTGCGGTCGCACGACTTGGTGCTTTGCGGTGATATTCCGCAGAAAAACGACAACAATATGTACGTCACAAGGGTTTACACCTACGACGTTGACGCAAACTCAACGCTTACACAAATAATAGACAAGATGAATTCAAACACGGAGGGGAACATTTCCGCTGTTGAAATGACCGAAATATTGTCGCAGTATCAAACGATAGTATACGCGCCCGTGTTTACCTACACGCTGACGCAGGAGGCGCCCGATACATATGTATTGACGGGGAGCGTATTCAACGGTCTTGATGAAAACGGAGAACCCTCGTCTACGGATTATATCTACAAAGACTTAACGCTCACGGTCGGTGTGCAAAACGGGAGCCGAATACTCGCGGCGCAGAATATTTACGACGATGAACTAGCCGAGGAGGAAGAAACTGTTCCCGAATTTAAAGAGCGCAAGAACGTAATCGCGCCGTTGCTCTTTAACGGCGACACCGAGGCGGCGTTTGTGTTCGAGGACTGCAGCAGTTTCAGGATAGTGTTCACCTGCCGAGAAGATACCCCGCCCGAACTCACGCTTGTTTACAAATTCGACGTGGGCGCGCAGAATTTGCTGAACTTCTCAGGCGCAAAGGGCAACCTTATGGGCGTTTCAATCACGAGCGAATTTGACGATATGGGCAGACTTCAGCCGACAATCGAAATGAACCGCAAGATAATCGAAGTCGACGAGGACGTTTTAGAGGACGCTGTTTCATCGTAATTTGACTAAATCAATAAAAAACCCCTCCCGCAGAACTGCGGGAGGGTTTTTATTATCAATTAAGTTTTTTAAGCGTAAACCGCAAACAATGCGCCGAGATTATAAGCGTAGTTTGTCGTTTTGTTGTAGTTGTAGCCGAGCGCGGACGCGGAACTTACAAGCGAATTTACCTGATCCGCCTTGTCGATAGCCTTTTGCGCGAAACCGCCGCTGCCGAACGAATATTTTACGTCCTTGTCGGTAAGCTGATTCAGCTTGTTTTCATCGGCAAGCGACAGCCTGCCGTACTTGTCTACGTTTATTCCCGCGCGCTGGAGCGAATACTTATAAGCCTGCGCGCCGTTTGAAAGCGTTGTCGCTCTGTTGCGGACGGACATCTTGTCGCTTTTGCTTGCCTCGTCGATAAACTTGTTGTAGCTGTCAACAAAATCCTTTGCGACTTTCGTGTAATCCTCCGCATTGTAGGTTTTGTCCTCTGTTCCCAAACCCTTTGCGTAAGACACTACATTATTAGCGGTTTCTTTCATCTTCGCGGAAAGTTCTTTAAGCGTACCCGCGTTGTCCGTGTAGTCGCTGTCAGAACCCGAAACCGATGTGCTCGGTCTTGCTCCGCTTGCGTAGAATACGCCGTTGCCGCCCGTGAGTTCGTTTATCTGTCCCGCTTTCTGGATAACCTTTTCGGAAAATCCCAAAGAGCCGAACGCGCTCTTGATATTTACGGCTGATACCTTTGAAAGGTCGTCGCTGAGCGTCAGCTTGTTGTCCGCGCCCATAGTAATGCCCGCGCGTTTAAGCGTACTCGAATAAACCTTGCCCGTATTCACCATAAGAACGCCCTTTTGGAGAACCGCTTGGTTATCCGAATTGCCCACCTTGTCAACCATTGCGTTATAGCTGTCAACAAAAGACTGCGCGTACTTTTTGTATGTATCAACGTCAACTTCATCGCCGTATTTCATACTGTCGGCGAACGCCTTTATGCTCTCCGCGGCGTTGCCCGCCGACGCGGACGCCGCCTTTATCGACTGCGCGGACGCGACATCTTCGTCCTTGCTGTCATCGGCAATGCCGAAAATGCTCTTGTACAAATCGCTGAACTGCGCACGGAAATTGTCGTCCTTGTTTTTCAGCGCACTGCTGTTAAGCAATTCATCGAGCGTCTTTGACGCGGTCGCGTTGTTCTTAAAGCCGTATTTGTTGATAGCGCTGTTCTTCGTCCAATTGTAAGTCGAATACAGGCTGTCAAGCTGACTGCCGTATTTTGTCTGCGCCTGCGCCATATTCATTTGTAATCTTGCCATACTACCTACTGTCATACAAATCACTCCTTATTCTATGTAGTAACTGCCTGCGTGTTTATGCGCCGTAGGCTGTTCTGTATTCTTTCATCTTTTGGACATATTCAGCGCCCGCGACAATGCCGTTTTCAAGCGCCGCGATTATGTCGTTTATCGTGACAATCGAGTATACATTAATTCCGAACTCGTCATACACTTCCTGAACCGCCGATTTGTTCGTTTCAAGACCCTTTTCGCAGCGGTCAACCGTGATTATCATACCCTCTATGTCGATATTCGCCGCGCCTTTAAGTTTCGGGAGAACCTCGCGCAGAGCCTTTCCGCTTGTCATAACGTCCTCTATGATAACGACCTTTTCGCCGTCCTCAAGCGCCTTTCCGACGAACATTCCGCCCTCGCCGTGGTCTTTTGCCTCCTTGCGGTCAAAGCAGTAATTGCAGTCCATACCGAATTTGTTATAGAGCGCAACGCTCGCCGCGACAGACAGCGGTATTCCCTTATAAGCGGGACCGAAAAGCGTCTGCGGTTTCAAGCCGTGTTCGTTTATGCACTCCGCGTAATACTCTCCGAGTTTTGCAAGCTGCGCGCCCGTTTTGTAGTTTCCGCAGTTGATAAAGTACGGGGCAACACGACCGCTTTTCAGCGTAAACTCGCCGAATTTCAGCACGCCGCAATCCGCCATAAATTTGATAAAACTCTCTTTATAGGTCATAGAGTACATATCTCCTTGTATTAACGTATACTACTCCATTTACATTATAGCACCTGCCAAACGTTTTTTCAAGGGATTTTAAGCAGATTTATCCAAATTTCCCCGTTTTAGCCAAATTAGCCGATGATTTTTGTATATTTTGCCAACGAAAACGCGTGTAACAACGGTTTACTTTCGCATTTTATCTGCGGTATACACGACTTCCGCGTAAATCGCGGCTACTATCTGATAGAGTTCTTTCGGAATAGTTTCCCCGGCGTTCAGCATTACAAGCAATGCGGCAACGCTGTCATCTCTGTATACGGGAACTCCCGCCTCGTCCGCTATATTCACTATGCGCTGAGCGAGTTCGCCCAAGCCCGACGCGACGACAACGGGGGCGTAGTTCATATCGGGGTTATATTTAAGAGCCACCGCCGCGTTTTGTCCGTAAAGGCGCTTGTTGTTGGCGGGAGCCATAGGGTGCTTTTGTCGTGCCATTTTCTTACTCCTCGGAAATTACAGTATCATACGCGCTTATTCAAAGTTATGCGCTTGTCGGTTATCTTCGGGAACACCTCTACCAGATTGTGCGGTTTTTTCAGCGGCGCGGTTTCAAAATTCTGCGCGTGATAGCCGATATTGTGGATTATCTTGTTTACCCTGTCTTTCATAGGGTTTATCTCGCTTTCAAACTTCGGCGGGTACAAAAGCGACAGGTTCACGTCCTCGCCGAACGCGTACATATCGAGTTCAAACCGCCCTATCGTTTCAACGTCGAACGTTAGGAACAGGTGATAGTTTCTCTGAGTACCGGGGGTATTATTCGGGTTGTTTTCGTCGTTGTCTACCCAAAGTTCCCCGAAAGCGCGGGTGTTCGCGACTTCGAGCGGAAGAATATAGTGCGCAAGCGGGGTAAATACGCCGGGAGCGTTCAGCAGGCTCTGCAGGAGGTTCGACGCGTTAAAGCTGTCAAGCGATTTCAGCGCGGGATTGTTGATGTTCGCCTGTATGAAGTCCGTGAGATTGTCGAGCGTCGAACTTACGGGCGGGCGTATTCCGTGCTGGGGAAGTTCGTTCTTTACCGCCATTTTGTCGATTATATCGACAAATACGCCGTACAGTCTTTCGCGCAATGGAACGTCTGGCATATCGCGCAGGAGGGAGTTCAGTTCGTCTATCATCTCCTGCATTGTGTGGACTTTCGCCATATCAGTGCGCATAAGTTCGGACTGCGCGCCTGCGGCGGGGTCGTCCTTTGCGATAAACAAGCCGTCTATCAGTTCTTTCAGCGCGTCCGAACCGCTGTATCTTCCGCGGTTATACGCGCTTAAAATGCTTTCGAGATTGTAGCCCGATGATTTCAGGCGCTGGGTGTAGCCCGGTTCGGACATAAGTTCGTTTAAGAACTTGTGCCAGCCCGTAATCTCGCGGGGTTCTTCTTCGCTTTCGGAAATCGGGTTGCCGTCCATATCGAAAATCTGTTCGTGCAGAATACGCTTGCCGTTTTTGTCGTAAAGCCTTGCGCGGAAACCTATCTGTTCGCCGATTTCATTCAGAACAGGTTCCTGCGGAATGGTCGCGAGCGGATAGCCGTCGCCGTCCACAAGCGGCTGCATTATCGGATTTCCGTTCACATCGAACAGCGCGCGCGGCTGATATGCGGCAACAGCGCCGTACTGGTCATAAAGCGGCATCGCGGGTATAAACGGCAGAAGATTTCCGTTTATGTCAACAAGCGGCTGATTTAGCACCATATTCCCGTTCTGGCTGAACAAATGCGCCGAAAATCCTACTTGTTCGCCGCTCTCGTCATATACGGGAAAGCGCGGTGTGAACGCCATCGGGTTGCCGTTTGCGTCAACAAGCGTCTGCTGTATCATCTCGCCGTTTTCATCGAACAGCGCCTGCGCCATATATCCCGCGCTGCTGCCGTTTTCGTCGTATACGGGTATTCCTAAGCCGAACGGAATGAACTTCCCGTCCTCGTCCATAAGCGGAAGTCCCGAAATCATACTGCCGAACTCGTCAAACAGCGCCCTCGGCAGAAATCCCACCTGTCTGCCCTCCTCGTCAAACACAGGCTGGTCGGGCGTGAACGGAATGGGGTTGCCGTTTTCGTCCAAAATCCTGTTGATGTTCGGGTCTTGGAAACCGATTTGGTTGCCCTCCTCGTCAAAAACCGCGATAGGGTCGGACGCTCTTGTGGCAATTTCACCAATATTTTCAGCTAAAATTTTGCTATTCTGCTGAATTTCAGCCTGCGCCTCGTCAAAAATCAAATTTTTATTCGCTGAATTGTCCGAAAGTGGTTGATTTTTTAAAGCATCTGTTGTATAATTAGTAGTGGGAATGTCTTCGTTCATCTTTGCAATTTCCTCCATTGTGTGGGGGTCTTGCATCGGTTTTTTATCGAAGATAGCCGAATACAGTCTGTTGAACGAATTTTTCAGACTTTCGCGGAGAGTTCCCGATGAAATCTGCGTGAGCAGGAGATTGAACTGTTCTCTGCACATATAGGGATTGTTGTTGTATCTCGAAAGATTGTGCGTGATAAGAGGAATAAGCATCTGCGTCTTGTCGTCGTTGAGCAGACTTCCGCTTACGTCTTTAAGTATCGCGAGCGTTTCGCCTTTGAGCATTTCAAAATACTTGTCGGCGTCGTCCGCGCCCCATTTCTGCGAAAGGTCAAGAAGTTTCTGCGATAACCTTTCGTTCGGGGAATAGTATTCGGATAAGAACTTCAGATTTGCGCGGAGCGCGCCCAATATCTCGTTTTTGTTCTGGGCGAAGTTTATGGATTTAAGCAGATTTCCTATCAGTTCTTTCGTGGCGGGGTCGGAGGTCGTCTGCGCGACTTCTCTCAGGACATCGTAGAACTCGTGTCCGCTGAACATCGTGTTCTGCTGTTCTTGGTTCTGTATCTCCGCGACGAGTTCGTCGGAAGTGACGTACAGTTCCTTTGCAAGGTTCTGCAAACTCCCGTAAAGCTCCGTGTGACCTGTCACGAGCGCCTGATTAAGCACTTCGATATTAAGAAGGTCTTTGAGCATTTCGACCGCCAGCGTGGGGTCTTTGGGGGCTTGCACCTGGAGCGGGATAAGCTCGCGGTTGCCCATTTCAAGACGGCTTTTCGACGCGGAATCCGAATTTACGCCAGCACTTCCCACACCCGTAAGCCTTACGACGTCAAACGGTTCCGTGTTTGCGTCCTGCTGCTGGCGGGGACTGTAATTATAGTTCTTGGAAGTAATGGGGTTGTTGATTTGCGGTATCTGTGCCATGTGAAGTTCACTCCTACAAAACGAAAAATTATTTCCTTTTTCTATTGTATCACATTTCAGCGGAATAATAAAGGGGTTTTGTAAAAAAAGTTTACCCGCAAAAGAAATTGAACCGAAAAAGGTTCTTTATATATATCGGCTTGAAATACAATTTAATTTAGCAAAATAAACGCAAAATCCGAAAAATAAAGCAAAATCGGTGCTTGCGTATTCGGAAAGGAATTGAAAATATGGCAAAAATTGAACCCGGAATGGAAGCTATGCTTGACGTATATTTCTTTGAAACCAACTCTTTGTTGGAACAGCTCGATGAAATATTGCTCCGAACCGAACAGGCGAACGAATTTGAAAACGAGGACATCAAGGAAATATTCCGCATAATGCACACTATCAAAGGCTCTTCTGCCATGATGGGGTTTGAAAACCTGTCAACGCTGGCGCATAAAGCGGAAGATATGTTCTTTGTAATTCGTGAAAACCCCGATGTTATCACGGACGTAAGTTTCGTTTACGACCTTGTATTTCAAGTTTCCGATTCTTATAAAGCGCAGATCGAGGCTCTTCAGAATAACGTGGGCGGCGAGTATGAGTCGCTCGACTTTGACGACCTTATAAACAAGCTGATAAAAGCCCGCGACAAGCTGTCAAACGAAGTCACGGAGGGAGAGGGCGGTTCTGCTCCCGCAGAAACCGCGCCCGCTGAAAGCACCGCTCCTGCCGAAAGTACTGCTCCCGCGCAGGCTGTTTCCGCGCCGACCGCTCCTGCGGCAGAGGCGGGTTCAACGACGGTGCGCGTTTTCTTCGAGGACGGCTGTCAGATGGAAAACCTGCGCGCGTTCCTGCTTATAAATACTATCCGCGATGAATGTTCCTATTTGAAATTCACGCCCGAAGACGTGGAAACAAATTCCGAAACGTCGAAAGAAATCGTGGAAAACGGCTTTATTATCTCGTTTATCCCGAATAACGGCAAGGTGGATTACATACTGAACCTAATTCACGGCGCAATGAACGTTCAGTCGTATGAAGTGCTTGAAAACGTCGCTGTCGAGCCTGCGGAAACTCCGAAAGCGGAAATCCCGCCCGAACCCGCAAAGCAGGAAACTGTCGCTCCGAAACCCGCCCCCGCTCCCGCAAAGCCCGCGGAGAAAAAGCCCGAACCTACGTCCGTTGAAAAGGCGCAGGCGGCTGTCGCAGGCGCGAACGGCGGCGCTCAGCAAAAGCAGAGCCTTATCAGTGTAAACTTAGCGAAACTCGACACTTTGCACGATATAGTAGGCGAGATTATCACTACGGAAAGTATGGTAATTTCCAACCCCGACCTTGAGGGTCTGGAGCTGGAGAGTTTCAACAAGGCGGCGCGCGACCTTAAAAAGCTGACCGGGGAACTTCAGGACACGGTTATGTCAATCAGAATGGTTCCTCTCGCGGGCGTTTTCCAGAAGATGAACAGAATAGTGCGCGATATGCGCAAGAAACTGAACCGCGATGTTGATTTCGTATTAGAGGGCGAGGACACCGAAGTCGATAAGTCTATCGTCGATAATCTTCAAGACCCGCTTATGCACCTTGTAAGGAACTGTATGGACCACGGCATAGGCGAG
This sequence comes from uncultured Clostridia bacterium, assembly GCA_947628655.1. Taxonomy (GTDB): domain Bacteria; phylum Bacillota; class Clostridia; order Oscillospirales; family Ruminococcaceae; genus CAG-115. Next base: position 108,757 of record CANRAS010000006.1, on the reverse strand, counting down.
GAAAGCCCCGAGGCGAGAGCCGCGGCGGGCAAACCGCCGAAAGGCACGATAAAGCTTTCGGCGCAGAACGCGTCGGGCGAAGTAGTTATCGTCGTGTCCGACGACGGTTCGGGAATTGACCCCGAAAGAGTTATGGCGAAAGCAAAGAAAATGGGTCTGCTGACAAAGCCCGAAAACGAGTATACCGAAAGAGAAATTCAGAATATGATACTTCTCCCCGGTTTCTCAACAAACGAGGAAGTAACGGAATTTTCGGGGCGCGGCGTCGGTATGGACGTTGTTAAATCCAATATCGAAAAGTGCGGCGGGCAGATTATAGTTGACTCCAAAAAGGGCGCGGGTACTTCTTTCATTATTAAAATACCGCTCACGATGGCTATTATCGACGGTATGGAAATAAATGTCGGCGACCTTGTGTTTACCGTTCCGATTTCGACGATACGCGAGAGCTTTAAGGTAGAACCCGAACAGCTTGTAAACGATACGGGCGGAAAAGAAATGATAATGATACGCGGAGTGGTATATCCTATCCTTCGCCTGCACGAGAAATTTATGATAGACACCGAAGTCACTAAACTTGAGGACGGCATACTTCTTCTTGTTGAAACAAACAACAAGAGTATGTGTATCTTCGCCGACAGACTTATAGGAGAACAACAGGTAGTTGTAAAGCCGTTCCCGAAATATTTGTCGCGCTATAATATGAAAGGCGAGGGGCTTTCGGGCTGTACGATAATGGGCGACGGTTCTATCTCGCTTATCATCGACACTAATTCGCTTATAGGTTAAGGGGGAATAGAAAATGACCAATGATGTTATAAGAGAGGCAGTCGCGAAACAGCAGTCGGGCGACAGAAAACTCGCCGCCGAAAATACTATTCTCGGAAAAGTAATGACTTTTAATATCGGCGATCAGGTTTACGGGATAGAAATTCAGTATGTAATTGAGATAATCGAGATGACGCACATCACAAAAGTACCGCACGTTCCGAATTATATTAAAGGTATAATCAATGTGCGCTCTAAGGTCGTGCCGATAGTGGATATAAGAACGAGATTTGGCAAGCCCGAAATCCCGTACACCTCCCGCACCTGCATTATTACGCTGTCGCTGAATGACGTATCCGTCGGGATAATCGTGGACAGCGTTGCCGATGTTGAGGATATTCATACAAGCGACATCTCCGCTACCCCGCAGAGCAGGAACGTTAATGAAAACGATTTTATTCAGTATATGATCCGCAGTGAAAACAACACCACAAAGCTGATACTCGATGTGGCAAAGCTGTTGGACGAGGAGGAGTAATTTTGGCTCTGGAAATCACCGACGCCGAATTTCAACGGCTTGTGAAATATATGTACGACAACTTCGGCATAAACCTCACCGCGAAAAAGGTGCTTGTTCAAGGACGGCTTGGCAATATGCTCAACGAGCGCGGATTTAAAAGCTACAACGAATACCTTGACACGGTAATGGCGGATAAATCGGGCGCGGAAGTCACTACTATATTAAATAAGCTGACAACAAACCATACATATTTTATGCGCGAACCCGAACACTACACATTCCTAAAAGACACGATTTTGCCGTATATGAAACAGTCCTGCGGGGGCGACCATATTTTGAGAATATGGAGCGCGGCTTGCTCTTCGGGCGAGGAGTGCTATACTACCGCTATGCTTATGGATCAGTTTTTCGGAAATGAAAAGGGAATGTGGGATACTCGGATACTCGCGACGGATATTTCGCAAAACGTTATCGAGAAAGCAAAACGCGGAGTATATTCCGACGAGAGTATGAAAGGTCTGCCGAACGAGTGGAAAACCCGTTATTTCAACGACTTAGGAAACGGGAAGTATGAAATATGCAAGGGAATAAAGGACGAAGTTATCTATAAGACATTTAATCTTATGGACCCTATGCCCGATAAGTATAAGCACAAACCGTTCGATTTAATCTTTTGCAGAAATGTAATGATATATTTTGACGCGCCGACAAAACAGGCGCTTGTAAACAGGTTTTATGACGTGGTTAAACCCGGAGGATATTTCTTTACGGGTCACGCGGAAAGCATAAACCGCGCCGACACGAAGTTTGAATATATCCAGCCCGCAATATACCGCCGTTCGGTATAACACGAATTATTCCTGTTTCCCGTAAAAAAGGAGATAATTCGATATGGAGAGAATAAAGCTGTTGGTTGTAGACGACTCCATACTTTTCAGAGAACTCCTCACGCGCTTTATACAGCAGGACGATATGATAGAGATAGTCGGAAAAGCAGGAGAGGCGTATACGGCGCGCGAAATGGTTTTTGACTATAAACCCGACGTTATCACGGTAAATCTCGAAATGCTCCATATGGACGGCGTTAATTTTATCCAGAAAATTCTCCCGCAATACTACGCCCCGACTATAGTTATCTCAAACTCCGAGGAACGTATGGAGGAGAGCAGAAAAGCGGGCGCGGTCGAGTTTCTGACAAAACCCCCCGCCGCGCGTACAAACAACGATATGGCGGTGTTTGCGCTGGAATTTTGCAAAGCCGTGCGCAGGGCGTATAAAATCAATCACGCAAATTCACCCGTCGATATAAAAAACATACCGTTTAAGGTAGACGGCAATGCGTTTTCCACGCAGAGAAGTTATCTGGACGGTTTGCCTACCCCAAACCCGAACCCCGAACCCGAACCGATTAAGTTTAACATTCCGACTTACGGCGGGAGTTTTTCGGGGAAACACCCGAAGATACGAAAATCCGACGCGGTAATCGCTTTGGGCGCGTCAACGGGAGGCACGGAGGCTCTTGAACAAGTCGTAAGGCTTTTTCCCGCCGATACCCCGCCCGTTATAATCGTTCAGCATATGCCCGCGGTGTTTACAAAACTGTACGCCGAACGCCTTGACCGTTCGTGCAAAATGCACGTTAAAGAGGCGGAGGACGGCGACAGGCTTTCAAGCGGGCTGATTATCGTCGGCGCGGGCGAACATCATCTAAGACTGTGCCGTGACGCGCGCGGACTGTATGTTTCGTCCAAGCACGGCGAAAAGGTTTCGGGACATTGCCCGTCGGTGGACGTGATGTTCAGTTCCGTAGCCGACATAGCGGGAAGTTCCGCTATCGGCGTTATTCTTACGGGAATGGGCAGGGACGGCGCTGACGGTCTGCTGAAAATGAAAAACGCCGGAGCGTTCACGGTGGGGCAGGATAAGGAATCAAGCGTCGTTTACGGTATGCCTATGGAGGCTTATAACATCGGCGCGGTCGAGGTTCAAGCCCCGCTTTATAAAATTTCTGAGATTATTTTAAATATGCTTTATTAAATCGCCTTATGAAAATAAGGCGATTATTTTTGCACTTTCAACTTTCAACAGAAAACTGTTGAACTTTAAGTTTTAACTGAAAATTCCCGCTGTTTTTAACAGCGGTTTTCCCGAATTTAACTATTCAACATCGTAAAAATTTCGTTTAGATATGTACTTTTTCAAAACTTTCAACGGACTTTTCAACATTTTTAAGTGATTTTTCTGTTGAAAACACGGAAAAGTTATTAATTTTCGAGGGCGGGAAAACAGTTTTCAACAGAAATTTGATAATTACTATCAAATTTACGAGTTTATCGGAATTATCACACCCGAAAAAATATTCCTATCTGCAATTTTTTCACGAAACAATTTAAGAAAACGCTTAAATTTGTACTAAATGGTTATTAATTTTAGTTGCAAATTTACCGTTTTAACGTAATTTTTCACATTTTCAACGTAGTTTTCAACAATTTTTGTAACTTTACTAATCGTATAATTAAATTTTGCGTTTTCAACACCCCGCTGTTGAAATTTTACTGAAAGAAAGTAGAACCGTTGATTTCTGGAAAAACTTTGCGTTTGTTGAAAATTCACAGTTTATCTGTTAAATTCTGTTGTTATTTCTGCTTAAAAAAACTTGAAATAATTTGTTTAATATGGTATAATTATATAAAGAAACGAACTTTATTGTATTTTCCTGTTGAATACTTAAAATTATATAACGGTTTATTATTTTTATGTGTGAAATTACGGAATGGTGAAAAAAATGGAATCTATGACTTCTTTATCCGATATTTATAAATGCGTCGTCGATAACTGTATAAAAGAATACGGCATTTCAAACACGGCGCGGAATATCTGGCTCGATTCGCTTGAACCCGTCAAAATGGAAGGCAGTACTTTCATCTTAGCTACCGACAACGAATTTAAAAGCGATACCCTGAACGCTATCTATGTGCCGTACATAGAAGAACAGCTAAAGGTAATATTGGGCGTGCCGATTAAGGCGGAAATCGTCGTTGACAGCAACGCGGGGAAAAACTCCGTCGAGCAGTTGATTAATACGGAGCCTATTAACGACACGATAAATTCTATGAACAATACGGTGACGTATACGTTCGATAATTTTATCGTCGGTCCGTCGAATAACTTAGCGTTCGTCGCGGCGAAAGCCGTGGCTAAAAAACAGCACGAGAAATTCAACCCGCTGTTTATCTACGGCGATTCGGGTCTGGGAAAAACGCACCTGCTGTCCGCTATTCAATACGATATGCAGCAGAGTTTCCCCGGTATTAATATAGTATATATGCCCGCCGAAAGTTTTACGAACGAGTTTTTACATTCAATCTCGACGAACACCGTCGAGGAATTTGATAAAAAATACAGGAGCGCCGACGCTCTGTTGATTGACGATATTCAGTTTATAGCGGGCAAGGAGCAGACGGAGGAGAAGTTCTTCCATATATTCAACGAACTTTACAATCAGAATAAGGTGATAGTTCTGACGTCCGACCGCCCCGCGAAAGAAATTAAATCTATTTCCGACAGACTCAGAACGCGGTTTTCCAAAGGACTGATAGCCGACGTAAAACCGCCCGAATACGAAACAAGGCTTGCTATTATCCAGCAGAAAGCCGAACTTTTAAACTTCAATATCGGCGAGGACGTGACGGATTATATCGCGACTAAGCTGAAATCCAACATTCGTCAGATAGAGGGCGTAGTGACTAAGCTGAACGCGCTTTATATGGTATCGCAGATGAAACCGTCTATCACGATTGCGCAGAACGTTATTAAAGAAATAGTTACCGACCACCAGCCTATCCCCGTGACTATTGAAAAAGTAATCAACGAAGTCAGCAAGATATATAATATAGACCCCGACGAAATGCGCTCTCAGCGGCGCACCGCGAATATCTCGCAGGCGCGCAAGGTCGCTATCTATATTATTCAGGAAGTTACGGGCATTCCGTATGAACAGATAGGTCAGGAGTTTAACGGCAGGGATCACAGCACGGTCGTGTATGCGATAAAGTCGATTAAAGCCGAAATGGAGCGGGACGGAAGTTTTCGCTCGGTCGTGGAAGATATTATTAAGAACATAAAAACCAATCAGTAATTTTTCCACAGATTTTTAAACAGGTTTTTAACACTTAGGAACATAAAATTTGATAATTCAACGGTTTAATTTTTATTAAACTTACGAATGTTAAAATTTTACCCGTCTTAATTTAAGGGTATAAAACAATTTTTCATTGTTTTAACAAATTTAACCGCCCTTATTATTGTTATTAAAAAAAATATAATATATATTATTATATTTTTGAAAAATTTTTTTTCGAGGAGTACGTTATGAAATTCAGCTGTGATAAAGATATATTGCTGGAGGCTGTTCTTACAACTTCAAGAGCAACTTCGCAAAAATCCACTATTCCCGCTTTGGAGGGAGTGCTGTTTGAACTCTCGGACAATTCGCTGTCGCTTACGGGATACAATCTTGAAATAGGTATCAGAACGACTGTTCAGGTAGACACGGGCGAGGACGGGAACATCGTTATAAACGCAAAGCGTTTGGGCGAGATTTTGAGAAAAATGCCGTCGGGGAATGTGGAGATAATTATTGAAAATAATAATTCCGCGGTGATAAAATGCGGAAGAACAAAGATGTCAATAATGTGTATGGGAGCGGACGAGTATCCGCAGGTCCCGCAGGCGGTGACGGAAAACGGGTTTTCAATGCCGCAGAAAGTGCTGAAGAGTATGATTTCCCAGACTTCATATGCGTGCGCCGTATCCGATACAAAGCCGATTTTCACGGGCTGTTTGTTTGAAATTAAGAATAATACTTTAAGCGTTGTCGGAATGGACGGGCTTAGAATTGCCGTTCGTCAGGAACCGCTTACCCATGATGACACTAAATTTATAGTGCCGTCAAAGTCGCTTGACGAGCTGTCACATTTGCTTGCCGACGAGGACGACAGCAATATTACGATTTGCCTTGAACTAAATCAAATCTCGTTCAAGTTCGGAAAGTATACGATGATTTCAAGACTTATAAACGGAGATTTCCTCGACTACAGCAAGTATATCGCAACGAACAGCACAAATATCGTTGATCTGAACGTTTCGGAGATGATAAAGACGCTTGACCGCGCAATGCTTGTTATAAGCGAAAAAGTAAAACTTCCTCTGCGGTGCGAATTTAGTTCCGATACGCTGACATTAAGCTGTACAACGTCTTTGGGTTCGTTCAATGAACAGATAAGCATAAAATACGGCGGCGAGCCGTTTACAATAGGACTTAATACAAAATTCCTGCTTGACGCGTTCAAGGCTACAGATTGCTCCGATGTTAAGTTTATTATAACGGGCAAGAGCGTCGAGCCTGTTTTGCTTGTTCCAAAAGAGGGGACGGAGTTTACATTCTTAATAATGCCAATGCGCTTGAAATAAATAAAACGTAAAGAGAGGTTAAATATGGAAGAATTAAAAATAACTACACCGACAATAAAGCTGGATCAGCTTGTGAAGTTCGCGGGATTTTCCGAAACAGGAGCAAAGGCAAAGATCCTTATTGATTTGGGAGAGTTCAACGTAAACGGCGATCTCTGCACAAAGCGCGGAAAAAAGATAAAGCCAGGCGATATTATAGAGTACAAGAACAAGAAGTATAAAGTGGTTTTCGATGAGGAAAACGCCGTTGCTGAAACGGAGGAAAAGTAAACACAGCGAAATTCGCCCCCAAACTTTTGGGGGCTGTTTTCGGTAAATTTATTTTGTAAAGGGCAGTTATGTATATTACCAAAATAAGCATACACAATTTCAGAAATATCCGCGAGGCGGAGCTGGAGTTTGACAAGGATCTGAATATCTTCGTCGGACGAAACGCTCAGGGAAAAACTAATGTCTGCGAGGCAATTTCGGTGTGTCTTGGGGGAAGTTTTCGGCACTCGCGGTTTTCGCAGTTTATACCCGCCGACAATCCGAAAGCCGACGTTAATATAAAACTTTATTTTCAAGATAATATTACAGAACGTGAAAATATAATAAATTATACGATTAGTAAAAATATTGTTTCAATAACCTATAACGGCATAAAGATGAAGGACGCAACCGAATTATACGGAGTGTTAAAATATGTTGTTTTTATACCCGAACACTTAAATTTGATAAAGGGTTCGCCCGAACTTCGGAGAAATTACCTCGATGACGTTGCGCTTATGCAGACGCGAACGCATTTAAAGAAACTTTCTAAATATAACAAAGGTTTAAAACAGCGCAATAATATACTTTTAGTTAATAACGGTGACATAGAGAAAACGCGCAGTTTAATCGCGCCTTGGAATGAAATTCTGACTGCCGAGGGAATTAACGTAACATACGGCAGACTGAAATATTTCAGATTTCTGAAATCCTGCGCGGCGAATATTTATTCGGAACTTACAAGCAACACCGAAAACCTTTCGATGCAGTATGTGAGTTCCGCTTTCAAAACGGACAGTATAAACTTTGAAAATATAAACGATTTGTATAAAAAATATCTCGCCGAACTCGAAAAAAATCTTTCCGCGGAAATGAAACTTCACTATACGCTGACGGGTATTCACCGCGATGATATTAATTTCTTTATAAACAATATGCCCGCGCGGGAATACGCGTCGCAGGGTCAAATCCGCAGTATCGCGCTTGCGCTGAAACTGTCGGAGGCGGAAATTATCAGACGGAAAAATCAGACCGACCCCGTGATAATTCTCGACGATATTTTAAGTGAACTAGATTTCGTTAGACGAAACTATGTTATTAACCATATTAAAAAATCGCAGGTGTTTATTACTTGCTGTAATATTAATGAACTGTCCGCGCTCACAAACGGCAGGAAGTGGAACACGGAGAACGGGGAGTTTACGGTTATTGAATAGGAGAATATTATGTACTTGTTTTTAGGCGGAAATATCACAGTCCCGTCCGACAGCGTTGTCGGAATATTCGATATAGAGGAATGTTCGGTAAGTAAAACGACGGTAGATTATCTGAATACTTGCCAGAAAAAATTACAGATAGTAAATGTTTCTGAAAATATGCCTAAAAGTTTTATTGTTACTGTGGATAAGACTTATATTTCCAACGTTTCTAATAATACGATACGGAAACGGAATTATTAAGTTATATAATTTTACCGCCGACAGCGGGAAATATAAAAAATTTTAATTTACCCCTTGACAAAATTAAATATATGTTATATAATATATTATAGGATAAATCATATATTTGGAGATAATAATGCTGGATTTTGAAATAATATTCTATAAGACCGAAAAAGGCGAGGTTCCTGTTGCCGATTTCTTGGACAGTCTGGATATTAAGATGCGCGAAAAAATGCTGATGTCGATAAGACTTATCAAAGAAAAAGGTTTTAAGGTAAGACTGCCTTATTCGGAAGAATTAGAGGACGGCATTTTTGAATTGCGGGCAAAGGTTGGTTCAAATATTACAAGAGTTCTTTACTTCTTTTTTGTGGGGCGTAAAATAGTATTAACCAACGGGTTTGTTAAAAAAACCCAAAAAACACCGAAAGCGGAAATTGAACGCGCTAAAAGGTATAGGAAAGATTTTTTCAGCATAAAGGAGAATTGATATGAAAGACGATTTTGAAAAGTATCTCGATAAACAGCTTGAAAATCCCGAATTTGCAAGGGATTGGGAATTGCTTGAGCCTGAATATGCTATTATGAAAGCACTTGTCGAGGCGAGAAACGGGGAGGGCTTGACGCAAAAAGAACTGTCCGAGCGTTCGGGCATTACGCAGGGCGATATAAGTAAATTAGAAAACGGCAATGCTAATCCGTCAATCAAAACATTGCAGAGATTGGCAACAGCTATGGGAAAATCTCTTTGGATAGAGTTCAGATAATTTATCTGTCGCCATACTAATTCTATAATAATCTCCCGCCACGGGCGGGAGATATTTTTTAATACGCCGTCCGCAAAAATTTCCCGCAAAAAATGTCGCTCAAAATAGTTAAAATTTACAAAAACCCTTGATTTTTTTTGTAATTTGTGATATACTATATATAATATAGGCGCAGAGAGTTTTTCCCGCTTATTTTCGGCGGGTTAATTTGGTTATTAGGAGATTTTTATGGCAGACGAAAAAAGTGTAAGTTCATCACAGGGAGAATACGGCGCGGACAGTATACAGTCCTTGAAAGGTCTTGAACCCGTGCGCAAATCCCCCGGATTTTATATGGGTTCTACGGGCGAGGGCGGTTTGCACCACCTTGTTTATGAAATCGTGGACAACTCCGTTGACGAGGCGCTCGCGGGGTACTGCACGGAAATAGATGTGGCAATTCTTCCCGATAATATAATCCGCGTTAAAGATAACGGGCGCGGTATCCCTACGGGAATAAACAGCGCCGAGGGAATTTCCGCCGCCACTATGGTATTCACCGTGCTGAACGCGGGAGGTAAGTTCGACGGCGAGGGCGGATACAAAGTCGCGGGCGGTATGCACGGCGTAGGCGCGTCCGCGGTAAACGCGCTTTCGGAATGGCTGGAGTTCGAGATACACGACGGGAAAAACGTTCACTTTCAGCACTTTGACAGGGGCGTTTATACCGAGCCTATTAAGGTAATCGGCACTACAGACCGCACGGGTACTACCGTAACTTTCAAACCCGACGGTACGATTTTCCATACGACTGAATTTAATTATGAAACGCTCAGCAGTTCTTTGCGCGAGAAAGCGTTCCTTAACGCGGGTCTTAAATTAAACATACACGACCTGCGCGATGAAAATAACATACAGGAAGAAACCTTTCAATATAACGGCGGTATCTGCGAATATATTGAATGGCTTAACAAAAAACGCGGCGCGGAGGTTCTTCACCCCGATGTTATCTACATCAAGGGCGAGTGCGACGGCATTATCGCGGAAGTCGCGTTACAGTACACTACAGACTTTAACAGCGAGGTAATTCGTTCGTTTGCGAATGAAATCCACACGGGCGAGGGCGGTACGCATGAACTCGGCTTTAAACGCGCGCTTAATAACGTAGTCAACAGCTTTGCTAAGCAGGAATTAGAGAAGAAGGAAAAGACGAAGAAGAAAAAGCCGTCCAAAAAGGGCGCGGAGGAAAAGGCGTTCAACGGCTACAGCGGAGAGGCTATCCGCGAGGCGATTAACGCGGTTATCTCCGTTAAACTTCTTCACAGAGCGGAGTTTGAGGGGCAGACAAAGGGCAAATTAAACAATCCCGAAGTTCAGCCCGCTGTTTATAAAATAGTAAACGAACAGCTGACGTATTATTTCGAGGAACACCCCGAAACAATGCAGATAATCGTTAATAAAGCGGCGAACTCTCAGGCGGTGCGCGACGCGGCGCGAAAGGCAATGGAAACCAAGCGCAAATCCGTTATGGACGGCGCGGGTATGCCCGGCAAGCTGTCGGACTGCTCCGAAAACGATATTTCCGTAACGGAAATATATATCGTCGAGGGAGATTCCGCGGGAGGTTCTGCTAAAGAGGGACGCGACAGACGTTTTCAGGCTATACTTCCTCTTTGGGGCAAAATGCTGAACGTTGAAAAAGCAAGAGCCGACAAAGTGTATAATAACGATAAATTATTACCCGTGGTAAAAGCATTGGGGACGGGAGTAGCGGAGGATTTCAACATTGAGAAACTGCGCTATGGACGAGTTATCATAATGTCCGATGCCGATGTGGACGGTCTGCATATCAGAACGCTTTTGCTTACGTTCTTCTTCAGATTTATGCGCCCGCTTATCGAGCAGGGTCACGTTTACTGCGCACAGCCCCCGCTTTTCAAGGTATCGCGCGGAAAACAGGTAAGATACGCGTTCTCCGACGAGGAGCGCGACCGCTACATCGCGGAACTCGGCGCGGACGGCGGAAAGACCGATGTTCAGCGTTATAAAGGCTTGGGCGAAATGGACGCTAGTCAGCTTTGGGAAACGACAATGAACCCCGAAACGCGGACGATGCTCAGAGTATCAGTTGAGGACGCCGCGAAAGCCGACGAGATTATGACGATACTTATGGGCGATAAGGTAGAACCGCGCCGCGAGTTTATCGAGCAGAACGCAAAACTCGCCGAGAATTTGGATATATAACTATAAATTTAAATAATTATAATTCTGTAAAATAACAAATCGGAGGTTGATTTTTATTTCAAGCAGTATAATGCCCGACCTTAATAAAATCGCGGGAGAGTCCGCAAAGTCGGAAACGGGAAAGATAAGCGAACCTATAGCGAAATTCAGCTATGACAACACGCCCGAAGAAACCGACGGCGCGATGAAGTCGTTTCAAAAGCGGTTTATGAAAAGACGCGTCAGTATTCAGTTAATCGCGTATATTCTGCTGTCGGCGGCGATTATCGTGGGGATAGTGTTCAATCCGACCGCCGTGCCGCTTTACTTTGCAATAGCGTTCTGTCTGTTCGGACTGTATTATAACGCGACAGACCAGCGGCGCACGCGAAAGCGCGTTATAAAGGCTCTCGAAGATATGAACCCCGAAGAATATTGCTGTACGGTCTATCCCGATAAAATCGAACTTGAAACCGTGATTAAACCTAAGCAAAACGAAGTAGATTTGAAAATAGACGAGGACGCGGACGAGGAAATAATCTCCCCGCTGAAAACCGTATTTATATTCGGGGAGGATTTGCTGAACTTCATCGAGAATGAAGAGTCACTGCTTTTGGTATTCAACCGCCGTCAGATATACTGTTTTCCGAAGAGATGTCTGACAAAGGAAGAAGAAGACACCGTGCGCGATTTTCTGATTGAAAAACTTGAGGCGTAATTTGGAGGATTTACTATTGAAAGATATAGATTTCAGCTTGGAAAAATTAAGTGACATTGACCTTGAAGTCACGATGAAAAAATCGTTTATCGAGTATTCGATGGCGGTTATAACGTCCCGTGCGCTCCCCGACGTGCGCGACGGGTTTAAGCCCGTTCACCGCCGAATAATCTACACGATGAACGAGGCGGGGAACACGGCGGACAAGCCTTTTCGCAAGTGCGCGTATACAGTCGGCGAAGTTTTGGGTAAATACCACCCGCACGGCGACGCGTCCGTTTATGACGCGCTTGTGCGCCTTGCGCAGACGTTTTCAATGCGCTATCCGCTGATAGACGGTCACGGAAACTTCGGTTCTGTAGACGGCGACCCGCCCGCGGCTTACCGTTATACCGAGGCGCGTCTGGCGAAAATCGCCAATGAAATGACCGCCGATATTAACAAAAAAGTCGTAGATTTCCAGACAAACTACGATGATAAACTAGTTGAACCCGTGGTTTTGCCGTCGCGTTTTCCGAATTTGCTCGTAAACGGTTCTAACGGTATCGCCGTCGGTATGGCAACTAACATTCCTCCGCATAACCTTGGTGAAGTTGTTGACGCGCTTTTGCTGATGATAGAAAATCCCGACGCAACGATTGAGGACGTTATGGGCTGTATAAAGGGTCCCGATTTCCCGACGGGCGGTATTATAATGGGCTACAGCGGTATTCGCTCCGCTTATTATACGGGGCGCGGAAAAATAATCCTGCGCGGTAAAGCGGAGATAGTCGAGGAACACAACGCCACGCGCATTATCATTACCGAGATACCATATATGGTGAATAAAGCGCGGTTACTTATCAATATGGGCGAACTTGTGCGCGACAAGCGCATTGACGGAATTTCGTTCGTCCGCGATGAATCCGACAGGAGCGGTATGCGCATTGTCGTTGAACTCAAACGCGACGCGAACCCGAATGTCGTGCTGAATAAACTGTATTCATATACTCAATTGCAGGACACCGTAGGCGCGATTATGATAGCGCTGGTTGACGGTCAGCCGAAAACGCTTACTCTGATGGAAATGCTCAAATACTACCTCGACCATCAAGTCGATGTAGTAACGCGCCGCACGCAGTACGACCTTGACAAGGCAAAGGAGCGCGAACATATCTTAGAGGGTCTTGTAATCGCGATTGATTTTATTGACGAGGTTATCGCTATTCTGCGTTCGAGCAAGAACGTAACAGAGGGTAAGGAACGCCTTATCGAGCGTTTCAAGAACGTTGACGTTTCCAAAACGGGACTGTTCACGGAAACTGCCTACACGCTGTCCGAGGCGCAGGCTGACGCTATCGTTAAGATGACGCTCGGCGCGCTTACGGGAATGGAGAAAAGCAAGGTTCTCGATGAACTACAGGAAAAGCGCGAACTTATCGGTCATCTTGAGGAACTTCTCACGGATAAAAGCAAACTGCTCCATTTAGTAGGCGAAGAACTGACAGTTATCAAGAAAAAATACGGCGACGAGCGCCGCACGGCTATTGAGCCCGTCAGCGGGGAAGTGGACATCGAGGACCTTATCCCCGAAGAGGACTGCGTTGTTACGTTCACGAATATGGGCTACATCAAGCGCCAGCCCGCCGAAGTCTATAATATCCAAAAGCGCGGCGGCAGGGGCGTTTCGGGTATGAAACAGCGCGACGAGGATTTTGTTGACAGTATGTTCATAGCGTCCTCGCACGAAAATATCCTGTTTATCACTAACAAGGGAAATATGTTCCGCCTGAAGTGCTATCAAATTCCCGAAGGGAGCAGGCAGTCGCGCGGGACGAATATTGTTGGTTTGTTGCAATTAGCCGAAGATGAAAAAGTCGCGGCGATGATGACAACTATAGATTTCGCCGAGAATAAGTATTTCGTTTGCCTTACGAAAAACGGACTTTGCAAGCGCACAAGGCTTTCGGAGTTTAAGAATGTCAGAAAAATCGGACTTCGCGCGATTACTCTGAACGAGAACGACGAGATAGCGGGCGGTTTCCTCACGGAGGGCGACTGCACGGTTATGGCGGCGACACGAAACGGTGCGGCTATCCGCTTTGACGAAAACGACATTCGCGTAATGGGGCGCACGGCGCGCGGCGTTCGCGCGATTAAATTCCGCGGCGATGATTACATCGTCGGCGCGACGAAGATATTCGACGAAAACGCGTCTATCCTCACTGTCACCGACAGGGGAATGGGCAGACGGTGCGCGGTTGCAAGCTACAGATTACAGCGCCGCGGCGGTATGGGTCTTAAAAACTACCCCGTATCCCCCGAAAAAGGCGCGGTTATCGGAATACGCACGCTGGGTCCCGACGACGATGTTATCTTAATCAGCGCGGACGGCGTTATTATCCGTATCCGAGCGAACGATTTGCGCATAATGGGGCGCACCGCGTCGGGCGTTCATGTAATGCGCCTGGGCGAAAACGACCGCGTTGCGACATTCTCTCGTACTCCGCACGACGATACGGAAAAGACCGAAGAGGTCGAGAGCGTTTCCGAAGAAGAGGCGTTAGCGTCGCTCGAACAGGACGCAAACGAAGTTATCCCCGACGACGAACCTGTCGATGATGAAACCGAAGAAACCGAAGATACCGACGGCGGCGATAACACCGAGGAATAATTCAGTAAAATATGTTTTTCCCGAACAGCGTTCGGGAAAAATTTTTGAATGTTCCACGTGGAACATTGGAGGATTTTTATGGCTTTTGATTTTAAAAAAGAGTACAAGGAGTTTTATCTCCCAAAGAGCAAACCCGCGCTTGTCGAAGTGCCGAAGATGAATTACATAGCCGTTCGCGGAAAGGGCGACCCGAATGCGGAGGACATCACAGCAAAACGACTTCACCACGAGATTTACCTCTCCGACCCGCGCAAAACCGCTCCCGAACGGCTCAAAACGGTTATCAGAATACCGATAAAGAAAATATGAGGAATATTTTATGTACACTCTTGAAGAATACGATGTATGCGTAATAGGCGCGGGACACGCGGGCTGTGAGGCGGCTCTCGCGGCGGCGCGCCTCGGACTTAAAACCGCTGTTTTCACGCTGTCGCTCGACTGCATAGCGAATATGCCGTGCAATCCGTGCATAGGCGGTTCGGCAAAGGGACAAATAGTGTGCGAGATTGACGCGCTGGGCGGGGAAATGGGCAAAGCCGCCGACGCGACGTTTATCCAGTCGCGCATACTGAATAAAGGAAAAGGTCCCGCCGTCCACAGCCTGCGCGTTCAAAGCGACCGTGTGAGGTATCACGCGTATATGAAGTCCGCGCTTGAAAAGACGCCGAACCTGTTTATAAAGCAGGGGGAAGTCACGGCTGTTGACGTGGAGGACGGGAAAATCACGGGCGTTCGGACGAAACTCGGCGCGCTCTATCCGTGCAAAGCCGCGATAATCACGACGGGTACTTACTTAAACGGAAAAATCCACATCGGCGAACTTAATTATTCGGCAGGACCCGACAACGTTTTGCCGTCAACGGAACTTACAGCTTGCCTTAAATCCCTCGGAATTTCTATGCGGAGATTTAAAACGGGAACGCCCGCGCGGGTTCATAGGCGGTCTATTGATTTTTCCGTTATGGAAAAGCAAAGCGGGG
This sequence comes from uncultured Clostridia bacterium, assembly GCA_947628655.1. Classification (GTDB taxonomy): domain Bacteria; phylum Bacillota; class Clostridia; order Oscillospirales; family Ruminococcaceae; genus CAG-115. The sequence goes on along the minus strand of CANRAS010000006.1, from coordinate 92,986 downwards.
ACGAGGAAATAATGCCGTTTTCGTTCGATAATGAAAGCAAACTCGAAAACAAAGCCGAGTGCTATGTCACATATACAAACGCCGAAACGCACCGCGTTATCCTCGAAAACCTCGGACGTTCTCCGCTGTATTCGGGGAGGATTGAGGGCATAGGTCCGCGATACTGTCCGAGCATTGAGGACAAGATAGTCCGCTTTAAGGACAAGGAACGCCATCAGCTTTTTGTAGAGCCTATAGGTCTTGACACCGATGAATATTATCTTCAGGGTATGAGTTCAAGCCTGCCCGAAGATGTTCAGCTAAAATTTCTGCGCACGATACGGGGTCTTGAACACGTTGAGATAATGCGCCCCGCGTATGCGATAGAATACGACTGCTGCGACCCGCTGGAACTTTCGCCTGCGCTTGAATTTAAGCGAATAAGCGGACTTTACGGCGCGGGGCAGTTCAACTGCACATCGGGATACGAGGAGGCGGCGGCGCAGGGAATTGTCGCGGGAGTAAACGCCGCGCGGAAAATCCTCGGCAAATCCCCGCTTATCCTCGACCGCGCGTCAAGCTATATCGGCACGCTTATTGACGATCTGGTTACAAAGGGCTGTTCCGAACCTTATCGAATGATGACTTCCCGCAGCGAATACCGACTTATTCTAAGGCAGGACAACGCCCCCGAACGGCTTTTGCCTATCGGTCACGAGATAGGTTTAGTGTCCGATGAACGCTACAGGCGTTTCGAGCAGGACAGCGAAATTCTCCGAAACGAACTTCAGCGCGTAAAGCAAACAACTATTCACCCGACCGCCGAACTGAACGCGATGTTGGAGCAAAAAGGCACAACGCCGATAACAACGGGCGTTCGGCTTGTCGAACTGTTAAAGCGCCCTCAGCTTTCTTACGCCGATTTGGCGCCGTTCGACGACAGCAGACCGCCGATGAAAGTAACGCTTGTAAACCGCCTTGAAATCGAGGTGAAGTATTCGGGGTACATCAAAATTCAGCTTGAACAAGTAGAGAAAATGCGAAAATTCGAGCAGAAAAAACTCCCCTCGGATATAGATTACAGGACGATAAAGGGACTTCGCCTAGAGGCGCAGGAGAAATTAAACAAGTTCAAACCGCTGAACGTAGGGCAGGCGGGACGGATTTCGGGAGTAAACCCCGCTGACGTTTCCGTTCTGCTCGTGTGGCTTGCGGGAAAGGGAGAACACGATGGTTGAGATGTTCAAACGCGCGGGAATTACGCTTGAAAAACCGCAGGAGGAGCAGTTTCGCACGCTTTTCGAGTTTATGACGGAATACAACAAAAACGTCAACCTCACCGCGATAACCGAATTTTCCGAAGTCGTCGAAAAGCATTTTATCGACAGCGTTCTGCCGTTTACTATGATAGAAATTCCTAAGGGTGCGAGCGTTATTGACGTAGGAACGGGCGCGGGCTTTCCGTCGCTCCCGCTGTTAATTATGCGCCCCGACCTTAAAATGACGATGTGCGACAGCTTGGGGAAACGGTGCGTTTATCTCGAACTCGCCTGTGAGAAAATCGGCGTCCGTGCGAAAATAATCCACGCCCGCGCCGAGGAACTTTCAAGGAAAACGCGCGAACAGTTCGACATAGCGACCGCGCGGGCAGTCGCGGCAATGCCGGCGCTTACCGAATACTGCCTGCCGTTTGTGAAAGTCGGCGGGGTATTCGCGGCGTTAAAATCCGTAAACGAGGACATAAATTCTGCTGAGAACGCCGTTAAAATCCTAGGCGGTAAGATAGAGCAAATCACGGACTATAAACTTCCGAACGGCGACAACAGGCGTTTATGTATAGTCAAAAAAATATCGCAAACTCCGACAAAATATCCGCGAAACAGCGGAATTATCGCGAAAAAGCCGTTGTAATACGGCTTTTTTTGTCGCGTTTTATTTCCCCGCGTCGATAATTTCCCGTGGAAATATCCCCCGATGTATGTTAGAATAAACTTGCAGGAAAAAATTGCAAAGGAGAATACATATGGGGACTTTTTTTAAAACAAAGGAAAAAACCGAACAGCAGATAGTTATGCTCGAAACCGCCGTCTTAGTGCCGAACAAGGCACAGCCGCGCAGAGAATTCAGCGAGGAAGCGCTGTTGTCGCTCGCTCGGAGCATAAAGGAAAACGGTATTTTACAGCCGATTTGCGTTCGGAAATGCGGCGCGGTTTACGAGATAATCAGCGGTGAACGGCGCACGCGCGCCGCAAGGCTCGCGGGACTTTGCGAAGTGCCGTGCATTGTTATGACCGTAGACGATGAACAGTCGGCGGTGCTTGCCTTGATTGAAAACATTCAGCGCAAGGATCTAAGCTACTTTGAGGAGGCTCTCGGCATTGAGAAACTTATATCGTACTATGGGCTGACGCAGGAGGAGGCGGCGAAACGCCTTGGGAAGGCGCAGTCCACGATAGCGAACAAACTGCGCCTGCTGAGATTTTCCGACGCCGAACGCCGTTTGCTTTTAATGGGCAACCTCTCCGAACGCCAAGCGCGGGCGCTTATCCGAATAGACGACGGAGTAACGCGCGTCAAGGCAATAGAGAAAGTCATCTCGAAGAACCTCAACCTCGAACAGACCGAAAGCCTTGTCGAACACACATTAGGCGGCAAACCGCCGAAGAAACAGCGCGCGAATTTTGAACTGAAAGCCCCGTCGCGCGTTTATATGAACTCGCTGAACGCCCTTTTAAAGCGCATAAAAGCCGACAATATCCCGTGCGATTTCACGGCGGAAAAATCCGACGATTTCTATGAATACACAATTCGTTTTCCGAGAAACAACATATAGACAAAATCAGCTAATCCTCGCCGATTAGCTGATTTTGTCTATCAAACTATCGGCAGTTTCTAAACGTTATTTTGTGCTATTTGCTGAAAATGTTCCACGTGGAACATTTTTTTGTCAAACGCTATTCCTTTTTGGCGAAAGTTATGTTATAATATAATCCGTAAGCACAGGTATTCCCGCCCGCGCGGGAAATGCCCGACATCGGAGGTATATTGAATTTGGGAATAATAATCGGAATAGTAAATCAAAAAGGCGGCGTCGGAAAGACGACGACGGCGGTGAACGCCGCGGCGGGGCTTGGCGCGCTCGGCAAGAAAACCCTGCTTGTCGATTTCGACCCTCAGGGAAACTCGACGACGGGTTTCGGGATAAAGAAGAAAACGCTTGACCTCACGTCATACGACGTTGTGACGGGGGAATGCCGGGCGCAGGACGCTGTTATCGAAACGCGCTATAAAAACATCTCGCTCCTGCCCGCGACAAGCAAACTATGCGACGCGGAGGGCGCGCTGAACGCTATACAGCAAAAGAACGTTCAGCTCAGAAAAGCGATATTGCCGCTGCGCGACAGCTACGACATAATTATGATAGACAGCCTGCCGAGTTTGGGCGTACTCGCGGTGAACGCTCTCGCGGCGTGCGATACGCTTATCGTTCCAATGGTGTGCGAGCATTTTGCGCGGGAGGGCTTGGCACAGCTTATGTACACAATAAAGAAAGTAAAACAGCACTACAATCCGTCGCTTAACATTATGGGAATAGTGTTCACGATGGTTGACAGGCGCTTGCTTTCGGGGAACGAGATAAAATCCGACATCAAGGGCGCGTTCGACAAAAAAGCCGTTTTCAAAACGGAAGTGCCGCGCAACGTGAAAATCTCCGAGGCGCAAAGCCACGGCGAACCTATTATATACTACGACAAGCGTTCCGCGGGCGCGGACGCGTATGTTAAGCTGTCAAAGGAAATAATAACGAAAATCCGTGAAATGGAGAGAGCAAATGGCACGAAAAAGTGAAAAGAAAACAGAGGGCAGTTTCAGCGACCTTTTCTTCGACAACGGCAGCGAGAGCCTCGACAGCGCGTCAACGCTCCGAATAAGCGAGATAGAGCCGAACAAAGACCAGCCGCGAAAGAATTTCGATAAAGAGGCGTTACAGCAGTTAGCCGATTCGATAAACGAACACGGCGTAATACAACCGCTTATCGTGCGTTCAATGCCGGGCGGGAGTTATCAGATAATCGCCGGGGAACGCCGCTGGAGAGCCGCGAAAATGGCGGGGTTATCGGAAATTCCCGTAGTTATCCGCGACGACCTGACCGACGAGCAGGCAATGCAGATAGCGATGATAGAAAACCTCCAGCGCGAGAACTTAAACCCGATAGAAGAGGCGTTAGGCTATAAAGAACTGCTCGAAAAAAGCGGGATAACGCAGGATAAACTCGCAAAGGCATTAGGCAAGGCGCGTTCGTCAATTGCAAACAGTTTGGGACTTCTGACAATGCCGAACGCCGTTCAGGAACTGCTGAAAAACGGAAGTCTTTCGGCGGGGCATTGCAAGGCGCTGAAGAAGATAAAAGACGAGGCGGTGATGATTGAACTCGCGCACAAAACCGCCGAGGGCGAACTTTCCGTGCGCCAGGTCGAGGCTATAGCGCGCCGCGAGGAGCAGGACGCAAAGCCGAAAAAATCCCCGCGCAAGCTGAACTACTACACCGAAGTTGAAGTGAGCCTGGGCGAAATATTAGGCACAAAAGTCACCGTAAACGAGAACAAAAACGGCGGCGTTTTGCAGATAAAATTCAAGGACAAAGACGAACTTGAAACGATACTTTCGCATTTTCAAGACGAATAAATATTAAAAAATCAAAAGGAGAATAACAATGATAGACATTAAATTTTTGCGTGAAAATCCCGACGCGGTAAAGGAGAATATCAAGAAGAAATTTCAGGACGAAAAACTCCCGCTCGTGGACGAAGTAATCAAACTCGACGCGGAAAACCGCGCGGCAATTCAGGCAATGGAACAGCTCCGCGCCGACAGAAACCGCATTTCTAAGGAAATAGGCGGTTTTGCGGCAAAGGGTCTGAAAGACGAGGTCGAAAAAGCGAAAGCGAAAATCGCGGGCTTTGACGAGGAGCAAAAACAGCTTGAGGCAAAGCAAGCCGAACTTTCGGAAAAAATCACAAAGATTATGATGACCATTCCGAACATTATCGACCCGTCCGTTCCGATAGGGAAGAACGACACGGAGAACGTCGAGATAGAGCGTTTCGGCGAACCCGCAGTTCCCGATTTTGAGATACCGTACCACACGGACATTATGGAACGCTTTTGCGGAATTGACCTTGACGCGGCGAGAAAAGTCGCGGGAAACGGGTTTTATTATCTTATGGGCGACATCGCGAGAGTTCACTCCGCGGTATTATCCTACGCCCGTGATTTTATGATAAACAGGGGCTTTACCTATGTTGTCCCGCCGTTTATGATACGCTCGAACGTTGTAACGGGCGTTATGAGTTTCGCGGAAATGGACGATATGATGTATAAAATCGAGGGCGAGGACTTGTATTTGATAGGCACGTCGGAACACTCGATGATAGGAAGATTTATCGACACGATAATCGACGAAGATAAACTCCCGTATACTCTGACAAGCTATTCTCCGTGTTTCCGCAAGGAGAAAGGCGCGCACGGAAAAGAGGAGCGCGGAGTTTACAGGATACACCAGTTTGAAAAGCAGGAAATGATAGTCGTGTGCAAGCCCGAAGAATCGAAAATGTGGTTTGATAAACTTTGGCAGAACACCGTGGATATGTTCCGTTCGCTTGATATTCCTGTGAGAACGCTTGAATGCTGTTCGGGCGATCTGGCGGACTTGAAAGTAAAGAGCCTTGACGTTGAGGCGTGGAGCCCGCGCCAGAAGAAGTATTTCGAGGTGGGGTCGTGTTCAAACCTCGGCGACGCGCAGGCGCGCCGTCTTAAAATCCGCGTAAAGGGCAAGGACGGCAAGTATTTCGCCCATACTCTTAATAACACCTGCGTCGCTCCTCCGCGTATGCTTATTGCGTTCCTTGAAAACAACCTGAACGCGGACGGCTCTGTAAATATCCCCGAGGCTCTCCGTCCGTATATGGGCGGTACGGAAAAACTCGTTCCCAAGAAATAACAACAAAATATTATTGCAGCACCGCACGTTTTGTACGGTGTTGCACGGCATTTTGGGGGTGACTTTAATTTGGCATTCGTTACATTAAAGGACGTTTACAAACGTTACCACGTCGGCGAAACAACGATAAACGCCGCCGACGGTATGACGTTCGACATAGAAAAAGGCGAACTCTGCGTAATCGTAGGACCGTCGGGTTCGGGCAAAACCACGGTGCTTAATATGTTAGGCGGTATGGACACCTGCGACGAGGGAATTATCTCAGTCGACGGTTCGCGCGTCGACGGCTACACGAGAAAGCAGTTGACGCTCTACCGCAGGTTCGACATCGGTTTTATATTCCAGTTCTACAATCTCCTGCCGAACCTCACGGCAAAGGAGAATGTAGAAATCGCCGCGCAGACAAAGGACAATTACATTCCCGCAGAGGAAATTCTCCGCAAAGTGGGCTTGGGAGAACGCCTTGACAACTTCCCCGCGCAGTTGTCGGGCGGCGAACAGCAGAGAGTTTCAATAGCGCGGGCGCTTTCCAAAAAACCGAAACTTCTCCTTTGTGACGAACCGACAGGCGCTCTTGACTACAACACGGGCAAGATGATTTTAAAGCTGCTTCAGGACACCTGCCGAAACGACAAAATGACGGTCATTCTCGTAACGCACAACACCGCGATAACCCCGATGGCGGACAGAGTGATTATGATTAAAAACAGCAAGGTAAGCAAGACAATTCTGAACGAAAACCCCACGCCCGTTGAAGAAATTGAATGGTAACGGCAAACTCGGAGGTGTCTGGTTGAAAGCGTTGAATAAAAACACTCTGCGCGAGATAACGAAGTCGAAAAGCCGATTTCTTTCGATTTTTCTGATATGCGCGATAGGCGTAGGGTTTTTCAGCGGAGTCCGCGCGTCGGGCGGAGATATGCGCCGTTCTGCGGACAGATATTTCGATGAACATAACCTGTTCGATCTGCGCGTAGTTTCTACATTCGGACTTACCGACAGCGACGTCAAAGCGCTCGAAGAATTAGACGGCGTTGAAAGCGCGTATGCGTCGAAGTTCACCGATGTGATTATACACGACAGCGACAAGGAATACACAACGCGCGTATATTCCGCGCTCCCCGATGAAATAAACACGATAACGATAACCGACGGCAGAAATATCGAAAGCCCCGGCGAGGCGCTTGTCAGTATGAACACAATGCGAGAGGGCAATAACAACATAGGCGATGTTGTGCAGGCAGAGGACCCGACGGGCGCGGAGGATTTCCCGCTGAAATACAAAGAATACACAATAGTCGGAACATACGAAACGCCGATGTTTATTTCGCTTACAGACCGCGGTTCAACGACGATAGGCAACGGCAAACTTGACGCGCTTATGCTCGTAGCCGAGGAGGATTTCACGCAGGAGCCGTATACCGAGATATACGTCCGCTGTGATGAAACAGCGGATAAAGAATGTTATTCCGATGATTACAAAACCCTCCGCGACGAGATTTCCGACAAGCTGGAAGAATTAGGCGAAAAGCGCAGTAAGATACGCTATGACGAAGTTTTGGGCGATGTAATACAAGAAATAGCGGACGGCGAGGAAGAACTTGAAAAGGCGAAAGCCGACGGCGAAAAAGAACTCGCGGACGCTTTAGAAGAACTCGCCGACGCGGAACAGCAAATAGCAGACGGAGAGCAGGAACTCGCCGACGCAAAAACCGAACTTGACGACGGCAAAGTACAGTTAGACGACGGCGAACGGCAGTTAGCCGACGCGAGAGCCACGCTCGACGAAACAAAGGAAACGCTAGAAAACGCGAAGAAAGAACTCGACGACGGACAGGCGGAACTAGACAAAGCGAAACAGGAAATAGACGACGGCGAAAAGCAGTTAGCCGACAGCAAAGCGCTGATTGACGAGGGCGAACAGCAAATAGCCGACGGCAAATCTCAGCTTTCAAGCGCCCGCGCGAGCCTGTCGCAGGGGCGCGCGGAACTGAACCAACTGTACTCCGCAATCGACGAAATGACGGCAGGCAAGGCGCTGATTGAAAGCCAACTGCCCGCAGTTCAGCAGGGATACCAAACGGCGCAGGAAACAGTTACGGGGTTACAGAAGGCTTATGATGAAACGGAAAAAGCCGCCCCCCCAGACCCCGTGAAACTTGCGGAACTTAAAGCACAGCTTGAACAGGCAATCATCGCCCGCGATACCGCGCAGGCAACGCTTGACGAACTCAACAACAATCTGGCAACGATAAATTCGCAGTTGCCTAATCTTCAAGCGACGGCGGAAAGCGCGTCAAAGAAGATTTCCGACGGCGAAAGTCAGCTTTCATCAGCGGAAAGTCTGCTTGCAGAAAAAGAAACGGAACTTGAGGAGGGCAAAGCCGAATACGAAAAAGGCGTTGAGGAACTCGAAAACGGCAAAAAAGAATACGAGGACGGCTTAGCGCTGTTCAACGAAAATAAGGCAAAATATGACGACGGCTATCAGCAGTATTTAGACGGCGAGGACGAGTATAATAAAAGCCTTGCGGAATTTAACGAAAAGAAAGCCGAGTATGAACAGGGCGCTGCGGACTATGAAAACGGCGTTGCGGAATTAGAGGACGCAAAGGAAAAATACGAACAGGGTCTTGCGGATTACGACAAGGGCAAAGCGGATTTTGAAAAAGAAATCGCCGACGCGGAGCAGGAAATTGCCGACGCGAAACAGAAAGTAGCCGACGCGGGACAGGCGGAGTGGTACATCTTCAACCGCGAAAACGACACGGGCTATGCCGAATACGAAAGCAACGCAGAACGCATTGACCGAATTGCGCTGATTTTCCCGATATTCTTCCTGCTCGTGGCGGGGCTTGTCTGCCTTACCACAATGTCAAGAATGGTCGAAGAACAGCGCACGCAGACGGGAACGCTGAAGGCGCTCGGCTATTCGCGCGGCGCGATTATGCGCCACTATATGATTTACGCGGTATCCGCCGCGCTTATCGGCGGTACGCTCGGCGCGGTCGGCGGGTGCTTTCTGTTCCCCGGCGTAATCATTTACGCATATTCGATGATGTATGCGGTGACGGATATTGTCTTTATGTTCACCGCGGAAAATCTTATAGTTTCGATAGGCTCAATGACGCTTGCAATCGCGCTTACCGTTTACTTCTCGTGTACAAAATCCCTGCAGGAAACTCCCGCCTCGCTTATGCGCCCGAAAGCCCCGAAAGCGGGCAAACGGGTATTCCTCGAAAAGATACCGTTTATCTGGAAACGTATGAACTTCTTCGCGAAAATCAGCGCGAGAAATATTATCCGCTACAAACGCCGAATGATAATGACAATCGTCGGAATAGCGGGCTGTACCGCGCTTTCTCTGACGGGGTTCGGACTGAAAAATTCGATAATGGACGTTGCGGATTTACAGTATAACGGCATTTATCAATACAGCGGTTATCTCGCATACGACGAGGATATTTCCGAAAACGAAATGCAAACCGTATATGACACGCTGACGGAATACGAACCCGAAACGGCGTACACCCGCGCGATTATAAAGCAGTACGATATGTCGCACGAAAACAACTCCGCAAAGGTGTACATAACCGCCGTTGAGAACAGCGATATTTTTGAAACATTCGTCGATATGCACGACCGCAAAACGCGCGAAAAAGTTTCGATGAAAGACGGCGCTGTCATAACCGAAAAAGCCGCAGCTCTCCTAGGAGCAAAAGCGGGCGATGAAATCGTTGTAAAGTTAAGCGACAGCGAAAGCAGAAAAGTCACGATAACCGCGGTTACGGAACAGTACGCGGGACATTATCTGTATCTTTCCGAACAGCAGTTTGAAGATACGTTCGGCGAACTCCCCGCATATAATATCCTCTACTTTTACAACAACATATCGCGCGATGATGATGTTCAGTCCGCGTTTAAAGAACACGTTTTAGAAAACGAAAATGTCGCCGCGATTATGATGAACGCCGCCTCGCTGAATTCGATTTACGACACGCTGAAAATACTCGATATTGTCGTATTGGTACTGATAGCCAGCGCCGCCGCGCTCGCGTTTGTCGTGATGTACAATCTCTCTAACGTGAATATAACCGAACGCATACGCGAGATAGCAACGCTTAAAGTCCTCGGCTTTTACGACCTTGAAGTGTCAAGCTATGTGTTCCGTGAAAGCATAGTGTTATCGCTTATCGGCGCGGCAGTCGGTCTGGGATTGGGGCAGGCGCTTTGTATGTTCGTTGTCACGACCGCCGAAATAGACGAGATAATGTTCGGAAGAACCATTCACCCGCTAAGCTATGTCTGGGCGTTCCTGCTTACCATAGTGTTCTCGCTTGCCGTAAATCTTATTATGACAAAGCCCCTTAAAAAGGTAAGTATGGTAGAGTCCTTAAAGTCCGTTGAATAGCTTGACATTCGGCGCAAAACGTGATAAAATAAAAGAAACCGCAAAGACACGAAAGGAAAACTATGAAAGACAGAATATTTGAATCCAAAGAAAACTACCTCGAAACCATCTTAATTCTTCACGAGCGAAACGGCGAAGTGCGTTCGGTGGATATTGCCTCGGAAATGGATTTTTCAAAGCCGTCGGTCAGTATCGCGATGAAAAATCTCCGCGAGGAGGGCTGTATCACGGTTGACAAAAACGGCTACATCACCTTGACGGACAGCGGGAGAGAAATCGCCGAACGCGTCTATGAACGGCACTTGCTTTTCACGGAATGGCTGACGAAACTCGGCGTACCCGCGGAAATAGCGTCAGCCGACGCGTGCCGTATAGAACACGACCTCAGCACTGAGAGCTTTAACGCTATCAAGAATTACATCAAATCCCACGAATAAATTTTTTAATTCAGGAGGAACAAATTATGAAAAAAATTATCTCAATAGTCCTAGCGCTCACATCAATTTTAACGCTCACCGCCTGCTCGGAACGCACAACATCGCAAACGTCCGAACCGCCCGCGCAGAGCGTAACAGGGCAGGAACACAAAGCCTTTTCGCCGATTGAAATAACGAGCGATAATGTGCTGAATTCCGTCCGCGTTTTCGATACGATGTACGAAGATAAGGACAGCGCGATGTTCAGTCCGCTGTCGCTTAATCTGTGCCTCGGAATGTTGGAAACGGGCGCGGCAGGCTCTACAAAAACCGCCCTCGACAATTATTTGGGAACCGCCGACAGCGCCGCGTTCGCAAAAGAATACCTCGAACACGCAAAGAGTTTCAACACGGAAGTTGACAACAGCTACACAAAATACAAAAACGTCTATGAAATCGCAAACTCGTTTTGGGCAAGCGACAGCAGGGAATTTAACGCGGATTATATAACGCGCGTTAAAGACAGTTTCGGCGCGGAAATTGATACTTTAGATTTCACCAACCCGACAAAATCCGCAGAAATCATAAACGATTGGGCAGACGAAAAAACCCACAAGATGATACCGACAATCATAAGACCCGACCAATTATCAGCTGATACCGCGGCAGTCGCGGTAAACACGGTCTACTTTGAAAGCGCATGGAGCGACGAGTGGTATCTCCCCGAAGAACAAGAAGATTTCACAAACGCGGACGGCACTACCACAAAAACCGCGCTTATGCGAAACGGCGGCTCGGCTTATTTTGAAAACGACAGCGCCGAGGCGTTTTCCGTATACTACAAAAACGGTATGCAGTTTATAGGGATACTCCCGAAAAAGACGGGCGATTTCACGCTGGAAAGCCTTGATATTCCTGCGCTTTTAAAATCCGAAACGCACGATTATGACGTTTCGGCGAGAATGCCGAAACTCGATTTTGAAACGGAATTTCCGCTGACCGACGCGCTGAAAGCGGCGGGTTTGTCGGACGTTTTCAGTCCGTTAAATTCGGACTTCACACCAATGCAGGGAAATGCAGACGAGCATTTCTATTTATCCGAAGTAATCCAGAAAACGAAACTCGAACTTGACGAAGAGGGAACCCGTGCGTCCGCCGTGACCGCCGCGATAATGAATGAAACCGCCGAGGCGGTAATACCCGAAGAACGCGAACTTAAAGAAGTATTCCTGAACCGCCCGTTCGCGTTTTTAATCTACGACGGCGAGGCGGAGCAGACAGTGTTTCTCGGAAAGGTGACAGGTCTGCAATAAAACTTATTCGCAAAGAAACAGGGGGAGCATATGAAGATAATTTGCCTTATCGAAAACACCGCGAACGATGAAAATTTATTCTGCGAGGACGGTTTTTCGCTTTTCGTTGAATATAACGGCAAAAACTATCTTATAGATACAGGGCTTGCGGGGAAAGCCGTCGATAACGCGCGGCGTATGCACTTGCCGATAAACAGCATAGACGCGGTTGTCCTGACACACAATCACCTAGCCCACACGGGCGGTATCGACGCGGTTATGCGCCTGAACCCAAAGGCGCGGATATTCCTGCGCGCGGGCGCGAGAGCCGAAGTCTACAAGAAAAACGGACTGTTCAAATCGCCCGTCGGTCAAGGAAAAGCGTTCCTAAAAAAGTACGCCGATAATCTTATTTTGTTCAACAGCTTTTCGGAGGTATGCGAAGGGTTCTATCTTGCAAGCTGTGAGGAATTTGAAGAGAAGTTAATAAACCCCGACCGCGCATATTTCACAATAGGCGAGGACGGGAAAAAGCCCGTGCCGTTTGATTTTTCCGATGAAAGTTTCGCGGTAATTTTCCCGAAAAAACGCAAAGCGGAGGGTTTAATTCTCGTCGGCGGATGTTTCCACTGCGGCGCGGCGAATATGCTTGAAACGGTTCGCGAACGCTGGAACGGCATACCGATTTTAGCGGTAATAGGCGGTTTTCACTTCTCCTCGTCGAACCCGAAAACGCTTATAGTCCCCGCCGAATTTCCGACGGCAACGGCGCGCGCGCTGAAATCATCGGGCGCAGAAAAAGTCTACGCGTGCCATTGCACGGGTTTCAAGGGCTTTGACATTATGGACGAAATATTGGGCGACCGCATACAGTACATAGGCGGGGGAGAAGCATTGGAGTTTTGAGAGGTAAGCGGTAAGAGGTAAGAGGTAAGAGCGCGGGGCGCGGGGTTGCTTTACGGCGGTGAGGCAGCTAGGTTCGGCAGGCGCAGGTGTGGCTTTGAACCACCGCGCCCCCTTATCGCGGTGGGGGCGTTTTCTCGATGCACCTCATTCCCCGCGCCCATACGGGCGCGGGGAATATAGGCGCACTCGAAAACGCGACGGTTTGCCGTCTGACCTTTGCTAACGCAAAGGTCACCCCGCCTGTCGGCGGGGCGTTTGGCTAACGCCAAACGACGGCAAACCGTAACGCGCCTGCGAAACCACAAGCGCCCCCGCAGTCGGCGGGGGCGCTCTTACAGGGTAATCCGCAAGCGGATTACCCGCTATTTCTTACCTCTAACCTCTTATAGAAAAACTTCTCTCGTACTCCTCTAACTCCCTTTCCTCAATCCGCATATCGTCAACCCGAATATATCTCCCGTCACAAAGTTCGGCAAGGAACTTGTCAATAGCCTCCCGCTCGCCTTGCACTTCACATAACACAGACCCGTCGGGTTCGTTTTCCACCCAGCCGACAAGCCGTTCGCGCTGTGCTAAATGATATGCGGTATACCTAAACCCTACGCCTTGAACTCTGCCGTAAAATCGAATACGATAGCGTTTCATTTAAGCAGACCTTTCAGCCGTTCCATTGCCTCTTTTGTCAGCTCGTGAGTGCTGAACGCCGTCAGTCTGAACCAATTTCCGCCGTTCTTTCCAAAACCCGCGCCCGGCGTGCCGACTACTTGTATTTCGCTTAGCAGTTTGTCAAAGAACGCCCAGCTGTCCATACCGTTCGGACATTTCAGCCAGATGTACGGCGAGTTTACGCCGCCCGTGTATTTTATCCCCAACTCGTCGCAAGCCGACGCGATTATCCGCGCGTTCTCCTGATAGTACGCGATATTCTCGCGGCATTGCTTTTGCCCCTCCGCGGAGAACACCGCCTCCGCGCCGCGCTGAACGGGATATGAAACGCCGTTGAACTTGCTCCCCTGACGGCGCGCCCATATGTCCGCAAGCCTTACGTCCTGCCCCGCGCTGTCCTTTTGAACAAGCTCGTTCGGAATGACCGTATATCCGCACCGCGTCCCCGTAAATCCCGCAGTCTTTGACAGCGAGCAGATTTCTATTGCACATTTTTTCGCGCCCTCTACGCAGAAAATAGAGCGCGGAACATCGTCCTCCGTAATAAACGCTTCATACGCCGCGTCATAGATAATAACCGCGTTGTTTGCCGTCGCATAGTCCACCCATTCTTTGAGCTGAGCATATGTATACGCAGACCCCGTAGGATTGTTCGGCGAACACAGGTAAATCAAATCCGCCTTGACGTTCTTGTCGGGCATTGCGGCAAAGCCGTTTTCTTCGGTCGAATTCGCAAAGATTACCTCGTTGCCGTTCATTATGTTGGAATCCACATACACGGGATAAGCGGGGTCGGTGACAAGAACGATATTTCCGCTCCCGAAAATGTCGATGATATTTCCGCAGTCGCTTTTCGCGCCGTCGGAAATGCGGATTTCATCAGCGGAAACGTCCGCGCCGAAACCCTTGTAGTATTTTGAAATCGCCTCTTTGAGGAAATCATACCCCGCGCCCGAATCTTCATATCCGCGGAACGTTTCCTTAACTCCCATTTCCGCGCAGGCTTTCTGCATAGCCTCGACTACGGCGGGCGCAAGCGGCAGTGTAACATCTCCTATGCCCATTCTGATAAGCCGTTTCGCCTTTTCGGGATTGGTTTCGGAATACGCCTTTATCCGCTTTGCAATCTCAATGAACAAATAATTCTTTTTAAGTTTAAAAAAGTTTTCGTTAAGTTTCGCCATTTTGTTTTCTCCTTTGCGGTATTATTTTACTTTACACTAATATTAAAACACATTTTTCAAGATTTGTCAAGGTTAATTTTATATTACTTTGAGATAATATTTAAAAACACCGCGAAATCATTTGCGGTATATTGATTTACATTGATTTTCTTTTGTGCAAAATGATTTAAAAATTGCCAAAAATAGCCGTCCTTTGGTGCAATCTTACAAAAAAGCCTAAAGAATACTTGTTTTAAAGCATAGATACTTTAAAAAATTAAAAAAGTATGGTATAATGTATTCGTGTGAGTGTGTTCACATACGTTTGAGCAGATAATAAACAAAATATGTTTTTGATTATATAGAATTTTATTATACATAGTGTGAAATAGAAATAAACAATGCCCAAGGCTTTGGGCAGGGGGAAGTGCTATTTTGGAAAAATATATTATAAACGGCGGCGAGAAACTATCGGGGGAGGTTACAATCAGCGGCGCTAAAAACGCTGTTGTGGCAATTTTGCCCGCGACCATTCTTGCCGATGAACCGTGTGTTATAGAGAATATACCGAATATCAGCGACGTGACCATTACTTTGCAAATTATGGAGGAAATGGGCGCGAAAATTCGTATGCTTAATAAAACGACCGTCGAAATCGACCCGCGCGGACTGCACAATATGCCTATCCCGTATGAAAAAGCAAAGCTGATGCGCGCGACGACGTATTTTTTGGGTACGCTTTTGGGAAGATTTCATTCCGCGTGCGTTTCAATGCCGGGAGGCTGTAATTTAGGCGACCGCCCGATTGACCAGCACCTGAAGTGCTTTGCCGCGCTCGGCGCGGAGTGCGAGATAAACGGAGGTATGATAAACCTCCGCGCGAATAAACTCGTAGGAAATCAAATATTCTTTGATAAAAATTCCGTCGGCGCGACAATAAACGGCATTATGGCGGCGGCAAAAGCGGAGGGTCTGACTATTATCGAAAACGCCGCGAAAGAACCGCACGTTGTCGATCTTGCGAACTGCTTAAACTCCATGGGCGCGGATATTATCGGCGCGGGTACGGACGTTATCAAAATACGCGGCGTCAAAGAGCTTCACGGCACGACCTACAGCGTTATCCCCGACCAGATAGAGGCGGGTACGTTTATGGCGGCAGTCGCGGCAACCCGCGGAAACGTTTTGATTAAAAACGTTATCCCGAAACACTTAGAGCCGATTACAAACAAGTTCCTGAAAATCGGCGTACAGATAGAGCAGTTCGATGACTCTGTACGAGTAATCGGCGGCGAGAATTATGTCGGCACATCAATAAAAACCCACCCGCACCCCGGTTTCCCGACCGATATGCAGCCCCAGATGAGCGCGGTGCTTACCTGCGCAAAGGGCGCGTCGATGATAACGGAAAGCATTTTCGACAACCGTTTCCGCTATGTCGATGAACTTCGCCGTATGGGCGCGAATATCTCCGTTGAGGGCAGAGTAGCGGTTATCGAGGGCGTAGAGCGTCTGAAAGGCGCACCCGTAAGGTCTACCGACCTTAGAGCGGGCGCGGCGATGATAATTGCGGCGCTCGGCGCGGAGGGCGTTTCGGAAATATACGATATATTCCATGTAGAGCGCGGTTATGAAAATATGGAAGTAAAACTCCGCAAGCTGGGCGCGAATATCATAAAGGTAGAAGAACCCGACCCCGTAAACGACGGTGTGGTAAAGAAAGTAGTATAACCCCGCGAAAATACAAATTCCTCCCCCTTATTGCAATGGGGGAGATTGTTGACGGTAAGGCTAAATTTTAACGGAGGGAACGAGGAAATTATGGCGAGGATTTACCCGATTTGCTCTTCAAGTTCGGGGAACGCAACGTTTATCGGAACGCTTGGTCACGGCGTTTTGATTGACGCGGGCTGTTCTTTTCGCGCACTTAAAAACGCGCTTGATTTGATAGACACGAAAATCGAAAATATCGAGGCGGTTTTCATTACTCACGAACACAGCGACCATATAAAAGCACTAGAGCAAATTATCAAGCACACGAATATTCCGATATTCGCGCCGGCGCTTTGTGTATCTCAAATGAAAAGCAACGGCATAATTCCGCAGGACGCGGAACTGTTTGACCCGTGCGAGGGCTATAAAAGCGCGGCGTTCGAGGTCACGTGTTTCAAGACCTCGCACGATTCTGCAGACAGCGTTGGTTATATTATTGATTTTCACGGCGAGAAGTTCGGCATATGCACCGACACGGGTGAAGTCACCGAACAGGCGAAAGCCGCGCTGAAAGGCGTAACGACGGTACTTATCGAGAGCAATTACGATGAAACAATGCTGAGGAAAAACCCGAGCTACCCCGCCGAACTCAAACGCAGAATAATGAGCAGTCGCGGGCATTTGTCGAACGAGGACTGCGCGGCATTCTGCGAAACGCTTGTAAAAAACGGCACGCGCCGCCTGATTTTGGGACACCTTTCCGAAAACAACAACACTCCCGTTACCGCGAAAACGTGTACCAAAAGATTATTAGAAACGCGCGGACTAATCGAAGAACGCGACTACACACTAACCTGCGCTCCCGTTATGACAAGCGGGGAATACATAGCGGTTTGACTGTTTTGTGCGAAAAAATACTGCATAAAAATTGAATATTATTCATTTCCAAAAGCAGAGGAAAGCGCAGGAAATCGCGTGGAAATATTTTAAAAATCCCCGTGACGTAATTGCGGAAATGCGCTGAACACACCGCTCCTGCACGTTAATCAGCCTGTGAAAAGCGTTGAAATATTCCGATAAAAAGCAAGGCGAACAACGCATAAAAACCGAATAATATCCAAAATTCGCGCCGAATAACGACAACAGGCGCACACAAAAATCAACCAAAATTTCCCCCGCCCACGGCGGGGAGAATATGAAAAACCGCGCCCATTAGATTTACGGCGCACGCAAAAATCAACCGAAAGAGGGAAAATCAAATGACCGAAAACTCAAAGAAAACCGCCGATTTTTCAAAATTCAAATTCATATTTCTGGCGTTGTATTTTGTGATACTTACAATCGAGCGCGTTATCAGCGTTGTAAAGTTCTGTATGGGCGGACACAAAACCGCCGACCAGCTTGAATACTATATGATAATGCTGACGCTGTTCGCGATATTCGGCTCATATATCTATGCGGTGATACGTTTTATGGGCGTTGTAAAAAATCACGACAGCGATATTTTCTCCGAACTCGCGATAGCGGCGGGGATACTTCTGTTAGGCGGAATGGTACACACCGAGGGTTCGATTTTGCCTATGCAATTCGCATCATACGGAATGATACTGATAGCGATGGCGTTCCATACTGCCGAAAGCGCGAAGAACTTCGGCGGCGCGGCGATGAAATGGGTAACGTTCGGCTACATCACGGCGTACTCAATGGCGATACCCGTAGTTTACCACACGAACATAGAACTTGCGAATGTATTTATACCGATAGAGTGCATAGTATCTGCGGGAATGGTGGGAATGTTCACGATAATGCTTTCAAAGTTTTTTGCGACACGCGCCGAGAGCAGATTTTCGCCGATACCGTTTATAGTTGCGGTATTAGGCGACGCGGCGGTACTTATTCTGCGTTGGGAGGAGGAAGTCAACACATTCGTGCTGATATTCCTTTGCGTCACTATCATAATGTGGGTAATCGGCAGAGCGGTTAGGGGGAAAAGCAAGAAGTAGGCGGTTAGAGGTTAGAGGCTAGAAAACGGAGTAGCACCCGTAACCGACCCCGCCGTAGGCTGTAAAAGTTTCGCCAGCCTTTTCAAAGGCTGCGGGAGTCCAGAGGGCAGAGCCCTCTGGTCGCCGCGAAGCGGCGAAATAAACAGCCGCCGAAGGCGGCTGTGGTCA
This sequence comes from uncultured Clostridia bacterium, assembly GCA_947628655.1. Lineage (GTDB taxonomy): Bacteria > Bacillota > Clostridia > Oscillospirales > Ruminococcaceae > CAG-115. The sequence goes on along the minus strand of CANRAS010000006.1, from coordinate 74,267 downwards.
ACCCAACCCGTGCAGCTTTGCCCGCGCCCGACCGAATTTCCCCCGTAAGGGGGAAAGAGGGAAAGGCGCGAGGAAAAGCTGCACGGGTTGGGGTTCGGCGCTTAGGGACAGCAGGCGCGTTTTGCGGTTTGCCGTCGTTTGGCGTAGCCAAACGACCACGCCGTCAGGCGGGGTGAAATTCGCGAAAAGTTGCGCCCCAAAAGCCACGTTTGACAGTGGCATTTTGTATGATGGGGGCGCAACTTTGGGCGAATTTCAGACGGCAAACCGTCGCGTTTTCGAGTGCCCCAGACTTCGCCCCTTGCGGGGGCGAAGTGGGGGCGCGAGAAAACGCCCACCGCGATAAGGGGGCGCGGTAAGCCAAAGCCACCCCCGCCCCGCCGACCAAAGCCACCTATCTGCTGTAAAGGCGCGTTTAGCGTGGCTCAATTCAAGCGCCCCGCGCCCTTATCCCGCGTACCGTTGCCGTCCTGCGTCAAACGCGCCTGCGCCGCCGTGTACGCGCCGTTGCCCGACCGCCCGCAATTCGCCTGACGGCGAATTAACGGCGCTTACGCGCCGTTGTTTTGCGCTCCGCGCAAAACGCGGGCTATGCGGCGCGGGGGACGGCGTTGCTTTACAGCGGGTTTTGTGCCTTTGTGTTAGCGGTTCACGGCGCGCCCTTGGCAGCTTTTCCTCGCGCCTTTCCCTCTTTCCCCCTTGCGGGGGAAATTCGGTCGGGCGCGGGAAAAACTGCACTGGTGGGGGTTGATAACAGTCGCCTTTCGGCGACTGTTTGTTTCGCCGCTGCGCGGCGACACGGGGCTCTGCCCCGTGACCCCGCAGCCTTTGAAAAGGCTGGCGAAACTTTCCCTCGCCTGCGGCGACTAGTTAAAACGCGGCTCATCGCGGTAAACAAAATGCGCGGGCAACGCCCGCGCAACTAACAACTAACAACTATTCCCTATCAACTACCCGCTACTCCGTCCTCAGCGCGATAACGGGGTCTTTCTTCGCCGCTACCCGCGCGGGGAACAAGCCTGCTATCAGCGTAAGCAACATACTGATAACTACAAGCACCGCGCCCGCTACAGGCGGCAGGCTCGACGAGATGTTCTTTATCCCCGTGAGTTTCAGTATCAGCGCGTTTATCGGGATATTTAACAGCACCGTCACGAGAATACCGATTATTCCCGCGGCAAAGCCCACGATAAGCGTTTCGGCGTTGAATACGCTCGAAATGTTGCTCTTGGACGCGCCCATCGCGCGGAGTATGCCTATTTCCTTTGTGCGTTCAAGTACAGAGATGTACGTTATTATCCCTATCATTATCGACGATACTATAAGCGAAATTGCAACGAACGCCACGAGAATATACGAAATAGCGTTGATTATATCGGAAACTCCCGAAATCATCATACCGATGTAGTCCGTGTATTCTATCGCTTTTTCCTCGCTGTCCTCGTCTTTCATACGCTTGTTGTAGTCGGATATAAGCGTAGATAATTTTTCCTTGCTTTCAAAGTCTTTTGCGTAAATATATACGGTGTCGGGCGATGATACGCTGTCCGCGCCCAACAGTTCGAGGTTGCCCTCGTATGTCGCGTCGGTTTCTTTAGGCGGGAGCGTCATTTCCTGCAACTTCTGCATTTGGTCAACCGTGAGTACGCTCATCAGCGCGCCCGTAACCTTGTTCGGTTCGGCAAACTGCGAGAGCATAGCGAACTGCTGTTCGCTCGGCGCTTGCATTACCTGCATTTGCTGTTCGGGTGTGAGCGTTTCAAGCACCGTGCGGAAAATCTGCGCCATTTGCTCCTGCGACAGAAGTTCCATTATCTTGTTCATCGCCTCTTCCTGCGACATCGGTTCCGCGGGTTCGTCGCCCTCTTTCGGGAAATCTATCCCCGTGAAAATATCCGTGTCGGGGTTCTCCTGCTGTTTTTTTACAAGCGCGGAATTGTTAGCTTTCTCTATCATATATTCAGTCAGCGCGTAAGTGTAGCCTATACCGCCCTCCGTGCCTGCGTTAAGCAGGCTGTCGCCGTTCGGACGGATTATGCCGACAACTTTAAGTTCAAGACCGTTTTTCAGAGCGTTTTCCATAAACTCCTGGTCGGTACTCATATCGTCATAACCGCCCTCGTCGTTCTCCTTGAACAGGTCGGACGGGGTAAGCACCGTGAACTTTAAGTTCATCATCTCGTCATAGGTATAGCTTTCCTTGCCCGTTTCAATATCCCATGCCTCGCCCTCCATGATGTGGCTCATCATCTCGCCGAGTTCGGACTGGTCGAGAAGTCCCAGAGTGTAAAGCGTGACGTTCGACATCTCGTTATTGCGGTTTACGATAACAACAACTTCGTCATAATTTTCGGGGAGCCGTCCCGCTATCGTTTCATACTGTTCTTCAATGCGCTCGTTTGAAAGCAGCTGTTCAAAGCAATTTGCGCGCGCGGCAATGTCAACGCCCGTAAACGTGGACATCGTACCCATCATTCCCATTACGGACCCCGCCATTTCATCTCCCATCATCGCCTGCGTTGCGGTCGAGGGGTTTACGCGCATTATCTTATCGTTAATATCCCGCGAGAACACATACAGCTTTGACTTATGCCCGTATTTAATCTCGCTTATGCTGTCCATAATATCATCGGGATTAGTATTAAGATACTCCATAAAGCTGTCGAGGTCGTTTTCCTTTATCTCGGACAGCATTGATTTCATCATTTGCGTGGATAGGTCGTTTGTGTAAATGCGGTCGGGGGCGCGTTCTTCGTTCAATTCGCTTTCCCCGGTTTCGACAAGAGAACCCATAAGCCCCGAATAATTCACCGCCTCTTTTTCAAGCTGAATGGGATAGCTTGCGAGCGTTGAATGTTCCACATCGTCAATATACGTCTGCACACCGTTTGAAAGCGACAAAATAAGCGCAATGCCTATTATTCCTATGCTCCCCGCGAACGCGGTTAAGAACGTTCTGCCCTTTTTCGTCATAAGGTTATTGCGCGACAGCGAAAGCGCGGTTAAAAAACTCATCTTCGTTTTCTTTCCGCTCTTTGCTTTCGCGGTTTTCTTTTCGGGCTTTTCCTCGGCGGGGTCGAACGGCTTTGTGTCGCTTTTTATCTGCCCGTCAACGAGTTTTACTATGCGCGTTGCGTAGTCGTTCGCAAGGTCGGGATTGTGCGTTACCATAATTACAAGGCGGTCTTTCGCGATTTCCTTTACAAGTTCCATAATCTGAATGGAAGTTTCGCTGTCGAGCGCGCCTGTCGGCTCGTCCGCAAGCAGAATATCGGGGTCGTTTACGAGCGCGCGGGCGATAGCCACGCGCTGCATCTGACCGCCCGACATCTGGTTCGGGCGCTTGTTTAACTGGTCGCCGAGCCCAACTTTTTCGAGCGCCTCTTTTGCGCGGCGGCGGCGTTCCGCTTTGGAAACGCCCGAAAGCGTAAGCGCAAGTTCGACGTTCGACAGAACAGACTGGTGAGGAATAAGGTTATAGCTTTGGAATATAAACCCTATCGAATGGTTTCTGTAGGTGTCCCAGTCGCGGTCTTTATATTCCTTTGTCGAGCGCCCGTCAATGATAAGGTCGCCCGACGTGTATCGGTCAAGCCCGCCTATGATATTGAGGAGCGTCGTTTTTCCGCACCCCGAATGTCCGAGAATTGCCACAAGTTCGCTGTCGCGGAAAGCTATCGACACACCGCGCAGAGCGTGTATCGTATCCGCGCCCGTCTTATAGTCTTTAGTTATGTTCTTTATTTCAAGCAATTCATTTACCCCTTTCGTTTACGGCTTTTTCTATGGAATTGAACAGTCTGTTGTGAAGTTCAGCCATTGTTTCAATTTCCTCGTTTGTGAACTCTTTCATAGCGCCGTTCATTATTGCAATAAGGCTGGACAGCAATTTGTCCACCCTCGCCCGTCCCGCTCTTGTGACGGTGATCCGCACCGCGCGGCGGTCGGCTTTGTCCTGACTGCGCTTTATCAGTTTCTTTTCTTCAAGGCTTTTCAGCGTCCGCGAAACGGACGGCGCACTGACCTTTAGGCACTCCGCCGCCTGTGCCGCGGTCGGATATTTCCCGTCGTCCGCATATCTTTCGAGCGCGAAATACAAAAGCGTCATTTCGGAATTTGGCGTATGACACTCTTCAAGCAAATTCGACTTTATGTTCATCATCTTTATCAGGCTGTTCAAAAATATGCCGATCTGCCCGTTCGATATGCAATCCTTAGACAACGGATTTTTACTCAGAAAATCAAACAGATATTTCATTTTCTACGCTTTTGTCCTCCTTAATTTCACATAAATTCTTTACCTACGTTAGTATTTTACAACCGTTAATTATAAAAGTCAATAGTAAATATACACAAAATTATTCGCCCAAAGCCGTACACTTCGGGCGAATTGTCGGGTCATTGTTTTTTAGCAAGGAAATATTCGTCGTCGCGGTCGAAATACGGACAGCTTTCGTTTGTACCCATAAGAAAACGGTACATCTCGTCCTCGTCCAGATTTACCAGGCAGGAATAGCAGTCGTACTCTTCATCGTAAACGTAATTTACACATTCATCGCAGATTGACATTATACGTTCTCCTTTTCCAATTCGCACAGCGGTTTTATCACGCGCTTGTACATAAGGCGCATAAGAATTGACGCGAGGATAAGTCCGAGCATATCGCATATCGGAAGTGAGAACCACAGCGCCGAAAGCCCTCCGAGTTTGCCCAAAAGCCAAGCGAGCGGGAGCGTTGGCACAAGCAGTCTTACGATAAACACGAACAAACTCCAAACGCCGTTGCCGAGCGCCTGAAACGACGACGTAAGCACGATAGACGCGCCCGCGAACACGAACGACAGCGAGAGGATTTTCAGCGCGGGTATTCCGACGCGGAGCATATTTTCATCGGGATTGAAAAATCCCAGAAAAAATTCGGGCAGGATCTGGAACAGCGCAAGACCGACGAGCATAACGCTTACCGCGTAGACAACGCCGAGTTTTATCGTCTTTACTATGCGTTCTCCTTTGCGCGCGCCGTAATTGTACGCGATTATCGGCACAATGCCGTTATTCATTCCGAACACGGGCATTACAACAAAACTCTGTAATTTGAAGTATACTCCGAAAACAGTCGCGGAAACTTCCTCGTAGCCCTTTAGGATAACGTTCATAAGATACGTCATAACGGACACTAATGCGCTCATCAGAATGGACGGTATGCCCACGCCGTATATTTTCGCTACCGTGTGTTTATTTAGTTTAAAGCGCTTGAAATCAAGGCGCAGTTCGCGGTTCTTTGCGAAGTGGAGTATCCCGCCGATAGTACAGCCGACGCATTGTCCGATAACCGTAGCGATCGCCGCGCCCTTTACTCCCATATGAAAAACAAAGATAAACAGCGGGTCAAGTCCAATGTTGATTAGTGCGCCCGCGCCCTGCATAATCATCGAATAAACGGTCTTTCCCGTCGCTTGCAGGAAACGCTCGAAACATATCTGATAAAACATTCCGAACGCGAAAATCATAATTATATTCAGATATTCTTTGCCGTAACTGATAACCGCCTCGGAGTTTGTCTGGAAACGGTAGAACGCGTCCGTGAGAGTAAGCCCGACGATAAGGAACAGCACATAATTTACGAGGGTAAGCAGCATTCCGTGGATCGCCGCCTGCCCTGCCGCGCGGTGTTTCTTTTCGCCCAAAAGTCTTGACACCATAGCGTTCATACCGACGCCCAATCCCGTCTGGAACGCTATCATCAGCGACTGCATAGGGAACGCCATATTTACGGCGGTCAGCGCGTCCTGATCTATCTGCGCAACGAAAATGCTGTCCATAAGGTTGTACATCGCCTGCACGAACATAGAAATTACCATCGGCAATGACATACTTATCAACAGCCTGCGCACGGGCATAACGCCCATTTTATTCTCTTTGACTTCCATTCATATTTCACCTTGATTTCTGGTTTTGGGGAGCGGTTATATTTACGCGGGTGAACCCGATTTTCCCGCGTTTCCCCGCGCTGTTTGTTCGCGCCCACCCCGCCGACGGCGGGGTGGAACGCTTTAATATTTTTCCCGCATTTCCCCGCCGTCGGCGGGGAAATGCGTTTGATTTTTTGGCGGGAGCGCGTTTCATTAATTCGCGCGGTCTGTCCCGCTGTTCTTCGGCGGGGAACTCGCTTTAAATGCTTTGCGCGTTCCCCCCGCATTCCCCGCATTGGTTGTTCGCGCCCTCCCCGCCGTGGGCGGGGAGGGCGCTTTTATCATTTCTGATCTGCGGTTTCGATATACACGTCGATAATCTTCTTGATTTCTTCGGGCGTATAGCTTTCCTTTGTGGGTTCTTTGTCAATGATTTTCTTCAGGTCATACGCCATTGCTTTGCGGGCGTCTTGTCGTCCGGTTTCGGTATCCACGCTTATGTAATTCCTTTCGCAAATGACTTGTGTTGTCAGCCGTCAGCGCCCAAGTGCAACAAACGGCGTTTTTTATGTTAAGTATATTATAACACAAAATCGCGGTGCTGTCAAGTGTTTAGCGCAGAAAATTCGCCGTTGACGACAAAGCGTAACGCGCCTGTGAAACCACTCTGGGTGGCTTTTGGCGCGCGGAATGTCACCGGCATTCCGCGCGCGGAAAAGTTGCTTTAAGACAACCGTTCCGCGCACTTCGTGCGCTCCACTAGGCGCAAGGGGAAAGCCCTCTATCGCAGGGCTTTCCCCTCTTTTCGCGTCGCTTGCGACGCGAAAATTCACCCTTTTGCGGAGCTCTTGAGCGAAGTTTCGCCACTTCGTGGCGACCAGAGGGCTCTGCCCTCTGGACTCCCGCAGCCTTTGAAAAGGCTGGCGAAACTTTCACAGCCTACGGCGGGGTCGGTCACGGTGCTACACTTATTTCTAGCCTCTAGCCTCTGACTTCTAGCCTCTAGCAGCGCAAAATGGACGTGTAAAATTCATCCCACATCTGCAAAACGTGTTCTTTGCTGTAGAACTGATTTCCTCGCTTGGAGTTTTCTACGCCTTGGGCGTAGTAGGATTTATCGGCGCGGAGTTTTTGGAGTTCCCGCACAAAGCCGTCAACGTCGTTTTCACGATAGTAAAAATCGAACAGGATATTGTTGTAAATCGGCAAATCGCGCAGAAGTATCGGTACATTTACGCACATTGCCTCCAAAATCGTCATCGGGAAAAGTTCGTCGAACGAGAGCAGCGCCATAACGTCGCACGCGTTGTAGAGCTTGTTCATATTCTCGCGGTCTACTATGCCCGTGAACTTCACGTTCGGCGGCGGGTTTTTAACGACTTTCGCAAGTTCGCTGTAGCCGTCGGTCATTCTGCCGAAACTGAAACCGCCTGCCCACACGAACAGCACATCGGGCATACGGCGGGCGCACTCCAGAAAATCAAACGCGCCTTTTCTCACTTGCAATTGACCCGCGCACAGCACGACAAATTTATCTTCGGGAATATGGAAGTGCCTGCGGACGTTGAGTTTCTTTTCGGGCGACAGCGGGTGGAACATTTCCTTATCAACGAAGTTCGGGATATACGTCACTTTTTCGCGCGGTATGCCGTACTTTTCGAGAACGTCGATAAAATACGGATTTACAACGACGATATGTTCCATTGAGCGGTAGAACTTCAGCATATATTTATAAAAGACCGCCTTTGCGAGTTTCGGCAGGTTCAGGCTCTCCTCCACGGTTTCGGGGACAAAGTGAACATAGCATACGCTTGTGCCGTTTTTACAGCGCTTATTTTTCATAAGCAGGTAGTTCGGGTTTATCGTGTGGTAATGTGTAATGTCAGCCGACATACGCGCGTTTTCGTAAACGTCGAACTTGTCCGCAAGACCCTCGCGCACGAGTTTCACCTGCTCCATATACGCCGAACCTACGCCCTGTCCTTTTACGCTTGTCGCGGAGGACATCATATTTATTGTATGTTTCATATTCTGCTCCTTTTTTCAATTTACGGTGAGTTCCGTTCAAATTAATTATAACACTTATTCCCCAAAATGTCAAATTTTGCGGAGGAAATTTTCCTAGGGGGTATTGCATATTTGAGAAGTTTGTGTTACAATTATATTAGCAAATATCCCGCTATGGGTATTAATAAACACGAAAGGAAGATTTGATATGCGTAAAAATTTAGGAGCAAAACCGATGGTTATGCCGCAGCCCGTGCTGATTATCGCGACATACGACGAAAACGGAACTCCCGACGCTATGAACGCGGCGTGGGGCGGTCAATGCGGAGCGACAGAAATCTGTCTGAGCCTTGGCTCGCACAAGACGACCGACAACATTATGAAAACAAAGGCGTTTACGGTTTCCATTGCGAACGGCGAGAAAATCGCGGCGTGCGATTATGTGGGTGTAGTGTCCGCGAACGATACTGCCGACAAAATGGAACGCGCGGGGTTTACGGTTACGAAAAGCGAATTTGTAAACGCGCCCGTAATCAACGAACTGCCGATGTGCCTTGAATGTGAACTGAAAGAGGTTCTGCCCGGCGGGAAATACATCGGCGAGATAAAGAACGTTTCAATCGACGAAAGCGTGTTTACGGACGGCGCGGTTGACATTGCGAAACTTGACCCCGTGGTCGTGGACTCGATAAATCACGGGTATTATAAGTTGGGCGAGAAAGTCGCAGACGCGTTTAAAATCGGGTTTACGCTTAAGAAGTAAGCGGTTAGAGGTAAGAGGTTAGAAGTAAGAGGTAAGCGAGCAATCCGCAAAGCGGATTGCTCCGTAAGAGCGCCCCCGCCGTTGGCGGGGCGTTTGGCGCACCAAATTACGCCCGTGCCAAACCCTTGACAGCGCGGCAAATATGTGTTATAATATGCTCAACACAAATAATCCGCGATGAGGAAAAGCGAAATGACGAAGAAAAAGAAAAGGGTTATCATAATTATTGTCTGCATTACAGCATTTTTAGCAATTGCATTTTTTGCGGCATACGCTTATATTAGATATGGGAAAAAAGCGGTTTTCGGCGAGGTTTCACCGCAGGGAAATGTTGAGGTTAAAATTCGCGGCGATGTTTGCGGCGTAACCGAGGAATATGAAATTATAATAAAAGAACAGGGGTTATTTAAACCCGTATTACTGAAAGAAAAATTCATAAACCGCAGCGGAATTAAAGGCGGCATTGACGAGGATAATGTTGAGGTTGAATGGCTCGATAACAAAGTTTTGGTGAAAATTACTTTTAATCCGCTGAATGTTGAGAGGTTTTCGTACTATTATGTTTAAACAGCGTGTGGGGTATAGCGTTACTTTGTGTCGGCAGGTGTTTTTGGGCGGTTTACGGCTTTTACTTTGCAATGTGGCTTGAAAAGTGCGCGGGCATATTCGCCCGCGCACTTCTACCTCTTACCTCTTACATCTTATTTCTTCTCGCCATTAGCTTTATCAAAGTTCTCCTGCCTAATAACATTTCTCCTGATCTTCCCGCTCGTAGTTTTCGGAAGTTCCTCGACGAACTCCACAATGCGCGGGTATTTGTAAGGCGCGGTGTTGTGCTTTACGAAATCTTGTATTTCCTTTACAAGTTCCTCGCCCGCCCTGTCCTTGTACGCGTCAGTCAGAATAATGCTCGCCTTAACTACTTCCCCGCGAATGGGGTGCGGTGCGCCTGTAACTGCACATTCAAGCACGGCAGGGTGCGCCGAAAGAACGCTCTCCACTTCAAACGGTCCTATGCGGTAACCGCTCGACTTTATTACGTCATCGTTCCTCCCGACATACCAGTAGTACCCGTCCTCGTCGCGCGTCGCGGTGTCGCCCGTGTGATACCAGCCGTCGTGCCACGCCGCGTCCGTACGCTCCTTGTCGCGGTAGTACCCGCGGAACAGTCCGTCCGTGTCGCAGTAGTCGCCTTTTATCACTATCTCGCCGACTACTCCCGGCGGTACGGAATTTCCGTGCTTGTCAACAAGGTCAACCGTGTATATCGGCATAGGCTTGCCCATTGAACCCGGTTTCGGTTCCATACCGATAAGATTTCCTATTATGCAAGTGGATTCGCTCTGTCCAAAGCCCTCCATAAGTTTCAGCCCCGTCGCGTCATACCATTGCTTGAATACTTCGGGCTGTAAAGCCTCGCCCGCTATATTACAGTAAGTTAAACTTGACAAATCGAATTTCTCGATACCCTCGTTCAGGAAGAAACGGAACATCGTCGGCGGTGCGCAGAATGTCGTTATCTTGTACTTCTCTATCATCTTTAAAAGATTTGCGGGAATAAACTTGTCGAAATCATAAACGAACGTAGTCGTCCCCATAGCGGGCTGTCCGAACAGCTTGCCCCACGCCGCCTTTGCCCAGCCCGTATCGGACACCGTAAGGTGAATACCGTTCGGTATTACCTTGTGCCAATGCTTTGCGTTCTGTATTTGAGCAAGCGTTATTGTGTGGTCGTGAATAGCCATTTTCGGATTGCCCGTCGTACCCGAAGTAAAGTACATCAGGAAAATATCTCTTACACTTCCGTCTATTCTCTCAAGCGTATCGGGGTACTTTTCCAATTCCTCGTCAAACGTTATCCACCCGTCGTGCGAACCGTTTACTACGAATTTCTTTTCGAGAGCGTTTTTCGCGTCCGCCTCCCCGTGGTCAATGTTGTCGCACACTTCGCCGTCGTGCGTCGCTACTATTGCCTTTACGTCAGCCGCGTCAAAGCGGTAGGTGTAGTCGTGCGCCGTCAGCAGATAAGACGCGGGAATAGCCACCGCGCCGATTTTCATCAGCCCGTACAGCGTATACCAGAATTGATAGTGCCGTTTCATTACAAGCATAACGTGGTCGCCTTTTTTTATTCCCATAGAGAGGAACATATTCGCGGCTTTGTTTGACAAACGCGACAAATCGCCGAACGTCAGCGTTTTTTCGTTGTCTTTCAAATCGACCCACAAAATCGCGCGGCGGTCGGGTTCAAATTCCGCGAACTTGTCTATAATATCATACGCGAAGTTGAAGTTGTCGGGGTATTTTATCCCGAATTTTTTCAAAATACCGTCCTCGCCGTATTCTTCGGTTACGAAATTCAAGTGCCAGTTCTCTATATTATCATACATATAAAAAATATCCCTTTCCCCGTCCGCACGGAAACCCGTCGGGCGTATGTAATTATTGTAATTCGGATATAAACCCAATTATAATTATATAATATTGACCGCACTTTGTCAAGGAAATTTTTGTGTTTTTTAAGTGAATTTTCAGCGCGATATACAAATCGTTAGACAAAATTCGCACCTAAAACCGATCGCAGCAGGCGTTCTCCCCGCCGTTATCAGTTTACAGTGCTGAGTGCATAGTGTACAGTAGGCATAGTGTGCGCACTTCGTGCGCGGATTAGATTGTCTTTAAGTCAATATGTTGTTCGCATTATCGCGCGGTTTAGGTGGCTCAATTCAAGCGCCCCGCGCCCTTATCCCGCGTACCGTTACCGTCCCACGTATTAACGCGCCTTTACCGCCCGTACCGCGCCGTTGCCCGCCCGCCCGCATTCGCCTACGGCGAATTAACGGCGCTTACGCGCCGTTGTTTTGCGCTCCGCGCAAAACGCGGGCTACATAATGCGCCGTAACGCGCCTAAAACTTATGCAGTAAAATGCAGTTCGCATGGATTTAAAATTACCTCAATTCGGGAAGAGCCGTTTTAATACGGAGCGGAGTTCGTTTCCCCGCCTGACTTCTCGACCCGTTACCATGGTATCGTTCGGAGGGAACGCGTCCTATTCCGACGAAAGACAGCGGTGCGGCACTTGGATGACACGGCGACGCGTAACGTGAGTGTGAAACCGCGGTAAACAGGTCTTTTACAATTGAATATTTTTAATGTGGCTTTTTTGTTTTATTATGTCGCGCTCCCCGCCTACGGCGGGGTGCGGGGCAAGGGTAATATTTCTTTAAAGCGGTTAAGTGACTTTTGTTAATTAATCCCCGCCGTTGGCGGGGATTAGATATAACGTATAAGGTTAAGTGGCTTTGGACTTGTGGTTCGCAACGCGCCCTTGGCAACTTTTCCTCGCGCCTTTCCCTCTTTCCCCCTTGCGGGGGAAATTCGGTCGGGCGCGGGAAAAGCTGCACCTCGTAAGTGATAACAGCCGCCTTTCGGCGGCTGTTTGTTTCGCCGCTTCGCGGCGACCAGAGGGCTCTGCCCTCTGGACTCCCGCAGCCTTTGAAAAGGCTGGCGAAACTTTTCCTCGCCTGCGGCGACAAGTTACAGCGTGGCTCTATCAACTCTCAACTACAATATAATTCCCGTCCGCTCTCCGCACAATCTCGCCCGAAATTTCAAGGTTCGTCAAAATCTCCGTCGCCGCGCCGTAATCGAGTGCGCTCTTTTCGACAATATCATCGGGCTTTGCGGGAGTTTCAGCAAGCAATTTCATCACGATAATCTCGTCCTCGCTCAGCGCCGAAAGCCGTTCTGCGGAAAGTTCGATCGCCTTTTCGGGGAGTTCCTCGACCTCGGCAATCTGCGGCGCGTCAAGATTTTCGGAAACCTCTGCTTTTTCGACATTCCCAATGCGCTCTTTTTTCTTGTCGCGCTTTTTCGCGGAACGCGGAGTTTTCAGTTCGTGCTCCGTTCTGCTTACCTTTTCAACAAAATCCTTGATGTATTCTTCGTTTGAGAAATACATCGAAAACGCGTCCAGAATATCCGTGAAGTTGTAAACAGGCACAGCGTTTTCGCGCAAAAGCGGTACAACTCCGTTAAACCGCGAGGAATACAAATCCTGCGGAGGTACGCAAAACAATTCGCGTTCCTGCTCTACGGCGTGTTTCGCCGTCAGCAGTGAACCGCTGTGTTCGCCTGCCTCGACAATCAGCGTTCCGAGCGAAAGCCCCGAAATAATGCGGTTTCGCGTCGGGAAATATTCCCCAAACGTCCTGCTGTGCGGTAAAAGTTCGCTTATAACCGCTCCGCCGTTCGCGACGATCTCACGTTTCAAGTCTGCGTTCTGCGCGGGATAATTTACGAGTATCCCGCAGCCCAGCACGCCTATTGTTTTCCCGCCCTGCGCAAGGCAAGCCCTATGCGCCTCCGCGTCCGTACCGACAGCCATTCCGCTGATTATCGCAATTCCGAGTTTAGCAAGCGGTTCAATCATACGGTGCGTAACTTTTACGCCGTAATCCGAAATTTTCCGCGCGCCCACGACAGACAGAGTAACCGAGTTTTTGAGAAACCCGATGTCGCCCGCGCAGAACAGCACGATCGGCGGATAATCTATCCCGCGCAGTAACGGCGGGTAGTCATCGTCGTCAAGTGTAATTATGCGCACATTGTTATCGGCGCACGTCTGCATAAGTTCCCGCACGTCTTTCATTCGGATATTCTGCGCGTTTTTGCGTTCGCCGTCGCTTAGAAAATCATACTTTCCGTCGCGGATATTGCGCCCCGCCTGCGCGGCGTCGCCGTTACATTCGTCAAGTATGTAGTTTGACTTCTTGTTGTACGGCTGCATAACCAACAACAGCCAGAGCCAGACTTCTACGGGATTTTTCAATTATTTTGCGCCCCCTTTCAGAGGTAAGAAATAAGAGGTAAGATGTAAGAAATTCAAGCAATCCGCAAAGCGGATTACCCTATTGCGCCTAAACGCAGACTGCGCCTGCCGTTTGGCAAGACGTAAGATGTAAGAATTTAGAACCGCGCGGTGCAGGCGCGGGGGCGGTAAAGTCCTTACCGCACTAAAAGACCACGTTCATTTTCTTGTACACATCATCTTCGTTAGCAGTATCGCCGTCTATAATCAGAGGGCGTTTTAACGGTTGACAATGCGACAAACCGCGCAGGTTTTCTAATTCAAACAGATAATCCATGTGATAATAACTGATTATGCAATACATAATCGCCTTTGTTTCTGCGGACATTCTGTTTAAATCAATAGCCCTGATTTCGTCCATGCGCTTTTTATTGTAAAAAAGCATTTTATGCAAATAGCGATGCAGACAATAAAAATCGTCAGATGTCCAGTCAGACTGGTCGTCATAATAGGTCATGGTACTGCCCCCTTTCAGAGGTAAGAAATAAGAGGTAAGATGTAAGAAATTCAAGCAATCCGCAGAGCGGATTAACCTTGCTTTCAGAGGATAGAGGAGAGCGGTTAGATGTAAGAATTTAGAACCGCGCGGATATTTTAGCATAATTGCCCGCAAAGCGGGCAATTATTGCTTTCTTGTATAGACCGCGCGTTTCCCTTTAGCTAATCTTAAACACCGCACTTGTAAACGCAGGCAATGTAAGCCCGCCGAGTTCCTGTTTTTCGCCCGTCAGCAGATTTTCAAATTCTCCGCCCATATTCAGATTGAACGTAAACGGCGCGCCGTCCGCGTTGATAACGGTAAGCAGAGTTTCACCGTCAGCGCTCCGCGAGAACGCGTATTGTCTGTTCGTAAGCTGAACCTGCTTATAGTCGCCCTGCGACGCGGCGGGGTGATTTTTCTGTATATCGGCGAGTTTGGCGATATGCTCCGAAAGGTCGCGGATACCCTCGGACTTCATCTTTTCAAGGTCAAATTCGGGGCGCAGAACGTCATCGCCTCCTCCGCGCTTATCGCCCTCAATTCCGAACTCGCTCCCATAGTATACAGAGGGAATACCCGGCATCATAAACATCAGCGTGTAAATCAGCGGAAGATGTTCTTTTGTTTTAAGTATCGACGCTACTCGCGTTACATCGTGGTTGTCAACGAATGTGTACAAATGTTTTCCTCTGTAAAGACACCAATTTTCACTTCCGAACTGTCGGTTTATCGAGTGTGCGATTTCAAACATATTCATATCATTGAACGACGAGAACAGTCCCTTGTAGCACTCGTAGTTCGTTACGCTGTCGAGCATTTGGTCGTTCATCCAGATGTTGTAATCCCCGTGCAGAGTTTCACCGAGCAGGAAGAAATCCTCCGCCAGCCACTTGCAGTGACCGCGCAGTTCTTTCAAGAAATTCTGGTCAAGGCAGTACGCCACGTCAAGCCTTAGTCCGTCAATGCCGAACTCCTCTTTCCAGCCTGTTATAACGTCTTTCAGATATTGCTTTACTTCGCCGTTGTAAAGGTTGAGTTTGACAAGTTCGTAGTGACCCTCCCAGCCCTCGTAGTAAAATCCGTCATTGTAGCCCGAATTGCCGTCGCGCACATGGAACCAGTCCTTTTTTGCGCTTGACATTTTATTCTCGCGCACGTCCTTAAACGCCCAAAATTCGCGCCCAACGTGATTGAACACGCCGTCCAGAACAACCTTAATGCCGTTCTCGTGCAAAGCGTCACAGACCTTTTTAAAGTCCTCGTTAGTGCCGAGCCTGCGGTCGATAGTCTTGTAGTCGACAGTATCGTAACCATGCGCTACGCTTTCAAACACAGGTCCGAAGTACACGGCATTGCACCCGAGCGATTTTATGTGCGGTATATCGTCAATAACCTTTAAAATCTTGTGTGTGGGTTCGCTCGTCAGGTCGTTTTGACGCGGACAGCCGAAATACCCAATCGGATAGATGTGATAAAACACAGCATTTTCAAACCAGTTCATAATAATCTCCTTAACAGTTAGAATTAATATTATTCATAAATTCACGGGGAATTTATGGTATAATCGCGGCGGGAAATTCATTAACAAAATTATTATACCACAATTTCCCCGAAATGTCAACATTTATTATACGGCGGTTTAACAGTTTAAAGTGCTGAGTGTATAGCGCAAAGTAAATTAGCGTTCACCCCCGCTGTCATCAGTTTATAGTTAAAAGTGTATAGTGCAAAGTAATTGCGTTCGCCCCGCCTTCATCAGTTTAAAGTGCATAGTGCAGAGTAAATTAGCGTTCACCCCGCCTACGGCGGGGGTAAACACTTATAAAGGCAAGACCGCCAACGGCGGGCGGGGTTAAAAATTACCGCGCTTTTCCTGCTGTCGGCGGGGGAACGGTTCATTATAGTGTACTGCCAACTGTTGACAATTCCTTTGCGATATGTTATACTGTATTTAAGCAAACTTGCGTTTTGGTTGGCGCGGGCGGTTATTATGAAAGCGGGGGATTACATGAACAAAAAATCTATGGCTTTATCAATTTCTTTCCCGTTGTTGTCAATTATTGTCAGCGGTATTCTGATGAGCCTTTTTCATATGGGTTCAGTTTTTATTATAACTTTAGGAATTGTTTTAGGCGGTGTTTTGCCAATGTTCTTTATTGTATTTTTAAAGGCTGATATATCAAAATTTTTCGTTGGTAAAATCGTTCTTTTGGTTATATTCATTATCGGAATATTATTTTCATGGTTCGTATTTAATGACCGGTTGTTTGACGGCTTTAATATGTTTACTCTGCCGGTATTGATTTTTATTGCGGAAATGGTTTTTGCGATAACAAGAAAAACAAATTTCAAATCGAAACTGTGTTTAATTATGTCAAGTCCGTCGCTTGTGTATTTGGGGTGGGTAATCGACTTTGCTCGTGCTGTTTCACATGCCTTATAATTTGTTTTGAACTTTAAGTGTTTGGTTTAACTGAAAGGGAATGTATTATGAAAAAACTTAGCCGAAATGCGAAGAAAAATTTAATCGCGCTTATTGCGATAGCGATATTTGCAGGCATAACAGCGATACTTCACGCAAATCTTCTTTTGCCGTGGCAGGATACGGCTCGTGAAAATATGCGCGCTATGAAAGATTATGTAAACGCCTACTATCCCGGCGGTAAAATCGTAAAGAAAGTAATCAATACCGGCAAATTGATCGATTTTTCACCGCACTTTTTTGACGGGATTTATATACAATATGATGGGGTTGAATTTTATGTTTCTGCGAAGGATGGCGTAGTTGATACCGATACATATGTTGAAGAAAAAATGATACAACAGTTTGACAAGATAATTAAAGACAGTTTTATTACTCCAAGAGAAATAGACGCTAATGTAAGATATTCTTTCCATACAAGAGAGTGCTATCCTTTTAAAGGAGTGATGTCGGTATACATAACCACGTTTGCCGAAAGTCCCGAGGACGCGGGCTGGCTGTATGATTTTTATAGGTATTGGGAAAAAGAGGGCGAGTTTTTGGAGGACTACACCGTACATCTTACCGTGATCGACCGCACAAAAAGGGATGTTGAAAGCACATATAAAGTCAGCTATCCAAAAGGTAAGGAATTTTTCAGCGAGAAAGTGTTCTATTCGACGTTTAAGTGGCACACTGAGTATGTGGGGAATAAAAAATGAAAAAACTTTATTTCTGCGACCAATGCAACAAAATTCTCCCTAAGGGGGAGATAATCTGCGACAGGTGCGGGTTTGAAAACACGCAGATTATACCCGAACTTAGCGAGGATTTACTGCGCGATGAGCGCAAACGGAAAAAATTGCGCAAACTCGCTGTTGTCGGCGTGCTTATACTGCTGTTTGTGGCGGATAATTTTATCTTCCCGCCTGCGTGGTGGAGATTTGAACGGCAAGCGGACAAAAACGCCATTGTAGATTATGTTTCAAGGTATTATCCAAAAAATACAAAACGGGTAGGCTTTAGCTTTCCGTTGCAGTTTCCTGCCGCACCGCATCAAGCATCTGCTATCTATTATGAACTTGACGGCGTAAAGTTTCATGTCGCTGCAGAGAAAGGGCGGATTGTTGAGGATACATACATGGATAATAAGGTTGAAAAACAATTTGACGAAATTATAATGGACAAATTTATTAATCCTAGAGGAATTAAAGCGGGTATACTTTATTATTTTGATGACAAGCCCTATTATCCGTATAGAGGAACTATGTCAATATGGATAACCGTTGACGCACTAACCCCTAAAGAAGCAGGGTGGTTATATGATTTCTATTTGTTTTGGAAAAAAGAGGGTGAGTTTTTGGACGATTATACCGTACAAATAACGGTTCGCAATCAAATTAAGGACGAGTATGAAAATCGCTATAGAATAGTATACACGAAAGATAAAGTATTTTTTAACGAAAAAGAGTATTATTCGTCGTATAAATGGTGCGGGGTATAGTGAACATTCGACGGCATTGGAAACGATGTGCGTTAATGCAAATAGCAGTGATAACAGCATATAATCCCGACAAAATCCCCTTGACAAACCCGAAATAATGTGCTAAAATAAATGCGGTATTAAATAAAGGGAAGTGTTGATATGAACAACAAAAAGACTATCGAAACTATTGCGCGGCTGGCGCTTGTTACGGCGATGTATGTCGCGCTGACGCTTGCCGTGCCTGCGCTGTCTTACGGCGCAGTTCAATTCCGTTTTTCGGAAATACTCGTGCTGTTGTGTTTCTATCGGAAAGACTACAGCGCCGCTATGATTTTGGGGTGCTTTATCGCGAACCTGTTCAGTCCGCTCGGCTGGTATGACCTCGTTTTCGGCACGGCGGCTACGGCGCTTGCGGTTTTGCCGATGTACTATTTCAAGAACATATTCCTGTCGGCGCTTTTGCCCGTCGTGTTCAACGGAATACTTGTCGGAATTGAACTGAACCTTATCGGCGAACCGCTGTGGTTCAGTATGGGAACAGTCGCGCTCGGCGAACTCGCGGTCGTTGCCGCGGGCGCGGTGATATTCAAGTTCGTGTTTGAGAAGAACCGCGTGCTTATGCGGATTATCGGCGCGACAAAAAACGGCGATAAGCCCGCGCTCTAATCGGGAAATCAGAAAAACAAACGGCGCGTTTCCTTTGCGGAACGCGCCGTGTAATTATCGCGCTAAATCCATTCACGCGCTTTGTCTTTCCGAAATGAACTTCACAAAATCCTGTTCGGGAATGGGCTTGCTGAAGAAATAGCCCTGAATGAAATCGCATTTCAGTTCGGAGAACGCGTCCACCATTTCCGAGGTTTCTATGCCCTCTACGACTATCTCCATATCCATATCTTTCAGCATTCGTATCGTGTTTTTCAGAACTATGCGCATTTTCGGGTTTGAGTGTTCATCGACAAACGACTTGTCGAGTTTTACTATCTTCATCGGCAGCTGAACTACTCTCTTGAGGTTTGAATAACCCGTGCCGTAGTCGTCGAGCGAGAAACTTATGCCCGCCTCGTTCAGTTCGAGAATGTTGTCTATCATTATCTTCTGCGAGAAACTTATCGCCGTTTCCGTTATTTCAAGATTGATCTTTTCGGGAGATACTTTGTATTTGTTAAGTATATCCATAACCTTGTGTGCAAGTCCGACGTGCATACACTGCGCGACCGACAGGTTCACTTCGATGTAGTCAACGCCGAGTTTCTTGAAATCATCGCTTGCAATAAATCTGCACACTTCTTCCAGGACGAAATCGCCTATTCTATGAATTGCTCCGCTGCGCTCCGCCGCGGGAATAAACAAATCGGGCGATATAAAGCCGTATTCGTCGTCGATAAGGCGAAGTAAAGCCTCCGCAGACACGAAACGCCGCTGTGATACGGAATAAATCGGCTGATAGTAGACCTTGAAGTTCTTGTTTTTCAATCCCTTTTCGATTATCGAGTGGAGATTATTCAGTATCGTGAACTTCTTTTGTTCAAATATCTCGCTTGCTTTTACGACCTCGCCCGTGTAGGCGTTAGTCTTGTGGAAATCCCAGCCGAACGTCATAAGCGAATTGAAATCGCCTATTTCTTCGGGGCAATGCGCAAGGCAGATATGCGCGGTTATCGTAATGTCCCTGCTGTTGACGGTTATGTGCTGTTTGAGTTCTCTGTTAAGAGAACCCGCGATCGCCTCGGCTTTTTCGCCGTTTTTAGCATTAAACAGCATACGGAAACGCCCTCTGTCGAGATAGAACAAGTCCGCCTTTCCGTGCATACGCTTGTTCACGTTCTCAATGACCTTTGACGTGTGCTTGAGCAATGTCATATAGCCGTCGTGTCCCGCGAGTTCCTGGACTTGCGAAGTGTTCGCTATATTGATAAGAATTTCCGTAAACTCCCGCCCCGCCGTGAAATTTTTCTTTATCGTTTCGGCGTAGTGCGGGTAGTTTAACAGCCGTGTCAGTATATCAATCGTGTTTTCGGGCTTTTGTATCGTCATGCTGATGAAAATAAGCGACAGTGCGTTTGAGAACATCTCAAATCTTGCGGAACTGTCCAAAGCCTGCACCGCCATTGCCGCGAATGTCAGCGGTAAAATCGACGCGAGCGCGATTAGCTTTATCGGCTCCATTTTCTTTACAAATCTGAAGATGTAGATAAGCCCCGCGACCGCGTATAACGCCGCCGATACATACAGCACAAAGAAATACTTTCCGCGGACGTATTTTAAATTTTCATCAAAATAGAACAGATTATGCGTAACATAGTTCGACGCCAGCAATCCGACAACGCACGTTATCGGGAGCATCAGTCCAATGTCAAGTCCGATAAGTTCCTTGCGGAAGAACGTTTCCCCCGTGACGGTCGTCGAATACATCAAGTACACAAGCGGGGTCAGATTATGGAACAGCAGATACCCCGTGTGCGCGAACTGCCTTATATCCAAGTTCGGATTTTGCGTGGCGTTCGTATAGACCGCGACAACGTTGAACGCCGCGGCTAACATTACCGTGGCAATAAGTAACAGGAACGCCTTGTTAGAGCGTCCCATAGTCATTTTTCTGGAGATTGTGGATACAAGGAGAAAAACTATCAAAATAAGTGACGCAATATCCAGATAAACCAACTTATCCATAACAGCCTCCTTTTCGCTGTCACTCACTTCTGCAAATAATATTATAGCATTATTTACAATTCTTGTCAAGTGGTTTACGGACAAATTGAACTCGGTGTTTTTTCCTAAACAATGTTGCTTATCCAAACGCCTTTTTTGATAAGCGCGTAGCCTACGCAGACTTTTATCAAGTCTAAAGTCTGCACAATAGCGTAAACGGCGAAAATCGGCAGGGCGGTGAGATTGCAAAGCAACAGCGCCGTCGGCACGGAAACTGCCCATGTGAAAACGCTGTCGAACAGGAACGTCACTAAAGTTTTCCCGCCGCTGCGGAGCGTGAAATAGAGCGCGTTCAAAAATCCTTGAACGGGGAAGAAAAGCGCGGTTATGATTATGAAGTTAGTCGCTGTCAAACGAACGCTTTCGGAGGTGTCGTAAAGGTTCGGAAATGCTCCCGAAATCGCGACAAGAATAACCGTCAGCAATGCCGAAACCGCCCCCGTGAACCACATCAGTTTGAACGCCTCGGTCTTTGCCTCCTTGTAATGCTTTGCGCCGAGGGTTTGACCGACAAGTATTCCGACGGCGTTTCCGAGCGCGATGAATACGACGTTCAGCAGATTGCACAGCGCGTTTGAAATGTTCAGCCCCGCGACAATATCCAGTCCGCGTTTTGAATAACATTGCGTAAGCGCGGCTATCCCGCCCGCCCACAAAAATTCATTCGCGAATATCGGCAAAGTTTTTTTGAGCATATTCTTTGCCGTGGTTTTCGGAACGAGCAGGGTTTTGTACAGACCTATAAGGAACTCGTGTTTTTTTCGTGACGCGAACGCCCAAACGACAACTATCAGCATTTCGGCGAAACGCGCCATTACGGTAGCGACAGCCGCGCCGCGCACTTCCAAACGCGGAAATCCCAGATTTCCGTAAATCAAAAGCCAGTTGAACGCGATGTCGATAATAACGCTTGCCACGCCCGCGACCATTGGGCGCAGAGAGTCCCCTGTTTCGCGCAGGCTCGACGCGTAAATCTGAGTTATGACAAACGGGGGCAAGCCCCAGAGCATTGTGTTTAAATACTGCTTTGCAAGGCGCATTGTGAGTACGGGGTCGATGTCGGCGCTTTCACCTTTCAGATACAAGCCGATAAGCTGTTCTCCGCCCAATAAAAACACGCCCAAGCCGACGGCGAGGACGGCTAGTCCGATAAGGTGCTTAATTCTTACCGTTGAGCGAAAGCCCTCGGTGTTTTTCTGACCGTAATACTGCGCTCCGAATATTCCGGGACCCGACAGCCCGCCGAATATTCCGAGATTAAACACGAAGATAAGCTGACCCGCGATAGACACGGCGGTTATCGCCTCCGTGCCGAGTTTGCCGACCATGATGTTATCGACCAAGCCCACGGCGTTTGTTATGCCGTTTTGTATCATCATAGGCACGGCAAGCGCGAGGGCGCGTTTGAATATAGCTTTATTGTTTTTCATATATAATCATCTCAAATAAAAAATTTTGTGTTCGGCGCTTAAGGGACAGCAGGCGCGTTTTGCGGTTTGCCGTCGTTTGGCGTTAGCCAAACGACCCCGCCGACAGGCGGGGTGACCTTTGCGTTAGCAAAGGTCAGACGGCAAACCGTCGCGTTTTCGAGTGCCCCCGCAATTCGACGCGCCCGTATGGGCGCGGAGAATACGGGGGCGCGAGAAAACGCCCCCACCGCGATAAGGGGGCGTTGTGACCCATAGCCACACCGCCCCGTCGCTCAAAGCAACTTCACCGTTGTAAAGGCGCGTTCGGCGTGGCTCAATTCAAGCGCCCCGCGCCCTTATCCCGCGTACCGCAACCGCCCTACGTCAAACGCGCCTGCGCCGACCGTGTACGCGCCGTTGCCCGACCGCCCGCAATTCGCCTGACGGCGAATTAACGGCGCTTACGCGCCGTTGTTTTGCGCTCCGCGCAAAACGCGGGCTATGTGGCGCTGGGTTGCCTTACGGCGGTTGAGTGGCTTTGTGTTAGCGGTTCACGGCGCGCCCTTGGCAGCTTTTCCTCGCGTTCTTCCCTCTTTCCCCCTTGCGGGGGAAATTCGGTCGGGCGCGGGAAAAGCTGCACGAGTTGGGTTGATAACAGCCGCCTTTCGGCGGCTGTTTGTTTCGCCGCTGCGCGGCGACACGGGGCTCTGCCCCGTGACCCCGCAGCCTTTGAAAAGGCTGGCGAAACTTTCCCTCGCCTGCGGCGACTAATTACAGCGTGGCTCTCCGCCACGCTCTAGCCTCCAGCCTCTAAACCTCTAGCCTCTATTTCATAAACAACGCCAAATGCGCAGGCGTCAAAAACTTCGCGCGTTCCATCATCTCAAGCAGGAGTTTTACTTTTTCGGGAGAATGTGCGAAATTTCTCGCTATAATCGCCGAAGTTGTGGTGACTATCTCGTCGGTCTTTTTTACCGCGTCATCGTTCGTGTTGCCCAGCGTCAGCACCGCCGCAACTACCGCCGCATACTTCATCATACCCAATGACGCCGCGTAAAGCGCGTAGTTCTCAAATATATTGCGCTCAACGGGATAAAGAGGAACGCGAAGTTCCAAGAGCAAATTCAGCGCGACATTTCTAAGCCAGAACGTCTTGTCCTTGTAGACTTCGGCTAGACGCTGTTCGCCTTTGTTGTAGAGTTCAACGCTGATATTGCCGTTTTCATCGGAAATGGGCGCGAGCAGGTTCAGCTTTGTAAAGAATGTAAGAAATTTGCCCAGTGTGGACGCTTTCAGACTGTAATTCGGCTTTATGTTTTCTATGGATTTAAGTTCTGCGCCGCTGTGGAGTTGTTTTCGTATTTCCTGAATGGCAAGCGGAATTTTGTCGTAATCGCCGTTGTCTGCTGTTTTAGTAAGCAGTTGTGCCGCCAGCGCGCCAAGTATTACATTGGTTTCAACGGAATTTTTGCGGTCGGAAATAATATCGTAAAACAGTTCCGTTATTTCCTCGTGGTATTCGGTCGCGGGGTGTTCGCCTTTGGTTTTGTCGGAGAATTTCAGCGCGTTTTTCATCGTAACAGGCTCTTTTATCCGCAGGTTTACAAGGTCTGCGCTCCTGTCCTCATTGAGCAGTTTGTGCATAACAATGGGGCAGGACATAAAGCAATAGTTGTAGCAGGTGTTTTTGGTAATAAAATGTGCGCGGGGATATATCGAGCATACGTCCGAAAGATACTCCGCGCCGAGTTCCCGCTGAATACGGCAGAAGTTATCCTCCGTTAGGAACGGACAACGGCGGTCGTCTTTCAGCGTAACCGCGTAAAGCGGGTCGTCGCTTTCCTTTATGATATGAAACGAACTTTCCATTAACGCTTTAAGTTCGGGAGAACAATTCGGCGCGTTTATTACTTTGTCTATTTCACTTTTGTTCCAGAAAATAGCCCAACCAATACAACAAGAGTTAGGACATTCCCCGCCGACGCACTTGAAGTCGGCAAAATAACGAGGTTGTCTGAAAAACATAATAATTCCTCCTATGTAATAGCAATTGCTTTCTCTATTATAACACCGATTGGCGGGATTGTCAAGTGGAGGGCGGGGGTAAAATTTAGCGATGCCGCGCAAAGCGCGGCGAGCATAGAAAAAAACGACCCGGCGCCACGCTATCCGAGAACCGCAACCCCCGCAATGTTACGCGGTATTTCGCGCAGCGTAAGCGAAGCGAAATCGAAAAGCCTTTAGGGCTTTTCGAGCGGAACATTGCCAGCAATGAGGCTTTTGCCGCCGCCGTAAGGCGGCAAAAAAGCCCATTGCGACCAACAAACCGCCCTTGCTCTGCAAGGGCGGTTTGTTGGTACGGGTAACAGGACTTGAACCTGCACGCCTTTCGGCATTGGAACCTAAATCCAACGTGTCTGCCAGTTTCACCATACCCGCATATTCACGGCGGTTTGCGCCGCCTTTTTTATTATAGCAGAAAACCTCCGATTTGTCAAGGGCGCGCGGGAATTTTAGTGAAATACGCTTGTTGTTGTTAAATTCAACTTCGATTAGGAATACAATACATATCGTCTTCGTAAAACATAATATAGTCGTGCTTTTCGGTCTGTTTCAAAACGATGATTACGTTGTAAACATCGGGATAAGGCGATACCATTCCCAACTAAGCCGCGCCGAACATAATGCCGTTCAAAACGAGCGAATGGGGAGATGAACATATAAAAATAATCAGCGGAATTATCCTTGAGACAAACGGCAGTAAACACATCAAAATAAAACGTCCGCGTTTTAACGGATACGACGCCAGGACTACAAAGAGAAACTTGTTTTTCAAATTTCCTATCGTTACTTTTGCGCTTTTAGGGTAAACAACGGCGTGTAAAATCTCGTGTACGAACATCAGCAGAAAACCTAAAATAACGCCTGCCAATATAAAAATCGGCTGAATTACATTCATATGATTACTGAACGTTTTAAAAAACATTGCAATGAACATTACCGAACACAGGGCAACAGCGATAGGAAATGCTTTCTTTTGGATTTCTTCAGTCGCGGGCGTTTTCAATTTTATTGAATTTTGCGGGAGATTTCCGCATTGATATTCGTTGATATTTTCAATGTTAAATTTAAATTGAATTATAATAATCACTCCTGTTCGCCGAATTTTTATGCGTTAATTCCAAACATCACGGCGGGGTAACAGTCCGCGCTTCTCCCGCCTACGGCGGGAGAACGCGTAAAAAACAATTGCAAGCCACGGCGGGGGTTAAAAACTCCCGCGCTTTCCCGCCGTAGGCGGGAAAGCGCATAAACAAAAACTGTCCCGCTGTTGTCGGTCATATAGTATAGACGGCGCACAACTAACTACTAACTGCTAATCTCTAACTACTAACAGGGTAAATCGGGATTTATCAATTCTTCTTTCGTTTGAATATACATACCATGCTTTTGGATGAACCATACATTTGGCTTGTAGAAGTACAGCTTATCATTTCCCATCCATCGCGACCAAGAACATTGAGCTGGTATTCAAGCTGATTTGACTCGATGTTTCCGCCCCAAAAACCTTTTGTATCATATACGACCACTTTATACTCGAAATTATCCATATTTAATCCTCCTGCAAATTTCGATTTGCAAAGCAAGTGCAAAACTTCTTCTATAATCCATTATACAACACTTCCCCGCAAAAGTCAATTCGGAACGGAAATTTCACACGGCGGGGTAACAGTCCGCGCTCTCCCGCCTACGGCGGGCGAGCGCACAAAAAAAACAATTTACCCGCCACGGCGGGCGTTAAAAACTCCAACGTTCTCCCCGCCGTCGGCGGGGAAAGCGTGTAAATAAAAAGCTCTCCCGCTTACGGCGGGAGAACGCGTAAAAAACAATTGCCCGCCACGGCGGGGGTTAAAAACTCCCGCGCTTTTCCCCGCCGTCGGCGGGGAGAACGCAAACACAAAAAGCGTTTCCCGCCTACGGCGGGCGAGCGTGCGAAAAACAATTTACCAGCCACGGCGGGCGTTTAAAAACTCTAACGCTTTCCCCGCCGTTGGCGGGGAGAACGCAAACACAAAAAGCGTTTCCCGCCTACGGCGGGTGAGCGTGTGAAAAACAATTTACCAGCCACGGCGGGCGTTTAAAAACTCTAACGCTTTCCCCGCCGTCGGCGGGGAGAACGCAAACACAAAAAGCGTTTCCCGCCTACGGCGGGCGAGGCGCAAAAAAACAATTCGCCCGCCACGGCGGGCGTTAAAAACTCTAACGCTCTCCCGCCGTTGGCGGGGAGAACGTATAAAACAAATAAAAAGCATTTCCCGTCGTCGGCGGACAAAATTACTTTGCACTCAGCACTATAAACTGTAAACTGTTTCTCAAAACTCCTCGTCCACGAGATATTTCGGGCGGTCTTTTGTTTCAAGGTAGAGTTTCGCGATGTATACTGCGACAATCCCTACGCCCAACAGCACCGCTCCGCCCGTGAACGCAATCAGCGCGAACAGTCCGAGCATCAGCACGTTAAATCCGAGCGCGGCGCGGACTATCAGTATCACCAACAGCACAAACGCCGCGAGCCAGAACATTATCCCCATTATCACGGGTATCGCCAGCGGCGCTGTCGAGAACGCCACAATGCCGTCTATCGAATACATAAACAGTTTCCTGAACGACCACTTTGTTTCGCCCGCTACGCGGTTTATGTTTTCATATTCCAGCCACTTTGTTTTATAGCCGACCCAGCCGAATATTCCCTTTGAAAAACGTCCCGTTTCTTTCATCGCGAGTATCGCGTCTACCACTTTGCGCGTCATCATTCGATAGTCGCGCGCGCCGTCTACTATTTCGGTTGAGGATATTTTGCGCATAAGTCCGTAGAACCGCCGCGCAAACCACGAACGCACGGGCGGTTCTCCCGAACGCGTAACGCGCCGCGAACCTACCGCGTCATAACCCTCTTCGGCAATGTGAGTATACATTTGAGGCAAGAGCGCGGGCGGGTCTTGCAGGTCAACGTCCATAAGCACCACAAGGTCGCCGTCTGCCTTTTCAAGCCCCGCAAAGATTGCCGACTCCTTGCCGAAATTCCTCGAAAACGACACCATGTGTACACGGTCGTCTTTTTCGCGGAGTGATTTTATCGCCTGCGCCGTCTTGTCGCGGGAGCCGTCGTTTACGAAGATAAATTCAAGCTCCACATTTTTTGAACTGAAAAACGGCGCTTGTTTCATCGTTTCCGCATAGAACAGCGGAACGCTTTCTTCCTCGTTATAGCACGGCACTATAATGCTGAGTTTTTGGAACGTTCTGCGTTCCCCCGCATTTTCGGGGAGTGTGTTGTTATTATCGTTATAATCGTTCAAGACTTTCCCTCTTTATCTAAACAGATGTAAATTATAATAAATTATTCGGCGCTCTCGTCTTTTTTCACAGGCTTTCGCGGGAGCGGCGGGGCTTTGTCGATATTTTCCGCGGCGAGTATTTTCATCTCGAACGGACTGAACAATCTCGAATAATCCGACAGCGGATTTAAAACGCACGGTTTCCCCGCTATCGACTGAAAGAAACGCACCGTGTTCACTTTCATTATATCGAACTGCGTCTGTTCGGGATTTGCAAGCACGCTCACCCTGTCGGGGCTTGTGAAGAACGGAATGATAACGTGTCCGTCCTTTTGCATCATCAGAATATTAAGCTGACGATTTCCGTATTCGTCGAGGCTGTCCGTGAACTGTCCCGCCATAAGAATATCCGCGCCCATAAGGTCGGGGAGAAGTTTGTTCCACTTTACTTTTGTCGTATCTTTATTAGCCTCAAGAATACGCTGTTCCAAATCCTTGTTGAGGTCTTTAAGGTCTACAAGCCAGCTGAGTTCCTTTTCCTCGTCCTTTGCGGGAGTATCGCTTTTCGCGTTCTCAAACTGATATGTTTTGCTGTCTGCCAAATCTGCTCCTCCTTATTATTTCGCTTTCTCCGCGTTTTCCTTGATGATTTTCGCTATTACGTCCTCCGTCGGTGACGCGCCCAGATCGCCGTCCTTGCGCGAACGCAGTGAAACGGTGTTGTCCTCGACTTCCTTGTCGCCGACGATAAAGAAATACGGTATCTTTTCAAGCTGAGCCTGACGGATTTTGTATCCTATTTTCTCGTTGCGGTTATCTACCGTTACGCGCAAGCCCATATCGGTAAGCCGTTTTGCGATACCCTCGCCGTATTCCTTTGCGCGGTCTGTAACGGGGAGTATGCGCACCTGTTCGGGCGACATCCACAGCGGAAGCGCGCCCGCGTATTTTTCGATAAGGTAAGCGAGCGTTCTCTCGTAACAGCCCAGCGATGTGCGGTGAATGATATACGGCGTTTTCTTCGTGCCGTCTACGTCAACGTATTCCATACCGAATTTTTCGGCAAGCATCTGGTCTATCTGAATAGTTACAATCGTATCTTCCTTGCCGAATACATTGTGATACTGTATATCGAGTTTCGGTCCGTAGAACGCCGCCTCGTCTATACCTACCGTGTACGGAACGTCAAGGTCTTTGAGTATCTTCTCCATAACGCCCTGCGCCTCGTCCCACTGCTCCGCCGTGCCGATATATTTTTCGGTATTATTCGGATCCCACTGCGAAAAGCGGAACGTGCAGTCCTCCAACATTCCCACGGTGTCAAGGCAATATTTTGCAAGTTCAAGGCAACCCTTAAATTCTTCTTCAAGCTGTTCGGGACGGAGAATAAGATGTCCCTCAGAAATCGTAAACTGCCGTACTCTGATAAGCCCGTGCATTTCTCCGCTGTCCTCGTTTCTGAACAGCGTGGACGTTTCGCCGAGCCGCATAGGCAAATCGCGGTAACTTCTCTGCCTGTTCAGGAACACCTGATATTGGAACGGACACGTCATCGGACGGAGCGCGAAACATTCCTTTGTTTCATCGTTCGGGTCGCCCAAAACGAACATTCCGTCGAGGTAGTGGTCCCAATGCCCCGAAATCTTATACAGTTCGCGCTTTGCCATATACGGCGTTTTCGTGCGGACGTAGCCCTTCGAGTCCTCCAAGTCCTCTATCCAGCGCGAAAGTATCTGAATGACCTTTGCGCCTTTCGGTAAAAGTATAGGCAGACCTTGCCCGATATAATCAACGGTCGTGAAATATTCGAGTTCGCGTCCGAGTTTATTATGGTCGCGCTTTTTCGCCTCCTCAACGCGTTCGAGATACTCGTGCAGTGCGTCCTTGTTCGGGAACGCCGTGCCGTATATTCTCGTAAGCATCTTGTTCTTCTCGCTCCCGCGCCAATATGCGCCCGTCACGGACGTCAGCTTGAACGCCTTTACCGAAGAAGTTGACATAAGGTGCGGACCCGCGCAAAGGTCTGTAAAATCGCCCTGTTTGTAGAACGAGATAGGTTCGCCCTTGTCGGCGTGTTCTTTGCATAGTTCGACTTTATAAGGCTCGCCCTGTTCTTCGAGAAACTTTATCGCCTCGTCGGGAGAAAGCGTAAACTGTTCGAGTTTTATGCTCTCCTTGACGATTTTCTTCATTTCAGTCTCTATCTTTTCGAGAGTGTCCGATGTGAACGGTTCATCGGTGTCGAAATCGTAATAAAATCCGTTGTCAACGGCGGGACCAATTGCGAGTTTTGTTTTCGGGAACAGGCGCTTTACCGCCTGCGCGAGAATATGCGACGCGGTATGATTGAACGCCCTCTGACCCTGCTCGTCCTCAAATGTGAGGATATTCACATTGCAGTCCTCGTTTACCACAGTCCGCATATCGCAGACTTTGCCGTTGATTTCCGCCGCGCACGCGGCTTTGGCAAGACCGAGTTCGCGCGCGATGTCAAACGCCGACATACCCGCGTCAAATTCCCTTGCCTCTCCGTTTTTAAGTGTAATTTTCATAGAAAGTTCCTTTCCGACAGGCTATACAAATGCCTTGCCGATAAAATTTTGCGGTTTTCCGCTCTTATTATTCTACATCTTTTTCGCGAAAATGTCAAGTGCTTTTGCGGGTTTACTTATCTTTCTTATCATCGTCGGGAAATCTTTCGGGCAGGAAAACGAACGCCCACGCGCCCGCTATGGACAGCACGAGAACGGCAATGCGATAGAATTTCGTGAAATATTCCCCAATCGCCTTGAAAATCTCCGTATCCCAAAACAGCACAAACCCCACCGCAACCGCGAAAATCGCCCAGATAAGCACCGCGCCCGCCGCGCAGTCTTTCGCTATCCGTATTCTGTGGGAGTGTTCCTCGGTGACTTTATCGGCAAGCCGTTCAAGTCCCGTGTTCACGGTTTCGAGCGCGAGAGCGCCCGCGCACGTTAAGAGCAGTATCGCCCACTTTTCAGCCGTGAAATGATAAAACCGCGCCGCGAAAAACACGACAAACGCCATAGCGCAGACGTGTACCCTGAAATTCCTCTGACAGCAAGCCTCGGCAATGCCGTGCGCCGCGTACTTAAAACTCAACAAAAACTTCTTCACCGCGTTATCCCCAATTCCTCCAAAACTTTTTCCTGCCTTGCAAACATCTCCGTTTCCTCGTCGGGGGTCATATGGTCGTACCCCAGCAGATGAAACAGCGAATGTGTTATCAAAAACGCCGTTTCGCGCTTAATGCTGTGTCCGTATTCGTTTGCCTGTTCTTCCGCTTTTTCAAGTGAAATCACAATATCGCCCAATATTATCGCGTTCGTGTCGGGGTCAATGTCAAAGTGAACGCCGTCGGATGCGGGAAACGACAGCACGTCCGTTTCGCGGTCAATTTCGCGGAACCGCGCGTTTAATTCCCGTATCCGAGCGTTATCGACAAGCGTCACCGAAACCTCCGCGTCGCGGTCGATGTTCTCAAGCGTCAGCGCCGTCCGCGCGCAGTCCTCGATAAGCGTTTCAATACCGTCAAGCGGGGGCTTGTCCTGCTCGTTTGCATAGTCTACAAAAATCTTCATAATCTCTCCCGTTGCCCAATTGTTAAGTCCACGCGCCCTTTGTCTTGCGCGTGCCTTGATATTCGTCATACGCCCTTACTATATCCTGCACAAGTTTATGACGTACAACGTCCTTTTCCGTGAACCTGTTCTGCGCGATGTCCTCGACGTTCCGCAAAACTTTCAGCGCCTCGATAAGCCCCGATTTTTTCGTTTCGGGCAGGTCGATCTGCGTTATATCGCCCGTTATCACCATTTTGGAATTGAACCCCAAACGCGTTAAGAACATCTTCATCTGTTCGCGGGTAGTGTTCTGCGCCTCGTCAAGGATAATAAAGCTGTCGTCAAGCGTCCGTCCGCGCATATACGCGAGCGGCGCTACTTCGATCGCGCCTTTTTCCTGATGACGGGCGAACGCCTCCTGCCCGAACATTTCAAAAAGCGCGTCATAAAGCGGGCGCAGATACGGGTCAACCTTGTTTTGCAGGTCGCCGGGAAGAAAGCCCAGCTTTTCGCCCGCCTCGACCGCAGGGCGCGTAAGTATTATCCGCTGAACCTGATGCTGTTTGAACGCCGTCACCGCAAGCGCTACGGCGAGGTATGTTTTTCCCGTTCCCGCAGGACCTACTCCGAATGTAATAGTGTTTTTCCGTATCATATCGCAGTATTTCTTCTGCCCGACCGTTTTCGGCTTTATCGGTTTTCCCGTAAAGCTGACGCACACGCAGTCCTCGCTTATCGCGGCAATTTCGCCCTCCGCGCCGTCGTTTACCATGGAAATCGCATACCGAACGTTCTGTTCCTCAATCGTTTCTCCGCGCGAGAACATTCCGCACAATGTTTTCACGGCGTTTTCCGCTTTGACAGCGGAGAGTTCGTCGTCGGCGATTATCTTTACGCAGTTGTCGCGGGAAAAAACAGTCACCGAAAACGCCTTTTGTATTAAATTGATATTGCGGTCAAATTCACCGAACACGGCGCGTATTTCATCAGTATTGTTCATTGATATTGTTACTTCAGCCATTTAATTAAAACTCCTCTATTGATTGTTCGTTTGTTTGGTTTTTCCCCGCCTGCGGCGGGGAAAAACGGGCAAATAAATTTATATATCCCGCTTTGTGAATTTTGTTGTTTCCCCGCCTGCGGCGGGGAAAAACGGGCGAATAAAATTATATATCGCCTTGCCGATTTGGTTGTTTTCCCGCCTGCGGCGGGGAAACAACGGGCGATTAATTTTATATATCCCGCTTAAAATCCGCGCTTTTTTAATTCAGCCACCATCTGCACATAAAATTCCCGTACATCAAAGCCTTTAATGTCCACTCTGTTCAAGTCTATCATATCCGCGTGGGTAATCCCGCGCCGACCTTTCGGGTAGACGGGCGTGAAACGTTCGCCCCACGGGGTACTCGACAGCGCGACAAGCCCGTCGTTGTCGCCGTCGTATTTCTTCACTACGGGGTACGACAGATTTAACGGGAAATGCCCGCTGTGCCTGTTCGTCGCCTTAGAGCCGTAGGACTGATACATCACTTCGGGAACGTCGGGCGTGTCCTCGTTGAACTGTTTGCAGTAACTGTTCGTAAGGCATTTCACCGCCGACATAAAATCGGGGGTATTATCGCCGAGCGCATAGAACAGCTTGTTGTAGGTCTTTTCAATGAAATGCTTTAACCGCGGTTTGCACGCGCCCAAAAGATATTCGGCAAACAGACACCCGCGGTGCGGTGTGTTTATCGTAGTAAGGCTTGCGACATATTGAGCGCAGTTCAGTTTAGTAATCGCGTATCGGGAATCCAACCCGCCTTTCGAGTGCGCGATGATATTCAGCTTTCCACAGCCCGTGCGCGTGACAATTTCTTCAATACGCTTTGCGAGTTCTTTCGCGCTGTCCTCAACGGACAACGCGCTTTGCATTTCGCCGTAGTATATCTCCGCGCCGTTTTCTTTGAGCGCTGAGGGAATACGTCCCCAATAATTGAGCAGTCGGCTGTCGCGGAAGAATACTCCGTGTACGAAAAGTATCGGATACTTTGTAGCACAAATCTTCTGGTCGCGGCGGGAGAGGTCGAGTTTTATCCGCTCGGTTTCCGTTATCGCCTCGGTGCTTGTTTTGATGTAGATTATTATAAGCATAACGAGGTTCGCGGGGAATATCATACCGAATATTAACCCCAATACACGGTGCTTTATCCTAAGCTGAACCGACGTCAGATAGACGCGCAGTATGCCGTTCCAGAAGATGATAAACTCGCTTATGACAAGCACGGCGGCGCAGACGATGTGAAACGTGAGTTTATCATCGGGGGAAACGAACGCTTTTATATGGATTACCGCGATCGGCACGGATGCTACGCACGTTGCCAAAAACGCGAGGATAAGTTCCGCGCCGTCGCCTAAGATTTTCAGACGGATATTCGGATAGCGTTTCAGAGTGGGGAATACGTTGAACGCCGCGAAAAACGCCGCCGACAGCACCCACAGCACGATTTTCACGGCTAGCGGCGCTTTCGCCGAAAAGTACGGCGAATTTACCGCGAAAAACAAGACCGAAAAGTTTATTATCCTTAAAACTATGTTCATAAAATTTCCCTTATAATAGTCCTATCATAATTATACAACGCAAAGGAGCATTTGTCAATATACAGCAAACAAGAGTTTCTACATATTTTGGCAGAGAACGCCCGCGATATTCGGGAATAATCGGCAAATTACGCGCAAATAATATCCCAAACGGAGGTGCGAGATGAATATGGTGAGCTGCGGCGAGGACTGCCGCTTTCAAATCGACGGCTACTGCACGAAAAGCGAACTGACGTTTTCGGGTCAAGCCTCGTCGAAGTGCTGTTATTTTGAAAAAAGATAAGAGGAGGCGTTTTTATGCGAATGTTAGGACGTTCGGCAATCATTGCGCTTGCGCTGTTGTTTTCCGTCAACATGGCAACAGTCAGCGCTTTTGCCGAAGATACGGCGTGTTTTGTGTTGTGCGAATGTAACGGGAAAATCGTGTTGTTCAGCGAAAGCGCGAATGAACTGCTTGCGGTTTACAAAACGCCGCTTACCTCCCTCAGTCCTGCGGACGCTGAACTTCTGCGCGAGGGTATTCGGCTTAAAGACCGCGCGGAGGTGGTTAGGCTGATAGAGGATTTGGGCGTAGAGTAGTTAGAGGTTAGAAGTAAGAGGTAAGAAGTCGGCGTAGCAGCCGTTACCGACCCCGCCGTAGGCTGTGAAAGTTTCGCCAGCCTTTTCAAAGGCTGCGGGAGTCCAGAGGGCAGAGCCCTCTGGTCGCCGCGAAGCGGCGAAACTTCGCTCAAGAGCTCCGAAAAGGGGTGAATTGCCCGCGTAGCGGGCAAGAGGGGAAAGCCCTGCGATAGAGGGCTTTCCCCTTGCGCGTAGCGCGGCACGCTTTGCGTGCCGCGCGGTCGCCTTAAAGCAACCTTTCCGCGCGCGGAATGCCGGTGACATTCCGCGCGCCAAAAGCCACCTAGAGCGGTTTCGCAGCGCGTTCACGGTTTGCCGTCGTTTGGCGCAGCCAAACGACCCCGCCGTTAGGCGGGGTGAATTTTGCGTTAGCAAAATTCAGACGGCAAACCGTCGCGTTTTCGAGTGCCCCAGACTTCGCCCCCTTGCGGGGGCGAAGTGGGGGCGCGAGAAAACGCCCACCGCGATAAGGCGGCGCGGTGACCCAAAGCAACCCGCCCCCCGCCGTCCAAATCTACACAACCGCATTAAAGCAACGCCGCGCCCCGCTTTCTAGCCTCTAGCCTCTTAAATTCTAGCCTCTAAAAGCAAAATACGTCAAAATCCCTCGCGGTTTCTCACTAGAACTCTATAAATCTCCGCTATACTTCCCGCCAATCAAAAATGAAATGAACTTCAAGAAAACGAGAAAAACAGAGCGTTATGCAGAGAAAACGAAAGAATTTGCGTTATATTTTAAATTTATGCGAAAATGTACTTGACAAACGGAAATTTGCGTGGTATAATAACTAATGCTGCGAATTGTAATTACATTAATACAGGAGGAAAAAACAATGACTTATATGGCAAAGCCCGCGGAAGTTACGCGCACTTGGTATATCATCGACGCCGCTGAAAAGCCGCTCGGTCGTGTAGCCGCAACTGCCGCTCACTTGCTCAGAGGCAAGCACAAGCCCACATTCACTCCCCATGTAGACTGCGGCGATCACGTTATTATCATTAACTGCGCTAAGGCGGTTCTCACGGGAAAGAAACTTGAAAAGAAAGTTTATCGTCATCATACAGGCTGGATAGGTCACCTCAAAGAGGTCGGCTATGACAAACTTATGGCGGAGCGTCCCGAAAAGGCAATGACGCTTGCGGTAAACGGTATGCTGCCCGACACCACACTTGGAAGAAAGGCTCTCACCAGACTTCGCTGCTATGCGGGTGCAGAGCATAACAACGCGGCTCAAAAGCCCGTTGAGTACAAATTTTAAGGAGGGCTTTTTATGTACGAATCTAAACCTTATTATTACGGCACGGGCAGAAGAAAGCACTCTGTTGCTCGCGTAAGAGTTTATCCCGGCAGCGGCACGATTACGATTAACGGAAGAACAATTGACGATTATTTCGGGCTTGATACGCTGAAACTTATCGTTCGTCAGCCGCTTGCGCTTACCGACCTTATGGAGAAGTTCGACATCGTATGCACGGTAGCGGGCGGCGGTGTTACAGGTCAGGCGGGCGCTATCCGTCACGGACTTTCCCGCGCTCTGCTCCAGTATTCCGATGAACTGCGCCCCGTTCTGAAAAAGGCTGGTTTCCTCACTCGTGATCCGAGAATGAAGGAAAGAAAGAAATACGGTCTTAAAGCGGCACGCCGCGCACCGCAGTTCTCTAAACGTTGATTTTCATTTTCATTTTCATGTTCTTTTACAAAACCGTGTCCACCCGTTGGGGAGGGCGCGGATTTGTAGTTTTTAGAGAATAGTTGCTGGTTATTAGTTTTTGCCCCGCCCCCGTAGGGGGCGGGGCAATGGTTTTATTACGCGTTCGCCCCCCGCAGGGGGCAAAAAATTCACGAGCATTTCCCGCGAACAGGGGGCGTATTAAACAAATCCCCGTCCAAAACTAACTACTAACAACTATTCTCTAGCAACTAACAGGGTTGGGGAGAACGTGTATTATAAATTAGTTTATTTCCGCATCATCAGCCGTGTATGCGCCCAGCGAGCCCGCCTTTACTTGTATGCAGATGTAGCTTATCGGGGAATTGTCCGCCGCGGAGAATTGGCGCTTTGCCGCGGGGGCAATTCTTAGCCAGTCGCCCGCGTTAAGTTCCACGGTTTCGCCGTCGATGACCGCCTTTCCGCTCCCCGCGAGTATCGCGTAAATTTCCTCGTTTTGCTTATGCGAATGAACGAACGGCACGCCCGCGCCTGCGGGAAGATTGTTTACGCTGATTTCCGCGCCCGTCAGCGACAGCTTGTCGTGAAGTTCCGTTCTCGCGTCCTGTCCTACGTTTACTTTGCTGAAATTGCTCATAATATTAACCTCCAAAATTTAGTGTTGTAACCTCTCTTGTTACAACAACAGTATAACACAAACTTGTTGTAATGTCAATACTTACAACACAAATTTGTATAATTGCACAAATATTTCGCAAATCCATTGTAACTATTGACATTACAACAAAAATGTGTTACAATATAATAAACGGATTTGGGGGTGATTTTACGCAGTTTTCATCGAGATTTACAATCGCAACGCACATTCTGCTGTGTATCGCGATGTTTGAAAATGAACAAAAGGTAACGTCGAATTTTCTCGCGGGGAGCATAAACGTAAACCCCGTGGTTGTCAGAAACATTTTAGGGCAATTAGCGCAGGCTGGGCTGGTCGGGATAAGGTCGGGCGTCGGCGGCGCGTTTCTTGCGAAACGGCAAGGTGACATTACTCTGCTTGACATATTCAAGGCGGTCGAAAAAGAGGAGTCGCTTTTTCATTTCCACGAGAACCCGAACCCCGCGTGTCCTATAGGTCGCACGATACATTCCGTTATGGACAGCAAGATAGACGCGATACAGAACGCTATGGAAAGCGAAATGGGCGCAATTACCCTAAGGCAGTTGTTGAGAGAGGCGCGGAATAGTTGTTAGAGAATAGTTGTTAGTAGTTAGTTTTGGGCGCGGCGCGGGGTTATTAAGTAACCCGCTCGCGGGAATGACCGCCGTGTTGTTGCTAGTGAATAGTTATTAGTTATTAGTTTTGCCCCGTTAGTTGCCAGAGAATAGTTGCTAGTAATTAGTTTTGCCCCGCCCCCGTAGGGGGCGGGGCAATGGGTTTATTACGCGTTCGCCCCCCGCAGGCGGGGCAAAAAATTCACGAGCATTTTCCGCGAACAGGTCGCGCAAATATTCAAATCACCGTCCAAAACTAACTACTAACTACTATTCTCTAATTACTACCTGTAACCTTTTTTACGACGATAGCAACTAAGAGGTGAACGGGGCAATCCTCGCGGAACAACAGCTGTTGAAAAGGAAATTGCAATGGATAATAACGCATATGAAAAATTTCTTGCGGGCGATAATTCTGCGCTTTTGGAGATAATCCGCGAGTACAAAAACGGGCTTACTATGTACGTTAATAATTACGTTCACGATTTGAACACCGCCGATGAACTTTGCTGCGAAACTTTTGTAAGACTAGCCGATAAAAAACCGAAATTCCGCGGGAAGTCCTCGTTCAAGACTTTTCTTTACGGCATTGGCAGAAACGTTGCTCTGGAGTTTTTAAGGCGAAATAAAAATCACGCTCTAGAACCGCTTGATGATTTTTGTGATGTCGCCGATGAAACCGATATAGAGAAAAATTTCCTGACAAAAGAGCGAAACGAACAACTTTACTCGGCAGTCAAAAAGCTGAAATCGGAGTATGCGCAGGTGCTGTGGCTTATGTATTTTGAGGATATGTCAATCAATGAAATTTCCGTTGTTATGAAGAAAACCGCGTCCGCTGTCAAGGTGCTTTTGCACCGTGCGCGGACGGCTCTTAAAACGGAACTTACGAAAGAGGGGTTTGAGTATGAGAACAGTTGAGGAATGTTACGACTATGTTTTGGCGCGCTGTGCGGAACTTGAAAACGCTCGGCGCAGAAAACGCAGAATCGCGGTGAATTTTGCCGCGCCCGTAAGCGCGGCAATCGTCGCGGGAACGGCTTTTGCGCTTGTTAATAATAAGGGGGAAATTACGGAGCAGTCGGCGGTTAATTCCGAAAACACCGCCTATTATTCATCAATTAATTCATCTGAAAGCAATGCCGACGCGAGCGTTTCGGCTTCGGCAGAAAACGACCGAGATTTTCAAAACGAAATCAAAATCGGCGAAGTCGCGATAAGCGGTAACGAGAATATGGATTTATTTATGGTACCTCCGCTGTATGAAATGTCGCGCGCCGAAGTTCTGGAACACTTCGGACTTAGCGCGGATTTTGATTTGTCAAACATTGTCGAGGGACTTCGCGAAACCGCTCCGCTCCCTGCTCTGTTCAATCCCGACGGCAAGCACGGATTTTGCCGCGAGATGACAGACGGCGAGTGGGGAGAGGTATTGGAGATGTTTGAAAACGACGTTTTTCGGTTTGAAAAGGACGGCGATACCTGGGCGGAAGTCGTGTTCAGCCGAACGCCCGTTCCGTGGTGGAGAAATTGTATTTTCATAAACCGCGAGGAGTTTGAAAGCCTGCCGAAGTCGGTAATTGCGGACACGGAAATGACGTTCTGCACGCGCATTTTTGACGGCAGACAGTGCGGTTACTACGCCGAATTTAAAGCAGACGATTTTTACGTTGGTTTAACGACCGTCGGACTTTCGGAGAGCGACACCGTGAAAATTCTCGAATGTCTTGCGGTTTTCACAAGAGCCTCGAACGCCCCGCAGTGCGATGATTATTTAAACGTAAACAGCGCGGAAATTGCCGTCGGAGATATTAACTGATACTGTTTTGGGATAATTGCAGATCCCCCGCTCACGGCGGGGGATTTTTCAGCGGAAAAATTTTTTTCTTTCTTAAACTTCATTTAAGTTTAGATTGTTATAATACGAACATAACAAATAACGGAGGTGTGAGATGA
This sequence comes from uncultured Clostridia bacterium, assembly GCA_947628655.1. GTDB lineage: Bacteria > Bacillota > Clostridia > Oscillospirales > Ruminococcaceae > CAG-115. The sequence continues at coordinate 35,146 of CANRAS010000006.1, read as the reverse complement.
AATTTCGGCACGAGTGGAAAATAGAGATAACAAAGTCCGACCACATCGTTTTGCGCAGTCGGCTTTTGGCTGTAATGAAACCCGACCCGCACGCGGAAAACGGGCGGTATTCTATCCGAAGTCTGTATTTCGACGACCCTGTTGACCGCGCCTTGCGTGAAAAAATCGACGGCACGGACAGGCGCGAAAAGTTTCGTATTCGTTATTACAACGGCGATACGGATTATATCGCTCTTGAAAAGAAAAGCAAGCGAAACGGGCTTTGCTCAAAGCAGTCCGCGCGGATAACGAAAGAGCAGGCGGGGGCTATACTAAGCGGTGACATTGAATTTCTCCGCGACAGCGAAAACGCGCTTTTTCGCGAACTTTACCTAAAGATGAAAACGCGCTCCCTGCGACCGAAAACCGTTGTGGACTATACGCGCGAACCGTTTGTTTACGCGGCGGGAAACGTCCGTGTGACGTTTGATTACGACATTCGCACGGGATTGTCAAAAACGGATTTTCTAAGCGAAAATCTCGTCACAATTCCCGCAGGCGACGCGCCTATTCTTATGGAAGTAAAGTGGGACGAGTTTCTCCCCGACATAATCCGCGATGTGATACAGCTTTCGGGACGCAGAGCGGAGGCGTTTTCAAAATACGCGCAGGCGCGGATTTACGGGTAATTAATTTTTAAATAAAGAAAGGAAAAAATTATGACTTTTCAGGACATTTTTAAATCGGGATTTTTGGAGAACGTCACAAGCGTTAGTATACTCGATATGGCGCTTGCGCTTATCTTAGCGTTTTGCATAGGGATTTTTATTTTCTTAGTGTACAAAAAAACCTACACGGGCGTTATGTATTCCTCGTCGTTTGGCGTTACTTTAATAGCGCTTACTATGATAACAACGGTAGTTATTTTAGCGGTCACGTCAAACGTCGTGTTATCGCTCGGTATGGTCGGCGCGCTGTCTATTGTGCGTTTTCGGACGGCTATCAAAGAACCGCTTGATATTGCGTTCCTGTTCTGGTCTATTGCCGCGGGAATAGTTTTAGCCGCGGGTATGATACCGCTTGCCGTTATAGGAAGTGTGATAATCGGCGTTATATTACTGCTGTTCGTCAACAGGAAATCTCACCGCGACCCGTATATCGTCGTTTTGCAATGTATAGACAGCGACACGGAAAAGCAGGCGAAAGCGTTCCTTGAAAAGGCGACTTTGCACTGTGTAGTCAAGAGCAAGACCGTGCAGAAAGGGAATATCGAACTCAACCTTGAAGTTCGCCTGAAAGACGACAGCACGGACTTTATCAACATTCTGTCCGAAATGGACGGCGTAGAAAGCGCGGTGCTTGTAAGCTACAACGGGGATTATATGGGGTGATAAAATGTCAACGCATAAACATATTGATTTAATCTGCGTTATAATTGCAGCGTTTGCAATCGTTCTCACAGTGCTTTTTATGAACGGCAAGGCGTTGGGGATAACCACACTCGCCGACGAGGGCAACAGCGATGATATTTTCACGGCGAACGATTTAAACGCGGATTGGGATACAACGAATGCGGCAAAAATAACGCTGTCCGACAGCGGGAGCAAGGTTGTCGGAAACGGCGCGTATGCAAACGGCAATGATATTTATATAGTGTACGCGGGGAATTATGTAATTTCGGGAGAACTTTCCGACGGCAGTATAATCATAAACGCGGACGGCGACGACAAAATCCGCATATTGCTTGACGGCGTTTCGATAAACTCCGAGGACAGCGCGGCGCTTATTGTCGAGCAGGCGGAAAAGGTTTTTCTGACTTTAAGCGGGGAGAATAATATCTCGTCGGGCGCGGAATACAGCGCGGACGCTGTTTCTTCGGGAATTGACGGCGCTGTTTATGCGCGCGATGATTTGACGATAAACGGGGCGGGCGCTCTTACCGTAAACGCCGAGTATCAGCACGGAATTGTATGCAATGACGATTTGGTAATCACGGGCGGTGATATTAAAATAACCGCTCCCGCCGACGGTATTCACGCAAACGACAGCGTTCGCATTTGCGACAGCAATATCGAAATAACCGCGGGCGACGACGGAATAACCGCGTCAAATGACGAACAGACCTCGTGGATTTATGTGCAGTCGGGAAACATTTCCATTCCGTCGTGCTATGAAGGTATCGAGGCGATAAGCATTACCGTTGACGGAGGGACGATTGAAATTCACCCGACAGACGACGGCTTTAACGCGAACGGTTACGGCGCGAACTCCGCTATTAACATAAACGGCGGGGAAATCACGGTGATAAACGAAAACGGACGTGACGCGGACGGGCTTGATTCCAACGGGAACATCTATATAAACGGCGGGAAAGTGTTTGTAAGCGTAAGCGAAAGCTCCTGCGCCTTGGACTGCGCCAGCGAAAACGGCGGAGTATGCGAGGTTAGCGGAGGTACGGTTATCGCGTGCGGAGGAAGTTCAATGGCGGAGGGATTTAGTTCGGCTTCTCCGCAGGGATTTTTGATGATGAACACAACGGGCGCGGCGGGCGCTGTCGTTACGCTGAAAGACGACGGCGGGGCAGTACTGCTTACCGATACAATACCGTGCAAATTCTCGTCAATTATACTCAGTACTCCCGAACTTGAAATAGGCGACGTCTGCACCGTTGACATCGACGGTACGGAAACGGAAGTCACGATTGACAACACTTCGGCAAGCGGAGGTTTCGGCGGTTTTGGCGGGAACAAGTTCGGCGGGGGATTTGGAAACGGCGGATTTGACCAATTCGGCGATACCGAAAGCGGAATGTTCGGCAGGCATAAGGGCGATAAGTTCGGCGGTGTGAACGGCACAGGCGCAACCACGTCAGAAACGCAGACCTCGACCGTAAGCGTTCAGACCGCGAGTGCGAATACGGAGAACGCTCCGACCGAAAACGGCGGACAGCCTACCGCACTTCCCGACGGCGAGAACGGTTTTCAGCGTCCCGAACGCCCCGACCGAACAGACGGCGGTACTCTTCCCGAAATGCCGAACGGCGGTTTCGGAGGTATGCCCCCCGAATTTTCGCAAGGTGAAACAAGCGCAAACGGCACACAGCCGACCGACCCGCAGGACGGCACGAGCGACAGCGACGAGCCTTCGCAGGACGGCGCAAGCGACGGCAGTGAACCGCCCGTTCCTCCGAACGGCACGAGCGACAACACCGCACAGCCGACTGCTCCGCAGGACGGCGCGGACGGAAACGGCGCACAGCCCGCTAACCCGCAGGACGGCACGTTCGGCACGCGCCCCGACTTTCAGCAAGGGGAAACGGGCAATGTTCCAAACGGCATAGGCGGTGGCAAGTTCGGCAATATGAACGGCAATACGGGCAACAGCACCGCGCAGACGGATAATTCCTACGACATCACGCGCGAGGACGTTATTCTGTTAGGAATTTCGGCAATAGTGCTTATCGGCGGTTGTCTGTTCGCGGGACTGTTCAAGCGGAGATAAACGGAGAACAATGTCGAATTAACGCATAAATAACACAGCAAAATCCCCGCCGACGGCGGGGATTGATTTATCTTACCTCTTACTTCTCACTTCTTACATCTAATCGCGTGCTTTTGCGTTCAAATTTGCAAAAACGGCTTGACAAATTTCGGCAAACGTGCTATAATGTTCAAAGAAGTTTTGCCTACGGTAAATTTTTTATTTAAGAAAGGAATTGAAACTATGAAAAACGTAAAAATCATTTCTGCGGTTATGGCAATGGCTCTAGCCGCGTCTTTGTCGGGCTGTAAAGATAACGCTACCCCCCCCCCCCGCGGGTTCTGACGCGCCGTCCTCGGTGACGGCAAGCGCTAATTCGAGCGGGGAAAGTCAAGGCGATAATTCTACTGAAACATCTGAAGAAAGCACAAGTTCAGAGCCTGAAGCGGTAACTCCCTATGTGCCCGAAGACGCTTATGTGCCGCCTGAAAGTGATATACTTACTACGCCTGCTGATGTAGGCGGTATTAATACAAGGGGAAGTGTAAGCGCTCCTGTAACGCCAATGCAAGGAGTTAAAGTTAGAGATGATATAAAACTTAACGAGGTAAGCATAGGCGGTAAAATATATGACATTAATCAAGGGATGCAAGTAAAAGAGTTTTGTAAGGAATATGGCTTGTCTTCAAATGGGGGAGTTGCTATTGATACGCCATACAAATATACTGATGGAGACGATGACAAATACCGTTTCGATACGTGGTTTACTTTCAATTGTCAACCCATTTTCAAAGAAGAACCCAACTCATTCAAAGTAAAGCAAGGAATTGATTACACTTATACGCTTTATTCCAAAGACGGAGAAGTGTCCGAAGAAACAGAAACGATTCACAATGCCTTATCGCTTGAAACTGCAAAGAAAAAAGATGATAGTGGTAAAAAAGAATATATTTTGAGAGACAATGAAGAAGACCCTATAAGAGCAATAGCCACAACCGTTCCTGTGCGTGTTTCTCTTCTTGAAACTCAAGACACGCTGGGAAACACCGCAGAACAGGGGGTATATGAAGAGTTGCATACAATGATGAACGCGCAGCTACAAGTAGTCTTTGCAGGCGGTGTAACAGCGGGGCAAACCAAAGAAGAAATAGACGCTTACCTTGGAAAAGGATTAGAGTACAAATTTCAAATCGACCAAGAACCCCACAACGACAATTACGAACCAGATGACTATTTATTTAGTTATTATAAATCCAACGATGCCACATTAGTAATTGCGTATGCGCTGGATAAAGGCATTGACTTTACCAAACACGGTTCATCTCCTGAAAAGACCACCATTAAAACATCATACACGAAAAACAACGGCTATTACGCCAAGAATGTGATGTTATTTAGGAACGAACAATTTTAATAGTAATCCTTGAACAAATGAAAAAGCCCCGCCGACGGCGGGGCTTTCTTACCTCTTACCTCTAACTTCTTACCTCTAATCGCTTACCGCTCTAAACGCCTCGTCAAGCGCCGCTATAAGGTCGTTTGCGTTCTCTATGCCTATCGAAAGCCTAATCGTGTTCGGCTTTATGCCTTGGTCTAGGAGTTCTTCCTCGGTCAGCTGAGAATGGGTCGTGCTTGCGGGGTGGATGACTAAGGATTTTACGTCCGCTACGTTCGCGAGCAGAGAGAAAATCGCGAGGTTGTCAATAAACTTCTTCGCGGTTTCCGCGTCGCCTTTTATTTCAAATGTGAAGATAGAGCCTGCGCCGTTCGGGTAGTACTTCTTGTAAATGCTGTTGCTCGGCTCTGTCGGGAGCGACGGGTGGTGAACCGCCTCAACCTGCGGGTGATTGTTCAAATACTCGACTATCTTCAGCGCGTTTTCTATATGGCGTTCTACGCGGATCGACAGCGTTTCAAGCCCTTGCAGGAATAGAAACGCGTGGAACGGCGAGAGGGTCGAACCCGTGTCGCGCAGAAGTATCGCTCTTATGTAAGTAGCAAACGCCGCCGCGCCTACCGCATCGGCGAAACTAATTCCGTGATAACTCGGATTAGGTTCGGACAGCCACGGGTATTTCCCCGAAGATTTCCAGTCGAATTTCCCTCCGTCTACTATTACACCGCCGATAGCCGTGCCGTGTCCGCCGATGAACTTCGTCGCGGAGTGAACTACAATATCCGCGCCGTGTTCAAGCGGACGGATAACGTAAGGCGTTGCGAACGTCGAATCCACAACAAGCGGAATACCGTGCTTATGCGCGATTTTCGCGACTTCCTCAATATCAATCGCGTTGGAATTGGGATTGCCGAGAGTTTCAACAAAAATCGCTTTAGTATTATCTTTGATTGCCTTCTCAAACGAGCCTTCCTCGTAAGGGTCGGCAAACGTCGTTGTAATGCCCGATGTAAGCGGCAATGTGTGCGCGAGCAGGTTATAAGTCCCGCCGTAAATCGTCTTTGCCGCGACGATATGTTCCCCCGCTTTTGCAAGCGCCGACAGCGTATAGTTTATAGCCGCCGCGCCCGATGAAGCTGCAAGCGCCGCGACGCCGTTTTCCAAAGCGGCAATGCGCTGTTCAAAAATATCCTGCGTGGGGTTAGTGAGCCGTCCGTAGATATTCCCCGCGTCGCGAAGTCCGAAACGGTCTGCGGCGTGTTCGGAATTATGGAATACGAACGAAGTTGACGCGTAAATCGGCACTGCCCGCGCGTCCGTCGCGGGGTCTGCCTGTTCCTGTCCGATATGGAGCTGTTTCGTTTCAAAGCTCCAGTTTTTTGAATTGCGAATGTCCGACATAATATTTACCTCCCATATGTCTTTACAGATTGTTTTTTGTAAGCGGATTATTCAAAAACAACATCTGCACATTCGGCATTTATCCGACAGCACGAAAAAGCGCGTTCGTTTCTTTGCGAATATTTTCACCGTTTCGTCCTCCCTTGCTCCTGTAACGATAGGTAAAGTTTACAAAACCTATCTGATTAATAGATATTATAGCACACCTTTTTCGATTTGTCAAGGGGGTATTTAAAATTTTTTTGAAAAATTATAGGCGGGGGCAATAAAATCGCGCCGATGCGCGTTACAAAGCGTTTGCCCGCTTGTGGCGGGGGGGAACGCCATAAATAATATGGAGAAATTCTCTCCCGCCGTTGGCGGGGGGAGAACTTGAAAAAATCCCCGCTGTTCCGCTGTTCGGGGATTGCACGAAACAAATTATTCCCGCGCACCCCGCCAACGGCGGGGCAACGCGCGGTAAAAATTAGGCGGGGATAACCGCAAACAACGCGCCTAATATAAATAGGTAAGGCTCACCGCAAAGTGTTCCCCCCGCCTGCGGTGAGGAAAACGCCGTAAATAATATGGAGCGTTTCTCCTCGCCGTTAGCGGGGAGAACTTGAAAAAAATCCACGTCATTCCGCTGTCGGCGAGGATTGCGCGAAACAAATAATTACAGTGTTTCCCCGCCTGCGGTGAGGAAAACGCCATAAATAATATGGAGCAGTTCTCCCCGCCGTTGGCGGGGGAGAACTTAAAAAAATCCACGCCATTCCGCTGTCAGCGGGAAGTACGCAAAAACAAATTATTCCCGCGCACCCCGCCAACGGCGGGGCAACGCGCGGGAAAAGTTAGGCGCGAGATAACCGCAAATAACGCGCCTGATATATAAAATAGGTAAGGCTCACCGCAAAGCGCTCCCTTGCCTGCGGCGAGGAAAACGCCAATAATATGGAGCAGTTCCCCCCGCCAACGACGGGGAGAACTAAAAGAAATCACCGCCATTCCGCTGTCGGCGGGGATTGCGCGAAACAAATAATTACAGTGTTCCCCCGCCTGCGGTGAGGAAAACGCCATAAATAATATGGAGAAATTCTCTCCCGCCGTTGGCGGGGGAGAACTTGAAAAAATCCCCGCTGTTCCGCTGTTCGGGGATTGCACGAAACAAATTATTCCCGCGCACCCCGCCAACGGCGGGGCAACGCGCGGGAAAAATCAGGCGCGAGATAACCGCAAACAACGCGCCTAATATAAATAGGTAAGGCTCACCGCAAAGCGTTCCCCGCCTGCGGTGAGGAAAACGCCGTAAATAATATGGAGCAGTTCCCCCCGCCAACGGCGGGGAGAACTTGAAAAAATCCCCGCTGTTCCGCTGTTCGGGGATTGCACGAAACAAATTATTCCCGCGCACCCCGCCAACGGCGGGGCAACGCGCGGTAAAAATTAGGCGGGGATAACCGCAAATAACGCGCCTAATATATAAAATAGGTAAGGCTCACCGCAAAGCGCTCCCTTGCCTGCGGGGAGGAAAACGCCAATAATATGGAGCAGTTCCCCCCGCCAACGGCGGGGAGAACTAAAAGAAATCACCGCCATTCCGCTGTCGGCGGGGATTGCGCAAAACAAATTATTCCCGCGTTCCCCGCCTACGGCGGGAAAACGCGCGGTAAAAGTTAGGCGGGGGGATAACCGCAAACAACCCGCCTATTATATTAAAATAAGTAAGGCTTGCCGAGAAAACGAGCCTGTTTTTTTGCAAATCCCCGCGAAAATCCTGCAAATTGTGCAAAATGCATAAAAATGTCTGCTAAAACCCGCGAAAATTCTCCACACAAATCGCATAATATTTTAATTTAATGGTTGAAATTAGCAGGGAATTGTGTTAAAATAGTCTTTGGTGACTTCTCGGCGCACGGTAAAGTGCGCGTTGGTTGCCGCGGCGATGATGTCGGAGGTTGCGCGCAGAACATATTTTATGCGGCGCGGGAATTTCGACGGAGTATGTCCGAATTAAATTCGGGCGAAAAGTTTTACGGGTCGGGCGCTTTACGTTCCGTTTTCCGTTAAAGTGTTCGGGAGAACTCGGATAACTGACGGGTGCGTTTTGAACTATGGCACACACGGCTCGGTGGATTTTTCAAAATGAGCTTTCGCCAACACTTTGCAAAGCCCCGCGCGCAGGGGCGGGCAAAAAATTCACAAACAGCCGGGCGTTCCTCGGCAGATTACAAGGAAAGGTTGAAAAATCAATGGCATCTAATGAGAAAGTAAGAATTAAGGTAAAAGGTTACGAGCACAGCGTAGTTGACGCTGCCGCGCAGAAAATAGTCGAGGCGGCAAAGCGCGGCGGCGCGAGAGTTGCGGGTCCTATCCCGCTGCCTACCGACAAGCAGGTAGTAACTATCCTGAGGGCGGTTCATAAGGATAAGGATTCGCGCGAGCAGTTCGAGATGAGAACTCACAAGCGCCTTATCGACGTTATCCGTCCCGACAAGAAAACAATCGAGGCTCTCCAGAGTTTGGAGCTGCCCGCGGGCGTTGAAATATCTATGGATATTTAAAAGTATCCGAAAGCCCGTTTTTCAAGTTTGAATTTCATCGACATCTTAAATTTATAGATTCGTTGGAGTTATGTTGGCGGCAGGCTTGCGAACGCCGTCAACCACTAACCGCGCGCTATCTAACCCAACAGGCGCGAGGTCATGTTGAGGAAACTCAACCAATAACCAAAGGAGGAAAAGCCGAATGAAAAAAGCAATAATCGGCAAGAAGATCGGCATGACGCAAATCTTCGACGAGGCAGGCAAGGTCGTTCCCGTTACGGTAATCGAGGCGGGTCCCTGCGTGGTCGTTCAGAAGAAAACGACTGAAAACGACGGCTACGAGGCGGTACAAATCGGTTTCGGCGATGTTTCCGCAAAGCACATCAACAAGCCCGAACAGGGTCACTTCAAGAAGAACGACATCGCGTTCAAAAAGACCCTCAAAGAGTTCCGCTTTGACGACATAAGCGGTTTCAACACGGGCGACATCATCAAGGCTGATGTTTTCGCGGAGGGCGACGTTATCGACGTTGCGGGCGTGTCCAAAGGCAAGGGCTACGCGGGCGCGATAAAGCGTCACAATCAGCACAGGCTCAGAGAGTCGCACGGCACGGGTCCCGTTGCCCGTGAGGCGGGTTCTATGGGCGCATGCTCAAGCCCGTCGAGAATTTTCAAGGGCAAGAAGATGGCAGGTCATCTCGGTGCGGAGAACGTCACCGTTCAAAATCTTGTGGTAGTTAAAGTAGACGCGGAAAACAACCTTATCGCGGTAAAGGGCGCGGTTCCCGGTCCTAAAGGCGGAGTTGTTACGATCTGCGACGCCGTTAAAGCATAAAGAAAAGGAGGACGATTACTATGTCAAAGATAAACGTGGTTGATATGGCGGGTAAAGTCGTTTCCGAGCTGGAGCTTAACGACGCGGTATTCGGCATAAAGCCGAACAAGACCGCTATGCATTCCGCAGTTGTAAACTATCTGGCAAATCAGCGTCACGGCACACAAAGCACGCTTACGAGAACCGAAGTAAGCGGCGGCGGCAGAAAGCCTTGGCGTCAGAAAGGCACAGGTCACGCAAGACAGGGTTCGACAAGAGCGCCGCAGTGGCGTCACGGCGGTATAGCGCTGGGTCCTAAGCCCCGTTCTTACAGATACGCTATTAATAAGAAAGTAAGACAGCTTGCAATAAAGTCGGCTCTTTCGGGCAAGGTTTTGGATCAGGAGATGATAGTTGTGGACGCTATCACAACAGACGAGTTCAAGACCAAGACAATGGTGAATATGCTCAAGGCTATCGGCGCGGAGGACAAGACCCTTATCGTGCTGGACGGCGTTGACAATAAGGTTATAAAGTCCGCCGCAAATATCGCGGACGTTAAGACCACACAGGTAAACGCGCTGAATGTTTACGATATTCTCAACTGCAACAAGTTCGTTATCGTAAAGAGCGCCGTTGAAAAACTTGAGGAGGTGTACGCATAATGGAAAAGACCGCACAGGACATCATCATCAAGCCCATTATCACGGAACATTCTATGGACTGCCTCCGTCAGGGCAAGTACACTTTCAGAGTGGCAAAGGACGCGAACAAAATAGAAATCGCAAAGGCGGTTGAAACGCTGTTCAAGGGCGTTAAGGTCGCAAAGGTGAACACGATTTCCGTTCGCGGAAGAAAGAAGAGAATGGGAAGAAACGAGGGCTATACTTCCGATTGGAAGAAAGCTATCGTGACCCTTAAAGAAGGCTCTAAGACCATTGAGTTCTTCGATGGTATGATTTAAGAAAGTTTGGAAACGCGGGGCGCTTTGATTGGCGGGGTCGCCGATTGGAAAAGCGGACTTTGAGCGTTTCGGATTAGGAGTGAATTAGAATGGCTATAAAGGCATACAAGCCCGTCAACAACAGCCGCAGAAATATGACTGTTACCGATTACAGCGGGCTTTCAAAGGTAGCTCCCGAAAAAAGTCTTCTGGAGCCTATTAAAAAGACTGCCGGCAGAAACAGCTACGGCAGAATAACCGTTCGCCACATCGGCGGCGGCAACAGGAAAAAATACCGCGTTATCGACTTCAAGAGAAATAAAAGAGGTATGAACGCCGAAGTTAAGACCCTTGAATACGATCCGAACAGAAGTGCGTTCATCGCGCTTGTTCAGTACGAGGACGGCGAGAAGAGATACATCATCGCGCCCGACGGACTGAAAGTGGGCGATACCGTCCGCGCGGGCAGCGACGCTGATATAAAGCCCGGCAACGCGCTGGCGCTCGCGGATATTCCCGTTGGTACTATAATCCACAATATAGAGCTTTACCCCGGCAAGGGCGGTCAGCTTGTCCGCTCGGCGGGAAATATGGCTCAGCTTATGGCAAAAGAGAACGGCTATGCTCTTCTCCGTCTGCCGTCGGGCGAACTCAGAAACGTTTCGCAGCTGTGCTACGCGTCAATCGGAACGGTTTCCAATCTCGACCACGAGAACGTAAACAGAGGTAAAGCGGGCAAGACGCGCCACCTCGGCATAAGACCTACCGTCCGCGGTTCTGTTATGAACCCGAACGACCACCCGCACGGCGGCGGTGAGGGTAAGTCCCCCGTAGGACGTCCCGGACCCGTTACCCCGTGGGGCAAGCCCGCGCTGGGCTACAAGACGCGCTCTACAAAGAAAGCGTCCAACAAGTTCATCGTTAAGAGAAGAAACGGCAAGTAAGCTAAATTACGCGCGGGCATTTCGTCCGCAGTCAAATTCGGTTGCTGTTAATAAGAGTGTGTGAAAACCCTGCGGGTTTTCACCGTAGGAAAGCCTTCGGCTTTCCTCGTGTGGATTTACCATTTAAGGAAATGCTGGGGCTTTCCTCGTGCAGGTTTGATTTTATGGCATTGATTTAAAAGTCAAAACAATCCCGCTAATTAACTTGCAGCTTAACTGAAAGGAATTATCATATGGGAAGAAGCATTAAAAAAGGACCTTTCGTGCAAGAGGCTCTTATGAAGAGAGTTCTTGATATGAACGAAAAGGGCGAGAAAAAGGTGCTTAAAACATGGAGCAGAGCATCGACGATTTTCCCCGAATTCGTAGGTCACACATTTGCCGTTCACGACGGCAGAAAGCATGTTCCGGTATACGTTACCGAGGATATGGTAGGTCATAAGCTCGGTGAGTTTGCGCCCACGCGCACCTTTAAAGGTCACGCGGGAAGCAAGACCACGAACAAGAAGTAAGGAGGAGAAATTATGGAAGCGAGAGCAACTCTCACACAGGTTCGTATTTCTCCGAGAAAGGTCGGCATTGTGCTTGACCTTATAAGAAATAAGCCTGTTGAATACGCAATGGCAGTGCTGAACAATACGCCGAAGTCCGCCTGCGAACCGCTTGCGAAACTGCTCAAAAGCGCGGTGGCAAACGCGGAAAACAACCACAATATGGATACCTCCAGATTGTACGTTTCCGAGGCGCATGTAGGACCGGGCATTACACTTAAACGTATCAGAGCAAAGGATCACGGACGCGCTCACAGAATTTTGAAGAGAACGTCCAACATCACGCTGGTTGTTAAAGAAGCTGAATAAGGAGGAGAATAACAATGGGTCAGAAAGTTAATCCCCACGGACTCAGAGTGGGTGTTATCAAGGATTGGGATTCTCGCTGGTTCGCGGGCAAAGCAACCTTTGGTGATACGCTTGTTGAGGATTACAAAATTCGCGATTACCTTATGAACAAGAAAAAGTTCGTAAGCACAAAAGGCGATAAGAACGCACAGCAGCTCTCCCGCGCTGTCGGAATTTCAAAAGTAGAGATAGAGCGTCAGGGCGCGGACAAGATAAAGGTTTATATCCACGCGGCAAAGCCCGGTATGCTGATAGGCGTCAAGGGCGCGGAAATCGACAAGCTGAAAGCGGAGATTGAGGCGTTAGCGCCCGGCAAGACGGTTTCGCTCGACATCGTGGAAATCAAGAACCCCGACTTGAACGCGCAGCTTGTAGCCGACAATATCGCAATGCAGCTTGAGGGCCGTGTGTCGTTCAGACGCGCTATGAAACAAGTTATCGGCAGAACGATGAAGAGCGGCGCAAAGGGTATCAAAACAATGGTAAGCGGTCGCTTGGGCGGCGCGGAAATCGCACGTTCCGAAAGCTATCACGAGGGTACTATCCCGCTGCAGACGCTCCGTGCGGATATTGACTACGGAGTAGCAAGAGCGAACACCACCTACGGCGTTATCGGCGTTAAGGTTTGGATCTACACGGGCGAAGTTCTTAAAGGCGAAATCCCCGCGCAGAGAAACGAACGCACCGACAGCAGACGCCGCGGTGACAGAGCAAACGGCAGAGGGCGCGACGAAAGACGTCCCCGCAAGCCGAGAGAACCCAGAGAAGTTAAAAAAGAAGGGGGTAACGAATAATGCTGCTTCCTAAGAGAGTAAAATACAGAAGAGTGCAGAGAGGCCGCCGCAAGGGCGTTGCTACACGCGGAAACACCGTTTCCAACGGACAGTACGGCTTGCAGGCGCTCGAATGCGCATGGATTAAGGCAAACCAGATAGAGGCAGCCCGTGTCGCTATGACGCGTTACATCAAGCGCGGCGGTCAGGTTTGGATAAAGATATTCCCCGATAAGCCCGTTACAAGCAAGCCGCTTGGAACTCGTATGGGTTCGGGAAAAGGCGCGCCCGAATATTGGGTAGCCGTTGTTAAGCCCGGACGCGTGATGTTCGAGATAGCGGGAGTTTCGGAAGAAACCGCAAGAGAGGCAATGCGCCTTGCAATGCACAAACTTCCTATCAAGTGCAAATTCGTGAAGAGAGAAGACGGAGGTGAGCAGTAATGAAAGCGTCTGAAATCAAATATATGACGGACCCTGAGCTTGACACAAAGCTCGCCGAACTCAAACAAGAGCTTTTCAACCTGCGCTTCCAGCTCGCCGTAAATCAGCTTGACAATCCCACGAGAATAAAGGCTGTCAAGAAAGACATCGCCCGCATAAAGACCATTCAGCGCGAACGTCAGCTTACGGCAGAGAATTGAGGAAGGAGGATAAGAACTAAATATGGAAAGAAATCTGAGAAAAACCAGAGTAGGCAGAGTAGTTAGCAACAAAATGGACAAAACAATCGTCGTTGCTATCGAGGATAATGTTCGTCATCCCCTTTACAAGAAAATCGTAAAGCGCACCATTAAGCTGAAAGCACATGATGAGCAGAACACCTGCAACATCGGCGACAGAGTTGAGATTATGGAAACGCGTCCGCTCTCGAAAGAGAAACGCTGGCGCCTTGTGAACGTAATCGAACGCGCTAAGTAATTAGCGGATATTTATTGATTTTACGAAAGGAGAAGTAATGCCATGATCCAAATGCAGACATTGCTTAAAGTTGCCGACAACACCGGCGCAAAAGAGCTTATGTGTATCAGAGTGCTTGGCGGTACGCGCAGAAGATATGCAAATATCGGCGACGTTATCGTAGCGTCTGTTAAAAAAGCTACACCCGGCGGCGTTGTTAAAAAGGGCGACGTTGTAAAGGCTGTTGTCGTTCGCTCCGCAAAGGGACTAAGACGCGACGACGGCACATATATCCGCTTTGACGAAAACGCGGCGGTTATAATAAAAGAAGATAAAAACCCCAGAGGCACCCGTATTTTCGGGCCGGTTGCCAGAGAGTTAAGAGATAAGGATTATATGAAGATCCTGTCCCTTGCTCCCGAAGTATTATAAGGAGGTATCGTTAAGATGAGCAAGGTTCACGTTAAAACAGGCGATACCGTTATGCTTATGGTCGGCGACAAGAAGGGCGACAGAGGCAAAACAGGAAAGGTTCTCGAAGTATCCCCCAAAGAGGGCAAGGTAATTGTCGAGGGTCTTAATATGGTAACAAAGCACGTTAAGCCCAAGCGCCAAGGCGAGCTGGGCGGCAGAGTGCAGGCGGAAAGCCCTATCTACGCGTGCAAGGTAATGCCCGTTTGCCCTAAGTGCAATAAGCCCACAAGAGTTGGTCATAAAATCGAAAACGGTAATAAAATCAGAGTTTGCAAGCACTGCGGAGCAGAGCTTAAATACTGATTTATCACAACGTGTCGGATACAAGGAGTTTGCGGGATAACTTCAGCATGGGGCTGATTGTTCCCGCGGGCTAAAATTCGGCAGATAGGAGAAAATTACAATGGCAAGAATGAAGGATTATTACAAGGAATCCGTGGCTCCCGCATTGTTCAAGAAGTTCGGCTATAAGTCTGTTATGCAGACGCCGAAACTCGACAAAATCGTCGTGAACGTAGGATGCGGCGAGGCAAAGGAAAACGCGAAAGTCATCGAGAACGTTACGGCGGATCTCGCGGCTATCACGGGACAAAAGCCCGTTGCGTGCCGCGCAAAGAAGTCGGTCGCGAACTTCAAGCTGAGAGAGGGACAGGTAATCGGCGTTAAGGTAACACTGCGCGGCGATATTATGTACGAGTTCCTCGACAGACTGTTCAACGTGGCATTGCCGCGTGTGCGCGACTTCAGAGGAATTAACCCGAACTCTTTCGACGGACGCGGAAACTACTCGTTCGGTCTTAAAGAACAGCTTATCTTCCCCGAAATCGAGTACGATAAGGTGGACGCTACGCGCGGTATGGATATAAACTTTATCACGACCGCAAAGACCGATGAAGAGGCAAGAGAGCTGCTCACGCTTATGGGCGCTCCCTTTGAGAAGTAATTAAATCGGAGGAACAATATGGCAAAAACTTCTTTAAAGCAAAAGCAGATGAGAACGCCTAAGTTCTCCACCCGCGCATACAACAGATGCAAAATCTGCGGCAGACCGCACGCTTATCTGCGTAAGTTCGGCATTTGCAGAATTTGCTTCAGAGAACTGGCTTACAAGGGTCAGATACCCGGTGTGAAAAAATCGAGCTGGTAATCAGAGGTAAGAGTTTAGGTTAGTAAACAGCTTTACCTCGTCGGACTGATTTTAGGTTTAAAGTCCGATGTTTAGGAAATCGTGTGAGTACGACGGACGATATGGCGTTCGTAACGGCTTATATTCAGGAGGTAAATGAATGCAAATCACAGATACAATTGCTGATATGCTTACGAGAATTCGCAACGCGAACTCCGCAAAACACCCGACGGTTGACGTTCCCGCGTCAAACCTGAAAAAGCAGATAGCGCAAATTCTGCTTGACGAGGGTTATATAAAGGGTTTCAAGGTGATAGAGGACGATAAAAAACAAGGCACTATCAGAATTACCTTGAAGTATACCGAAAGCCGCGCACAGGTCATCACGGGTCTGCGCCGCGTTTCAAAACCCGGTCTTAGAATATACTCAAACTGCAAGGATATGCCGAAAGTCATGAAAGGCTTAGGCATCGCCATCGTGTCCACCTCTAAGGGCATTATGACCGATAAGGAAGCCCGCAAGAACAACGTGGGCGGCGAGATCCTCGCGTTTGTATGGTAAAAGGAGGAATAGTAATATGTCTAGAATAGGAAAACTGCCTATTGCTGTTCCCGCAGGCGTCGATGTTAAAATCGACGGACCGGTAGTAACGGTAAAAGGTCCGAAGGGAACTCTGACAAAAGAGTTCAACCATTTGATAAACATTGCCAAAGAGGGCAGCGAAATAATCGTTTCCCGCCCGAATGACGAAAATCTTTCAAAGTCGCTCCACGGACTTACGAGAACGCTTATTCACAATATGGTAGTGGGCGTTACCGAGGGCTTTAAGAAAGAACTCGAAATAAACGGCGTAGGTTTCAGATGTGAAAAGCAGGGCAAGAAAGTCGTTATGACGCTGGGCTTCTCCCATAAGGTAGAAGTTGAGGATACCGACGACATCAAGCTGGAAGTTCCCGCTCCGAACAAAATCGTCGTTACGGGAATAGACAAGCAGAAAGTCGGTCAGATGGCGTCGGAAATCAGAGGCAAGCGCCCCCCCGAACCCTATAAGGGCAAGGGCATTAAGTATGCGGACGAGGTTATTCGCCGCAAAGAGGGTAAAGCCGCTAAGGGTAAAAAGTAATTTAAGGAGCGAAACAAGATGGTTAAAGTTATTGATAAAAACAAGAGCAGACTCCGCCGTCATAAGCGCGTTCGCTCTAAGATCAGCGGCACTTCGGCGTGTCCGCGTTTGAACGTATTCCGTTCTTCAATGCACATTTACGCGCAGATCATCGACGATGAAAAGGGCGTAACACTGGCTGCGGCGTCCTCCACGGAAAAGGGCTTCGGTCAGTACGGCGGCAACATAGAGGCGGCTCGTAAAGTAGGACTTGCTATTGCCGAAAAGGCAAAGGCGGCAGGTATAACGGACGTCGTATTCGACAGAGGCGGATATGTTTACCACGGTCGTGTGGCGGCTCTCGCAGAGGGCGCGCGCGAGGGCGGACTTAATTTCTGATAAGGAGGGAAATGACTTGGCTAATAATATAGAACAGACCGAAAACGAACTTCAGGAAAAGGTCGTTTACATCAACCGCGTATCTAAGACTGTTAAGGGCGGACGCATTATGAAGTTCTCCGCGCTTGTAGTAGTCGGCGACGGCAACGGCACAGTCGGTTTCGGTATGGGTAAATCCAACGAAGTTCCCGATGCTATACGCAAGGGAATTGACGACGCAAAGAAAAATCTTCACAAGATTGCTCTTAAAGGCTCTACGATACCCCACGAGATAACGGGTAAATTCGGCGCAGGCGCGGTGCTTATGCGCCCCGCTCCCGAAGGTACGGGCGTTATCGCGGGCGGTCCCGTTCGTGCCGTAATAGAGATGGCGGGTATCAAGAATATCCGTACAAAATCTTTGCGCTCCAACAATCCGTGCAACGTAGTCCGCGCGACGATGGCAGGGCTTACCGCGCTGAGAACCGCTGAAGAAGTGGCGGCGCTCCGCGGCAAAAGCGTAAAAGACCTGTAATACCGAGCGGACATAACGCAAGGCTAGAATTATAAGGAGATTACGAAATGGCACTTAAAATCACGCTTGTGCGCTCGCTGAACAGCTGTAAGAAAAATCAGATCGCCACGGCACATTCTTTAGGACTGCGCAAGATACGCTCTGAAACGACACAGCCCGACAACGAGGCAACCAGAGGCAAAATAAAGACTATCGCTCACCTTGTAAAGGTTGAGGAAGTTTAATTACACAGCGAAAGCTGAAAAAACTCACAACTTATAGGGGGTGCAAAGCAATATGAAACTATACGAATTACAGCCCGCCGCAGGTTCTGTAAAGGACGTAAAGCGCATAGGCAGAGGTCACGGTTCGGGACAGGGCAAGACCGCGGGCAAGGGTCATAAAGGTCAGAAAGCGCGTTCGGGCGGTTCTATAAGACCGGGCTTTGAGGGCGGTCAGATGCCGCTCCAGAGAAGAATGCCTAAGAGAGGCTTTAACAACATATTCGCCAAGGAATTTGCCGCGGTGAATGTAAGCGAGCTTGAAAAGAGATTTGAAAGCGGCGCGGTTGTTGACGCAAATACTCTTATCGAAAGCGGCGCTCTGAAGAACGCCAAGGACGGCATTAAAATTCTCGGCAACGGCGAACTTACAAAGAAACTCACCGTCAAGGCGGTTAAGTTCACCGAGAGCGCTAAAGAAAAAATCGAAAAGGCAGGCGGCACAGCCGAGGTGATAGAATGAACGGAATGCTGACGGTCTTTCGCAACGCTTGGGTAGACACTCAGCTGCGCAAAAAGATACTGTACACGCTGTTTATCCTGCTTATTTTCCGCTTAGGCTCGTGTATATTCGTTCCGTTCCTGAATAACAGCGCGATAACCGAAATGATTTCGGGCGCGTCGCTGTTAAACTACCTCGATGTTATGACGGGCGGCGCGCTCGGACAGGGTACTTTGCTTGCAATGTCCATTACGCCGTATATCAACGCGTCAATCATCATACAGCTGCTCACGGTGGCAATCCCGCCTTTGGAGCGGCTTGCAAAAGAGGGAGAAACGGGACAGAAGAAGATACAAAAAATCACAAAATTTGTGGCTTTGGGTATCGCGGTGTTCCAGGCTATAGGATTTTACTTCACGCTGAGAAACGGCATCAACAGCGATTCGGGCGGTCATACGGCTATCCTTAAATACGGCGACATTGCCGCGAATGACGATACGTTTGCTGTCGTTCTCTCCGCGATAACGATTGTAGCCTGCTTTGTGGCGGGCGCGTCGGTTATCATATGGCTCGGCGACAGAATTAACGAAAAGGGTATCGGAAACGGTATCTCTATGATACTCTTTGCGGGTATCATCGCGAGAATACCGCAGACGCTGGCGTCATTCGTAAGTATTCTGACGTCCGATAAAGAACACGTCGGCACGAACATCGTGTTCGTGATCATCACGCTGATTATCTTCGTCGCGATGATTTGGTTCGTTATCTTTATGACAAACGCGGAGCGCAGAATACCCGTTCAGTACGCAAAGCGCGTTGTCGGACGGAAAATGTACGGCGGTCAAAGCACGCATATTCCGATAAAAGTCGCAATGAGCGGCGTTATGCCGATTATCTTCGCGATGTCGCTGATGGCGCTTCCGCAGACGATTTGTTTGTTCTTTGGCATTAAAGGGGACGGAGAGGGATTTTGGAACGGCTTTGTGCGGTTCTTCTCACATCAGTCGCCCGCATACGCAATTATCTATTTCCTGCTGATTTTGGGCTTTAACTACTTCTATGTAGCGATAACCTACAATCCGATAGAAATTGCAAACAATCTGAAAAAGAACAACGGCGCAATACCCGGTTATCGTCCGGGCAAGCCGACATCGGATTTCATTTACAATTCCTTGAACAAAATAACGCTTTTCGGCGCGATTTTCCTTGGAATTATAGCAGTTTTCCCGATCATTCTCTCGTGGATAAACCCGCAGTTCTCGCAGGTATCGCTCGGCGGTACGACAATGCTTATCATCGTAGGCGTTGCGCTTGAAACGGTTCGTTCGCTTGAGAGCCAGATTATGATGCGTCATCACCCGGGTTTCCTTGACTGACAAGGGGCATAGGGTTTAGGCTTGATTATTCTGAAGAGTAGAATAAGGAGTAGGCTATGAATATGATTTTTTTGGGCGCTCCGGGCGCCGGCAAAGGCACACAGGCAGAAATAGTCTGCAAGGAACTGAATATTCCCGCGATTTCCACGGGCAATATGCTCCGCGAGGCTGTTAAAAACGGCACGGCGGCAGGTCTTGCGGCACAGAAGTATATGGAGGCGGGCGACCTCGTTCCCGATGAAGTCGTTATCGGCGTCCTCAAGGACAGAATAGCACAAGACGACGCGAAGAACGGTTTTATTCTCGACGGATTTCCGCGCACCGTTCCGCAGGCGGAGGCTCTCGAAAAAATGGGCGTACAGATTGATAAGGTTATCGAAATCGACGTACCCGACGAGGCTATCGCTAAGCGTATGAGCGGCAGACGCGTCTGCGAAAAGTGCGGAAACTCCTACCATATCGAACACAAACCGACAAAGGTCGAGGGCGTTTGCGACGCGTGCGGCGGCAAAGTCGTTCAGCGCGTTGACGATAAGCCCGAAACCGTTGTGGCGCGTCTAAAGACGTACCACGAGAAAACAGCTCCGCTTAAAGACTTCTATCAGTCCCGCGGAAAGCTGACAAGCGTTGCGGGCAACAACGGCATAGAGGAAACCTCTAAGCAGGTTCTGGCGGCTATCAAGGGCTGATAGAAAAGAGTAAACCGCAATGATTTTAATTAAAAACCAAGAAGAGCTTAAAGGTATGATGAAAGCAGGGGAGCTTGCCGCGCAGGCTTTGGCTTTGGCAGGCAGGCACGCCGTCCCCGGTATCTCAACGTGGGAACTCGATAAAATCGTTGACGATTACGTCCGTTCCCGCGGGGGACATTCTCCGTGCAAAGGCTACGGCGGATTTCCGGGGCATAACTGCTTTTCAGTAAACGAAAACCTTATCCACGGTATCCCGTCGAAGAAGAAAATCCTCAAAGAGGGCGATATTCTTTCGTGCGATATTGTGGCGGAACTGAACGGATTTATGGGCGACAACACGAAAACTTTCGCCGTAGGCGAGGTGTCAGACGAGGCACGGCGCATAATGAAGTACACCGAGGAGGCTCTTTATAAGGGTATCGAACAGGCGGTCGCGGGAAACCGTATAGGCGACATATCCCACGCTATTGAAACTCACGTCAGGAGCGGAGGGTATTGGTGCGCCGAAAAGTTTATCGGACACGGCATCGGACGGGAAATGCACGAGGACCCCGAAGTCCCGAACGAGGGCAAGGCGGGTCACGGTCCAAGGCTTATGCCGGGTATGACGATCGCTATTGAACCCATGGTAAATACTAATTCCCCTAAGGTCAAAATTCTAAGTGATAAGTGGACAGTCGTGACAACGGACGGCAGTCTTTCCTGCCACTTTGAACACACGGTCGCTATCACAAACGGCGAACCTATCATTCTGACATTGGAGAGCCATTGAATGGAGATTAAAAACGGGAGCGTAGTGATAAGCTCCGCGGGTCACGACAAAGGGCGGTTTATGCTCGTCGTGGGAGCTGACGGCGAAAGGGTATACCTCGCCGACGGAAAAGAGCGAAAGCTCTCGCACCCGAAACAAAAAAATCTAAAGCATATCCGCGCAACACGGTTCACAATAGACCCGGCGGGGCTTACGGATAAAAGGCTTAGACAAACGCTTAGCAGTTTTGCGAAAGCGGGCGAGCAAGTTACAGGAGAGTGAATAGCTTGTCAAAAGAAGATGTATTGGAAGTAGAAGGAACGATATTGGAGGCGCTGCCGAACGCGCAGTTCAAGGTGGAGCTTACCAACGGACACCAGATTTTGGCGCACATCAGCGGCAAGCTGAGGATGAACTACATTCGTATCCTGCCCGGAGATAAAGTCACGGTGGAAATGTCGCCGTATGACCTTACAAAGGGAAGAATTACATGGCGCGCCAAGTAAACAGCAGGGCTTAAAGCCCGTTATAAACCTTTCAGTGAGGAGGTACACACAATGAAAGTTAGACCTTCGGTTAAGCCTATGTGCGACAAATGCAAAGTAATCAAGCGCAAGGGCAAAGTTATGGTAATTTGTGTTGAACCCAAACACAAACAAAGACAGGGATAAGGAGGAAAGAGTATGGCAAGAATTGCCGGCGTGGATCTGCCGAAAGAAAAGCGCGTTGAAATAGGTCTTACCTATGTATACGGCATCGGCAGAAAATCCGCAAATGATATTCTGGCAAAGGCGGGAGTTAATCCCGACACCCGCGTTAAAGACCTTACCGAGAGTGAGGAAACAAAAATCCGTGAGGTCATCGACCGCGACGAATATGTCGTAGAAGGCGACCTTAGAAGAATTGTGGCGCTTAATATTAAACGTCTGGTTGAGATAAACTGCTATCGCGGTCAGCGTCACCGCAAGGGTCTGCCCGTTCGCGGTCAGCGCACCAAGACCAACGCCAGAACACGCAAGGGTCCGAAAAAGACTATTGCTAACAAGAAGAAGTAACTAGAAAGGCGGTAATTAAATGGCACAGGCTAAGAAAACAGTTGTTCGCAGACGCCGTGAGCGCAAGAATATCGAAAACGGCGCGGCGCATATACAGTCATCGTTTAATAATACGATAGTCACGATAACCGACCTTCAGGGCAACGCGCTCTCGTGGGCGTCCGCAGGCGGATTGGGATTTAGAGGTTCAAGAAAGTCCACTCCGTTCGCCGCACAGACAGCCGCTGAGGTTGCGGCAAAGGCGGCTATGGAGCACGGTCTTAAAACCGTTGAAGTTTATGTAAACGGTCCCGGTCAGGGTCGTGAGGCGGCTATCCGCGCACTTCAGACAGCAGGTCTTGAAGTTAAGATGATAAAGGACGTAACGCCCATTCCCCACAACGGATGCAGACCCCCGAAGAGAAGAAGAGTTTGAGTTACGGCTATGGCTGTCCGCAGTTCGTGTGACAGCAGGAAAAGACTCGGCGCAACGTTTGCCGAGCGTCGGCAGTTTGCCGATATATATTAAAATAACGGAGGAATTTATTTATGGCAGTAAATCGCGACCCTATCTCCAACAAGTGCAGAACGCTTGATATAAGCCCCGCAGTACTTGGTTATTCGGAGAAAAAGGTATCTAAAAGAAAACACCCTGAGGCTAATCGCCGCAAGAAAGTTTCCGAATACGGACTTCAGCTTAAAGAAAAGCAGAAACTGAAGTTCATCTACGGCGTTCTTGAAAAGCAGTTCTATCACTATTATGAACTCGCCACCAAAGAAGAGGGTATTGCAGGCGAAAACCTTTTAAGACTGCTCGAAAGCAGACTTGACAATATCATTTTCAGAATGGGGCTTGCTACAACACGCCGCGAGGCTCGTCAGCTTGTATCTCACGGTCATTTCTGTGTGAACGGTAAGAGAGTTGACATTCCCTCTTACAGAGTAAAAGTAGGCGACACTATTTCTCTTCGCGAGAAGAGCAAGAAGAGCAAGAAGTTCGAGCAGATTGCTGAAATCGCGGGCGGCAGACTTACCCCCATGTGGCTTGACGTTGACAAGGAAAAGCAATCGGCTAAGGTAACGCGTATGTTCCAGCGTGATGATCTCGATTATGAAATCGCAGAGCATCTGATTATCGAGTTGTATTCTAAATAATTGCAGAATGTCGCTTTCAGACGGCGCGTTTGCGGTTCGTTTGAAAAGGCTCGTTGCATACAGATATTTAGTGCAGTTATTTTTAATTCACACCCTTTATTTATTGGCGGTGATTGCGCCGCGGGAGTTTTGTCAATACTGTAGACAGAGGTGTGATTTAAAATTAACAGGAATACGGCGTCCGCGTTAAAGATAACGCAGGACATCAGACTTTTAATCGTCTGATATTGGCACAAGATAATTGAAAGTTGGCGGTTATGCCAACTACCAGCTGGTGGGAGGGTTACTAATGCTTGAAAAAATCGAAAAGCTCAATATTGAGACCTCTAAGCTGAGGTCGGACGGAACTTATGGAATGTTCGTTCTGGAACCTCTCCAGAGCGGATACGGAAACACCTTGGGCAACAGCCTTAGACGGGTGTTACTCTCCTCATTACCGGGCGTTGCTGCGACATCTGTTAAAATCGACGGTATCCAGCACGAGTTTTCAACCATTCCCGGGGTTAAAGAAGACGTTACGGAGATTATCCTTAACATTAAGGGACTTAGAGCGAAAATGTACGGCGAGGCTCCCAAAACACTTTACATCGACGCTGAGGGAGAGTGCGAAGTGACTGCGGGCGACATCAAAACCGACAGCGAGGTTGAAATTCTCGACCCCGGTATGCACATCGCGACATTGGGCGCAGGCGCTAGGCTGTACATGGATATTACGCTCGACAGAGGACGGGGTTACGTTTCGGCGGAACAAAACAAAACGCAGCTCCAGCCCGTTATCGGTATCATTCCGATAGACAGCATTTACACTCCTGTTCTGAAATGCAACTACACGGTGGAGAACACTCGTGTAGGACAGAGAACAGACTACGAGAAACTTATCATTGAGATCTGGACGAACGGCACGATTTCCGCGAAAGAGGCGGTATCGTACGCTGCGAAGATACTCATAGAAAGACTTCAGCTTTTTGCGGAACTGTCCGACGAAACCAACCCGCAGGAGCTTATGGAAACAAAGGAAGAAAGCCGCAAGGACAAGGTACTCGAAATGACTATCGAGGAACTCGAACTTTCCGTTCGTTCGTTCAACTGCCTCAAGCGTGCGGGAATAAATACCGTGGAAGATTTGGTAAACAAATCGCCTGAGGATATGATGAAAGTACGCAATCTCGGAAAGAAATCGTTCGATGAAGTCAAGGCGAAACTGCGTTCTTTGGGCTGTGACCTTATGTCGTCGGAAGAAAACAATTAATTTAATCGGAGCGAGATATTCGCTCGTCAACAATCCTATCGAAAGGAGAAATTAGAGTTATGCCCGGTACAAGAAAATTGGGACGCACCAGCGACCACAGAAAAGCAATGCTGAGAGCAATGGTTACATTTCTGTTCCAGAACGGGAAGATAGAAACTACCGTATCACGCGCAAAGGAAGTTCGCGCGGAGGCGGAAAAGATGATAACGCTCAGCAAGGCGAACACTCTGCACACTAAGCGTCAGGTTTATTCCTACATCACAAAGGAGGACGTTGCAAAGCAGCTGTTCAATGACGTTGCGGAGAACAAGTACGCGTCCAGAAACAGCGGTTACACGAGGATCTATAAGTTAGGACCGCGCCGCGGTGACGCCGCGGAAATGGCGATTATAGAGCTTATCAAGGACTAATAAAAAACCCCCGCCCGATTTGGGCGGGGAATTTTTTAGAAGTAAGGGGTTAGGGGTAAGAAGTAAGAGCGCGGGGCGGGGGTGGCTTTGGGTCACCGCGCCGCCTTATCGCGGTGGGGCGTTTCCTCGCGCACCTCATTCTCCGCGCCCATACGGGCGCGGAGAATATAGGTACGCTCGTCAACGCCACGGTTTGCCGTCTGAAATTCGCTGTCGCGAATTTCACCCCGCCTGTCGGCGGGGTCGTTTGGCTACGCCAAACGACGGCAAACCGTAACGCGCCTGCGAAACCGTCTAGGTAGTCGCAGTGAGCGGACTGCCACCGGCAGTCCGCTCACAATACAGTTGCTTTAAGGCGACCGTTCCGCGCACTTCGTGCGCTCCACTAGGCGCAAGTGGGACGCCCTCTATCGCAGGGCTAGCGTTGACCGCTTGCGGTCAACCCGCCCTCTTTTCGCGTCGCTATGCGACGCGAAAATTCACCCCCTTGCGGAGCTCTTGAGCGTGTTTCGCCACTTCGTGGCGACACGGGGGCTCTGCCCCCGTGACCCCCGCAGCCTTTGAAAAGGCTGGCGAAACTTTTACTTGCCTACGGCGGGGTCGTTTACGGCGCGTACTCTACAACAAAATGCGCGGGCAACGCCCGCGCACTCTTACCTCTTACTTCTAACTTCTTCAGAATTGTGGCTTTATTTCCTCCGTATTATCAATCTTCTTCGCATTCAACACGCCCAATGCTAAAAAGTACATCAACACACAAATCACCACGGACAATCCAATCGCCGTGAGTATACTCGGCACTCTCCGCGCGAGTTCCTCCCCGCCCGTAAATATCGTGCCGAGCGCCGAAATCAGCGTGAACGGCTGATAGTCGCTAAGTCCCATTCCCTCAAGGAACGACTGCAACAGCGTCTGCCCGATATACACCGCGCATACCATAACCCCCGGACGCGCCGAGCATAGTCCGAGCGATATATATACGGTCAGTATAAACATCATATACACCGAAACCATCAGCGAACCAAGCGCTATTTGACCTAAGTTTAACCTGTCATTCGCGAACATCGCGTTGCAGATACCGCCCGCCGTCAGACCGCCGAAAAACGTCACGCCGAACATCGACAGCGGGTAAATTACGAACTTCGGGAGCAGGTAGTTTTTCGTTTTCAGACCACTGCACTGCGGAACTATCATCGTCCGCTTTTTCTGTTCCCCGCCCGCCGCCGAGCGAATTACTATCATAATTATCAAAAGCGAAGTCGCCGCAAATTCTCTGAGCGTGTACGCAAACGACATCGCCGCGCTTGCGAACATATCCATAAAATCCGTCATCGACGGGTCAGCGCCGTTCGGCACAGCAATCTGCGCCGTCTGCGTCGGCAGTAAATCCTGCGCCATTGTACCCATAGCAATCATAGCCTTGAGCATCAGCGGACTAAATACCGCCATGCCAAATATTGCAAGCATCATTCCGAGAAAATGATACCGCCTGAAAAACAATGCGCTTTCCTTTTTGAATGAATACTTTAACTGCGCGTTCATTATCCGACCACCTTTCCGAAAACTTCCTCAAGAGTTGCCGTGCCTATCTTGAAAGTTTCAAGCGTAATATCATTGTCAGCCGCGAGTTTAACAAGCTGTTTCGCCGCGCCCTCCGCGCCGTTTTCGCCGAACCCGCCGTATCTGAAAAGTCCCGTTTCATCGTTAAACTCGGCGTTCGCGAATTTCACGGAAAGCAGCGCGATTTTCTGCTCCTGCGTAAGATTGCGCACGGACAGGCTTATAACGTCCCCGCCGTATTTACGCAGAATTGTATTCATTTCGCCCTCTTCCGCGATAATCCCGCCGTTTATAATTCCTATGCGGTTAGCGACCCTTTCAACGTCGGACAGAATATGTGTTGACAAAACAATAGTACTGCCCAGACCCTTTAAACGTTCGATTATCGTAAGAACCTCGCTCCTGCCCTGCGGGTCAAGCGCGGAAGTAGGCTCGTCGAATATCAGCAGGTCGGGGTCTTTCAGGATAGCCGCGCCCATTCCGAGCCGTTGGGTCATTCCTCTTGAAAAGCCTTTTGTGCGCCTGTCCGCCGCCTCGCGAAGTCCGACTGTTTCAAGAACCTCGTCCGTCCGCTTTTTTATATCGCCGTCATATTCCGCGCACGCGCCGATATATTCGAGATATTCCCTGGCGGTCATATACGGGAAAATGGACGGACTTTCGGGAAGATAACCGATCGTAATCGGCTTTCCGTCGCCCAACTGAATTTCCCCGTCGTCTTTTGGGATAACCCCGCAGATGATATTCATAGTAGTGGTTTTCCCGCACCCGTTGCGCCCCAGAAACCCGTAAACATCACCGCTGTTTATATCCATACTAAGCCCCCGCAGTACGGGGAAACCCTTATAGCTTTTCTTTAGATTTCGTATTCTTACCATATCAGTT
This sequence comes from uncultured Clostridia bacterium, assembly GCA_947628655.1. Classification (GTDB taxonomy): domain Bacteria; phylum Bacillota; class Clostridia; order Oscillospirales; family Ruminococcaceae; genus CAG-115. The sequence goes on along the minus strand of CANRAS010000006.1, from coordinate 7,663 downwards.
TCCTACACTCTCCCAAATCAGCATACTGTTTTCAAACCGCGCGCAAAGCCTGTTCCCGTCTTTCAGCCACGCGAGATACGAGCGCACGGTACTGCCGACAAGCGCGTACTGCTCGAAATTCATTGTAAGCGAATATTCCGAAAACAGCCTTTGCAGAATGACTTCAAAATTAGACGGCGTTTTGCATATGCCGAGTATCTTTTCGGCGACTTCGTTTACCTTGTCAATATTGTACTGCGCCAGCGGTGCGATGTTCTCGCACGGCGCGGCGTGCGACGGAATAAACATACGCGCCGAAAGTCCGCGCACCGTTTCAAGCGTTTTCAGATAAGCCCCAACGTCATAAATAAAACAAATCCCGTATTTGTCAAGCGTTTCCTTGCTCGACAGACAGTCCGCGAGGAATACAACGTCGTCGGGCGTTCTGAAACCTACCATATCAAAGAAATGCCCCCGCAGTTCCATAAGCTCAAATCCCGCGGGCAGAACGTCCGCTGTCAGCATTTCCGCGCGGCTTTCCTGCGCTAACAGGAACTTATGGCGCAAATCCCCGCACGGAAACCCGCCGTACAGAAACGACGGCTCTAATATCGGGTGGTTTGTAAAATCGCACTCCGCGCCGTACGCGTAGACCTTGCACCCCGTCTGCTCCTGCAAATACCTGTTCCCGCCGATGTGGTCGGCGTTGGAGTGGGTGTTGAAGATTGCTTTCAAATTCCACGAGTTTCCGTCAAGCAGTTTCTTGACTTTCTTCCCCGCGTCCTTGTCGTTCCCGCTGTCGATCAGTATAACATCATTGTCCGATATTCGCACAATCCCTATCTTAGCGGGACTTTGAACGTAATACACGTTATCCGTAACCTGAACTAATTCATACATAAAATTCTCCTTTCGGCGCGGAAAAATCAGTCGGTTTCGCCTTTAAACCAACCGCGTATCAACTGCCCCTGCCGGCTCAAATCGCCGTCTGTCCAACCGCTGAGTTTGGAACAGCCCGCGCTGATAATACTGCTGGCTTCGTTCTTATTCGCCAAGTTCCAGCACATATAGCTTGTGTTGTATTTGTCGATAAGCGCTTTCCATTGTTCGGACTGATACACGTCAACAGCGCCGTTTCCCGACGCGTCGCAAGTGCCGAACTCGGATATGAACACGGGCAGACCGCTTTGAATACAGTTTTCCATTCTGTTTCTCAGCCAATCGGTGTGAGTAGCCGCGTAGAAGTGAAGAGAGTACATCACGTTATTAAAGCCGAGCGGTGAATTTAACGCCTGGTCTATGTCCTGGCTCCACGTCGGCGTTCCGACAAGCACTATACTGTTCGGGGAATTTTTCCTGATAACGGGAATTACTTCGTTTGCGTATGCGGTCACGTCCTGCCATGAACCGCTCCCGTTCGGCTCGTTGCATATCTCGTATATAACGTTCCCTCTGTCCGCGTAAAGACTTGACATTTCATCAAAGAACCTTACAGCCTCGTCCTTGTATGTGAGCGGAGTTTGGTCGCTTAAAATGTGCCAGTCCACTATAACATACATACCGAGCTGCGTTGCGTAATCCACGCCGTTCTTTACAAGTCCCTTTATGTAGTCTTTATTACCGCCCGTGCAGTAGCCCCCGTTCTCTGCGGTATACATCGCAAGACGGATACAGTTTGTGTTCCACTCGTCGCGCAGGAACTTAAACGTGTCGAAATTGATATAATCGGGAAACCACGCGATACCGTGCGTAGACATTCCGCGCAGTTGGAATTTCTGTCCGTTTTGGTCAACGAGATACGCGCCGTTCACGGAAAGCTGTCCGTGCTTTGCAAACGGCGTATCGCCGGCGGGCGTTACGGGCGCGGGAGTTTCGGCGCTTTGCGTCGCGGGAGGTTCAGCCGAAGAAACCGCAGGCGCGGGTTCACTCGATGAAACGGGCGCGCTTGATGAAGTTTCGGGCGCGGGCGTACTGCTTGCAACCGTACTGCTTATAACGGGAGCGGAACTTTCCGCGCTCGATTTGGACGAAGTTGCGCTTTCTGTAGACGCGATAGCCTTAGTGGTTGAAGAACTCTGCGCCGATGAACTCGTCACGGAACTCGTAGCGGAACTTGTCACGGACGTTTCCGCGCTGTTCGCGCACCCGCACAGCAGAACCGCCGAAAGCGCCGCCGACAAAACAACTTGAGTTATGGATTTCAGTTTCATAATAATTTCTCCTTTATATGTTAATTTCTAATTTCTTACTTCCAACTGCTTACTTCTTACCAAACAGCAGGCTATACCCGCTGTTTGAGGGCAATTCCTTTATCTCTTACATCTTACTTCTTACTTCTAACTTCTAACTGCTTACCTCTATTATAGCACTACTCGCAGTAAAAATCAACCCTTTTCCGCTCGTATTGACAATAAACAGGAAATGTGGTATAATTAAATAAAGGGAAGTGGGCGGTTTTATGAATATGAAAGAGATTTTAAACACGGAAATCCGCGTTGATTTGAAAACGCCTTTGAAGAAATTCGGGCAAAAGCTTTTCGGAAACGGCAGGGGCGAAAAACTCGCTTTTATTTTCCGCAATATATTTTTGAGCCTTTTTGCGGCGATGTATCCGCTTTATTTCGTGCCGATGGATATTTTCGTTAATAACGCCGCCGATATGCCGTACCCGATAAAGAGCCTGAAACGCTACTTGTTCTTTATCTCGATGATTGTTTGCGCGGTGATATTGCTGCTCGCGTTCCTCCTGCCGAAAAAGGCGAACGGGTGGTTTTGCGCGGCGGTTTTCGGATTGTCGCTCGCGATGTATATTCAAGGAACATTTTTGGCGGCGAATATGGGAGAACTTGACGGCACTAAGTACGAACTGACGGCGTGGAAGATAATTTTGAGCGTCCTCGTGTGGTGTGCGGCTTTCGCGGCGGCGTTTTTGCTTTTTGTGAAATTCCGCGACAGTTTTAACGCGGTCGTGCTTTTCGTGACGGCGGCGCTGTTTGCTGTTCAGGCAATATCCGCGATTAACCCTCAACACAGAAAGTGGGGCGCGCTGAACATAGAAACTATCACAAACGGCGATGTTCGTCCTATTATCACAACAGATGATTTGGAACTCTACAGCACAAAGCGCAACTTGCTTGTTATTGTAATGGATATGTACGATTCGTTTTACTATGACGAGGCGGTGAAAACTGCGCCCGATTCGGTCAGCGAATTTGACGGTTTCACCTATTATCGGAACACCGTGGGTTCATATATGACGACTTACGACTGCATTTCCTACATATTTTCGGGCAGGGAAATAACCGAAGAACAGCCCGCGTATTCCGATGAAACGTTCTATAAGTTGGTAAACGAAAAGTTCAAGGCGAATATCTACTCCGACCCGACAGTTCCTCCCGTATATATTCACGAGAAATACACGGAAAATTATTACAGCAAGAAAATCACGTTCGCCGACACTCGCGAATATTCGGCGAAGATATTTAAACTTGCGTTCTTTCGGTGCGCTCCCGAACCGCTGAAACCGCTGTTTTGGATAAGCAGTGACGAAATGACGGATTTCGACATTGATAAACTCGACGGTCACACAAAATTCAGCTTGAGCAACTACGCATTTTTCAGCGACCCGAACACGGTTTTCCGCTCTACGGACGAGGAAGTGTTCAAGTATATTCACCTAAACGGCTTGCACTATCCGTGCGACACGACGATTGATTTACAGTATGACAGCTCAAAGGAAGTTCCTGAGGACATAACCGCGATTGCGGCGAACAAAACGCTGAACCGCTATTTCGCGTATCTCAAAGAAAACGGTTTTTACGACAACAGCGATATTCTCGTCCTTGCCGACCACGGCATTGAACAGAACCACAAAAAGATGTTCCCGCTGTTGATGTTCAAGCCCGCGCACCAAACGGGCGAGGGAATTAAAATCTCCAACGCGCCGATAAGCTACGACGACATCTTCCCGACGTTGATGTATCTGGCAGGAGAAGACCCGCAAGAGCGCACGATTTTCGACATAGGCGAAAACGAACAGCGCGTGCGGCACTTCTACCCGACAAACGAAGATGTTTACGGGAATATTAAAGATTAGAAAGGATAAAAAATGGAAATAGTAATCATAGTCCTCTGCGCGGTGATTATCGCCTTGCTTGTAGTTATTCTGATTAAGCTCCCAAAGTCGGACGGCGGTTCTCTGCTTGAAATAAAAAGCGCGGTCGAACTTCTGTCAAAATCGTGCGAGCATGACAACAGCCTGCTTGTCGAAATGTCCGCAAAGCAGGGCGAGGCGGCGGCAAGCCAGATCGACAGATTAGGACGCGCTCTGCGCGAGTCGCAGACCGCCCAGCAGAGCAGTTCCGCCGACGCTCTCGCGAAAATCGAATTGCAGATGAAAGACCTCCGCCGCGAAAATCAGGGCAGTCTTGACAAGATAAACAGCATAGTTACCGAAAAACTGCAAAGCACGCTTGACGAGAAACTGAACAAAGTCCTGCAAACCGTCGTGACGAATATCTCGGAACTTGCGAAAAGCCTTAGCGACAATCAAGAAAAACAGCGGACAGTCACCGTAGAAAATCTCGAAAAACTTTCGGTTTCGTTTGAGAACATTCGCCGTGAGATTAATACAACGCTGACAAGTATTCGGAACTCCAATACCGAGAGTATGGAAAAACTTCGCGCCGACAATCAAAAGAGCCTTGACAAGATAAACGACGCGGTGAACGAAAAGCTGCAAAAAACGCTCGACGACAAGATAACGCGCTCGTTTGAAACGGTAAATCAGCGACTGAAAGAAGTCCACGAGGGCTTAGGCGAAATGAAGAATGTCGCGGTCGGCGTAAACGACTTGAAGAACGTCCTTTCAAACGTCAAGACGCGCGGAACGCTCGGCGAGATACAGTTAGGCTCTATTCTGGAGGAAATCTTAGCGCCCGAACAGTACGGCGAACAGGTCGCGGTAAAGCCTAACACGAGTGAACGCGTTGACTTCGCGGTGAAACTCCCCGGTTCGGACAGCGGAAACATATGGCTGCCTATAGACTCCAAATTCCCCGGCGATACCTACGCCGCGCTTATCAACGCGGCTGAAACAGGCGACCCAAACACAGTCAAATCCGCGCGGAAAATCCTCGGCGATGAAATACGCCGCTGCGCAAAAAGTATCAGCGAAAAGTACATCAACCCGCCGTACACGACGAATTTCGCGATTATGTTCCTGCCGTTTGAGGGTCTGTATGCCGAAGTCGTGAATATGGGATTTATTGAAATTCTTCAGCGGGAATATCAAATAAATATCGCGGGACCGTCCACGATGGCGGCAATGCTGAACAGTTTCCAAATGGGCTTTAAAACGCTTGCTATTCAAAAGAAGAGCGGCGAGGTCTGGAAAATTCTTGAGGAGGCGAAGAAAGAGTTCGCGACATTCGCCGACGTTCTCGAAAAGGCGCGCAACCGCCTGCGCCAAGCCGACGACGACCTTGAAAAGCTGATTGGTACGCGCACGAACCAAATCAACCGCAAACTCGCCGCCGTTTCCGCCCCCGAATTAATAACAACAGACAGCGCGGGGGGTAATTAATAATAACCGTAAATTTGCGGGCAATGCGCGCTGCAATGCGCTTTGCCCGCCTGTTATTGCTGAAAATCAACAGCAAATTTGTGCAAAATTTAAAAATTTTCAAAAAACCGCTTGACAAACCCCGCTGAACGTGGTATAATATATAAGTCGCTGATAATAGCGTTAATGCGCTGGTGTAGCTCAGTTGGTAGAGCAGCTGATTTGTAAGGCTGACATACTGCTCGTTTTTAATATGAAATATGGACGCTCGACTGATAAGGCTGAGCGTTTTTTGTTGTCCCTTTAAGTTCTGTAAAACCGCACTACAAAAACGTTTGTTGGGCATCAGCGTCACAACTCTGACTTGTCTGTCATAGAAAAATGCTTAAACGGCGGCAGCTCACGGGTTGCCGTCGGGTTGCCAACTGACAAGACCTTGCACGAATATTGACACAAAAAAGCCGCCCAAATTCTCGGGCGGCTTGAATTTGTGAATTGAAAATACACCTAATCGTTAAGCAGTCAAACGCTTGTAATAAGATTATAGCACTGTCAAGAGACTCTGAAAATGCTGTTGACGGAATCGCGGGCAGCCTCGATGACATCCTTGCTCTTAATGCCGTTATAAATATGCATGATAACATTTAATGTGCTGTCGCCCATAAGAGCCTGAACCATCTGCGGAGTTTTGCCGTCAAGAAGAAGCCGAGTGCAGAACGTGTGCCTGAAACGATACATAATAATCTTTTTTCCACGCCATCTGTGGCTGTATACAAATCTGTCCCACATAGATGTAAAGCTCTCCTCCTTCATAAAGCTGCCATGTTCATCAAATAAGATAAATTCCGAAGCTCCTGCGGATGCGGCATGCCAATCTTTCAAAGCAGCAACAGCGCTTTTCGCCAGAGGTAATACCCTTATTCCGCTCTTGCTTTTTGTTTCACCAATAAACTCGGTATATGAAGAACGTTCGGGGTTGTCATAGTGCCTTTTGACTGCGCCGTTGACGTGAATTGTTTCGTTATTCCAATCTACGTCCGACCATCTCAGCGCGCGGATTTCCGATGGGCGCATGCCTGTATACAGAGCGATATTGATAATCGCATAAAGGCGCTTGTTGGGTTTTGCCGCATTGAGTATCATTTGAATTTCCTCGTCCGAATACGGCTGTCGTTTTTCGGACTGAATCCTGCTCTTGGGCTTTTCAAGCAAATTGGCAATATTCTCGCTGATGTACTTTTTCATGAAAGCGTATTTCAGCGTTCTCTTGGCAAAATCAAACGCCTTGTTCAAGGTGGACTGGGCAAACTTCTCAGACATTTCTTTAAACATCTTGTTGAGTATCGTATCGCTCAACTGCTCAAGAGTAACCGAGCCGTTTCCGAATTTTTCAAGTACGGCTCGAATACTTGAAGCAACATATGTATAGCACTTTTGCGTTCTGTCCGTACAATTGCACTTGCCGCTGTCCCTGATGTAGTATATCATAAAATCATAAAAACTCATATTGCCGCTTACAGTCCGTCCGCTTGCAATACCCGCACTGAGTATCGCCGAACATTCGGACAAACAGGGAACAATCTGTTCGCGCTCTCTATATACCTTTGCCGCATAAGCCTCGGCTTCGTCACGGGTCGCAAAGCACTTTGTAACGCGTTTATATCCCCTGTCTGCCAAATACACTCGTCTCTGAACCATATACGGTTTCTTCCTGCCCTCTTTGGAAATAAATGAAATGGTTGCTTTTGCCACTCTCAAAACCTCCCATCCTTTAAACTGAGGTAATGATAACTCTGACGAGGGGAGGTTGTCAATATCAGCCGTGCAAATTGGTGGATTAGTCACAAAACTATCCGTATTGTTTTGGCTAAAAAGCACCAAAAACATATCCGCCGTAATATAATCGTTATTTCCAAAGTGCAAAGGAACAATTCTCCTGCGATTAAGCTCAACAACAATGTCATTGAGCGCAATGCCTGTGCGATCGGAAATGTCGGAAAGGGAAATAACCTTGTTGTTCAAAATGTTCAGCATAAGCCCACCTCCCCTCAATTTGAATTCTCGCTGTTCTTTGGCGGGTCAAAGAACTTCTCGTCAGGGGTTATATTAAGACTGTAAACC
>CANRAS010000005.1 GCA_947628655.1 uncultured Clostridia bacterium | reverse complement strand
TTTAAGTCAATACGTCCCGCCGACGGCGGGGAAATGCGTTGACATAGCGCGTCAGCGTAATGACCCGCAGGTCTTACAGAGTAATCCGCCTGCGGATTACTCGCTTACTGCTCTGCATCAACGCCTTGACCCAAATACTAACAACTAATAACTATTCTCCAGCTACTAATAGCAGACAATCTTTCTGTCCGCCGTAGGCTGCGGCAGGATGCCGCACCGTTTCGCCCAAAGCGTCGGCACGATGCCGACGCAAAAAAGCGAAACAGGGGACACGCTAAACTAAAAACTAATAACTATTCTCTAGCTACTAATAGGTAACGTATACTTTGGAAACTCCAATGTTCAGCGCCTTAGCAACTGCATTTGTCACCTTCTCCCGAACTATCGGGTCATTCGCTCCGCTGCACACGACTGCCGCGCCTCGGACTTTCGGCTGAATGACGGCGGTGGGGAGCGGCTCTTTGTTCGCGGAAAGCACGGTTTCCTTTTCCGTACTGCTGCGGCTTTCGTCGGTCTGCGTTTTCTCGTCCTTTTCGTAAACCTGCTGTGAACATCTGTCGAGCGTAATCAGCACGCTGACTTCGCCTACGCCGTCGATTTTTTCGAGAAGTGTTTTAAGACGCGTTTCCAGCGACTGCTCAACGCTTGCGGGATTTTCGAGGGGCAAAGTTTGCGTTGATTTTTCCGTATGGAATATTGTGCCGAGCATCAGCAAAACCAACACCGCCGCCGCGCCGATTATAAGTATCTTCCGCCCTTTTTCACCCGATAATAGGCTTATCATTTCAACTGCCTCACTCCTTTACTTCCGTTTTAATTTCAATCTCAGGTGAAAGCTCCCCCGCGAGAATTTCCGCCGCCGCTGCTGCCGCCGCCCGTTCTCCGCTTGCGAATACAAGCTCTACCTGTGTAATATCTATGCTGTACAATCCCGAAATATTAACGGCAATGTGAATTTCTTTCGGACAAATGCCGTGTTCCGACAAAAGCGCGTATATTTTATCGGACATTTCCGAGCATATTTTATAGCGTAATTCTTCGTTTACGTTTTGGGAAATCTCCGCGCCGAATTTCTCAGCCCAAAGCGAATTTTCCGCACCTTGCAAGTCGAACTCCGCGCCCGACAGCGCGGTAATTCCCGTAAGCAAGAGAACGCCCGCTATCAAGGCTGAGATTTGCTTTGAAAACTTGTTCGCAGGCACGGCTAAGCGAAAAATCGCACAACTCAATGCGGACATACATAACGTTTGAATAAATTTCATAGTAAACTCCTTTAAGAAGTAAGAGGTTAGAGGAAAGATGGCGCGGGAGCGCTGTTTATAGTTAAGAGTACACGCATTATCCTCTACGCGGAAAACGCTGGCAAAGTATGATGTGTCCGCTCTCGCGGACGATTAGATTGTCTTTTGGTCAATCCGCCCTGCCGACGCGGTAAGGTCTGGCGTGGCTCAATTCACGCGCCCCATTCCCTTATCCCGCATTAGCTTACCGCCCAACGTATTAACGCGCCTGCGCCGACCGTGCACGCGCCTTTGCCCGACCGCCCGCAATTCGCCTGACGGCGAATTTGCACCGCTGTCGCGGTGCAGTTTTGCGCTCCGCGCAAAACGCGGGCTAGGCTAACAGAGGCTAGAGATTAGAGCTAGTAGCTGGAATGTGCCGTTTAAACCAAACACCCCGCCGACACGGTAAGGTCTGGCGCGGCTCAATTCACGCGTCCCATTCCCTTATCCCGCATTAGCTTACCGCCCGACGTATTAACGCGCCTGCGCCGACCGTATACGCGCCTTTGCCCGACCGCCCGCAATTCGCCTACGGCGAATTAACGGCGCTGTCGCGCCGTTGTTTTGCGCTCCGCGCAAAACGCGGGCTACATAACAGTTTACAGCGCATAGTGTACAGTGCAAAGTAATTAGGCTTTGACAGAGCGTCAGCGCAATAACCCGCAGGTCTTACCTCTTACAGGGTAATCCGCTTGAAGGTTATCCGCAAAGCGGATAACTCAATTACTCGCTTACATCTCTAAATCTACGCTTTAAATCAACTAACTACTATCAACTAATCTCCGGCTATTACCCTTAATACCCCGTAATTCTTAAAATCATTGCCCCGCCTATGATGTTCAATAACAGAACACTAAACGTGATTGCCATAACGATTGTGATTATTCCGTTACAGCTTTTGAGAAGTTCTGCAAGCGGTTTCAGGTCGAACATCTCGGCTAGGGTTTGGGATAATGCGGCGGCGATTTTGTAGCATAGCAGACTTGCCAGAACGGGAAGTATCAGCGCGGCGGCGGCTGTCATTCCGTAAACGCCGATACTGCTTTTGAGTATTCCCAGACCGCTTTGAAGTGTATTTACCGCGTCTGACACCGTACCGCCGACAATAGGCACGCCCTGCGACACGACAAACTTCGCGGCTTTTATCGCGGCATTGTCCGACGCCGCCGAAATCGCGGTTTGGAGCGACAGCACTCCCATAAACACGGTCATAAGCAAGGTAAGCGTCCACATAATGATTTTCTTTACGCCGTCGGACAGCTTTCCGAGCTTTAACTGCGGGTGAACAGCGCCTGCCGTGGAAAGTCCTAAGATTGCTCCGCAAAACGGCGCTATGAAGTTCGCGGCGATCTGCGAGAACACTTGCGTTACGCCGAGTATCGCGGAATTTACCGCCGTTGCCGTGAGCGTTGCTCCCATCGCGGCGGAAATTCCCGTTAGTACGGGGATAAACACGAGCATAAAATTCGCCGCCGCGGATATTGCCGTAAGCGAATTATTCAGCATTTCATACACGGCACCCGCCGCAATTCCCGCACCGCACAGCACTCCTACCGCCGAAACAATCCCGTTTCCCGCGCCCTCCCCCGCGATATTTTCGGCAAGCGCACAAAACAGCACTACCCCGCAAAGTCCGCACAGCATACGCAGAGGGCTTGTGGCTTTCGCCTTGATAAGTTCCCAAAGACTGCCCAGAGCGTCCGTAAACGAAAAGGCTTTCGGATTGTCGGGAGTAATACCCGCGCTTTCGAGTTCTTCGAGAGTATCTTCGGGGAGCGCGCTGATAAGCGTTTCTTTTCCGTAATCAAATTCCTGCGCGCGGGCAGTAATTCCGCAGAAAAACATCACCGCTAAACTTATCGCTGTTAAAATCAACTTCCGCATATCTTTACTTTCCCTTAAATTTAACTTTGCGAAATTATTCTCGCAATCAAATCGGCAAGCTGAACGAACACGGGGACGGATAGCGCGGCTATCGAAATTCTCCCCGCAAGTTCCAGTTTAGAACCGAGCGCCGCCTCGCCCGCGTCGCGCGCGCAGTCCGCCGACAGCGCGGTTATGTAGCTTATCGCAAGCGCCTTTAAAAGCACCTCCGTATATTCTCCGCTTATTCCCGCATTGTCCGCGAGTGTGCTGACAGCGCCGACAAGCGGAGAAATCAGCCGTACCGCCGCTAAAAGCAGCATTGCTCCCGCGGCAATATTAACATACACGGCGCTTTCGGGCTTTAGCTGTCTTACGGTAACGCAGAGCATTACCGCCGCCAGACCGAACCCGCACAGCTTTAGTATATCCGTCACCATATCACCAAAGACCGAACACGTCCCTTATCGTTTCAAAAAGCGTCTGAATGGAGGGAATAAGCATCATCAGCACTATCACAAGCCCCGCGACATTTAACATCACGACCTGTTCATCGTGGTCGGTCTTTTTGAGTATCAGATTTAATATCGCAACGATAATACCGACGGCGGCTATTTTAAAAAGCAGTTCAATTTCCATTGCGTTCCTCTTAAATTATTAATATTGCAAGTCCTAACCCGCACAGCGTCCATACGCGCGAGAGCGGTTTTCCGCGCCTTGCATACTCCTCTTCGGCGGTTTTCCGCAATTCAGCGATTTCCTCGGCAGAGCGTTTCAAGTGCGCTAGTGTGCTTTCCTTGTCGAAACTGCCGAGCGTTTTCCCTAACTCTTCCAGAACAGCCGTTTCTTCGGCGTATTCCGACAGCGTTTCGCAGGCTTTGCGCCAACCGTCGCGAATATCGCCCGTTTGTGCAGAGTATTCTTTTACAAGCAATGCGAACCGTCCGTTTTCCTTGCCGAGAAGCTCGTCCGTCGTTCGCTCGGCGGAGCGTATTCCGCTTTCAAACCGCTCTATAAGCCCCGATATTTCCGCGAGAAATAAAACGCGTTCGCGCATTTCCCGTGTTCGTCTGTTGCCCTCAAACGCGCAGACCACGAAAATGAAAACGCTCGCTATGATTTTCAGCATATCCATAATTCACCCAAGCACCGCAAGTTCGCTCAAAACTCCGCGCCCGTCAAGCACGGCGACGCTCTCGAACAGTTCTAACAATCCGCGCGTTGACGGACGGCGTTTCAGTTCCGACAGACTTCCCGCGTGCGCCGTCGCGATTATCTTCACACCGCAGAACATCGCCTGCTCTATAGCGTTTTCGTCATCGCCGATTTCGTCGCAAATCACGATTTCGGGGCTTAAACTGCGAATTGCAAGCATAATCCCCTCGCTTTTCTCAACGCCGCAAAGCGCGTCGGTATGAAGTCCTATATCGAGCGTCGGCGTACCGTGAACGGACGCGGAAATCTCGTTTCGGCTGTCGATTATCACGATTTTGTGACGTGCGCCGAGCTGCCGAGCCAAATCCCGCAGAACCGTTGTTTTCCCGCAAAGCGGTTTTCCCGCTATTAAAAGCGAACGCAAACCGCCCGAAAAAACGCGCCTTATCACCTCGTCAGCGCACCCGTGAACCTCGTGCGCTATGCGGATATTCAGCCCCGAAATATCCTTTTGTGAAACGATTTTCCCGTTTTTTGTAACGCACGTTCCGCAAATTCCGACGCGGTGACCGCCGTCGAGCGTTACAAACCCGCGGGAAATATCCTCCTCAAAGCTGTAAACCGAATATCGGCAAATTTCCGCGAAACATTCGGCGATTTCATCAGCCGAAAACGCGCTCCCGCATATCTTCATTTCGCCGTAAACATTCACCGCGACAGGCGGTCTGCCCGAACGCAGACGTATTTCCGCGATCTGCGCGAACGGTTCGGTAATGTGCAGTTTGCTGATACTTTTCAATTTAATCATTTACAATCCCTCGCTTTTTAACTTGTCCTGTTAGTAAATAGTATGCGAGGGGGGAGGAGAATAGAACAGAGGTAAGAAGTAAGATGTAAGAGCGCGTGGTCGCGCAGTAGATAGAGAATAGTTGTTAGCAGCTAGTTTAGGGGTGCTATCAGTAACTAGAGATTAGTTGCTAGCAGCTAGTTTAGGGGCGCTATCAGTAACTAGAGAATAGTTGCTAGTAGCTAGTTTAGGTGCGCCCTTGCGGGCGCGGATTAGATTGTCTGCGGGTCAGAACGTCCCGCAAACGCGGTGGGGTTCGGCGTGGCTCAATTCAAGCGCCCTATTCCCTTATCAAGCGTTAGTTTACCGCCAAACGTATTAACGCGCCTGCGCCGACCGTGTACGCGCCGTTGCCCGTACGCCCGCAATTCGCCTACGGCGAATTAACGGCGCTGGTCGCGCCGTTGTTTTGCGCGTTGCGCAAAACGCGGGCTGTGTGGACGGGGTCAAGGCGTTGCTCGCATTATCGCGCCAAACGACAAAAATTTACCCCCGCCGACGGCGGGGGTAAACTAGAATATTAAGTTTTTTATACGTTCGTAACGCCCGAATACGTTCTTAAAATATCTTCCGCGATTTCTCTCTGCGTTTTTCTAGTATCCATTGCCATTTTCTGAATGTGGCGGTGGGCTTGCTTTTCCGTAAGGTTAAGGTACTCGATAAGACAGCATTTAGCGCGGTCTATCGTCTTTACATCGTCAAGCTGTTTTGTGAGTTCGCTTTTCTCCTGTTCTAACCGCTGAATGTTCTCTTTCGCGAGGAGCGACATCTTCACGGTGTTTACAAGCACGCTCTTAGGGAACGGCTTTCCTATGACATACGCCCCCGTGAACTTTATCCTCCGCTGAACGTCCTCGGCAATATCCGCGCGCGCCAACACGATTACCGCCGCATTGCACTTCTTTGACGCGTCCGCGACAAATTCCAGACCGAACTCGTCTTTAAGCGGTGTGGAAACAATAAGCACATCACAGCCGGCCAGCTGACTTTCATCGGAATATACCGCGGTTTGAGCGTTAAGTTCGCTTAGCGCGGAAATTACATTCGCGCAAATTTCTTCGGTTTTCGCGTGGATTAAGATGAACATAAAAACCAACCTCTGTTTTGAGTGTTTTTTTACTGCGGCTTAGAGATTATCGACATATAATTGCTTATACGGCGATGCAGAATTAGGCGTTAATTTCCAGAAGCGCGACTGCAAAAGTTCATCTGCTGAACCGCCGAAGTGCTTTACAAATCTTTCGGCGTAATGCTTTATCGACTGCTTTTCCTCGTCTGTAGCCTCGGCGCAGCAAACCTGTTTCGGAAGTCCCGTCGGCGCGTTTTCACTTCTTATGAACATCTCTCCGCCGTGCATACCCGTACCGCAGAACGGTCCTACGGGAATACCCTCTACGCCTATTCCGAACACGATTATAATACCGCCCGCCTGATATTCGCCGAGGAAGTCCCCTACCCTGCCGCCTATGACGATAATCGGATAGAGTTCCTCGTAGCTTTTCATATGTATTCCTACGCGATAGCCCGCATTGCCCTGCACATAAATCTCGCCCGAACGCATAGCGTAACCCGTCGTATCTCCGCAGTTTCCGTGGACGATAATAGCGCCGCCGTTCATCGTATCGCCGATCGCGTCCTGCGCGTTGCCGTGGACGATTATCTTCGAGCCGTTCAGGTACGCGCCGAGCGCGTTGCCGGGAGTGCCGTTTATAAGCAGTTCCTTGCCCGAAGTTCCCGCGCCGAGATAGCGCTGACCTAAAACGTTATTCAGCTCTATCTTTTCATCGGAGCTTTCGCGGATAAGCCTGTTTATCTCCGTATAATCGTAGTTTTTCGCGTCTATTATCATTTTGTTATACCTCCAAGTTTCTCAAGACGGCGCGCCTTGCCGAACATCATCATCTGCGGTTTTTCTTTGAGCAGTTCAATGTCAACATCGCCCAGGTCAATGCGTTCCTTTATCATAGAGGTATAAATTCCCGCGCGTTTTACATCGCCTATAAGAATATATCCCACAAGCCTGTTTTCGCGGAACACCAGCTTTTTATATGTATTCTCGGTTTCCTCGACATATTCCTCGCCGTCGTAAGAACCCGCGCTGATTATATGCAAGCCGAAAAATCCGATAGCGTTCATCGGGATAGCGTTTACATAGCGGAACTCTCTGCCCGCCATATTGCGCCCCGCGACTTCTCCCTGCATATACGCGTTCGGCAAAAGCGCCAAAATCCTGTTCGTATCGGACGACGCGTCATAAGACACCGTGCAGTCGCCTGCCGCGTACACATCGTCAAGGGAGGTTTTCTGCGTCATATCCGTGATAATACCGCGGTCTACCTTTCCGCCCGCGTCGGCGACAAGTTCCGTGTTGGGCCGCACGCCGACGGCGACTATCAGCATATCAAAATCGACGCTGACGCCGTTTTTAAGCCGCGCCGTGCGCTCCGTGAACTCCTCGGCAGACGTGCCTAATATGAACTTCACGCCGTGGCTTTCGATATACTTTTGCATTTTTACGCCCGCGCGGTTATCGAGAATGGACGGCAAAATTCTGTCCGCCATATCCACAACGGTAATTTTCGCGCCGTTTGCCGCGAGTGCCTCCGCCGCTTTAAGACCGATAAGACCCGCGCCGATTATCAGCACTTTCATACCGTCCTTGACTTCGCTCTTAATTGCCTTTGCGCTGTCAAAGTCCATAAACGTGTGGTAATGCACGTTTTCAAGACCGTTCATCGGCGGAACAAAAGGCTTTGAGCCTGTCGCGACCATAAGTTTATCATACTGAACCTGCAAGCCGTCCTCTAAAACCACGCACTTTTTCTGCGGGTCGATTTTCGTGACTTTCCTGCCGAGTACGGGCGTTACGCCGTTTTTCTCGTAAAAATCGGCGGGGCGGTACATCATATTCTTTTCGCTTACTCTGCCCTCTAACCAATACGAAATAAGCGGGCGGGAATAGGTGTGGTATTTTTCATCGGAGATTATCGTGATGTTCCCCGTGCTGTCAAATTCGCGTATGCCCGCAACCGTGCCGATTGCCGCCGCGGAATTGCCGATTATAACATAATTCATCTATTCTCACCTCTCCTCAAATACTATAGCGTTGTTCGGACAGCCCTCCACGCAGGCGGGCGCACCGTTATGGTTCTTCACGCACAAATCGCACTTTCTGATGACGTGCGCTTCCTCGTCGGGAACTATACAGCCGTAAGGACAGCTTAAAATGCAGGTGCCGCAGCCGACGCACTTGTTTTCATCGCAGGACACTACGCCCTCGTCGGACACCGAAAGCGCGCCCGCTATACAGCCCTTTACACAAGGGTGTTCGTCGCAGTGACGGCATTGCACGGCGAAATTCACCTCGCTGCCCTCCTCGACCTGAATACGCGGAACGGGCTTTTTCCCGTCGCGGAACGCTTTTATCATACTGTCCGCACCGCTGTTTGCCGCGGCGCAGTAAAATTCACACAAGTGGCAAGCTAAACACCAATCTTCGTTCACATAGACCTTTTTCATTTATCCTGCCCTCCTTACTCGCCCGCGTGCTGAATGCCGAGCAAATCAAGTTCCTTTTGGGTAAGCCCGACGCCGCGCAGCATAAGTCTGTTTCCGCGCAGAGCCTCGATAGAGTTAATGCCCATACCGCCCATTATCTCTTTGACTTCGTGATCCCACGCTGTCACGAGATTTACAAGGCGTTTGTAGCCTACGTCGGGATTAAGGCGCTTTACAAGGTCTGCCCGCTGAGTTGCGATACCCCAATTGCACTTGCCCGTGTTGCAGGAACGGCAAAGATGACATCCAAGCGCCAGCAGCGCCGCGCTCGCGATATAGCAGGCGTCCGCGCCGAGCGCGATTGCCTTTACAACGTCAGCCGCCGAACGTATCGAACCGCCGACTACTACCGACACATCGTTTCTTATGCCCTCGTCGCGCAGGCGCGAATCGACAGCCGCAAGCGCGAGTTCAATAGGGATACCTACGTTATCTCTAATTCTCGTAGGAGCGGCGCCCGTGCCGCCTCTGAAACCGTCAATCGCGATTATATCCGCGCCCGAACGCGCAACGCCCGACGCTATCGCCGCGACATTATGCACCGCCGCTATTTTGACGATAACGGGCTTTTCCCAATTTGTCGCCTCTTTGAGCGAGAACACAAGCTGGCGCAGATCCTCGATTGAATAAATATCGTGGTGAGGAGCGGGAGAAATAGCGTCCGTGCCTTTAGGTATCATACGGGTTCTCGAAATCTCGTCGTTTATCTTCATACCCGGCAAGTGACCGCCGATACCGGGCTTTGCGCCCTGACCCATTTTTATCTCGATTGCCGCGCCCGCGTCAAGGTAGCCCTTGAACACGCCGAAACGTCCCGACGCGACTTGACAAATCGTATTCTTTCCGTATTTGTAGAAGTCCTCGTGCAGACCGCCTTCGCCCGTGTTGTAATACGTTCCGAGTTCCGTCGCGGCGCGCGCTAAGCTTTCGTGAGCGTTTTTCGAGATTGAGCCGAACGACATCGCCGAGAACATTATCGGCACATCGAGTTCGAGATACGGCGTTTTTTCATAATGCGCCTTGCCGTTTTCGTCATACGTTATCTTCTGCGATTTTTTGCCGAGGAACGTTTTCGTTTCCATAGGTTCGCGCAGAGGGTCTATAGGCGGGTTCGTCACCTGCGAGGCGTTCAGCAGGATTTTATCCCAATAAACGGGATACTGTTTCGGAGTTCCCATCGCGGACAGCAGCACGCCGCCGCTCCCCGCCTGCTTATACACTTCGTCCATTATCTGATGCGACCAGTTCGCGTTCTCGCGGAACTGATTTTCGTTCGGGCGAATTTTAAGCGCGTGCGTAGGACAAAGGCAAACGCACCTTTGGCAGTCTACGCAGGTCATTTCGTTGGAAATCATCTTGTCGAGTTCAGCGTCATATTTATGTACCTCGTTTGCGCATTGACGTTCGCAAACACGGCATTTTATACATCTGTCGGGGTTTCTCACTACCTCGTACAGCGGGTTCATAAAATTAACAGCCACGTTATCACACCCTTTCTGCGGCGTTTTTATCCAAGGTGACTATGATAGGCTCGCCGCCGCGCGGGCTCCATATTCTGTCAACATCGGGACACATCGTTCTTATCGAACATTCCTCGCTTGAAATATAAACCGTGTCGCCCTTTTCAGCCGCAACCATAGAACGCAGTTTCAAGCGGTCGTTAAGCGCCATAAGCCCGTTATTAAAGCCGAGTATTATCGAAAACGGTCCCGTGATAAGCAGGCTTGAATAAACGTTTCTGAAATGGCGGTATTTCGCGGTGTCCTCTTCGGAGAACGTCCCGCTTTCGAGTTCGCTCCAGAACGGCGAGGCTATTACTTTCGCCACGTCCTCAAGCGGCATTTTCAGCCGTCTGTGGAGGTAGTCTATTATATATGTAATAACCTCCGTATCGGTAAGCAGATTGCACTTATAGCCGAACATTTCGATAAAACGGCGGTTTGCGTCATACGAGGAAATCTCGCCGTTATGCACTATAGTGTAGTCAAGCAGAGAAAACGGGTGCGCGCCGCCCCACCAGCCGGGGGTGTTTGTCGGATAGCGTCCGTGAACCGTCCACGCCCAGCCGTCGTATTCCTCCAGACGATAGAAGTCGCCGACGTCCTCAGGATAGCCGACCGCCTTGAAAACGCCCATATTCTTCCCGCTTGAAAAGACATACGCACCGTCGATTTTATCGTTGATTTTAATTACGCATTTCGCGACGAACGTGCGCTCGTCAAGCTGACTGTCCTGAAGTTTTGTGGGCAATGGGTTTACGAAATACCGCCAGATAAGCGGCTCGTCCGTGATGTTCGGATTTTTGCGCACGGGTATTCTCGACAAATTCACAACGTCGAAATGGCGGTCAAGAAACGCCTCCGCTTTGATCCTCGCCTCGCTCGAATCGTAGAAAACGTGCAGCGCATATTGGTCCTTATATTCGGGATAAATGCCGTATCCCGCATATCCTCCGCCCAAGCCGTTTGAACGCTCGTGCATACACGCAATGGAATTTACGATAACACTGCCGTTCGTTCGCTTTCCGCTCCTGTTAATAAAACCGGAGATAGCACAGCCCGACGGAATCCTTGTTGTTCCCTCTCTCTGTAACATAATTCATTCTCCTTTATTACCGCCGTGGTAAATTTTGCACGGCAAAGTTTCATAATCGGATTTTTTTCGTGACAGTCAAAATTTGCCAAAATCACATTCTATTCCGACAAGACACAATGTAATTATACACCATAACCCGTAAATTGTCAAGTGGATTTTGCAAGTTTTATAAAAAAATCTTTCATTTTTTGAAGATTAAAGGTAAATAATTCCGCTTTTAGAAGTTAGAAATCAGAGGTAAGATGTAAGAACGCCGTTCCGCCCACTTGCAAAAATTATTCTATCGTGGTATAATATATGTAAGAAATTGTTAAAATTAGTGTTGAGGGTTTTAAGCAACCTCTTACCTCTTACCTCTAATTGCTTACTTCTTTAAAGGTGTACTATGAAAAAAATATGTTTATCATTGGCGTTAGTTATGGGATTAGCGTTTCTGACCGCCTGCTCCCGTGAAACTGTCGATACGTTGGGGAGCGTTTCAAGCGTTTCTTCCGAATACTCTGAAAGTATCGTTTCAAGCGCTGTTTCAAGTACTGTTTCAACATCGTCAAGTTCGGGAACATCTTCCTCTGCGGTAACGGAGCAGGCAACGGGCTGCAAGTCCTGCGCGCTCTACTGCGTAGAGGACAGCACTCTGCTTTACGCCGAAAACGCCGACGCAAAAATCGCGCCCGCAAGCCTTACGAAGATAATAACCGCGTCCGTCGCATTGCGCTATGTTGACCCCGAAGAAATCGTCACGGTAGGTTCGGAACTGAAATTTGTTCAGCCCGATTCAAGCCTTGCGTTTATTGGGGAGGGCGAACGGCTGAAGATGTACGACCTGCTGACGGGACTTTTACTGCCGTCGGGGAATGACGCGGCGTATACTATAGCCGTTTATACCGCGCGAAAAGCGAGCGGGAGCGCAAATATGTCCGACAAACACGCCGTGAGCGTTTTCTGCGATATGATGAACGACTTCGCTTTGGAACTCGGAATGGAGAACACGCATTTTTCCGACCCCGACGGCTGGGACGACAACGCGCACTATACTACCGCAAACGACCTTATCAAGGCGGCGAAATACGCGCTTACCGTACCCGAAATACGCGAGATAGCGATGATAACCGAAACCGCCGTGACGTTTGAAACGGGCGAAACCGCGTATTGGGAAAACGGCAATATGCTTATTCATCCCGACAGCGATTACTACGTTGAGGACGCTATAGGGCTGAAAATCGGAGCGACGGACAACGCGGGCTACTGTATAGTTGCGGCGTTCGCAAAGAACGGCAAGACGTACATCGCGGTTGTTGCGGGGGCGAAAGACTTTGAGGAACGATACGAGAAAACTCTGGAGTTGTACAAGATGATTTAAGCGTGCTGCGCCCACAGTTGCTAGAGAATAGTTGTTAGTAGTTAGTTTTTGTGTGCGCTCCGCGCACAATAAAGATTGTCCTGTAATTAATACGCCCCGCTGACGGCGGGGCGGTTTTTGTGGGTTAAGAGGGGAAGTTTTGGGCGGAGATTGACGGTTGGGCGGAGCTGCGGGCGGAATTCTGGGCGGACTTTTCGTGAAAATTCCGCATTGTTATGCGATTTGGGCGGAGTTGCGCAAAAAAATCGAATTTCTTATAACTTTTTTCTGCTTCTTTAATTTTTATGTGTATTATAAAAATGTTCTTAGAATATATAAAAATATATTAAACTCCGCCCAAACGGCGGTATTAAGCCAAATTCAGGTTCAAACTCCGCCCGAAAGTCCGCCCAAAAGTCTGCCCAAGGCGCAAAGTCCGCCCAAATCTTGTCAGTACTCTCTCAGCAAAACCGCCCCCGCAACCGCGGGGGCGTTGTATTCCCTAGAAAATCAACGTCTTGACCCTAAGACAATCTAATCCGCGCCCGCAAGGGCGCACCTTTGCTGTGCACTGTACACTCTTAACTGTAAACTTCAATCAAGGTCGCGTGCATCCGAGAGCCATCACAAAATAATGCAAATCAGCCCCCCGCACCCATCATTGATAATCCGCTGAATAGTTTCCTGCAACTTCAGCCGTGCGTCCACGGGCATACGGTTCAGCTTGTTGTGCAAGCCCTCGTTTACCAGGTCGGACAGGGATTTGCCGAAGATGTTGCTTTCCCAGATTTTCGTCGGGTTCTCCTCAAAATCGTTCAGAAGATACGAGATAAGTTCCTCGGACTGCTTTTCACTGCCGACTATCGGGTTTATTTCCGTCGTGATATTCGCGCTCATCATATGTATCGAGGGCGCGGACGCTCTGAGCCTTACGCCGTATTTCCCGCCTTGCTTGATAATTTCGGGTTCTTCAAGCGTCAGTTCTTCCATTTGCGGGAGAACTATGCCGTAGCCCGTCGCCTCGACTTCTTCAAGCGCGTTCTTTACGCGCTCGTATTTGCGCTTTATCGCGGCAAGTTCAATCATACACGGCATAAGGTCGTTTTCACCGCCGAGTTCTAAGCCCGTAGCCTCGCCCAAAATCTTGTAGAAAAGTTCGTCTTGAAGTGTGATGTCGATAATTCCCGAACCCGTTCCCAAATCCATTTCTTCGGCAAGCGCACGTTTTATGTATTCACATTCGGATATTTGCTCCGCGGCGGTCTTTACATCGTTTATCCCGTGAATTTCCGCGCACGCGGCTTTAATTCGACCGAACACTTCGGACTTGAGCCAATGGGATTTTTCGAGCGCGGTTATCCATTTAGGACAGCGGATTTTCACCTCGCTTACGGGGAATTTCAGCAGCAGCGCGCCCAAAATCCCGCGTATCTTGTCCTCGTCAAGGTCAAGGCAGTTTACGGGAATAACGTCCGTGCCGTATTTTTCGGAAAGTTCGTCCGCTAAAGCAACCGCGCCCGCGCTTTTCGGGTCTGTACAGTTAAGCAATACGACAAACGGCTTGTTTATTTCGGACAGCTCGGCTATTATGCGTTCCTCCGCCGCCTGATATTCCTCGCGCGGAATATCCGTGACAGAACCGTCCGTCGTAACTACTATGCCTATTGTCGAATGTTCGTTTATTACTTTCTGCGTACCTACTTCCGCCGCCATATTAAACGGTATTTCCTCGTCAAACCACGGTGTTTTCACCATACGCGGCGCTTCGTTTTCGATATACCCGATAGCGGACGGCACGATATAGCCTACGCAGTCGATAAGCCGAACATTCATTTTCACATCGTCAATGTTTACCTCTGCCGCCTCTTCGGGGACGAATTTCGGCTCTGTCGTCATTATCGTCTTGCCCGCCGAGGATTGAGGCAGTTCGTCGTTTGCGCGGGAGCGCCTGAATTCGTCGGGGATATTCGGGATAACAAGGCTGTTCATAAAACGGCTTATGAACGTTGACTTTCCCGAACGCACGGGTCCTACAACGCCTATATAAATGTTCCCGCCCGTGCGCTTTGCAATATCGGAATAAATAGTATTATCCATGTGTTCAACTCCTCTAAAATGATATTCAGCGTTTCAGGCTTTCGGAATAACGATCATACCCGAAAGCGGCTCGTCGCTGTTTTCGATGTCGTTTTCTTCCATAATCGCCCGAACGGTAGTGTTGTATTTCTTCGCAATGCTCCAGCAGTCCGCTTTATCGCCCGTAAAGCATATCCGCAGGGCAAATTCGTCGTCGGTCTGCTTTTTCGTATCCTCGTGTACGACAACGGTATTCACCGCCTCGACGGGGTTTATGTTGTGCAGATACGCGCTGAGTTCAACAGTACAGGTGATTTCAAGACTTCCGTCGGGTCGGATAGAAAATCCCGCGTCCGAGCAAACCGCGTTAAATTCCGAAAGCGTATCGGGGAGAACGTCGTCGGCGGGTATCGCCTGTTCTATAGGCTCCTGCTTTTCGCTGAAAAACGGTACGCCGTCCGTCATCGCCCCATAAACTCGTGTACAAAGCGTTCCCGACAGTACAAGTTCGCCGTTCTCGTTCGGACGAAGTACGGGGTTTGTAAGTTCGCCCTGCGCGTCCCATACCGAACGTATTTCGCCTTTGTCGGCGGGCATATCGGTTCTTACCGTGAAATTATGCGATACCGTCCGCGGGAGCGTCGATATTTTCAGCATTTCCGACGCAAATTCCGTTTCATATTCCGTAGAATAAACATCTGTCGCAATCTCGATATTTTCTTCAAGCTGCGCCCGCGCCCGACATTCGCAAAGCAAATCGCACGACAAAATCCCGCCCTCGGCTTTCGGTATAAGTTCACAGTTCATAACCGTGATTTCGGGGAAAGTTCTATGCGAACTCGTTATGCCGTCTATGTCGAGTATCGCGCTTATCGGAATGTCAGCCGTCATTTTCTCCGAACCCGCCGCGCCCGCGTTTTCGGGGTTCTCGCCGTCGGGAGTGCCGTAAAGCGCGTTTACCGTCACCACGCCTTTAAGCACGGCTTTGTCTGCGATAACCCGCAGGTCTGTTATCTTCGGCACGGCGTTCGCCAGCATAACGAATGTAATCCCACTAGCGCCCGTGTCGATCTCCTCGCGCACGGTAATCTGCTTTTGCGCAAACAGCGTTTTCCCGCAGCCATTTATCTCGGTTTTCTTTACCTGAAGTCCGTCGGGAATAGCGGGCAGAGGGTATTCCGCGCAGGACGCCGCGCGTATGCGCACGCTCACCGCTCCGCGAATGTCAATCCTGCGCGGACTTACGGCACGGCAGGAGCAATAATCCGCTTTCGTGCGCAGCGTAACTACAGGCGCGGCGTCGGGCATATTCCTGCGCCCCATATCCACGGTTTTGGAGTAAGTATAGCGCTGGTCGATACATTGCACGTTGTTGGAATTTTCCGTAAGGTACAGCACCTTTATGTACACTATCCCGTCGATACTCAGCCTGCAGTCCGCCGAAACATTATACGACAGAATACAAGGCGTCAGCGTGCAGGACAGCACCTTAAAGATGTCAGGGCAGTAATCGGGCAGAACGTGATCCAATTCGACGCCCTGTTCTGTCTGCCCGTCAAATACTATCTCGTCTATACAGACCGTGGGCTTGATGTTCTCTTCCATAATTAATCCTCCTTTAGTGTAGAGCTTTTCTGTAGGATTATATGCTTGGATAGGTACAAGTATTCTGCTAGAGGCTAGAAAATTAGAGGCTAGAGGCTAGATGCTGGCGCAGTTTATAGTGCACAGTGCATAGTGTATAGCAAAGGTGCGCCCTATCGGGCGCGGAAAGATTGTCTTATGGTTAAAATGTTGACACTCTTGATATAGGTTCAGGCGTTTCCCCGCCGCCCGCGGGGGGAACGCTGTAAATAGTTTTTCACCGCTTGACAAAACCTATATAATGTGGTATAATAAATATGTGTATGAAAATTTTAACTAACAGGTGATTTTTATGAAAATAAAGCAGAGTTTAATGTGCATAGCAATCGCGGGAGCGGTGGTTTTAACGGGGTGTTCTTCGGGGAAAACGGAGAGTTCCGACGGCGGGAAAACCGTCGTTACTATGATGTACACTACAGAATTACCGCACTTAGAGGAATTTATCGAAACAAAATACCCCGACATAGACCTGCAAATCGAACGGAATACGCCTGCTACCCTTGACGGCGAAATCACGCGCCGTCTGCGCAACGGTCACGGGTGCGACATTGTAACGTCCACTCTCGCAACGGGCGATGTGCTGAATTATCTGGCTGACCTGAGCGCCGATGAATACGTTTCGGCGTATCAGTCGGGAATTATGCATAAGACCGCCGTAAACGGGAAAAATCTGTTTATCCCTCTGCCCGCGCAGTATTACGGGTACATATATAATGTTACGCTCGCAAAGCAAAACGGACTTTCCGTTCCGACAACGCAGGACGAACTTCTGGAAATGCTCGATAAGGCAAAGCAAAAGAACATCGGCACGGGCGAAAACGGCGCGGATTTTGCCGTTGACGGCACGGAGCAGGAAACCGCAGTTTTCGCGCTCGCGTCCGTCGTCCCCGACTTCTTCGGTCAGGCTGACGGTATACAGTGGACGGACGGTCTTAAAGACGGCACTTCTAAGTTTTCGGGCAAAATGGAAATGTGCCTTGACCTGCCTCTTGAAATGATAGAAAAGGGCTATATGGACAGTATGCCGTTTTTGCCCGACACAAACGCCGTGCCTATTCTCGAAAAAATGAGCAACGGCGAAATGTTTATGGTGTTCAGCAGCGTTAGTATGCTCGACAATATAAAAGAAATAAGCGACTATGAATTTGATATGCTCCCTATTTTCAGCGACCAGGGCAATCCCGCGTGGACGATTTCCTCGCCGTCCGCGTTTTTGGGGATAAACAGCGCGCTTACAGAAAAGGGAAATGAAACGAAACTCGACGCTTGCCGAAAGATATTGAGCCTTATCTCCACCCCCGAAGGGCAGGACGTGTTTATGAAAGACAACGGCGCGGCGTATTCGTATCTCGTGGATTATCAGCCCGCAGATGACATCGTTCCCGCGGGAATACAGGACTGCATTGAAAACGGCTATAACTTCAATCTATCAATATCCGCCGATTTTATGCGCTATTTCGGCAGCCGCTGCAACTCCGTTCTCTGCGGTAAATCCGAAATAGAACCCGCGTTCGCCGAGCTTGACGCGTATTTTCAGGACGGCGACAGCCAAAACGGTTCCCTGCTCGGCACTATCGGTCAGGATATGATAGTGCAGAATTACAACGTCCGCTTGCAGGAAACGGAGATAGGAAACCTTGTGTCCGACGCCATAAGGGAAATTATGGGCGTGGATATTGCCGTAGTAAACGGCGGTTCGATAAGGTCAAGCCTGTATAAGGGTGACATTTACAGCTATGATTTAGACGCGGTTTTGCCGTATGACAACAAAATAATCGTCCTCGAAGTAAACGCGGACGTTATCAGAAGTATGCTCGAAAACGGCATTTCCGCGATAATAAGCGATAACAACATTCCGGGCGGGCGGTTCTTGAACGTTTCGGGGCTGAAATATTCGTTCACAGCGCCCACGGAGGAAACTCCCGCACAGCTTGTGGAAGTGACGCTCCCCGACGGTTCTCCGCTTGACGAAAACGCGGCGTACACGATAGCGGTCACGAATTATATGGCGGGCGTAAACGGATATTTCGACAACAACGGCGACGGTTACACAATGCTGAATGTTTACAGCGACGACGTTCCTAAAGACGAAAATGTGAAACTTGTCCGCGAAACCGACTTGACTTTTAAAAGCGTACTTGAAGATTACATCGTAAGTCACAACAACGAGGAAATATCATCAAAGGTCGAAGGAAGGATAATATCGGTGAACCAAAATGACTGAAAATCCCGTGAAAAAACGCCCTCACAAGCTGTCGTATATCGCGCTGGTATCGGCGATCGTGCTTGTCTGTCTTTTGCTTTTAAACTGGCTGATACGCGCCTCGTCAACGATAACGTCGGATTTCACAAAAGATATGAATATGATATATCTTCGCGAAATGACCGACCTTACGCAGACGAATTTCAATTCAAGCCTGTCGCTCAGATACAGCGGGCTGAAAGCCGTTGCGGAAAGCGTGAACGGCGAGGATATGAAAAATCTCGAAACAATAGAGCGTTTCATAACCGACGCCGAGGCGAACAACGACTTCGATTTTATGGCGTTTATCGACGAGGACGGCTATTACTACAGCCGCGACGGGAAACGTCCCGCCGCGTCGCATCTTAGCTTTCTCGCGGAACTTCTCAAAGGCGGGGACAGGCTTATATCATACAACGAGGCGTTTCACGACAATGATATGATAGTCTTGGGAACGCAGATTTCTCCTATTATCTATGACGGCAGGAAAATAATCGCGATAATAGCGGGATACACGGCGGAATCTATCGGTCAGCACCTGTTTTTGCAAAGTGAGGACGGGCAGACAAACGCGAGTATAGTAACGCGCGACGGCAGTTTTATAATCTGCAACAGCTACGTCACCGACGTGCCGACGGGGAGCAATTTCATTTCAAGGTTCAGAGAATACGCCGAATTTGACGAGGGTTATTCCGTTGACGAAATAGCGGACGGTCTGAAAGACGGCGGTTCGGGTATGGCGATTTACAAAATCGCCGGCGTGCATATGTGTATGTACTACGCGCCGATTGAGGACACGGATTGGTATATGCTTATGGAAGTGCCGTATGACGTCGTTGATAATCTGTCGGAAACCTTGAGCCGAAAGCTGAACAGCAACGCTATTACGATGATGGCGGTTATCGCGCTGATTATTTTGGCGATATTCTTTGTGTATCTGATGAATTTGCGGGCGCACTCAAAACAGCTTGAAATCGCCCGCGAGGAGGCGGAGCAGGCGCAGAAAGCCGCGGAACAGGCGAACCGCGCGAAGAGCGAGTTTTTAAGCCGTATGAGCCACGAAATCCGCACGCCGATGAACGGCATAATCGGAATGACCGAAATCGCGCGTCAAAACGTGCGCGACCCCGAAAAGGTGGACGACAGCCTGCGAAAAGTCGCGCTTTCGTCAAAGCACCTTATGTCGCTTATCAACGACGTATTGGATATGTCGAAGATAGAAAGCGGAAAGATACAGCTTAAAAGCGAACTTTTCGATTTGTGCCTTTTCCTTGAAAATATTGAGAACATCTATAAAGTTCAAGCAGACGAACGGGGGATTAACTTTGAAGTAAACCCTGAGGGCGAACTTTACGAATTTATAGAGGGCGACTCTCTGCGCTTAAATCAAATTCTCACGAACCTGCTTTCAAACGCGCTGAAGTTCACGCCGAACGGCGGGAGCATTACCCTGACGGTAAAGGAACTTAAATGCGAGGAAAAACGCGTCCTCCTGGAGTTCTCCGTCAAGGACACGGGCAAGGGCATTAAGCAGGAAAATTTGGGCAAGATATTCGAGGCGTTCGAGCAGGAGAACGCCGACATCGCGCGGAAATTCGGCGGTACGGGCTTAGGATTGTCGATAGTACGCAGGTTCTCGGAACTTATGGGCGGTAAAGTCACCGTGCAGAGCGAATACGGCAAGGGTTCGGAATTTAAGGTCGAATTGCCTTTTGCTTTGGGCGACAACACGAAGAAGATAGAATGGCGCAAGGATAATTCTGAATGCAGAAAATGCGCTGAAAGCAAATCGTATGATTTCAGCGGAAAGCACATTCTGCTTGCCGAAGATAACGAACTGAACCGCGAGATTGCCGTTCAGCTTTTGGGAGATGTGACAGGCGCGCAAATCGACGAGGCGGAGGACGGCAGAAAGGCTGCGGAACTTTTCGCACAAAGCGAACTGCATTATTATGACCTGATCCTGATGGATATACAAATGCCGCGTATGAACGGCTTTGAGGCTACTAAAGTGATACGCTCACTGCCGCGTCCCGACGCCGCTGTAGTGCCTATAGTCGCGATGACCGCGAACGCGTTCGCGGAGGACGAGGAAAAGAGCCGCAAAGCGGGTATGAACGCGCATTTATCAAAACCGCTCGAAATCCCCGCTGTTTTGGCAACTATGAATAAATTTATGAACAGCGATTGATTTTTGAATATTTCTATTGCTAATTGTAATAATATGTACAAAATACTGTACAAGGAGCGATAGGAATGGACGAAGAAAACACATCGGTCACGGAAGATGTGAACGGGCAGATAACCGATACGGGCATAATCGCCGCGGAAAACGCGGTTCACAATATCCGCTGTCTTACTATTATCGGGCAGATCGAGGGACACTATATTCTCCCGTCGCAGAACAAGACGACGAAATACGAGCATATCATTCCCGCTCTTGTGGCGATAGAGGAGGATCAAAGCGTCGAGGGTTTGCTGGTCGTGCTGAATACGGTAGGCGGGGACGTCGAGGCAGGGCTTGCGATTGCGGAACTTATCGCGGGAATGTCGAAACCCACTGTTTCAATAGTGTTAGGCGGAGGACATTCGATAGGCGTTCCGCTGTCCGTCGCGGCGAACAAGAGTTTTATCGTGCCGTCGGCGACAATGACCATTCACCCCGTGAGGATAAACGGAATGACGCTCGGCGTTCCGCAGACTATGCGCTATTTCGAGAAAATGCAGGACAGGATAACGAAATTTGTCGTAGGAAACAGCAAAATGCGCCCCGAACGCTTTAAAGAACTTATGATGGAGCGCGACGAACTTGTGCTTGACATAGGCACGGTGCTTGACGGCAAAAGCGCTGTCAAAGAGGGGCTGATAGACAGCTTGGGTTCGCTGTCCGACGCGGTGCAGTGCTTGTATAAGCTGATAGAAAAGCGGAACAAGGCGAAAGCAAAGCCGAAAAATTCCAAAAAATCCTCCTCCAAACGCAAAGCGTCGGCTGTCAGCGGTGAAAATCCGCCGTCAAAGGCAGTTGCCGCGGCAGTACAGCAAGACCGCGCGGATATGCGCTTAGGAGATTGGAGGGGAGAACGGTGAGCGACGAACGCAAACAAGGCGAAAATGACGCACTTGAACAGCTTGACGAGCATATGCACGATATAGTTGCGTCAAACTTAATGGTGCGAATGTTATTTAATAACGGCAATCTGTAATCAATACACCGCCAAAAACGGCGGTTTTACATAAGGGGATAACTATGGACATAATAAACGTAATAATTCAAGGCGTAGTGCAGGGTTTAACGGAGTTCCTGCCTGTTTCGAGTTCGGGGCATTTGTCGGTAATTCAGCACATCACGGGCTACACGGGCGACGACGCGCTGATACTGATGATAGTTTTGCACTTAGGAACACTGGCGGCGGTGCTGGTTGCCTTTTGGAAGACTGTCTGGGGTATGATAAAGGAATTTTTCCTGACTATTGGCGATATATTCACGGGGAAATTTTCGTGGAAGAATATGAACGGCTCGCGCCGTATGATGTTTATGGTGATAATCGCGACATTGCTTTTAGTTCCCGTGTACTTGTTCAAGGACTTCTTCACAGCGCGCGAAGGCGACGGAGATATAATCTTCGAGGGTCTGGCGTTTATGTTTACGGCGGTAATGCTTTTCTTATCCGACAGATGTCACGGCAGAAAGCAAGCCGAGGATATGAAGGTGAAAGACGCAGTAACGGTAGGGCTTTTCCAATGCGTAGCCTTATTCCCCGGCGTATCGCGTTCGGGTTCGACAACGGCGGCGGGTCTGTTTTGCGGACTTGAAAAGGAAACGGCGGTGTCGTTCGCGTTCGTTTTGGGTATCCCCGCGATACTCGGCGGGAGCGTTCTCGAAATCGGCGACGCGCTTAAAAGCGATATGCAGTTGGATTGGGTAATGCTCGGCATAGGATTTGTTATATCGGCGGTCGTCGGATTTTTGGCGATAAAACTCGTAAAGTGGCTGATAAAAAACGACAGGTTCAAGATTTTCGGAATATACACGGCGATAATCGGCGTTTTGTGCGTTGCGGGCGGAATTTGGGAACACGCAACGGGCGGCGCGCTTTCATCGCTGTTTATGAAGTAATGAAGTAATATAGAAATTAGGCAAAATACATAAAGGAAGATAAAAATGGCAGAAAGAAAAACTACCTCCCGCGGTACAAAAGCGGGAGGAATGGCGGGGAAAACAAGAACAACATCATCACGTTCCAAAAAAGCGGAATTAGAGGCTCAGCGCCTGCGCGAAGAGGCAATGCGCCAAAGTCTGCGCAGACGGCGCACCGCGTCTATAATACTGTACGCGGTCGGAGCGCTCTTGACGCTTATGGCGCTTATTCCCGGTTCAATGGGCTGGAAAGCGCTTTATGACGTAATGCACGGACTGTTCGGGGTTATGGCGTTCGCGGTAGGTCCGCTCGTGATTTCTGCGGGCGTTGTCGTAGGCTCGAAAAAAACGCACTCCGCGATTTCGCTGACCCTACTAAAGCGCGGACTTTTTATGATAATGCTCTGCGCGGCGGCGGAGATATTCGGCGTAGGCATTGTGAACGGCGGGAATTTCTTTGAAGTAATAAAAAACCTCTATGTAAGCGGCGCGGGAATGTCGGGCGGAGGTGTTTTCGCGATAATCTTAGGCGTACCGCTTTTGTTCTTGGGGAAACTCGGCGCGTGTATCGTCATAATCATCTTAGCACTAGCAAGTATTCTCCTGCTTATTGATATGCCCCTGTCGGAACTGTTCGCGAAACTCGGCGGTTCTGTAAAGAACATAAGCGAAAACGTATCGGAACGCCGCGAATACCGCAGAGAACAGCGTATGCTCACCGAAGAGCAGTATAGGGAACTCGAACAGCAGGAAAACGAGCGCAGAGCGCAGGCTCACGCGGAAAAACTCCGCGAGCGCGAAGAACACAAGCGCCGTATGGCGGAATATTACGCCGACGATACGAAAGCGCAGAAAATGCGCGAAATGCGCGAGATAGTGGGAAGTGTAGACGAACTTGAAAGCGAACCCGCAGTTCCTGCGGAAAAAACCGACGAACTCCCCGAACCGCTGAAGATAGGCGAACGCACTATCAAAATGCCCGAAGTCAGCGACGGCTCCAAACTCAAAGAGGAACAGAACGCCGACAACCGCGATTATGAAGAGGCGTTAAAGCGTTATATGGAGAAAAAGCACCCGATAATGCGCGAGAAGAACCCCGACGACCCCGCGCGTTTCGAGGACGGCGACGCGGACATCGTACCGCTTATCGACGCGCTGGACAAGCTGAACGCGGAAAAACAGCCCGCGCGCGTTTCAAAGATAGTTGACGCGCCGCGCGAAAACCTCACAAATTCGGACAAGCCGTTCACCGAGGAAATGCCCGAAGATAACAGCGACTTCGGCGATATTTCCGACACGGACGAGGCGGAACTTCCGTTTGACCTTGACGACATAATCGCCGAAAACGCGCCGAAGTTCGCCGAGGAGAGCAGAAAAACCGATAATTTAACAGCGCAAAGCGAATTGTCAAAGCCCGAAAAACACAGCGATACGCAGTTAAAGCTGTCAGATGTATACACACTCCCGCCGATGAACCTTTTAGACGAGGTGAAAAAGCCCGTAAAGCAGGACGATATTTCCGCTGAGATAAAGCAAAACGCGGATAAACTCGTCAAAACGCTTGACAGTTTCGGCGTACAGACTACTTATTTGGGCGCGTCCAGAGGTCCGTCCGTTACGCGTTATGAACTCCAGCCCGCTCCGGGCGTTAAACTCTCGAAGATAGCGAACCTCGCGGACGATGTCGCGCTTAATCTCGCGGTGGGAGGAGTGCGCATTGCGCCCGTACCCGACAAACCCGCTGTCGGAATAGAAATTCCGAACAAGGTAAAAGATACGGTGTTCTTCCGCGAACTCGTGGACAATGCCGATTTTAAGAAAACATTCGACAAAAAACTCGTGACCGTTTTGGGAAAGGACATCAGCGGAAACGCGATAACGTGCAATATCACGAAAATGCCGCACCTGCTTATCGCGGGAACTACGGGTTCGGGAAAATCCGTCTGCGTAAACTCGATTATTATGAGTATCCTGATGAAATCCACGCCGACGGACGTCCGCATTATAATGGTAGACCCAAAGCAGGTCGAATTTATGATGTACAACGGAATACCGCACCTGCTTATCCCCGTAGTTACCGAACCGAAGAAAGCCGCAGGCGCGCTTGCGTGGGCGGTGACTGAAATGGAAAACCGCTATACGCTGTTTTCCGAAAACAACGTGCGCAACATAGACGGCTACAACGACTTGGCAAAAGAGAACATCGACATCGAACCTATGCCGCATATCGTAATTTTCATAGACGAATTAGCCGACCTTATGATGGCGTCGCCGAAAGACGTTGAGGACAGCATCGTGCGCCTTGCTCAAAAAGCGAGAGCGGCGGGAATGTACCTCGTAATAGCAACGCAAAAGCCGATAGTTTCCGTCGTTACGGGACTTATCAAGGGAAATATCCCCAGCCGAATTGCCTTGCTCGTATCGTCAAACAGCGACAGCCGAGTTATCCTCGACAGTTCGGGCGCGGAAAAACTCCTAGGAAACGGCGATATGCTGTATATGCCCGTCGGTTCTCAAAAGCCGATAAGACTTCAGGGCTGTTACGTTTCCGACGGCGAAATAGAGCGCGTCGTGGACTTCATAAAGCAGACGTTCAAGGCGGAATACGACGAAAGCATTATAGCCGAAATCGAACGTCAGACGGAAATGGTAAGCGCGGGCGGCAAGGACGCCCCGTCCGATGACGATGACGATACGGGCGAACAGGACGACAAACTCGAAGAGGCAATCGAGTATGTGATAGAGGCGGGGCAAGCGAGTACGTCCTCGCTCCAGCGGCGCTTAAAACTCGGCTACGGCAGAGCGGCGCGGCTTATCGACACAATGGAAAAAATGGGCGTTGTCGGCGGTTATGAGGGTTCAAAGCCCCGTCAGGTGCTTATGACACGGCAGGAGTGGAACGAGCGTAAAATGCGAAGTTAGTATTTAGTTGTTGCAAAATGCTGAATTTTTTGTGATACTACTTGAAATTTTCCGCGGTTTATATTATAATATAGACTGAACGTATTATCAAAAGCAAAAACCTTGTAAACATTTTTGTTAAATGATAAGAACAACTGTTTTCTGAAAGAAAGAGGTAAAAAGTATGAGCGAAATTAAACCGCCCAATAGAAACGGCGGGCGCAAGCCTAATTATCACAGCGTACCCGTCAAGACCTCGCAGTCGGGCGCGAAAAAAAGCCCCGCGAAAATCGGCAGGGTCAAAAAGAACAAGATACCCACTCCCGTTATCGTCACGAACGTCCTTATGGTGTGCGTTATCCTCGCGGTGTGCGGGGTGATTTTCGCGATAACGTTCAATAATATTAAGTACGATAAAGACAGTTCGTCACAGCAAAGACCCGCAGTAACGTCCTCGTCGAGTTCATCGGCGGTAAGTTCGCAAAGCACGATGTCAGCTCAAAGCGCGGTATCTTCGGCGCAGAGCAGTACGGCGACGGAACTTGCAAGCACGGCTGACGTTTCCTCAACGGGTCAGGAGAACCCCGAACCCGCCGTCAACGCGGATTTCAACAAGGAATTTTTCAAGGACGACCTGTTCATAGGCGACAGTATCTTCACGGGACTTTATCTCTATCAGTACTTAGACCGCGAAAACGTCGCGGCGGCGGTAGGCTACACGGCGTATTCCGCGCAGGTAAACCCGTTTGACGATACGTTTTATTCGGGTACGGCGGTGGATTACGCAAAGGATAAACAGCCTAAGCACATTATAATTATGTTAGGCTCGAACAGCCTAAGCCCGCAGACGGATATGGACGATTTTGTAAACGGCAACAGGGGCTTAATAAACAGCCTTAAAACCGCGTGTCCGAACAGCACAATCCTCGTGCTTTCCGTACCGCCGATTACTGCGGACAGTTCTCTCGCAAGCTATTCTATGGTCACGAACACGATAATCGACAACGCGAACACACGTTTAAAAGCCCTCTGCTCCGAACTCGGAGTGAAATATTACGATATAAATTCCGAACTAAAGGACGAGGACGGCTATTTCTCCGAGAAATACGCCGAGGCGGACGGTATGCACTTCTTAGGCACTACTTACACGGTTCTGCTGTCGAGCGTTGAAAAAGTGCTGGAACAATAATTTGAAAGGACAAAAAACTATGAAAAAGAATATTCTCGCAATAATCACGGCAGGAGTTATGTGCGTTTCCCTCGCGGGGTGCAATGGTAATTCATCGGGCGGTTCTTCCGCCGTGCAAAGCGCGGAAAATACTAAATCCGTGTCCGAAAAGGCAAACGACGTTAAAAGCGCGGTAGCGTTTGCGACGTTCGACGGCAAAGAAGTTTCGATGAAAGACTTGGCGAATTCGCAGTTAAAGGACGTTTTAGGGATTGACCCCGCAGATGTAGCGGAATTTTCCGCATACATCTGCCCTGTTGGCGCAGTTCCCGACGAGTTCGGAATATTCACCGCCAAAGACGCGGACGCGGCGGGCAGAATTAAGGAAAGCCTTGACAAGCGCGTTGAACATCAGAAAACCACGTTCAAGGACTACACTCCGAACGAAATGTACAAGTTCGACGACAGCTTTGTGGAGCAAAGCGGAAACACCGTTATCTATTCGATTTGCGGTGATAATGCGAAAGTAAAAGAACTTTTGAAATAACTTCCCGCAGGCGGGAATAACTAACAACCACGGGGATAATATTTCCCCCGTTTGTCCCCCCGCAGGGGGACAAACAAAAACCGCCCTTGCAAGGGATAACCGCAAGACCCGCAAGGAGCGTTGAAACTAACTGCTAACAGCCACGGGGATAATATTTCCCCCCGTTTGTCCCCCGCAGGGGGACAAACAAAAACCGCCCCTGCAAGGGATAAACGCAAGACCCGCAGGGAGCGTTCAAAACTAACTGCTAACAGCCACGGGGATAATATTTCCCCCGTTTGTCCCCCGCAGGGGGACAAACAAAAACCGCCCTTGCAAGGGATAAACGCAAGACCCGCAAGGAGCGTTCAAAACTAACTACTAACAACTACTATCTAGCAACTACACGGAGGTCATTATGGGAATAGAATGTGGCGTAATCGCGGGAATTTTCGTGCTTTTTGTGCTTATATTCTTCAGGCGCGGACACAACGAATGGGCGCTTGCGACGCTCCCGCTTATACTGCTGCCGTTTGCGGATTTCGTTCTGGAAATAGTTGTCGTAAAGGTTTTCAAAGTGCAGGTGACGGCGTTCGGCGCGATGATGACGCTTGTCGTGGCGCTCGCGGCGTCGGCGGCGTGGATAGGCGCGGCGTCCAATCTTCTGAAAACCAAACATAACAAGCGCACGGCAACATTTTTCATAAGTATTTCAAACCTGTTCAACGTAACACTTACCGCCATTCTGATTATGAACATTCTTTCAAGAGCGGAAAAGTTAGAGGCTATAATTAAATGACAGAGCGAATAAATTTTGCGCGGGCTTTGCCCGCGCAGCGCTATTATAATTTGCACTATTCACAGCGTTCCCGCACAGCGGGAACTGCGTTAGCCGTCAACTGTTTGTGTACTTTAATTTTCGCGAGTTTTCGCATAAAATACGCCGAAAGTTCCGCTGACGCGCACAGCTTGTCAACTACCGTAATTACATAGGTTTCCGCGTGGCGCGGCAAGTGGGGCGTTAAAGGCCACATATGGTTTAGTATCATATCGCCCTCAAGTTCCGTTATTGCGAAACGCATTGACGCATTGTAGAGCGCGATGTTCGCGTGTTCGGCGGGATGGCGGTTCTGTATTTTTTCGTGCGTCTTTCGGTCATAGAAAAACAGGTCGTGCAAAAGCCCCGCTCGCGCGGCGGAGCGGGCGTTGAGGTGCAGAAACTTGCATAGCCTGTAGTTGTAGTAGGAAACATTCAGCGAGTGCTGAAAACGCGAAGTGCCGATGTGGTGCGCATGGTTTGCAAGCTCCAAAACGTCCTTACACTCCAGAATATCATAAATATACGAATAAAATTCTCCGTTTTCGGAAATGTCGTTTCGTGTAAAAATAGCTTTCAAAATACTTCTCTCCTGCGTGATTTTGTGCGTTTTTAACGCCTTTACCCTTATTATAGCTGATTATTGCCGAAATTACAAATGTAAATTTTGGTAACATCTCACGAAATATTATCTCTCTTGTTGTGCAAACCGCTGAAATTTTCGCGGAAATCCCCCGCGCTTTGCGCGTTTTTACTGTATAATCCGCCAAAATTTGCAAATATCTCCTTATGTTGTATCAAAAACTTGCTTTCGGAAACGTTTTTGTTGAAAATTCACAAAAATCCTGCGTTACTTTTTCCATTCTGACCGCCGCCCTAACTCTTGTAATAATTTGCGTTTTGGTGTATAATTAAATATAGGAATATGTGTGCTTATAAATTTAAATAAAACGGGAGAGTATTCCGTTTAGCTTTGCTTTTTCAAAAAAGCTGTTGGAGGTGCGAGTGTTTTGAGCAATTTTAAGTGGATGCCTTTGGCGTGTCTGAATTTATCGGCGGCGAACCTTGCCGCGGCGGAAAAACTGCGCAAATTCGGATTTGTTGTGAATTGCAGTGAGTTCGGTTTGGAAAAATACACTAAGGTTTCTTTGGGACTTTACGACATTATGGCGAACAAGCCCGACCCGAACATTCTGATAATCTCCTCGGCAAACGGAGTTTATAGCTGGTACAGGGTGCTTGTAACGGGCATAGGCGCGGATTTCAAGATAATCACGGGCGCGCCCTCCCCTCTTGTCTATTTCAATAAGCACGGCGGGGGAATGTACATCGTTTCCGCCGATACGTTCTTCAAAGATAACGTATTAAGACAAAAGCTGAAACCCGCTTTCAAGTGGGATTTGGTCGTAATCGACGAGGAAATGAACAGCGACGTTCCCGATTACAGGAAATACAACGACAACTTCCTATGGACTGCGGAGCGCCTGATGATAAACGCGCCCGTTCCCGCGAAGGACGACGGCGATAAAACAGCATTGGCGGAACTTATCAAGTCGGTGCTGGGCGACAGCGAATATGCGGACAATGTGGATAAGATAGAGTTCAACGTTTCCGCGTCGCGTATGAACGAGGATTCGCCCGTTATGCGGTATTTTGACGCCGCCGCGTATTCCGACGAGCCGTATCGCAGAATTTCGTTCGTGGATTACAGTTTTGACGACGAAACAATGGCGAACCTGCGCCGCCGCGTCGATTTGCGTTCGGGACTTCCCGCTTACCGTTTCTGCGGAAACGTGTTTGAGCAGTTTGACTGCGAGAAGTTTGAAAAGGAAAAGAAAATATATGTAAAACCGTTCTTCAGCCGTTCGGACGTTGAGGAACTCAGAAATTTCGATAAAAAGCTGAACAGCCTGCTGAGAACGTGCGATGAAATGCTCTCTCAGCCCGATTGCAGGATAATGATTTACTGCTGTGACAAGAATACGCTCGAATACCTCAATAAGGCGCTTTCGTGCGTATACGGTTCGGAGGTTCGCGTTGCGAGAGATGAACTTATGCGAAACGATGACCTTGTGCGCAAGCTGTCCGTAAACAGCGGAGCAACCGCACCGCGTATAGTCATCGGCACGGACGCTTTAGGAACGGCGGGCGACGGCACAGAAAACATCACCTGCGTAATAAACTACGAACTTCCTTTGCACCCCGCGGTTCTTGAAAGAAGAATGACGCGTCACGGCGGCGCGGGCGAGGCGGACAGGGCGTTTATAATCTTCCTTGATTCCAACAAGGTGTTTGATTCGTGCCTGCTCGAAAAGGTTCTGTTCACACAGCTTGGAAACGCATACTGCGGAATGCTGCCGACAAGGAATATTCTCCTTGATTTGCCGAACAAGGCAAAGAGCATAAACTCCCTGATAGCAGACCTTAAATACACGCGCGATTTCGCAAAGCAGGTCGATAACTGCCTTGACCTTATAAAGAAAGTAAAATGCGAATACACACTTCCCGAAAGCGAAAAAATCACGAACAGCAAACAGCTTGTGGACTTCGCTAATACAATGCTGACAAGGCTTTACACGCTCCTCGGAATAGACGAAAATTACACTGAGGACGATATTCGCGGCGCTGTTGAAAATCTCAGCGGTTTGTGCATAATAGACGACGGCAAACTCGTGAAAGTTCCGAACAGAGCGCAGATGGCGGCGTCGTTCGAGGACGACGGGTATACGAACCTGCCGTTCGCTATGGACGCGGTAATGGGTCTTGCGGACGCGAAAAACGCTATTGACGAACTTCATAAGAGCGATAATTTCCACTTGAAGATAAAGCAGGAGATAAACGCGCTGGAGGACAGCATACAGTATTGCGTTCTTTACGGCATCTGGAAATACAGGGCGAAAGAGCAGGACTCCAATCGCTCGTTTAAAGAGTATATAAAAATATATAACGACGGTATGTAAAAATCTCAAATCACTTCCAGACATACATCGTAATATTGCCTAATGCCTACCGTGCGGGCATACAGCGTTGAATTTTGCGCGGAGAAATGGGGATATGGGTAATGAGCGGGAGCTATGAAACGGTTGAAAAATTGCTTGGCGATTTTTTTGAACGCAACACCGCAGGCGATAAAGAGGGCGCAAAAGCAGTTGTTGAGGATATTCGCGAAAGGCTGAAAAAAGGCGAGTTCGACAGCGCGCCGTTCAAGGACTATTTTAACAGCGCGTTTGCGGGCAGAGGCTCGGCGAATGTCAACAGCATATTCAAGGACTATCCGCGCGAATCTATCGTAAGAGAACTTTTGCAAAACTGCTTTGGGTGCGATTATGACGACCCGAACATAAAGGTAATGATAGAGTTCCTCGACGAGGGACAGGTAAAGCTGACGTACAACGAAACGGGATTTAGCCTTGAACAGGTGTTCTACTATCTTTCTGTAGGACGCAACGACGGCGACAAAAAGCGCGAGGGGCGCTTCGGCTTGGGCGCGAAGAGCGTTTTCGCGAACGTCGATTGGTTCAAAATGCGCTCTAACGAGTATTCCCTGCGCGTAGTAAACGACGACGGAATATTGAAAGTCCGCGAACTTGAACTTAACGGCACGCCGTTCCCGCATACGGAAGTCGTGTTCGCTCTGCCTATCGAAGAACAGCAGACGCTCCACGAAAATCTGATTACGCTTACTTCCAAAAAGGGCAGTTATATTAATATGGTTGACCTTTGCTTTGCGTTCATCAGAAAAAAGAACCTCAAAGCGACGGACAACGAGGAGTGCAAGGAAAGAACGTTCAATATCGCAGTTATAAATTACGGCAAGCCCGAAGTTGTCTATAAGATACAACAGTTCTCCAAAGGCGAAAACGATATTCCCAAGGTGCGCTTTTCCGAAAACGGCAAGAGCGTAGCGGACTTTATCCACGCAGAGTACAACGATTTCGTGTACCTTATCCCGTATGCCATTTCGGGCGCGAAGCGCGATGCGGCAAAGGTGCTGATGAACAAGTATAACTACTTCTCGACGTTTGAACTTACGGGTTTTGTAAACGCGTCAAATCAGAAGTTTGTGACGGATCAGCTTTCGGCGTTCTTTGTTTCCGTGCCGAATAAGTATATCACGAATAACCGTTCGGGAATAAAGTATGATTCGCTTGAAGAGTGTTCCGAAAAGATAGAGCAAGGTATACTCAACGTTACGGAACGGTATAAAAATATGTTCGTGCTGGAACTTGTTCAGCGTCAGGACGACCCCGAACATTATATGCTCCGCCCGAAACAGTATGTTTTCGAGTTCTTCTACAATTATATAAACAGCAGTGCGATAGTAAAGGGACTGAAAGACAAGTTTACCGACAGTATCTCCATTCAGTTCCCGAACGACGAAAAACCCGTGCTGTTCTCACATCTGCGCGAACACGGTTTCTTCTCGGAGAACGACAATATCTCGAAAGAAGACCACCTCGACGGCACTGCTTTAAAGCAACTGTACGCGGATATTGAAAATATGAACGGCTGGTACGGCAAGGACGATAACCATGTGCTTGTCGCAAAGTACAATTGGATAGTACCCGGAACGGACGAGGGCGGGGACGAGTTTTTGTATTCGTTCTATTACGAGGGCGAACAGTACTTTATGCCGTCGGACGGCGGGAAGAAGATAAAGGATTACGAGCTGTCCAACAGCTTTATCAGCATAATCAGTCTGAAACTCTCCGAAAGCATCGTAAACGGTCAGGTGAACGACGAGGACGCTCTCGCAAAGACGTTCGACATTATCGACGAGATGTTCGGCGAGAACTACCGCATTTCGATGAAGTATTTCCAGCTTGTCGTAAAATCGGGTACGGCGAAGATACAGTTCGAGATTTCCAAAATAAATATCGGCAACCTCAAAAAGGCTTACGACGTTCTTGCGGCGCACGAAATGCGCTTTGAGAACCACCAGATATTCAACCAGATTTCCACGTTGATGGTAAACTCGTTCACAAACGGCAAAGATACCGTTCAGTTCTTAAAGGAAATCAAATCGCAAGGCGGGGACATCACACTCGCGCTTGATATTAACAAGCGTTATCGTTTCTCCGTTTACGGCAAACAGTTTATCATTCCGCCGAATATTTCCACGGCAGACCTGCTTGACATCGTTGGCGATGTTTACGCGCTTATAGAAAGCGGTCTGCTGAATAACCGCGAGTTCGACTTCGTGTTTACGTCGGGGCGGTTCAGCTTTGATATTAACGAAGTGCTGTCCGTTCTTCCCGAAGCAGGAAACGCGGAGGAAGCAGAGGCTCTGCTTTCCAAAATGTATGTGTGCGATTTGGGACTTGACAAGATTGTCCTGCTCGACAATGACAACAAGTTAAAGAAAATCGTGGATATTACGTCGCCGATTTCCGACGAGGACAAGGCGAACGCCGCGAAATTCGTTATCCTGCGCGATAATATGACGAAACCGCAGTACGCGGGATTTGTAGAGTTTATTCTGACGGGCGAGAACAAAGACCGCCTGCGCGGGCTTTATTCGGGTACGGAAGAGCCGAACTTCGTGATTATCGACCAACTGCCGTATTACTACAAGCCCGTTCCGACGATAACACGCGCGGAATTTGACGACCTGCGCGCGCAGGTTCGCAGGATAGCGGGCTATGAAAAGAACAATCATAAAGCGTACCGCAATTACTTTGCACGCGACATAAACGCTAAACTGTACGGTTACGGCGGTGTCTGCCCGTGCTGCGGATATGAAACGGGCATTCTCAACAGCTTTGTTGTCAAGAGATTTTCAATTGGGCTGATGAACGGCGAAAGGGAGCAGAAGTTCAACTTTGCGCTGTACCTTTGCCATAACGACGCCGACACGGCGGCGGGCTGGCTTATCGACGACATCAGCATAGGCGGTATGACGCCGTTCCGCTGGCTTGAAGAAATATCGGAAATCGACGCTATCCCGCCTGAGTTCCTGTATTGCCGTATAAAATACCGCCGTCAGCTTTGCTACGATATTTGCGAACCGAACGCGAACGGAAATATCCCCGCTGAAACGGTATTCGAGGGCGCGACCGAGATATTCGATATGGTATTAACGCCGATGATGGCGGCGAAGTGGTTTGAGGACAATATGGGCAATCCGCCCGCGGCGGAAGAAACAAAGCCCGCGGAACAGTTCTCCGAACCCGCTAAGCCAGCGTCGCAGTCCACACCGAAATCCGAACCCGCCAGGGCGCAGGCTGAACAGAAAAATGCTATTGACGAGATAGAGATAGGTGAAACGATAATCAAGGAAGTGCCGATAACGCCAACCCCCGCGCCGAAGAAACCGTCCGTAGAGCCGATGATGCAGTCGGTAGGCGGTAACGCGAACTCCCATAAACCCGCCGCACAGCACTCCGACAGAGTAATGAAACCGCGCTATCCCGCGCCGGAGGGCGTAAAACCCAGAAAGCCTAGTACAGAGCCTATGCAAGGCGAGTAAACATTTACAGTTTATAGCGCATAGTACAAAGTATTAAGCCCCTCCCCCGCCGTAAACAGTTTACAGTTCACAGTGCTGAGTAAATAGTAATAGTAACTCGCCCTCTCCGCCTACCGCGGGAGAGGGCGAGTTTTGATAGTGCGTCAGCGTAATTTACCTAAAGGTCTTACCGCTTACCAAACAGCGGGCGAAGCCTGCTGTTTGAGGGCAATCCGCAAAACGGATTGCTCACTTACTTCTTAAAGCAACTTTTTGTAAAGTTCTGCTATTTCTTCCACACTCGTATCTCTTGGGTTGCCCGGTCTGCAGGCGTCGTCAAACGCCGACTGCGCCAGGAACGTAACATCTTCGGGCTTTACGATTTCTTTCAGATTATCGGGGATACCAACGTCCTTGGAAAGCTGTTTTACCGCGTCAATAGCCGCCTTGCGGTATTCTTCCTGCGACATTTTTTCAGTATCCTCTACTCCCATAGCCTTTGCTATATCACGGTACTTTTCGCCTGTCGCGGGCGCGTTGTATTCCATAACCGTCGGGAGAATAATAGCGTTCGCAATTCCGTGAGGGGTATCATACAATGCGCCGAGCGGGTGCGCCATCGAGTGAACTATTCCCAGACCGACATTTGAAAATCCCATTCCCGCGACATATTGACCGAGCGCCATACCCTCGCGACCCTCGCCGTCGTTCTTGACAGCACCGCGCAGAGAACGTGCGATTATTTCTATTGCTTTCAAATGGAACATATCCGACAGTTCCCACGCGGCTTTTGTGATATATCCCTCGATAGCGTGCGTCAGCGCGTCCATACCCGTTGCCGCCGTCAGCGACGCGGGCATTGTGCTCATCATATCCGGGTCAACCACGGCTACAATCGGAATATCGTGCGGATCTACGCAGACCATTTTCCTGTCTTTCTCTACATCGGTAATAACGTAGTTTATCGTAACCTCCGCCGCCGTACCCGCCGTTGTCGGAACGGCGATTATCGGAACGCACGCCTTTTTTGTCGGGGCAACGCCCTCAAGACTTCTGACATCGGCAAATTCGGGATTGTTGATGATAATGCCTATCGCTTTCGCGGTATCCATCGACGAACCGCCGCCGATTGCTACGATATAATCCGCGCCGCTCTTTTTGAACTCCTCTACTCCGTGCTGAACGTTTTCGATTGTCGGGTTAGGCTTGATGTCCGAATAAATATCATAAGCAAGCCCCGCGCCGTCAAGCACATCGGTGACTTTCTTTGTGACGTTGAACTTGATAAGATCGGGGTCGGAACACACAAAAGCCTTTTTAAACCCTCTCCCCTTTGCCTCGTCGGCAACAGCCGAAATCGCGCCCTTTCCGTGATAGGAGGTTTCATTCAGAACAAAACGATTCATAACTCTAATTTCCTTTCATATAAATATATTTTTCCGCATTACAATGCGGTAGGTTACAGAAGAATTGCTTAACGCTCGTGAACATTTAGTATAAGCTGGCACGCGTTTCACCGCCAATCCCGCGCCCTGCGCGGGGCGCGTTTTGTTAATCGTCAAGCGAAAGTTTCCACAAAAACGCAGTCGCTATTTGCTTAACACTCGTGAATATTCTGTTCGCATTTTCACGCGGTTCAGCGCTAATCCCGCGCCCCGCGCGGGGAGCGTTTTGTTAAATGTCAAGCGCAAGTTTACTAAAAAACGCATTTGCTATTTACTTAACACTAGTGAATATTCTGTCCGCATTAGCACGCGTTTCACCGCTAACCCCACACTCCGCGCGGGGCGCGTTTCGGTAATCGTCAAGCGCAAATTTCCATAAAAACGCGTTCGCTATTTACTTAACGCCCGTGAATATTCTGTCCGCGTTGGCATGCGTTTCACCGCTAACCCCGCGCCCCGCGCGGGGCGCGTTTTTACTTGATATTCGTCACCATTTCATCGACATTCGCGAGCATTTCGCGGAGTTTTTCAATATCATCTTCTGCCTTTTCTATTGCCGAATAAACGCCCTTTATCTGCTCGTTAATATCGGTCATAGCTTTCTTTATGCCGTGCAGAGTGTTTTCGATTTCCGCCGCCTGCTTTGTGTTCTTGTCCGCTAACGTGCGCACTTCCTGCGCGATTACGTTAAATCCCGCGCCCGCAGAACCCGCGCGCTTTGCCTCAATTGACGCGTTAAAGCCAATCAGCGTAAGCTGCGAGGACGCGTTGCCTATCATTTTTGTGATGTTGTCG
Organism: uncultured Clostridia bacterium; assembly: GCA_947628655.1. Lineage (GTDB taxonomy): Bacteria > Bacillota > Clostridia > Oscillospirales > Ruminococcaceae > CAG-115. Next base: position 91,725 of record CANRAS010000005.1, on the reverse strand, counting down.
GTAATCTCGACTGCCTTTGCCGTAGACGCCGCCGATTCTTTAATCGACGTAAAGTTGTCGGACAGCGCTCTGATTTCCTCAACAGCGGACTTTGTCTGCTGATTTATTTGAACAAAACTGCGTTGAATATCCTCAACGGCTTTATCGGTACGCTCCGCTTTACTCTGCGCTATAGCCTTTTGATAGCCGACGTCGGACAGCGCGTTAGCCATTTGATAAAGCAACTGCGCGGCGGCGTCCACCTGACTTTTCGGAACTACTTTTATTTTATGTAAAGCGCGCACATATTCATCGGGGTCAACGCCGATTTCGAGAGCGATTTTGCGGAATTTGTTGTCGTCGGGTTCTTCGGTGAGAATTTGTCCGCCGATAAGAGAACCGATATGCCGTCCGTTCAGCATAATCGGCGCGGCAAAATCGACAAGCCCGCCGTGGCAAAAATACACGGACGGACGTCCCGTGCGCGACGACTCCGCGCCGCCCTGCAAATCGCATTGATTACAGCGTTCACAGCCGACGGGAGATTTTCTTGTAAGGTTCATACAAAAGTCCGTAGGGTTGCTCAGCTGAGTTACCGAGCCTGTGACATCGGTCGCGAGAGCCGCCATACCCGTGGCGTTCGCAAACGCGTCCTGAAGTGATTGAAGTGTTTGTCGGTCGATAACGTCCAACAACGTTATGTTTTCAAGATCCATAGCAAACCGCACCTTTACATTTAATTTATAGTTTTCACACCGCACCCGCAGATTTTCGCAACAGGTGTGAATATATTCTTGAAAATATTATACCACGTTTGGCTGAATTTTTCAATAGTGTTTTAGTAAATTTTTTCAGATTTTGAGAATTATTATGGAAGAATTTAGGAATTTTGCACAAAAAAACAGCGCTTGCCCCGCCGACGGCGGGGAAAGCGCACGAGCATAATTACAAAGCCCACTCCCCTCCTGCGGTCGGGAGAGGGTCGCTGTTACCGCACGGTTCGGCGTTTATCTGCCCAAGCGCCCCGCGCCCTTATCCCGCAATGTTCCGCGGACGGGCATATCAGCAGTTGACATTTCCAATATGATTTGGTATAATAAACTGTAAGGGTAAGTAATCGGCTTGTCCGCATAAATCAAATTTCAAAGGAGGCAAACAGATTGAATGTTTTAGATACTATTTTCAACCGACGCAGTTACAGAGGAGAATATAAGTCCGAACCTGTTCCAAGAGAAGATTTAATAACTATTATGAAAGCAGGATTAAGCGCACCATCAGGCTGTAATAAGCAAACAACAAGTTTGATAGCCGTAGACGACAAGGAAACGCTTAATAAACTGCACGAAGTCATAGATCCGCCTGTCGGAGAAACAGCGCCCAGTATAATTTGTGTTCTTACTCAAAGGGTTAATGCATATCGGGATAGGTGCTTTGCGGTGCAGGATTATTCCGCCGCCATAGAAAATATGCTCCTCGCAATAGTTGAACTCGGATATCAGAGCTGTTGGTACGAGGGGCATATTACCGATGAGGACAAGATTTGTCATAAAATGGCAAAGATTTTAAATGTACCCGACGATTATGATTTGGTATGCTTTTTACCTGTCGGGATTGCCAAAACCGAACCCGCGTCCCCTAAGAAAAAGGCGTTTGAAGACAGGGCGTGGTTTAATTCTTTTCAGAGCAAATAATTAAAACAACTCCCTTGCTCGTCTAGAGGATAGAAAAAGGCTGCTGCGAGATAAAAAGCGGCGCAAGCTGCGTCCTTGGCAATGTTACGCGGAACGCAACGAGCAACTAACGACCAAGCGTAACGCGAACCTAGAAGATAAACCCCGCAATGTTCCACGGTATTTTGCGAAACGTAGTGTGTCAATATGGCGGGAACGTCCTGCCGTTAAACACTTCCTCTGTGCGCTTATTACGGCGCTGTTTTCGTATCGTCGCTTTGCGCCCTCTTTTTCCGAACAGTTTTAACGCAGACTACAACAATAGGCGTGCATGAAACAACAAAAACAATTCCAAAAACGATCATGTGCCGCAGCCAGTTGTCATAGCTTTCGATGTCAATATACCGATGAGGAGTAATGGTGTCTCCGTTTTCGGTGGTAATTGTGTAAGGTCCTTCCGATTCTACCGTGGACGGATCATACATAATTCTTACAGTTCTGCCGACATAAGTTTCCGGTTTTAGAGGCATAGGATTAAGAAACCGTTGAAATCTGCCGTCTAAGTACAAATAGTATTCCGAATGAACTTTGCCGTTATAATCCGTAAACGTTCCGAAAACAATGCCGTCCGGCAGACCGATGAATGTTATCTCAGCCGTTGTAATTAACCATCCGCGGCGCTCTATGCGGAATTTTATATTAACAACCAACGTGGCAAGCGAGATCGCCGCGACAAGACTTAAAATTATTATTAAAAAACGTTTCATATTAATGCCCCCTCCCAGAGGCTGGAAAAAAAGAGGCTAGGGGCTAGAGAGAAGTAAGAGGTTAGAAAAATGCGCCCCTAGCGATGTTGCACGGAGTGCTTAATTAACACGCCTATCAAATGTATAATTATTCATTTCTGCCATTCCTCCTACAGCTAAGCCTTTCCAGTGAACAAAGTTCTCCGTATCATCCGTTTCAAAGCCATACATTCTTTGATTGGTATCTGTATTTATAAAGTCCACACTTAAAAAGGCTTTCCCACGCACTTCACTTCGAAGCCTATCAATTAATTCATCCGAAAAGTGATCTATAAAATCTTCAAAAATTTCTTTTGCCTGTTTAAAGGTGCAATTCGAATTTGCATAAATGATAAACTTACTGTGATTAAAAGAGTGGAATTGATTATTATCAAATTCAACAGATTTTACTATACTGTGATTTTCACAAATATAGCTGTTCAATTCTGAAAATACTGCATTGCGAGATACATTAAAAAACACAATACTAATAACAAACGCTAAGATTATTAATGATATTACAATTATAATTTTTTTGTACCTCATAATCCAACTCCTTAAAGCCCGTTGCGTTTAAAAAATATGCCCTGCTCCGCAGGGCGATATTTTTTAGACTGGAGCGGATAATGGGAGTCGAACCCACCACCTCAGCTTGGGAAGCTAATGTTTTACCGATAAACTATATCCGCATATTATTCTGTAATAATATTATAACACAAAACGGCGATTATGTCAAGGGGTTTTTGCAGGCTTTGCGTTAAAGCGCACAGCGAACAGTACAGATAGAGCGCAGTTGTCTATCCATACTGTTATTGCTGTGAAACGTTTCGCGTCAGCTATCACCGAACAGCGCCTCGGAAAGCCACATATGCGCGGTGTCCAGCGCCTCGTAAAAGCCTATGAACTCGCCCTTTCTTGCCTTTCCGACGTCGGCGGGGCTGCGCGGGATAAGCTGTACCATAATCTTATTCGGAACTTCCGCGTCGGCTATCGTTTTGGTTTCCTTTATCGTGAGTTTCGCCGCAAATTCATCGCCGCCGCTCCCGTAGAAGATAGTGTCGCCGCTGCGTATCAGCGGAAATCCTCTGTAATACAACAATTTTTCGTCTGCCATAATATTTCCTCCTTAAATTTATCTTAAAGTTCAGTATAAACTCACCTATGCCGCCTGCGAACCCACACGATTATCCCCAAAGCGATAACGCATATCGGAATAACTATGCAAAGCAGTATCGCCATCACGTTCGCAGTTTTAACGTTTATTTCAAACACCGCGGGCATAAACGATTTTTGTTTTATAGTAATCCCCTGCTGTCTGCCCGAAATGTAATTCCACATTCCGACAAGAAAATCCGCGTTGTTGGAATTGGTGTACGATAAGTACAGGTTTGACGCGAACATCTCCGAACCGAACACACATACTCGGCTTTTTTCTCCGCCGTACCCGCGTTCGGCAATAACAGCGTCGTTAAACACCCCGCTGTCGGCTTTTTCAATGTCAAAGTCCTCGGCAAGAGCGTTGTCAAGCGGATAGAGGTACGCCTTATCGAACGTTTTCATCAGCACGGTTGTCACCGCGCCGTCCTTTTCGTCCGATGTGTAAACGGGGCGCATATGCGCGCCGAACGTGTACATCTGCGAGCCGTAAACCGTCTGTGTATACTTAGTATCGCAGATTTCCTGCAAGTGTGCGAAAAGCGTATCGCTGCTTGTGAGAACGCTCGTGTCGGTCTGCCCTATGACGTCATAACCTACGGAAATTCCCCAGCGGTTTAAAAACTCGTCGATATTCGGCGTTTTCGGCTGAACGGTCGATGCGAAGTACACGACGTTCTTCCCATCCGTTTCTAAAAACTTATCGAGCTTTTCAAGCTGAGTTTTATCAATGTCAGCGCTCGGCGCGAATAATACGACATAATCGGTATCTTCGGGGATTTCCGATGTCGTAACAAGCGAGAGCGTTTCCACGTCATAGCCGTTTTTTTGGAGCAGGTTTTTGAGCGCCGTGCTGTCGCTTTCGCCGTAACCCTCCGCGAACGCCACCTTAACGGGCGTTTCGTTCGTTATATACATAAGTGCGCTTATCGTTTCCTGCTCGATTACAGAACCCTCGACAACGTAAGCGCCGTAATACTCCAGATAGCTTTGATTGAAAACAAAGTAATCATACGGCGGGATTATCTTATATCTGCCCGTTTTTTCGCACTCTGCAACAACATAATTCTCTGCGAGAGTTTCCCCCGCAAACTCTGCGGCGAAATTCGGACTGCTGTTTAAGTCGAGGTAAGAAAGCGTTATGTGCGGACTTTCGCGCGCCATATTCTTTAAAATCTCGTCCGCCTGTTTATACGACATATCCTGCGCGGAAAATTCCGTTTCGGAGCAAAGCACGGTGATAGTAACGTCGCTTGAAAGCGTGTTTTGGAGATATTCACGGCTTTCATCACTCAGCGTGTAAATACTGCCGTCCGTAAGGTCGGCGGAGGTATTCTGCTTGTCGGAGATAATTCCGACTACAACGTTCAGCGCGATTATCGCTATAATCACCAGCGCCGTGAACGCCGAGGACAGTATCCTGCGCTTTAGCCTGCGTTTCTTAAACGCTTTCTCTTCGGCGGTCGTCTGTTCTTTTGTTTCTTTTATTTCTTTTGTTTCTTTTTTGCTGATTTTTTTCAACGCCGTCACCGCCTAACTCTGCTGACGGCGCTTTATTGAACGCGCCGTTAAAAACAAGAATATCGCGGTAAGGCTCAAAAAGAACACGATATTCTTTAAGCTGAACAGCCCGACGGTGAATTCGCCGTATTTGTAGTAGACGGAAAGCGAGTTCAGCGCGTTCTTCAGCGTTTCATTGCCGACATACCCCGATATTAGGTCGAACAGACACAGCGCAAAGTTCGCGCCTATCGAGCCTATCGCGGCTATCATCTGGTTTTCCGTGAAGTTGGAGATGAATATTCCGACGGAGATAAAAACCCCGCCCATAAGCAGCATTCCCGTGAAGTTTCCCCAGAAAACCGCCCAGCCGAACGCACCGCCCGCATTGGTCACGGCTATACTTAACGCGACAGCGTAAACGAGCATTACAAGCACTCCGCAGAAGAACACCGCAAACGCCGCCAAGAACTTCCCCGCGACTATTCCGAAAAGCGATACGGGGCTTGTAAGGAGAAGCTGGTCGGTCTTCTGCCGTTTTTCATCAGCCATTGTCCGCATTGTAAGCACGGGAATTGCCGTCAGCATAATAAAGAACATCATCGAAAAAACGACGCTCATATCCGACTGCCCCGCACTTAAACAGAACATATACAAAAACAATCCCGAAAACCCGCAGAACACCGCGACAAACACATATCCGAGCGGAGTTGTGAAGTATGACGCGAGTTCTCGCTTAAAAACAGCCGTCACTCGGCATCTCCTCCTTTGCCGTAAAAACTGCCCGCCGTAAGTTTCAGGAAAATCTCCTCAAGCGACAGTTCGCTGTTCTTCATATAGAGTATCGGCATATTCCGAGCGGACATTCGCCTGAACACTTCGCGGCGAATATCGCTTTTTGCTTTCAGTTCGTACTCGAAAACGTTCTTTTCCGTTTCGCGCACGGTCTGCACGTCACTGACATTGTTTATCTGGCGCAATATCGGCAGAACGTCCTTTTTCGCGCCCTCTATTCTCAGAGTAAGGTCATACCCCGCCGAAAGGTCTTTCGAGAGGTTATCTTCGGTATCTGCAGCTATAAGTTTCCCGCGGTCGATTATCGCAATGCGACCGCAGACCGCCTGCACTTCCGTCAGAATATGCGACGAGAGAATTACCGTGTGAGCGCGTCCGAGTTTTTTGATAAGCGAACGCATTTCTATCATCTGCTTTGGGTCAAGCCCTACAGTCGGCTCGTCGAGGATAAGCGTGTTCGGGTTTCCGACAAGCGCGCCCGCAAGTCCCGTCCGCTGTTTATAGCCCTTTGAGAGATTGCGTATAACGCGGCTGCGCACGTCCTCTATGCCCGTCAGCGTTTTAATCTCGCCGAGGTGCGATTTTTTCGGCATTTTGCAATGCTTTAATCCGTAAACGAAATTCAGATATTCATCAACGGTCATATCCTGATAAAGCGGAGGCTGTTCGGGAAGATAGCCGACGTTCTTTTTCGCGCCTATCGGGTCTATCGAAATATCCCTGCCGTCTATCAGCACTTCCCCGCCCGTACCCGCCAGATACCCCGCGAGAATGTTCATCGTTGTGGTTTTCCCCGCGCCGTTCGCGCCGAGAAGTCCTAAAATCTCGCAGTCATTCACGGTAAACGAGATATTGCGAACGGCATTTATATTGCCGTAGCTTTTGCTTAAATTCTTAACTTCTATCATTTTGGGTCCATTTCCTTTGAAGAATTTCCAAAACTTATTATACTCCGTTAAAGTGATGATTTTGTGCCGTGAAAATGAAAATCAAACCGCCGCCGACAAAAGTTCTATTCCCTTGCGTATTCTCGACAGGCTTTCCTCTTTTCCGAGGAGCGTCGAAAGCTCTACTCCTCCTCCGGGGGTAAACTGTTTCCCCGACAGCGCAACGCGCAATGGGAACAGCACAACGCCGTTTTTTACGCCCATTTTCTCGATAAGCGCAAACAGCGCCGCGTGTATGCTGTCCTGCGTGAAGTCGGTTATGCTTTCCATAACGGGAAGTATTTGTTTGAGCGCGTCAAGCGAGGTTTCAAGCGTAGTTTTCATCTTTTTGTTCACATACAAATCGAGCGGATATTCGGGCAGTTTGTCGATGAAATCCACCTGTTCGGGAATGTCCGTGAACACCTCGCACCTTGGCTGGAGTACACTGCACAACAGCTTTATATCTATATCCTCACGCGTGCAAGTTTTGCGGATATACGGCTCTGCGATTTTTACAAAATCTTCAAGCGTCATTGCGCGGACGTAATGCGCGTTAATCGCTTTCAGCTTTGCGGGGTCGAATATCGCGGGGGACTTCGATATTCCCGACAAATCGAACGCCTCAATCATCTCGGACAGCGAGAAAATCTCGTTTTCTCCCTTCGGCGCCCAGCCCAACAGCAGAATATAGTTCAGCACCGCCTCTGTAAGATAGCCTTTTTCCATAAGGTCCTGGAACGACGCGTCGCCGTCGCGCTTTGCGAGTTTATGCTGTGCGTCTTTCATAATATGCTCTACGTGAATATACATCGGCGGTTCCCAGCCGAACGCCTTGTAGAGCAGATTGTACTTCGGCGCGGAGGACAGGTATTCGTTTCCGCGGACAACGTGGGTTATCTTCATCGTGTGGTCGTCTATAACGTTCGCGAAGTTATAGGTCGGCATACCGTCCGTTTTCAGCAGGATCTGGTCGTCGAGAATGGAATTGTCAACGGTAATGTCGCCGTAAATTTCATCATGGAACGTTGTCGAACCCTCTTCGGGGATAGCCTGTCTTATTACATACGGCACGCCGTCTGCGAGATTTTTCTCTATCTCCTCTTTCGACAAGTGACGGCAATGGCGGTCGTACATCGGCGAGATGTTCGACGCTTTCTGAACCGCCGCGAGTTCTTCAAGGCGTTCTTTCGTGCAAAAGCAATAGTATGCCTCGCCTTTTTTTACTAAATCCTCGGCGTAATCCTTGTACATTCCCATACGTTCGCTTTGGATATACGGACCGTAATCCCCGCCGACGTCGGGACCCTCGTCCCAGTTAAGACCGCAGTCGCGGAGCGTTTTATAGATAACGTCCACCGCGCCGTCAACATAGCGTTCGCGGTCGGTATCCTCTATTCTGAGAATAAACTTCCCGCCCTGCTTTTTCGCGAGTAAATATGTGTAAAGCGCGGTGCGCAGGTTTCCTATGTGCATATATCCCGTGGGACTTGGCGCAAACCTTGTTCTAACTTCCGACATTTCAATCAATTCCTTTCTTCTATCAGAGTTTTGGGCGGTCTTATTTTTCCGCCGATTTAATATCCCGTTTTATTTGTTCTTTAAGTTCCTCTATACCCGAAAATCTCCGTTCGGGGCGAATGAAGGCGCATAGCGATACCGCGACGCTTTCGCCGTATAAATCGCCGTTAAAGTTCAGTATATGCGTTTCGCACACGACCTTTCGGCTTTCATCAACGGTAGGGCGCACGCCTATGTTCGTTATCCCCCGGTAATTTCTCGAATGTACCTGAACATAGCTTTTATAAACGCCAAAGCGCGGCAGGACGTTGGTTTCGGGGAGAATTTGGTTTATCGTCGGGAAATTCAGCCGTCTGCCGAGTTCCCGTCCGTGAACTACGGGCAGAGTGAACTGCCATTCGTACCCCAACAGCCTGTTTGCCTGCTCTATCTCGCCGTTTCGGATAAGTTCCCTTATATGCGTGGAACTTATCAGTTTTCCGTCAAGGCACACGTCCTCGACTATCCCCGCGCGTATGCCGTATTTCTCGCCGAGCAGAGTCAGGCGTTCGGGAGTTCCGCACCCGTCCCTGCCAAAGCGGAAATTCCTCCCGCAGCAGGCGTACCGCGCGTTTAGCTTATCCCGCAGAATTTTCTTTACAAAATCCTCGTCCGAGAGCGTGCATACTTCGGCGAAATCGGGCGCGCAGATATACTCAACGCCCGCCTTTTCGAGCAGTTCACACTTATTCTCAAACGAGATGATGTCCTCGGGGGTTTCAAACTTCGGCAGGGTCGTGTCACAGCTAAACGTGAACACCGTGGGTTTTAAGTGACTTTGCGCGAGCGCCGCGCTTATTACTCCCATATGCCCCAAGTGAAGTCCGTCGAAATACCCGAGTGCTACCGCCGTTTCTTCCTTTGGCGGAGCGCTGTATGTTATATCTGTCAAAATACTTCTCCTGTTTAGTTCTTGAAATCAGTCCGCGAACTGCTTTACCGAAACAAGTTCGCCCTGCTCGTTTATTCTGCCCACTCCCAGCAGAAACGGGGAGTTTTCCTCGTAGATGCAGAGCAGTTCGCCTGTCGGCGGGGCTGTCGGCGCTATGTGCTTTATCCTGCCCGCGTCAAGCCGAACGCCGTTTAAATAGAGCCGTTTTTGCTCGCTGTCTAGTATGACTGACGGATAATGCAAAACCGTATCGACGCTCAGCACGGGAATTTCATCTATCGGCTTTGTTTTTATGTCGTCAATCGGCACGGCGTTATCAAGCGTAAAACCACAGCTTTTCGTCCTTACAAGGCTTGTCATAACTGCGCGTGTGCCGAGCGCTCTGCCGATGTCGTCCGCAAGCGAACGAATGTACGTCCCCGCGGAACAGTCGATTTCGATTATCCCGTCCCGCCCGTTAAAATCTATAAGTTCTAAGCGCGTTACCGTGATTTTGCGCGGTTTGCGCTCGACTTCAATGCCCTTTCTCGCGAGGTCGCACAATTTCTGCCCGTTCACTTTCAGCGCGGAATACATCGGGGGCGTTTGTTCGATTTCCCCGACAAAGCGCGGGAGTACCGCCTGCACATCGCGCATTTCGGCGGTGTTCGGCTCACATTCCGCAAGCGCACCCCATATGTCGAGCGTATCGGAGCATACTCCAAGACGAAACCCCGCGCGATAGCTTTTCGATTTGTCCGACACCAAATCTATGGCTTTTGTCGCGTTCCCGACAAAGACGGGCAGAACGCCCGTTGCCATTGGGTCAAGAGTACCGCCGTGACCGACTTTTTTCGTGCCGAACTTTTTTCTGACTATCGCCGTCACGTCAAACGACGTGAAGTTTTGAGGCTTATTTACAACTATTATCCCGTTCATTCTTTTCCAAGCGCCGTCCTCAATGCCTCCGCCGAGGCTTTGACTATCCGCCGTTCAGCGTCCTCCGCGCCGTGAAAGAACGAACATCCGCCCGCTCTCGCGTGACCTCCTCCGCCGAAAAGCTGACAAACCTCCGCCGCGTTCACAAGCTGACTTGTCCTAAGCGACGCTTTATACGAGCCGTTCTTCTTTTCCTTTATGCAAATGCCGACGTCTACGCCCTCTATCTGGCGCGGTATGCTCGATAAAGCGCCTACGTCGTCGCTGTCAGCGTCAAGGCTGTTCACTAGCGACAGCGGCACGGAAATCAGCGCAATGCGCCCGCCCTCGTAATAGCGGATATTCTTCAGCACTTCCTGCTCCAAACTTATCCGCGCGTGAGTTTTAAGATCAAAGTGAACGTAATTTATCATCGCATAGTCCGCGCCTTTTTTCATCATCTCGGCGGCTATCATATGCGTTTGAGGCGTTGTGTTCGAGAATTTAAAACAGCCCGTGTCCGTCGCGGCGCCCGTGTAGATACAGTTCGCGATGTCCTTGTCTATTTCTACTTCGAGGGCGTTTATCACTTCATACATCAGTTCGCACGCCGACGCGTATTCTCCGCGCACGAGCGTCCGCTCGGCATAGCCCGTGTTCGTTTCGTGGTGGTCTATGCAAAGCGCGGCGGTGTCGCCTACGGGTTTCATTTCTCCCAACAGCTTTGTATCCGCAACGTCAACGCAGACTACCGTCTTGTACTCGAACTCCTGCTTTTCGCAGGCGGAAAACAGATAATCGAACTTATGCGGTATCTCTTCGGGACAGACGGCGCGGGCGCGCTTTCCTATTCTCTGGAGAGCGCCGCACAGCGCGTGACCGCAGCCCAAAGTATCACCGTCGGGGCTTGCGTGCATAAGAATTAAATAATCGTCATTCGCTTTTAAGAACTCCGCCGCCTGCTGTACATCAATCTCCATTGCCGTCCTCCTTGTCCGCGTTTTCGTCCGCGCGCTTTGGCAGGTGCGCTATGATGTCCTCTATATGCTCGCTGTATTCAAGCGAATTGTCGGGTATGAAAATAAGTTCGGGCATTTTGCGCATACGAACAGCGCCCGCAATGCGTTTCTTGAAATATCCCGCCGCCGCTTTCATACCCTCCGCAGCCGTCGCGGTGCGCTCCGCGCCGCCCATACAAGCGACCCACACTTTACAGTAGCTTAAATCGTTTGTAAGTTCACAGCGGGTTATCGTGACAAAGCCGTCCGCGACACGCGGGTCTTTAACGCCCGTCAGCGCGGCTGATATTTCCCGCCGTATATCCTCGCTCAATCGTTTGATATTAAAGTTAGGCATAATAATAACTCCACCACCTATTAATGATAATTTTTCACCGCGGCAGAATTATACATTCTCTAGCCGTTAATCGGTGTATTCCTCCATAATATACGCCTCGAAAATGTCGCCCTCTTTGATGTCCGTGAACTTTTCAAGGCTTATTCCGCACTCGAACCCTGCGGCTACTTCCTTTACGCTGTCCTTAAACCGCTGTAGCCCCGCGATTTTATCGTCGCCGACGACAATTCCGTCGCGTACTATCCGCACCTGTCCGCTGCGGGCAACTTTGCCCTCAAGAACATACGAACCTGCGACAAAGCCGACGCCCGTGATTTTGTAAACCTGGCGAACCTCGACCTTACCTAGCTGAACTTCGCGGAACTTCGGCGCCAACATACCTTTCATCGCCGCCGTGATGTCCTCAATAGCGTCGTATATTACGCGGTAAAGGCGAACCTCTACGCCCTCGCGCTTTGCGGTTTCTTCCGCCGACGGGTGCGGTCTTACGTTAAATCCTACTATAACCGCGCCCGACGCCATAGCGAGCATTACATCGCTTTCGCTTACCGCGCCCACGCCGCCGTGGATCACTTTAACGCGCACTTCGTCGTTCGTCAGCTTTTCAAGCGACTGCGTAACAGCCTCTACAGAACCCTGAACGTCCGCTTTCACGACTATAGGCAGTTCCTTTATCTCGCCCTGCTCTATCGAACTGAACAGGTTGTCGAGCGTTACTTTGTGATAATTCTTGAACTGCTCCTCCTTTGCCTCGCGCTTGCGCTTTTCTACGAGTTCTCTTGCCAGCTTTTCATCTTCAACCGCGTTGAACGTGTCGCCCGCGCTCGGAACTTCGGACAGACCCATTATCTCTACGGGGACGGACGGACCCGCCTCGGTGACGGTTCTGCCCTTGTCGTCGCGCATTACGCGGACGCGTCCGACTGCCGTTCCCGCTATCAGAATATCGCCCGTGCGGAGCGTTCCGTTCTGAACCAAAAGCGTTGCAATAGGACCTCTGCTCTTATCCAGACGCGCCTCAATGACCGCACCCATAGCAAGCCTGTTCGGGTTTGCTTTCAGTTCCATAACATCGGCGGTAATTCCCACCATTTCGAGCAGAGTGTCCATACCCTCGCCCGTTTTTGCGGAAACGGGAACGCAGATGATATTTCCGCCCCAATCCTCGCACACAAGGTCGTATTTCGTGAGTTCTTCCTTGATTTTATCGGGGTTTGCGCCCTCTTTATCCATTTTATTCATCGCGACGATTATCTGTACGCCCGCCGCTTTCGCGTGGTTTATCGCCTCGATTGTCTGGGGCATAATGCCGTCGTCCGCCGCGACGACGAGTATCGCAATATCCGTTATCATCGCGCCGCGCGCCCGCATAGACGTGAACGCCTCGTGACCCGGCGTATCGAGGAACGTGATGTCCCTGTCGTCAAGGTGAACGCGGTATGCGCCGATGTGCTGAGTTATTCCGCCCGCCTCGGTCGCCTGAACGCTTGCGTGGCGAATGTAGTCGAGAATGGACGTTTTGCCGTGGTCAACGTGACCCATTACTACGACGACGGGCGAACGGGGCTGTAAATCTTCGGGCGCGTCGGGGGTATCCTCGAAAAGGCGTTCCTCGATAGTTACGATAATTTCCTTTTCGACTTTCGCGCCGAGTTCCTCGGCTACGAGCGACGCGGTATCGAAATCGACCGTTTCATTGATATTCGCCATTACGCCCAAACCGAACAGCTTTTTGATAACCTCGGACGCGGTGACTTTAAGACGCGCCGCGAGTTCTCCGACAACTATTTCATCGGGGATCTGCACTTTAAGCTGTTGCTTTCTCGCGCGTTCAAGTTCAAGCCGTCTAAGTTTCTGCGCCTCTGTTTCGCGCTGTTTGCCGTACTGCTTGCCTTTTTGCTGGGACTTTTGGTTTATCTTCTGCTTAGAACGGAAACTGTCGCTGTTCATTCTGCCGACGGGCGCTATTGTTTCATACCGCTCGTTATACTTATCGAGTTCGACATAACTTCCGCGCGTATCAACGCGCTTTGTGACCTGCTCTCCGCGCTTTACCGCCTCGCCCTTTTGCTTTTGCCTGGGCGGGTTGTTGACTTTCAGCTTGCTCGAATCAATAACGGGCTTTGCGGGATTTTTCACGGTCATCGGCGTTTTCGCGGGTTTCGCGGGCTTAGGCTGTTCGGAACGCTTGTTCTCCGACTTCCCCGCGGGGCGCGTATCGCGCGGTCTGTCATCGCGCGGTGCGGTTTCCGACTTCTTCGGCGTTTCGGGTTTTGCGTCCTGTTTTGCCGACGGCTTTTGCTCCTGTTTTTCCTTTGCGCTGTCCTTTGACGGCTCTTTCTTTTCCGACTTTGCGGGAGATTTACCGTTACCTGCGGGTTTTGCGTCCGTCTTTGCGGGCTTTGCCTCCGCTTTTTCGGGAGCGTTCTCCGCTTTCGGCGGGGTTTTCTTCCGCGCGGTCTTCTTCTCAGGCTCGGCAGGCTTTGGAGTTCTGATGTCCTTAGTCGTCGCGAATGTTTTCATCACGTCTTTAACCGCGTATTTTTCGCTGTACCTCGCCAAAACATAACCCACCTCGTCCGACGACAGCGAGCTTTGCCCTTTTCTTGCGGTGCTTATCGGAAACGCCTTGTCCAAAAGCTCGATAAGCTCCGTTTTATCGACGTTCAAATCCTTTGCAACGTCCTGCAGTTTGTATTTAATCTGTTTACTTGGCAATGTAACTCCTCCAAATCAAATCTTAGTATGTTTCTTTATCGAGCCGAACAGTCCCTCGTCCGTGACGAAAAAGACCCCCGCCCGTTTTCCTGCCGCGCGTTTTGCATCGTCCATCGAAAACGCGGCTTTTATCACTTCTATGCCGTTTTGCTCGGCGAAAAAATTTACTTCCTTTTCGGTCTTTGGGGAAATGTCGGCGGTCAGAACAACCCCTCCCGCGGTTTTACTGCGGATTTCCGAAACAACCGCGTCAAAGCCTGCGACGAGTTTTCCCGCGCGCCTGCATAGGCAAAACGTATCAATAGCGTTATTTATCGCCGTTCAGCTCCTTTTCAAGATTGTCGTATATCTCTGCGGGTACTGCGCACTTGAACGAACGTTCAAGGCGTTTTTCCCGCCGCGCCTGTTCAAGGCACTTCATATCACGGCAGATATATGCCCCGCGCCCCGCTTTTTTCCCTGTCGGGTCTACGGAGAAAACGCCGTCCTTATCGCGGACTACCCTCACCGCGCCTTTTTTTCCTATCATCTCTCCGCATCCGACGCATTTTCTTTGCGGTATACGCTGTTTATTCTGCATAGCGCTCCTCACTCCGCGTTTTCGGAAGTTTCAGCGGAGGTCTGTTCCTCCTGCTGTTCGGGTTCGGGTTCAAGATATTTTTCCTCTAAAGGCACGACCTCAAAATCTTCGGGAGTGACCGCGCTTTCAGCCTTAATATCTATTTTATATCCCGTAAGTTTCGCCGCGAGCCACGCGTTCTGTCCCTTGTTTCCGATTGCAAGCGAAAGCTGATTGTCGGGGACTACCGCCTTGCACGCGCGTTTGTCGGGGTTCGGGTTCGTTATAACGACTTTTGACACTTCCGCGGGCTTCAGCGCCTGCTTTATGAACTCTTCGGGGTCGTCGCTGTACAGCACCACATCGACCTTTTCGCCCTTTATTTCCTTTGTGACGGCGTTTATACGGCTCTTTTGAGGACCGATACACGCGCCGAGCGGGTCTACATTCGGGTCGCTGCTGTAAACGGCTATCTTGCTCCTGCTGCCGGGCGCACGGCTTACCGCCTTAATCTCGACAGTGCCGTCGAACACTTCGGGACACTCCAGCTCGAACAGGCGCTTTATCAGCCACTTGTCGTTTCTCGATACTTTGAGCGTCTGATTTTTCTCGCCCTCTTTAAATTCCTTGGAAACGCCCGAAATATACACCTTTACGACCTGTCCTACTTCGAGGACTTCGCCGGGTATCTGCTCGCTGCGCGGGAGCATCACCTCGTTGTGGTTGATTTCAAGCGTTGCAAAGCCCGACTTCGGCTCTACCTTTGTAACGACAGCCGATACCGCCTCGTCCTGATACTGTCCCCAAATCTCGCTCAAACGCTGACGTTCCGCCGTGGAAAATCCCTGACGAATAAGGTCTTTCGCGTTCTTTGCGGCAATTCGCTTGAAGTCCTTTGTGTCGATAGGACAGCGAACGTGGTCGCCCACTTCGAGTTTCGGGTCGATTTTCCGCGCCTCTTCAAGAGTAATCTCCTTTTCGGGCTCGTAAAGCGAATCCACGACTTCTATTACTTCCTTTAAGATTGCCACGTCAAACTTGCGCTCTTTCACGTCAATGATGACGCTGACGCAATCCTCGTCGTCGCCGTAATGCAGATTTGTTTTCAAACTGCGTTCGATAGCCGACTTTATCTTTTCGGCGAGTATCTCAACGTCAATGCCTTTCTCCTGAGAAAGGGTGCTGAGGTTATCGAAAAAATCTCCGTAATCTTCCCCTTTTACTGTTTTTCTTTTAGCCATTTTCCTTTACTCCTCCATAATTTTATCGAAATCATCAAAATCGTCATAGTTTATTGCTGATATATCCGAAACGGCTATATCAGCCGTACCGAAATCTCCGCTTACCGTGATTTTCCCGCCGTCGTATGCCGTGAGCGTGCATTTTACGGTCTTTTCGGGCAAGCCCTCGCACAGTTTGTAGGTCCTGAGTTTAATCCGCCTGCCCAGCGACAGCGCTAACTGCTCGGTTCTCCGCACGGAACGTTCCAGCCCCGCCGAACCGACTTCAAGATAATCCACTCTGTCAACAATGTCGAGTTTGTCAACCTCGGCATTGATAAGCCCGTCTATTGACGTGCAGTCGTCAATGGATATTCCCTCGGGCTTGTCAATCAGTATCCGCAGATACCACGCCGCGCCCTCTTTTATAAACACGACGTCCCACAGCGTAAAGCCGTGGCTTTCGACTATCGGGCGCACAGCGCGCTCCGCCGCCGCCTCGACAGCGTTATATCCCTTTGCAAGCGCCATTCGCATCGCTCCTTTTCAGTAAAAATCAACGTACGGTTTTGCCGCGATAAGTTACGCGAAAACCGCTCGGAGCGTTCCGAGCGGTGACAGTTATCCCATTAGAGCGGGTTTACACGCCAAATCTGAGCGTGTTAACCTTAACGCCGGGTCCCATAGTAGAGGACACGGTGCAGCTTTTGATATACTGACCCTTTGCAGCCGCGGGCTTTGCCTTAACAACAGCCTCCATAAGCGCGGTGAAGTTCTCGTCGAGCTTTTCGCTGCCGAAAGACGCCTTGCCTATCGGGCAATGGATAATATTCGCCTTATCAAGACGATACTCGATCTTACCCGCTTTAGCGTCCTGAACCGCCTTAGCTACATCGGGAGTTACCGTGCCTGCTTTAGGGTTAGGCATAAGTCCGCGCGGACCGAGGACCTTACCCAAGCGACCTACAACGCCCATCATATCGGGGGTTGCGATAACCACTTCAAAATCCATCCAACCGCCCTGAATTTTCGCTATCGTATCGTTATCCGCGATGTAATCAGCGCCCGCAGCCTTTGCGTCCGCTTCCTTTTCGGGCTTGCAGAATACAAGCGTTCTTACAGTTCTGCCCGTGCCGTTGGGAAGAACAACCGCGCCGCGCACCTGCTGATCCGCGTGACGGGAGTCTACGCCCAGACGAACGTGCAGTTCAACAGTTTCGTCGAACTTCGCTTTTGCGGTCTTGCAAACTAAATCGAGAGCCTCGGCGGATTCATACACCTTTGCGGGGTCGATGAGCTTAACGCTTTCATTATATTTCTTTCCGTGTTTCATTAAGTTACCTCCTTGTGGTCAATCGGAACAAAGTCCTCCCACTGATATATTAATCAACAACTTCTACGCCCATAGAGCGGCAGGTGCCTGCTATCATTGAAATGGCGGTATCAATATTCGCCGCGTTAAGGTCGGGCATTTTCGTTTCCGCGATTTCTTTGAGCTGCGCCTTTGTAATCTTCGCTACCTTTGTCTTGTTCGGAACGCCCGAACCGCTTTCTATCTTGCACGCTTTCTTTATCAGAACGCTTGCGGGCGGTGTTTTCGTGATGAACGAAAAGCTCCTGTCCGCGTAAACCGTGATAACGACGGGGATTATAAGACCCGCCTTATCCTTTGTGCGCTCGTTGAACTCTTTAGTGAACGACATAATATTCACGCCGTGCTGACCCAAAGCAGGTCCGACAGGCGGCGCAGGCGTTGCTTTACCTGCGGGTATTTGCAGCTTTATAAATCCTACAACCTTTTGTGCCATGACAATTTTCCTCCATTAAATTAAACGATCAGAGCTTTCTTATAGCGGAGAACTCCGCCTTTGTCGGCGTTTTTTCTCCGAACATATTTTCCACGGCGATTTCGACTATCTGCTTTTCAGCGTCGACCATTGTGATTTCGCCCTCAAAGCCCTCCAGCACGCCCTGCTTTATCGCGACTCTGTCGCCGACTTCAAACGCGGGCTGCGCGGATTCTTTTCTTCCGTGTTCAAGCTCTCTTACTTCTTCTTCGCTCAGCGGAGTAGGCTTTCCCTCAGGTCCTACGAACCCCGTAACACCTCTGGTATTTCTGCATATATACCACGACTCGTTTGTTTCCACCATTTTTACGAAAACATAGCCGGGGTAAACCTTTTCCTCCACGACAACGGTTTCGCCGTCTTTCTCGACCGTTTTTTGAACGGTGGGAACGATTGCCTCTTCGATAAGGTTATGAATATTTCTGTTTTCCACGAGTTTTACGATGTCCGCGGCGACCTTATTTTCATAACCCGAATAGGTGTGCAGTATATACCATTTTGATTCAGAGTCAGCCATACAAATCCTCCAAAGATTAATGGAACGCCAGTTTGTTCAACACGCCAAACAGCGAATCCAATCCGAATATGACCGCGCCCGCCACTATGCACATCACAAGCACGACAATCGTGTTTCTTGTGGTTTCCTTAGGGGTCGGCCACACGACCTTTTTAAATTCCGCCTTTGCGTCCTTGAAATACTTTACAATGCCCCGTTTTTTCTTGACGGGCTTATTTCCCTTGGACTTCTTTTCCGCTTTTTCCTCACTGCTGGGAGAGATTTTCGCCGATTTTTCTTCCTTTGCCATCACGATACCTCCCCGTCACTTTGTTTCCTTGTGAAGAGTGTGTTTCTTGCAGAACCTGCAGTACTTGTTCATTTCAAGTCTGTCGGGGTCGTTTTTCTTGTTCTTCATGGTGTTGTAGTTGCGCTGTTTGCACTCCGTACACGCCAACGTAATTTTTACTCTCACTTTTCGGCACCTCCTATTTTCTTGCGCACACGCGCATTTTTGCCTCCCTCGGCGCACTGTAATGCGACTTTTAGGGGTATTCGCCTTTTTTACAAAAAGGCACAAAAAAATAAACCCCATTCGAGGTATCTATATTTTAACATATTATTCCCGATTTGTCAAGTACTTTTTTGAAATTTTTTCTCGTTTTGCGGGAAATGCGGGAAATTTAGTCCGCGCCGAACGCTAAGGCGGGGAGCAACACAGCCCGCGTTTTGCGCGGAGCGCAAAACAACGGCGCGACAGCGCCGTTAATTCGCCGTCAGGCGAATTGCGGGCGGGCGGGCAACGGCGCGGTACGGGCGGTGCAGGCGCGTTAATACGTCTGGCGGTAAGCTAACGCTTGATAAGGGAAAGGGGCGCGTGAATTGAACCACGCCGAACCTCACCGCCGTTGGCGGGGTGCATTGACTTAAAGACAATCTAATAAGCGCCCGCAAGGGCGCAACTCTATTCATACTTTGCACTATACGCTCTTAACTGTAAACTGTTACAGGGCGCGGGAATTGAGCCACGCTAACCGCGCCTTTAAAGCGGTTAGGTGCATTTGAACGGCGGGCGCGGGCGTGGCTTTGGGTCATAACGCCCCCTTATCGGGCGGGCGTTTTCTCGATGCACCTCATTCCCCGCGCCCATACGGGCGCGGGGAATATAGGCGCACTCGAAAACGCGACGGTTTGCCGTCTGAATTTTGCTAACGCAAAATTCCCCCGCCTAACGGCGGGGTCGTTTGGCTAGCGCCAAACGACGGCAAACCGTGAAGAGCCTGCTAACCACTCTAGGCGGACACGGTGAGCGGACTGCCACCGGCAGTCCGCTCACAATACAGTTGCTTTAAACCGACCGTTCCGCGCACTTCGTGCGCTCCACTAGGCGCAAGGGGAAAGCCCTCTATCCTTCTAGTAGCTAGAGATTAGATGCTAGTAGCTAGAGTGTGGATTAACGTTTAAACCTTATCTTCTCTTAATTTCTAGCCTCTAACTTCTAGCCTCTAGTAGGCGAAACTTTCACAGCCTACGGCGGGGTCGGTTACGGGTGCAACGCCACAACAAAATGCGCGGGCAACGCCCGCGCAAACTAATAACTAACAACTATTCTCTAACTACTCCCCTGCTCCTCGCCGTCCTCGTCCTCTTCAAACAGCACATCGCACAAATGCTCCGCGCTTTCGACGAAACAACAGCCGTCCTGCGCGTAAAGAACCACGATTTCCGTGCCCCTTTTCAGCCGTCTGCCGTTTGCCGAAACGGCACGGAACAGGTAGCTTTTTCTGCCGTGCTTTACGCTGATTACGCCGAAATTCTCCGAATAAATCGGCTCTGCAACGCGCCCCGGCATACCCTCAAGTTCGCTTTCGGTCGGCTCTCCGCTCTTGTGGAATTTATAGTACATCGGCGAAAAGAACATACTGATAATAAAGTTCACGGTAAGCCCGCCCGCTGCGGCAAGCGGGACGGTTATCCAGCCCGTTTCTATTACGATATTCAAAAGCACTCCGATTACGGACGCTGCGAACGCCGTTATTATCAGGCGCAGCATATTCTTCGGGAAAACCGTCTGCCAAAGCGATTTATCCGCCTTGTCCTCAAACAGCATACCCGCATCGGGGAAGAATGATTTCCCGAAAAATACCCAAGCTATCGTCTGCGCGGTAAGATAACCGCCGAAAACGGCTGTCAGCAGAATGTAGAACGTTCCCATTTGTTCCCCTTAATATGCGCTATTTCGGCGGGTCTTTAAGTTCTATTTTGACCTTGACAACGCGTAAGTCCCGCGTTTCGAGAACCGTCAGCACGAGTTCTTCGGTTTCGGTCTTATCTCCGCTGTTCGGGATAGAGCCGAACAGTTCGAGCGCCCAGCCCGCCACCGTGTTCGCCTCGCTTTCGATGTGAAGTTCAATATCCCGCGCCTCGAAAAATCTCCTCAGGGAATTTATCGAAACTTCGCCGTAAACGTCAAACTCGCGCTCTGAACGCGTCGTAACGGGGCTTTTCACCTCGTCGCTTTCGTCCCAGATCTCGCCCACAAGTTCTTCTAAAAGGTCCTCCATTGTGACAATTCCGAGCGTTCCGCCGTGCTGGTCCAAAACTACGCTCATATGGCACTTGCGCTTTTGCATAAGGCGCAGTACCTCCGATATTTTCTGCATAGACGGAACGTAAATCGTGTCTTGAATAAGTTCGCGGACGGAAAGTTCGTCGCCTCGGTTTTCGTATTCTCTTATAAAATCTTTCTCGTTGATTATCCCGACGATATTGTCAAGGTTCTTTTCATACACAGGCATACGAGAATACTGTTCGCTCAGGAATTTTTCGCGGACTTTCCCCGCCGTATCGCTTACTTCCACCGCGACAATGCGCACGCGCGGAGTGATTATCTCGTCCGCGGTTATCTCGTCGAACTGCAATGCGCTTCTGACGAGTTCGCTTTCCTGCTGTTCGAGAACGCCCTCGTCCTCGATTTCGTCTATAATTGCCATTAACTCTTCTTCGGTAACAGAAACGCTGTCTTTTTTGTGGAACAGCTTTCCCATCGCGCCTTTGAGCAGGATAAAGAACGACGAAAACGGCGTAAAGATAACCATAAGAAACGTTATCACCGCCGAAACGCCAATGCAGACGCCCTCCGCGTGGTCTTTGGCTATTCCTTTGGGCATAACCTCGCCGAAAATCAGCACGATTACCGTTACCGCTATAGTAGCGACAAGCGAACCGTACTTCTCGCCGACAAGCTGAATACATAAAATCGTCGCGACAGACGATGTTGCGATATTAACGATGTTGTTGCCTATCAGGATTGTTGTCAATGCTTTGTCGTATTTTTTCAGAATTTTAAGAGCCCGCTCCGCCCCCTTGCTCCCGTTTTCCGCCATACTTTTCAGACGTATGCGGTTTACGCTTGAAATCGCCGTTTCGGACGCGGAAAAGAACGCGGATAAGGCTATAAGTATCACTATAAGCACTATTTTCATACTGCGTCCTCGCTTAGAGCATATTTTTTTATCGCGTCCACAACGCCGCCGCTGTCGCAGTCGGCGCAGACAAAGCGCGTTTGTTTCTTAATTTCATCGTGACCGTTTTCGGGGCAAAAACTCCAGACGGCGGCGTTCAGCATATCCAAATCGTTGAAATAATCGCCGAACGCCATAGTTTCCTCTGCGGTAACGCCCAGGCGACGCTGAAGTTCCCTCAGCGCCGCGCCTTTGCTTACCCCCGCCGCCATAATGTCCATCCACACGTCGCCCGACACCTGAATATTCAGTTTATCGCCCAAAACCGCGTCAAGGAGCGGTTTTCCGTGGGCGTATGTTCCCATTTCGTCGCAGACGGCGAGTTTATATATCTTCCCGCCCACCGTGCGCAGATCGTCGGTTTCCTGATGTGTGCGGTAGAAGATACCGACGCGGTTGAAAAACTCGGCGGAGGATTTCAGATGAAACACCCCGCTTTCCGCGCACACAACGGGCTGAAAACCGCCTATGCGTTCGCACGCGTCGAGAAGTTCATTATATACGGAGCGTTCGAGCGGGAAAGCGTGGGTCATTCTGCCTTTGCTGTAGGTACACGCGCCGTTGTCGCAGATAAGGGTCATTCGGTTCAGATATTCGGCGGGAAACAAATGGTCCGCCGCGGTGTAAGTCCTCCCGCTTGCGACGGCGAACGTTATCCCGCGCCGTTCCAATTCGTCAAATACTTTGAAGAAATCGGGAGGCAGGTTCTTTTGACTGTCAAGAAGAGTGCCGTCCAAATCGCTTGCTATCAACTTTATCATTGCAGTCCTTTCAACGGCTGTCAGTTTAACAGCCCCGTGCGCTTTTTGTGAAGGAGTTCTTCGTTATACATTCCTCTGTCGTAATGCGCTATTGCCTTGGAAATATCCTCGTAAATATCTTCGGGCATTTTCTCGTCCTGCGCCATTTTTTCGAGCGCGGAAACGAACGTCTGATTGAGATATTCGGAGTTTTTCATAGTTATATATAACCCCACGTCCTCGCCCGTGTCGGCGTTTTTAAGGCACCTAAGGTCGCTGTCGATAGTATCGAGCAAAGCGGGCAGAGCGGGCGCGCCCGTCTGGAAAATGTGGTTTCTGAGTACGGATACCACCCCTAAGCCGTGCAGGTCGAATTTTGACGGCAGGCTGTTGAAAACGCACGCGAGCGTAAACAGATATTCCTCCAGCGAGCCGTACTTCACGGGAAGTCCCGCCGCGAGCGTCAGGCTTTGAGCGCCCGCCGCCGTGAACTTCAGCGCGGTATCGACCGCGGTCTTATACTCGTTCAGCGGGCAGACGTCAA
The DNA here is from genome assembly GCA_947628655.1 of uncultured Clostridia bacterium. Classification (GTDB taxonomy): domain Bacteria; phylum Bacillota; class Clostridia; order Oscillospirales; family Ruminococcaceae; genus CAG-115. The sequence continues at coordinate 68,562 of CANRAS010000005.1, read as the reverse complement.
CGGCAAGCGGTGCCGCCGCATCGCAGATGTCTTTGTAAACGTCCTTTATCACGTCGGGTTCGTCATATTCAAACGCCGCGCGGACGCGAAGCGCCGTTATGTTCCCGTCAACACGGCTTTCGGCGTATTTCACCGCCCCGCGCGCGGTGTTTTTAAGATACGGGATTTCGAGCATAACGGGGAGCTCGGTCTTGATTTTTTCCCGCAAATCACTATATGTCACGAGAAGATAGCTGAAATCGCAGAAATCCGTCATTGACAAAAACATCGGGTCTACCATTCGGAAAATGTATTTTACGTTTTCGGGGAGTTTTTTCACCCTTACAAGCGTTCTGAAATCGAGTTCAACATAATCCACGCCCGCTTTTGCAAGCGCGTTTATATACGCGCATATAAGTTCGGGGTCTGCGCCGTTTTTCAAAGGGTATACGCAAAGACTGTTGTCAGTCAGAACTGTTTTCATAAATTTACGTCCTTTTAAAGATTTATGATATGCCTATCCCGCCATAGAAGTTGGCGGTGTAATAATCCGTCGTGATGTCCACTTCAACTACGTTTGTATCGGGATTAAGGCAGGCTATCATCTTGCCGTCCCCGATATAGATACCGCCGAAATCCGCCGTACCACTCCCGTCAAGCCCGAAGAACACCAAATCTCCCTCTTTTACTTCCTCTCGTCCAATGCGTTCGCCCATAACGGACTGCGCCTCGGTCGTCCGCGGACAGGTGATAAACCCGTTCTGGCGCAGAACGTAGTAGATAAATCCCGAATTGTCAAAGCCTGCGGGGTCCTGACCGTTCAGCACGAACGGACTTCCGACAAGTTCCCGCGCGAGCGCCGCGACGCGCCCGCCCACGCTGTCGGACGGCACGGACACCTCCGATATTACGGGTGCGGAACTTTCGGCGGGTTCTGAACTTTCTGCGGGTTCGGAAACAGGCGGTTCGTAGCTTTCCCCGCTTGACGAGGAAAACGCGTCTGTCTTTTGCCCGGAATTTCCGCCCGAAAATCCCGTTATCAGCACTATAAGTATTACGATAAGGGCAGATAGAACAGCTATTGCGATTATTATAATATTGTTTTTGGTCTTGCTTATTTTTTTCATCTGTTCTCCTTATATCTTCGTTCCGAACATTTTATAATTCGGGATTTCCCCGTAATTACAGTATACAATGTTCGGACAAGAATTGCAAACGCGAAATTTGGGATATTTCGGGATATTTTAGGGAATTACAACGGCATTGTTTCTATTTTGTCGCCTATTATCGCCACATATGAATGTGAAATAACGTCCGTTATATCAAGCGTCAGGAAGTTTATAACGAACTTTGAGCCGGGGTAAATTTTCCCCGGAACGACGGCGCGGAGCAGGTCTTTGTTCATTATATCGTCCTCCAGCTTAGCGATAAGCGCCTGAAGTTCGTTTATCCGCATAGAGTGGAACAGCTTGTTCTGCGTTTCCGTGCGGAACTGCCTTTGCTGTGCCTCCGTCAGCAAGCCCTGCGCCGCCTTGCGCTGTTTTAAGAACGCGAGGTTTTTCACGGCGGAATCGAATATCCGCATACTTTCCATAAGTCCCGCCTCCGCCTCGCGCTTTCTCGCGAACAGGACAGAGCCGTCGCCGATGTAGATTTCGGTCGGCGTATATTTTACAGAGCCGACTATCGCGGCGTTCACGTCATGCATCGACGTGATTTTCCCGCCGAGTATAACGCCCGTCGCGCCCTTCGCGGTAACCCCGCCGTAGCTGAACACGTTGCAGAACGCGAACTGCTTTGACGAAACGTTGCCCTTTGTGAAAATCTCAGAGTTTTCGCAGAAACCGATGTCCGCGTCGCCGTCGCACGTCAGCTTTGAATTTATGCACCCGCCGACTATTGTGACGTTTCCGCCCGCGCTTATCTCCCCGCCGAACACACTGCCGTCTATCTTGACGTTCTTGCCCGCGTTCACGGAAAAGCCCTCCATAACGTTGCCTTTAATGTGAACGTCGCCGAAAAAGCTGATGTTGCCGACGGAGATGTCGAGGTCGGTTTTTATCGTTACCGCCTCTTCAACCTGGAAGTTGCCGTTGCCGAATACGATATGCCCGTCGCACGCCGCGACGATTTTCGTGCCGTCCGTTGTAAGGAGCGTATTCTTGCCGAGCGTCACTTTAACGGGCGTACCCGCCTTTGCGGGGATTTCGTTCCCGAAAACGTCCGTTCCCGGAACGCCCTCTCCGGGCGGTATAACATCGGCGATTATATCGTTCTTGTGAATAGGCACGATAGCGTCAAGTTCCCTGTAATCGGCAACGCCGAACTCGTTGTGGTGGGGTTTTAACTTATGCTGTTTGTCAAATCGGTAAGTGATATAGCCGTTCTGCCCGTTTTGAGGCTGAGCGCCCATAGCGACTATTACGGGATATTCGTACATCTTATCCCTTATCGCCCTATTGCACGCCTTTTCATCAAGCCCGAAAGTCACCCCGAAATCAAGAATTGCCTGCATAAGCGTTGATTCGGTAACGTCCAGACCGCCTCTGCGAGGGGCGTGCAAAATAGCCGTGGCAGTTTTTCCGTTATCGTTGGTCTTGACTTCGACCCAGCCGTCAACCCTTATATTATCGCTACCCTCTAACAAAGTGCGACCCCCCTTTTTGTTTTTTCAAGAATATCTATCACATCAAGAAGTGAATTTGCTTTCGCGCTTATCAGCGCGGACAGTTCGCTGTCGGGCGGTGTAAGGTCGGGAACCATTACGGTAACGCACCCCGCTCCGACCGCCGACTTTACGCCGTTCGGCGAATCCTCCAGCGCCATACATTCGCGCGGAGAAAGCCCTAACTGTTCCGCGGCGTACAGGTAAATATCGGGTTCGGGCTTTCCGCGTTTCACCATTGACGCGCACACAATGCGCTCCATTTTATCGAGCAGACCCGCCCGCGACAGATAACTGCGCGTGCGCTCTATATCGGTTGCCGTCGCGACAGCCGTCGAAACGCGGTTTTCGGCAAGGTACGAGAGAAGTTCCCCCGCGCCCTTTTTCACTTCGAGCGGGTGATTTTCAAGATAATCGTTCATAAGTTCCATTCTCCGCGAACGAATTTTCAGATAATCGAACTCCCCGCCGAACAGCCCCTGCAGATACGGCACGGCAAAACTCCTGTGCAGAGAGCGGATATTCAGCGCGTGTCCGCGCGTCATAGGAAAGCCCGCCTCGTTCGCCGCCTGCACCCAAAACCTCACGAGCAGTTTCTCCGTGTCGAGTAAAAGCCCGTCCATATCAAAAATTACAGCCTTGATATTCATTCAGGTTCTCCTGCGCTTTAAAATGAATATTTTTACATTCTCAAATATTATAACACATTTTACCAAAAAAGTCAACACAACTTTTATGTATTTTTTATAAATTCGTCAGAATATAAAAAAATCTTTGATAAATGCGAAAAAGCACTTGAAATTTAAAAGAATATGTGTTATAATATTATTGCTTTTGTAAAAACAGTTTGGAAAAATGCGGAAAACATAAGCGCATTGCAATGTATTTGGAGGAATACTGAATGAATATTTTTGAAATTGTAAGCGCGATTGTGCTGATACTTTCGTGCGTGTTTATAGTTATCGTGATTTTGATGAAAGACACGAAAAACCAGATGTCGCAGTCCATTTCGGGAACATCGTCAGACAGCTTTTATCAGAAAAACGCGGGCAGAACCAAGGACGCTATGCTGAACAAGGCGACAATCGTCGCGACTATCCTGTTCTTCGTTCTCGCGGTTGCCGTAAACCTTATCAACGTCTACGGCGGTAAGAAAGCGTCGGCGGGGGGCAGTACATCGTCTGCAGTTACAAGTTCGGAAACTTCCGACAGTTCCGGCGAGAGCAGTTCCGAGAGTTCCGAGAGTTCTGAGAGTTCCGAGAGTTCGGAAAGTTCAAATACTTCCGACACTTCAACCGAGAGTTCGGCTGAATAAAACATTTGCACAAAACAACCGTTCCCCCGCCGTTTGGCGGGGGAAATCCGCATAAACGCGGAATAACGCGTAATATTACACAAGGAGAAATTATATGAACAGACGAAAAATGAATATCCTCGCCGCGCTTTACAAAGCGGACGAGAAAGGTTTGACGGAAAAGGAACTTGCAAAGGCTCTGGAAATTCCGAAAAAGGGCGAAAAGAAGATGGGCGACGACCTCGCCGAGATGAAGAAGTTCGGCGACGTTACGAATAAAAAGGGCGTGTGGAGGCTGAAAAATATCCGCGATTACTTCACGGCGACAATCACAGCGGTAACGCCCCGCGCGGGCTTTATGACAGAGAATGAAAACGGCGTTGAATACTTTGTGCGCGGGCGCGATATGAAAGGCGCGATCCCCGGCGACGAGGTATTGGCGAAAAAGACGGCGGACGCGGACGAGTTTCACAAAAGCCCCGAGGGGCTTGTGCTTGCAGTGTTAAAGGAAAGCGATACTCTGATGACGGGCGTTATCGTATCGGAGAACGGACGGCTTATGGTTATGCCCGACAAACTTTGCGGAGAACCGCTTTTCATCGCAAAAACGGGAACAAAACCGCTGAAAGTCGGCGAAAAGGTCGCGTTCTCGATAAAAAAGCGCGGGGAACGGCACTTTGACCACACGGTCGCAATAGCGGACGCGTTCGGTTCTGCGGAGGACGCGAAGTCGAGCGCGGAGGCGTATATGCTCGTGAACGGTCTGCACACGGAGTTCCCCGACGAGGTTCTTGCGGAAACGGCAAAGCTGGATATAAGCGAACCCGACCCCGACGAGGTTGCCCGCAGGCTCGACCTGCGCGGAGAACCGATATTCACGATTGACGGCGCGGACACGAAAGACATTGACGACGCGGTTTCCATTGCGAAAACGGACGGCGGCTACAAGTTAGGCGTACATATCGCGGACGTTTCGCATTACGTCAAGAAAGGCTCGGAACTCGACAAAGAGGCGTTTTACCGCGGAACTTCGATTTACTACGCCGACCGCGTTGTGCCTATGCTCCCGAAAGAACTTTCAAACGGGATATGCTCGCTGAACCCGAATGTGGACAGGCTGGCGTTTTCGTGCCTTATGGAAATTTCCGCAAGCGGAAAACTGTTATCCTATCGCTTTGAAAAAACCGTTATCAGGAGCCGTGTAAAGGGCGTTTACAGCGAAGTGAACAAGATACTTGACGGGACGGCGGACAGCGCTGTTAAGGAAAAGTACGCGCGGGTTATCGAGCGCATACCGATAATGCGGGAACTCGCGTTAATTCTCGAAAAGAACCGTATAGAGCGCGGTTCTCCCGAAATTGACACGTTAGAGCCGAAGATAATTACCGATGAAAACGGCATATGCGTGGACGTGAAAGTCCGCGAACGCGGCACTGCGGAGCGGATTATCGAGGAATTTATGCTTATGGCGAACAATTCCGCCGCCGCGCTTGCGATGAAAGAGAAGATACCGTTTGTTTACCGAGTACACGAACCGCCGACGGTGGAAAAACTTACTCTGCTTAACGAAACGCTGACGGCTTTGGGAATAGACCCGCAGGGTATCGGCGAAAAATCTGCGGCGGGCGACCTCGCGCGGATAATCGCCGACAACAAAAATTCCGACAAATACAACGTAATAAACTCGATAGTACTCCGCACGATGATGAAAGCCCGCTACAGTGAAGAACCTTTAGGTCACTACGGGCTGGTTATGCCCGAATACGCGCACTTCACGTCGCCTATCAGACGGTACGCGGACTTGTCGATACATAGGATTTTGACGGACTATGTTTACGCGCTGTCGAATGAAAAATTGTGCAAAAAGTACGCGAAGTTCGCCGCCGAATCCGCTCTGCGCGCCAGCAATACGGAACTTTCCGCCGTTCGGTGCGAACGCGAATGTGAAAACTTCTATATGGCGGAATATATGAAAAAGCACATCGGCGAAGAGTTTGACGGCTTTATATCGGGAGTTTCTCCGAGCGGAGTATTTGTCGAACTTGACAACACGGTCGAGGGTATGGTGTCGGTATCCGCGCTCCCGCTCGGCGAGTATGACGTTCAGCACGGGGTAATTTTAACGGGCGCGGCAAACGGGCAGGTGTTCACGGTCGGGGACAAAGTGCGCGTGAAGTGCGTGAATGTCAATGTCAACGGGGGATTTATTGATTTTGAGTTTGCGCGGCTAGAGGATAGAGGTTAGAAGTAAGCGGGCAATCCTCTTTTCGGATTGACCTGTAAGACCTTTAGGTCCATTACGTTGACACACTTGGTATATAAAACAGAGCGCCCTCCCCGCCTACGGCGGGGAGGGCGTTAAAGCATTTCCAAAGCCCTATTCGCCTGCGGCGGGAGTAGGGCGTTATTATGCGCTTTGCATTTTTAACTGTAAACTGACAACACGCGCACAATTGCACAAAGAAAACGGCGCGGTTTTCACCGCGCCGTTCCCCGAAAAGTAAATAGCAGATGTCAAAAATATTTACAATTTCTAATTAGCCCTTTTTCTTCTTGGACATAACAGCAGCAACTGTTACGAAAGAAACTGCGAGAGCAGCAGGAGCGATTGCAAGAGCAATACCTGTGTTGGGAGCTTTCTCTTCAGCAGGAACCTTTACCTTAACGGTAGCAGTTACAGTAGCGGTTTCGCCGTCCTTTGTCTGGAGAGTTACTTTCTTAGCATCGGACTTAGCAACGTGACCTGCGTCTTCCTTGGTGAGTGTCTGTGTAGTATTAAGAGCCTTTTCATCAATTGCCTTGTAGTTGTCAACACCCTTTGTGAACTCTACAGCGTCCTCTTTACCATCAACAGCGCCTTTCTCTACGCTAAAGATAAGAGCAAATTTGCCGTCCTCGGATGTAAAAGTGATTTCCTCTACATTTTCCCAATCAGCACCCTCAGCATCACCTGTGAACAGGTCCTTAGCTTCGAGAGCCTTACCGTCAGAGCCAACTTCACCAACCTCAACTGTAACAGTCTTTTCTACCAATTCTGTCGTAGAAGTTTCCTCAGAAGGATCGGCAGGAGTAGAAGAAGTTTCGGTGTCGCCGGGCTGTGTTGTTGTACCGGTATCGCCGGGTGTAGCAGTCTCTGCTGCGAAAGCACTTACAGAAAGCGCCATTGTTGCTGCACAAGCAAGTACAGCGGAAAGAATTTTCTTTTTCATGATTATTTCCTCCATATGTTTTTTTTGGGTTTATATTAAATAATGGCAAATGCCAATATTTAACGCTTGAACCATCCGTCTATGTTGGGCAAATCCAACCCGAAGATGTTGTTGTAGGGCAACGCCCCGTGCGCACCTCTTTCGGGAATAATAAGACCCATAAGGTTATAAGCAAACATAGCAATCAAAACCACCGCGTCTACTGCTAACACGATTATTTCCAGTTTCTTTTTTGCTTTTGTCTGCGCTTCCTGCAATCCGTCCGAATCATCTTGAAACCTGTTCGCGAGAGCCTCCATTGTGCGCTCCGAGAACTTGTCCTTGAAGATGTGTACTGCTTCGGGAATTGCTATCAGCATAAACGGCATAGTGTAATATGAAAACCTCTCAAACAGAGAGTGTTTTGTCATTGCTATCTGCCAAAAGCCCATCATCAACATCAGATGAGTAAGCACATTCATATGCTTTGGCAGGTCGAAATCCATGTAGAAAACCAACGCCACCAGTGCAATGCACAGTAACAGCGGGATTATCGCGTAATATTTCGCAAGACCAAGTCTTATGAAACGCGAACCCAGATATTCCTGATGAAAATGCGAAAGCACAACATTCAACACAGCGTCGGACGCGACGAAGTAAATTATCACAGCCGCCGCGTAAATCGGCATAGTTTTCAAATTCAATTTAATATAAGTGAAGAAGTAGACAGGTATCAAATAAATCACGGGCAAATGGAACGTCGCCGCAATCGCTATCAGCAGAATATAACGCCACATTTTTCTGTCCTGTAGGAAACCGTATGCGAAACACATTATCGACATCGCAATTCCCTGACGAATAAAGTTCATGTCCAAATAGAATAAATATGTATTCAAGAACAAGAACACGGACATAAACGGATTTTTTGAATACCGCCATATCATATAGAACGGACCCGCCAACGCAAGCGCCGAAGTAATGAACATCATCACATTGACATCTCTTGTGAGCAGACCGACTATTTTGTTGAGAAGGATATAGCCGATTTCCCAGTCCTCGTAAGTCATACTTGAAAATCCGCTTGCCGCCATACTTTTAAAGCCGATAGCGTACATCTGATAGTCAAGCCCTACGTCGTATCTTACGGCGGAAATAATCAAGCATTGGCAGAAACACAAGACAATGAAAACATTCCGCTTGCTGAAAATATCCAAGAAACGGTTTTCGTTTCCCTTGCTCTCGTTATCGGCATTGCCGCCCTCGCCGCTTTTGCTTGCTTGAACGTCCTTGCCGCCTTTACCGCCCTTGCCGAAACCGCCGATAGGCACTCTGCTTTCTTCATCTCTTAGCAGAAACAGTGCGTAAATACACACCAAAACGATATTTAATATGTATACGAACATTGTCCCCACCCACCGAATTATTTTTTAAAGATGAGAAAAGGCACAGCGTTGATAGACTTTCCTCTTTCAACACTTGTAATTATAACATATGCGGCTGGAATAGTCAAGTGTTTTTTTCAGTTTTATCCCGATTTATTGGATATTTGTTAAAAATATATTAGGTTTATACAATTTTTGTGCAAATAGTTTGTGCAAATCGACTATTGTTTTTTCTCCAAAAACACATTCCCGTTACGAAACCGACTTGAAAATCGTCCGCGCGGCGTACAAAATCACAAGTCATCGTATTTCAGCAGAGTGAAATTCTCGTCAAACGCGTTTTCCAAATAATACCTGCTCGGCAGAACTCCCGAACGTCCGCTTGGGCGGGCGGTTGCCATAAGTTCGCTCAAACGCTTTGTGTCGCCGTACGGGTAACGCTCCGTTTCGTCTTTAGACAAATCCCTGTTGCCCTTTACATCGCTTACTATTATATGCTCTCCGCAGTAAAGCGCTTCCATTACGTTGAACGGCAGTCCCTCAAAGCGGGACGCGGAAATCAGCACATCGCACGCGCGGTACAGCAAATTCACGTTGTCGCAGTGTCCGAGAAAGGCGGTTTTATCGGATATTCCGAGCGTTTCGGCAAGGCTTTGACAATCCTCGAAAAGTTCGCCCGTTCCCGCGAACACAAGCCGGCAGTCCTGCCGTTTCAGCTTTGCGAACGCCTCCAAAATAGCCGACTGGTTCTTTCTCGCGGAAAACTCGCCTACGCACAAAAACAGTACGCCGTTCTCCTCCGCGCCGAGCCGACGGCGCTCGTTTTCAATTTCGTCTGCCGTACATTCTGGAAATCTCCGCGCGTCAAGACCCATTCCGTTTAAGAACACGATTTCACGTCCGAGCGAATATTTCCGAGCGATATTCAAATCATCGGCGTTCATCACGGCAAGCAAGTCCGTGCGTTTTCTTACTAACTTTTCAAACATCAGGTAAACGCGGGCGCGCTTTGAATTGTCATCGTTGAACAGATAGCCGTGACAGATATGGCGGCGTTCCGCGGTTTTCACCCCAGACAATCCCGCCGCGACCCTGCCCGCTATCCCCGCGAGCGTAGAGTTCGTGTAAACAGCGTCGAATTTCTCTTTGCGAATAAGTTTTGCGAGTTTAAAAATAACGCCGATATTCGCGGGGGAAGTGATTTTCTTGCGGAATTTCAGCGTTGTGTGAATAACTCCGTCCATCGCAAACACGCCGTTCGCCGCCGTGTAAACTATCGCTCCCTGTTCCTGAAGGCGCTTTATATAAGGTATATGGAAGTTTCTGAAATGCGAACTCTCCGACGCTATCATAAGAACCTTTTTCATAGTTATCCTCAGTAAAATTACAACAATAACGCGGTGTTGCCCGCGTTACGGTACTAATATATTTATAGTGCGCTGAACGCGCAGACAAACCCAAAACCGCGCAGTCCGCGCCAAAGAAACGCAACCGCTCAATAACTCTAATCTCTAACCTCTATTCTCTAGCTACTAAAAGCACTATAAACTGTTTATTGTCCTCTTTTTGCTTTTCTTACAAGCGCTCCGAACGTCGCGAATATTATCTTTACGTCCCACCAAAAACTGCGGTTTTGGACGTAATTCAGTTCCATACGCTGACGTTCGCCGTTGTTGTAGCTTACGCCGTCGCCGTAATACGCCTGCCAATAGCCCGTCAAGCCCGGTCGTACCGAAAGGAGCAAGTCCTTGCTGTCGCCGTAGAATTTCAGTTCCGATTCCTGTATCGGGCGCGGACCTACTATGCTGAGTTCCCCTTTGAGAATGTTCAGTATCTGAGGCAGTTCGTCAAGACCCGTTCTGCGCAGGAACTTCCCTATCTTAGTAACGCGCGGGTCGTTTGCGACTTTAAATTCCGCATAGTACTGTTTAAGCTGATTTTTGTCAAGCCAGCGCTCGACGTTATCCGCGTCATCGACCATTGAGCGGAATTTGTATATGTATACCTCCCGCCCATATCTGCCTATTCTCTTTTGCTTGTAAATAACGTGCTTTCCCGTATGACCCGCCCAAATTATAAAAGAAATCACGGCGAACACGGGCAGTAATACAATACCGCCCAAAAACGAGCCGACTATATCAAACGCGCGCTTTACCGTTTCATACACACGTTTATCTTTCGGTTTCGGTTCACAGATATGCTCAAACTCCTCTTTGCCGTAAGATAAATTTTCGGCAGGAGTTTCGCTGTGTTCTTTAAGTTCCACAGCCGTGCTGTGAAAATCAAGGTCTTGCGGCTGCAATTTCATTCTCCTTGTGTTTTCCATATTTTTTCCTCAACTATTTTCGGTCGGCAAACGCCGATGTACAACATGTTTTTTTCTATTATATATTATAATACAAAAAAAGCGATTTGTAAAGGGGAATTTGTCAATTTTTCGGGATTTTTTCAATAAAATTGTTGGAAAAGGCGAATAGTTGTTAGCAGTCAGCGTGTCAAAGCAATGACTTAATGACAATCTAATAAGCGGGCGCAAGCCCGAAACTCTGTTCATATTTTGCGCTGCGCACCATTAACTGTAAATTATTTAAAAAACTACTTGACAAATAGGAAAAAAACGGATATAATGTTATTGTCGGACAGAGGATTGCATTGGGTCGGCGTTGGAATTCTGAGAATACAGGAGTTACTGATTTCAAAGTTTTCGGCGCTTTTGCGGAGTTCCGCTCCTGAGCGGGGTTCGCTTGTGCAGTTTCACCTGCCGATACTGACGGCAAAATTTTTATTGAGCCGAAAGACAATGAACAGGTATAAGGGTGCGGATTTTCCGCATAATATATTTGTGCGTCTTTCGGGGCGCATTTTTTGTTGATTGTGAGTTTATCGGCAAAAACAGCGTCAAGATGAGGACAGCGCTTATGGAAAACAGAGTAGCGATAATCTCGATGATAATTGACAACGAGGAAATTATCCCCGAAGTGAACAGACTGCTCCATGAATACGGCAGGTATATCCTGAGCCGTATGGGACTGCCTTACCGCGAACGGGCTTTGAATATCATATGCGTTGTCGCGGACGCTCCCGCGGACGTTATCTCGGCTTTGTCAGGGAAGCTGGGCAGACTGCAGGGCGTCACATCAAAGGCTGTCTATTCAAAACAGACAGACCAAAAAACGAAAGAGGGATAGTTTATGAAAATCAAAAAACTCGTATCAAGCATACTCGTATCGGCGATGTGCGCATTGTCGCTCGCGGGGTGTAACGCAAACGGCGGTTCTTCGTCAAGCGGAACTCAAAGCGACGTCAGCACGGTAAGTTCGGCAAGCTCTGTGAACACGGAGAGTTCGAGCGCGGAGAGTTCCTCAAAGAACGAAAGCACGGCGTCCGCTCCCGTTTCCACTTCTTCGGAGGAAAACAGCAACTCAACTGCGCCTACCAAGGCTCTTGTAAGAGTAGTCGCGCTGAAAGGTCCGACGGCTATGGGTCTTGTAAAGCTGGCTGACGAGGGGTGCAATACGCTTGACATCGACTTCCAGATAAAGGCGTCGCCCGAAGAAATTTCTCCTATGGCAGCGCAGGGAACTGCGGATATATTCTGCGTTCCCGCTAACCTCGCAAGCGTACTCTGCAACAAGACGGAAGGCAAGGTAAAGGCTGTCGCTATAAATACGCTCGGCGTTCTGTATATCTGCGAAAACGGCGATACCGTAAAGAGCGTTGCCGACCTTAAAGGCAAGACGATATATTCCGCGGGCAAAGGCTCTACGCCCGAATACGCGCTGAACTTTATCCTGCAAAGCAACGGCATTGACCCCGCAAACGATGTTACTATCGAATGGAAGAGCGAACACGCGGAGTGTCTTGAGGCAATGCTCAAAGGCGAGAACTGCGTGGCAATGCTCCCTCAGCCGTTTGTTACTACGGCGCAGACGAAGAATGACGCGGTGCGCGTCGCGCTTGACCTCACAAAGGAATGGGATAACTTAGGTCTGGACAGTTCGCTTATCACGGGCGTTGCGATAGTACGCACGGATTTTGCGGAGAGCAATCCAAAGGAACTTAACGATTTCTTAAAGGAGTACGCAAGTTCCGTTGATTTTGTAAACAGCAACATCGAAGAGGGCGCGGCGCTTATCGGAAAGTACGACATTGTACCCGAAGCGGTTGCACAAAAGGCAATTCCGAACTGCAACATAGTCTGCATTACGGGCAATGAAATGAAAGAAAAGCTGTCGGGCTATCTTCAGGTACTGATGGACAACGACCCCGCGTCCGTGGGCGGTACTTTGCCCGATGACAGTTTCTACTATATCGGTGAATAGTAACGAGTTTAATAGTTGCCGATGATTAGTTAGATAGCTAATAGTTAATAGTTTTAAGTAGTTAGTAGTTAGTTGAATAGTAAGCGGTCAGTCCAAAACCACGTCCAAAACTAACTGCTAACTACTATTTTACTAGCAATTAATTTAACAGTAAGTTATTAATTGTAAACAGCAAGCGGTTACTTCAAAACCACGTTCAAAACTAACCGCTGACTACTATTTTACTAACAATTAATTTAACAGCAAGTTGTTAATTGTAAACAGTAAGCGGTCAGACCAAAACCACGTCCAAAACTAACTGCTGACTACTATTTCACTAACAGCTAAAGGGGGTGTGTGACAGTTTGAGCAGACTAAAGAAATTCGCCGTAACGGTCGGAGCTGTGGTGTTCTGGCTTGTCGTGTGGGAAATTATCGCTCTTAAAATCGACAGCGATATTATTTTAGTAACGCCGATTGAGGCGGCGCGCCGGCTTGCCGAACTTTTGACGGTCGGGGAATTTTGGGGGAGCGTACTGTTTTCCTCCGTGAGGGTGCTTTCGGGGTTTGCGCTCGGACTTGCCGTGGGCACGGCGCTCGCGCTTGTCTGCTATAAAGTGAAGTTCGTGAAAATGCTATTCGCACCGCTTATTTCGGCGATGAAATCCATTCCCGTCGCGTCGTTCACGATATTGGCGCTTATCTGGATAGGCTCGAAAAACCTTTCGGTGCTTGTGTCGTTTTTAATCTGCGTACCGATAGTATGCGCAAATATGACGGAGGGTATGGAACAGCTTGACCCAAAACTCTCCGAAATGGCGAAAATCTTTCGGATACCGCCCCTGCGCCGATTTGTCGGGGTGTATCTGTCACAGCTTTTGCCGTATTTCCGCGCCGCATCAAGGCTTGCAATCGGACTTTGCTGGAAATCGGGCGTAGCGGCGGAGGTCATCGGCATACCGAACGGTTCTGTCGGCGAAAAACTGTATCAGTCAAAAGTCTATCTTGAAACCGCCGACCTTTTCGCCTGGACGGCGGCGGTGATTATTTTGAGTTTCCTCTGCGAGAAACTGTTTATGCTCCTTATCGACCTGCTTTACAAGCGGGTGGAACAGCTTTAAATCAAATTCGGGGGTGCGTTTATGCTGAAAGCGGTGAATATCAGCAAGAAATTCGGCGGGAATATTGTGCTCGAAAACTTCTCGCGGGATTTCCCCGACGGGAAAACCGCCGTGATATTGGGGCGTTCGGGGTGCGGGAAAACTACGCTGTTGAATATTCTGATGGGACTGCTCCCGCCCGACGGCGGAGAGGTACTCCGCGATGGGCAGATAAGCGCGGTATTTCAGGAAAACAGGCTGTGCGAAAATCTTTCGGCGGGCGCGAACATTCGGCTTGTGACGGGCGGTGCTATTGCTGATGAACAGATAGCCCGCGAACTTTCGGCTGTCGGGCTTTCGGATTGTATGAAAAAGCCCGTGCGGGAACTTTCGGGCGGAATGAAACGGCGCGTTGCTCTGCTTAGGGCGTTGCTTTCAAAGTACGACATTCTGTTCGCGGACGAACCGTTCAAGGGTCTGGACTTGGACACGAAACAGAGCGTTCTGCAATACTTTAGGGAAAAAACGCTTGGGAAAACGGTAGTTCTCGTTACCCACGACAGCGCCGAATGTGAACTCCTCGCGGACGAGGTAATAAGGCTTTAGGGCGGTTTCGCCTGCGAAATTCGCACGGGAAAGGAATTTTATGGAAATCATTATCGGGTATGTAATGATAGCGGCTATTATGCTGTTTATGGGATTTTCGCTTTTACAGGTGGGAATTTTAACGCTTTTGATAATCGGCTTTCTCGTTGCGCTTATCGGGGTGTTTTTCGCTGTGTGTCTGGCAATGCTTGCGTTTTCGCGGGTACGGCGCGGAGTTTTCGTGCGGTTTGACGAGGATTTGCGCTTTCCGTGCGCCGTGTACAGGCTCGGTAACGAGGAAATCGCGAATATGTTCCCGTGCGAAATGATAATGCGAAGTAAACTGTACGTTCCGCAAAAGCAGGTCACTCTGCTCTATTGCAAACCGCGCAGGAAAGTTTTCGATAAGAACGCGCTTTTCACAATCATAATCGGAAGTTTCGTGTTTATTCCCGCGGGAATATTTTCGGTAGTTGCGATTGTCGGGTACATCAGGCAAGTAGTTGGGTAAGGTATTGACAAGCGCGGGGAGATGTACTATAATAGAAGTTAGAGATTTAGAGGTAAGAGCGCGGGGGATTGAGCAACGACGAACGCGTGATAATGCGAGCAACGTGCTGACCCGCAGACAATCCAATAAGCGCCCGCAGGGCGCAACACTAGAAACTAGCTACTAGAGGGTTATCCGCGTAGCGGATAACTCGGCTATTCTCTAGCCTCTAATAGCATAGCCCGCGTTTTGCGCTTTGCGCAAAACAACGGCGCGTAAGCGCCGTTAATTCGCCGTCAGGCGAATTGCGGGCGGTCGGGAAACGGCTCGGCACGGGCGGTAAGGGCGCGTTTATACGCTTGGCGGTAAACTAATGCGGGATAAGGGCAAGGGGCGCTTGAGTTGAGCAACGCCAAACGCCACGGACGGCGCGGGGGCGTATTGACCCGCAGACAATCTAATCCGCGCCCGCAGGGCGCAACACTATTCGTACTATGCCAGCGTTTTCCGCGAAGCGGATAATGCGTGCACTCTTAACTGTAAACTGTTGCTGTGCGTACACTAGAAACTAGCTACTAGCCTCTATCAGCGTTCCCGCGGAGCGGGAAATGCGCTAGCTACTATCAGCGCCCGCGCCTTTACAGCGGTTAGGCAACTTTGAACGGCAGGCGCGGGGTGGCTTTGGGTCACGGCGTTGCCTTATCGCGGTGGGCGTTTTCTCGATACACTCCTACGGAGTGTACTCGAAAACGCGGCGGTTCACCGCTTGAAATTCGCATTCGCGAATTTCACCCCGCCTGACGGCGGGGGCGTTTGGCTAACGCCAAACGCGCGGTTCACCGCGAGGAGCCTGCGAAACCGCTCTAGGTGGCTTTTAGAAACTAGAGGTTAGAAGTAAGAAGTTAGAAAACGAGCGCGGAGCGCACCATATACTATGCCAGCGTTTTCCGCGAAGCGGATAATGCGTGCACTCCTAACTGTCAACTGTTGCAGGGCGCACCTTAGGGTAATCCGCCTACGGCGGATTACTCGCTAACGACTAACAACTATTCTCTATCTACTACTGCCGACTACTGAAAGGAATGAATACAACTATATGATAGTGGACGCTCACGCGCACATCTTCCCCGACAAGATAGCAGAAAAGGCTACTGCGGGAATAAGCGCCTTTTACGGCAATCTCCCAACGGACAGCAACGGCACCGTGTCCGAACTCCTCCAAAAAGGCGCGTCGGCAGGCGTGGATATGTTCTTGGTGCAATCCGTTGCTACCGTACCTCTGCAAGTCGTGACAATCAACAATTTTATCGCCGAATGCTGTAAAAATTACCCCGATAAGTTTATCGGTTTCGGCGCAATGCACCCGAACTTCCCGAATATCCCCGCCGAAACCGAACGCCTAATTTCACTTGGCTTGCGCGGTGTGAAACTGCACAGCGATTTTCAGAACTTCCGCATTGACGACGAATGCGCCTACCCCATCTACAAGGCGTGCGAGGGGCGTTTGCCTATTCTGTTCCACTGCGGTGACCCGCGTTCCGACGGCTCTTCTCCCGAACGCCTGCTGAACGTCGTTCGGAAATTTCCGCGCCTTACAGTAATAGCGGCGCATTTCGCGGGCTGGACGTTCCGGAACAAACGCGCTGAACAATTCGCCGAATATCTAAGTCAGCACAAGGACGCGAAAATCTACACGGACTGTTCAAGTTCACTTTTCGCAATGACCCCGACCCGCGCGGCGGAACTTATCCGAACATTCGGAGCGGAACGCGTTTTCTGGGGAACGGATTACCCAATTTGGAACGCAGGCGAGGAACTTGCGCGGTTTAGAGAAATACCCTTGACGGAGAGGGAGCGCGGACAAATTCTCGGCGAAAATTTGCTGAAGATGCTAAATCAATAGTTCTGCCCGCCTACGGCGGGCAGGATAAAAAAACAACCCGTTTCACCCGCCGTGGGAAAGCAGAACAGAAAAGCACTTCCCTGTTTTATAACCGCACCCCAAATCGAAAGGAGCAGTTTAACTCTAATGAAAATCGAACGCAACCAAAAATACTTCACTATCGCACGATACGCCACAATGACGATAATAGTCAGCACACTTGCTATACTCGCGATATTCAATTTTGACGAACTCGCGGACAGGCTGTCGTTTATTGCCACAGTCGCTGTGCCGATTACTATCGGAATATTCAGCGCGTATATACTAAACCCGCTGATGACGTATCTTGAAAACGGAATGTTCGGCGCGCTGTCGCGTTCGGAAAAGCGTTCTAAACGCAACCTCGCACGCGGTCTGGCGCTTACTCTTACAATGCTTATCGTACTCGCGGTGCTTGTTTTGCTGATTATTTTGGTGATCCCTCAGCTTGCGCAAAACATCATTATGCTGTTTGACAATATGGACGATTATTTAAAGCATTTCCGCGGATTTGTAAACGAGAAACTCCCCGCGCTGAAAGACTACATCGGCGCGCCCCTTGACGATTTGGACAAGCTGTTATCGAACATCTGGCAGAACCATTCGGGCGAAGTTATGGGCTTTGCGGGAAACCTCGCGTCGGGGATAATGTCCGTACTCGACGGTATGAAGAACTTCTTTATCGGGCTTACGATTTCCGTTTATCTGCTTGCGAAAAAGGAAATGTTTATAGGTCAGAGCAAGAAAATGCTGTTCGCGTTTGTAAAGCCCGCGAGAGCACAGCGCGTTTTAAGCGTCTGCCGTGAGGCAAGCAAAAAGTTTTTAGGTTCGATAATCGGCAAGATAATCGAGGCTTTCCTTGTGGGCGTTCTAGTGTTCCTCGTGTGCAGAATAGTCGATATGCCGTATACTCCGCTTCTTGCCGTTACTATGTTCTTATTCAATCTGATACCGTTTGTAGGACCGTTTATCGGCGCTGTTCCGTGCAGTCTGCTGTTGCTTTTGTCGGACAGCCCGCAGATGACTATATGGTTTATCGTGATAGTTCTTGTTTTGCAGACGATAGACGGAAATATCATAGCTCCGTGGATACTCGGCGATTCCACGGGACTGCCCGCCGTATGGGTGCTTATCGCGATAGTAATAGGCGGTGGATTTTTCAAGATACCGGGTATGCTCCTAGGCGTACCTGTATGCGCGGTGCTTTATATGCTCGTTAAAGATTACGTTGAGGGCAGGCTCAAAAAGCGCCGTTTACCGCAGAATACAATGCAGTATGTCGGCAATGTCGATTATATTACCGAAGATTACATCTACATTGAACCCGAAGAACCCGAAAACTTAGAACCCGCTCCCCCGCCCGCTGTTCCGAAACGCTACTTCCTGCGCGAAGTTATCCGCAAAAAGAGCGTTGAGCATACAAAGCGAGTGATGAACCCGCGCCGAAATTCCAAACTGACTAAGAAGAACGAGAAGAAGTAGATTTCAGCGCACTCCCCGCCGTTATCGGTTTATAGTGTTAAGTTAAGAGTGCATAGTAATAATGCGTATTCCCCTGCCGTTGGCGGGGGAATTGCGCTAGTGTGGTTTGCGGCACTCACCCGCCGAACGGCGGGGCGCTTATGTTTGCAGCCCGCGTTTTGCGCAACGCGCAAAACAACGGCGCGACAGCGCCGTTAATTCGCCGTCAGGCGAATTGCGGGCGGTCGGGAAACGGCGCGTACACGGTCGACGCAGGCGCGTTCACACGCTTGGCGGTTACGGTGCGCGGGATAAGGGAATGGGGTGCTTGAATTGAGCAACGCCAAACCTCACGGACAGCGCAGGACATATTAACCCAAAGACAATCTAATATGCCCGCCAAAGGCGGGCAACTTTATACATACTTTGCACTTTGCACTGTGCACTATAAACTGTTAAAGGTCGCTTGAATTGAGCCACGCCAAAACGCGCGATAAACAGAACCACGCCCCGCCGACGGCGGGGCGTTCTTACATCTTACATCTAACCTCTTACCTCTAGCAGGTCAACCCCTTGACCTAAATAACTAACTACTAAGAACTATTCTCTAACAACTATCCAACCTCACGCATATAATAAACCAACGGGCTATGCCCGAATTAATCTGAAATAGGAGTGTTAGTTATGATAACTGTTAATATAAAATCCTTTACAGCCGCGCAGAAAGCATTGAAGTTTCTCCAAAAGCACGGGATACGCTGTGTTCTGGAGCGCAGTTTAGGAAAAGGCGGGTGCGGATTTATGCTGAAAATTACCGATAAGAATGCGAATAAAGCGGAGGTTTGCGCTCTGCTGAATTCCGTGGGAGTTCCTTGTGGTCTATCTTGATAACGCCGCTACTACCTACCCAAAACCGCAAAATGTCTATCGGACGTGGCAGTCGGCAATGAGCGTCTGCGGCGCAAACCCCGGACGTTCGGGTCACGAATTTTCAATGAAAACCGCCGAGGCAGTCTACAAAAGCAGGGAAATCTGCGCTGACTTTTTTGGTGCAAGCCCCGAAAATACTATCTTTACGCTGAACTGCACACACGCGCTTAATTTCGCGGTAAAGGGGATTGCACGGCGCGGATGTCATTTTGTAGTAAGCGATATGGAGCATAACGCCGCCATTCGTCCCGTTTACTCCGCCGCAAAAGCAATGGACGGCGCCTGCACGATGTTTGAGGTCGAATTTGATACCGAGCAGACTGTTTTGAACGCCGAACGCGCGATAACTCCGCACACGGCGGCGCTCGTCTGCACGGCGGCGTCAAACGTCATCGGACTGCGCACTCCCGTAAACGAACTCGCCGACCTTTGCCGAAAACGCGGAGTTTGCTTTATACTTGACGCGGCGCAGGGCGCGGGAACACTTCCGCTTACTTCGGAGAACGCGGACATCATCTGCGCGGCAGGACATAAGGGACTTTACGGTCCTATGGGCACGGGTTTGATGATTACGAACGGGAAATACCCGCTGTCTACGATTATCGAGGGAGGAACGGGAAGCGCGTCCGAAAGCATAGTACAGCCCGATTTCACGCCCGACCGCTTTGAGAGCGGAACTATCAACACCGCGGGCGTTGTCGCTTTGGGCGCGGGCGTTGATTTTGTAACGCGCAAAACGCCGAAAGCGATACTCGAACACGAACTTTCGCTATGCGAACTTTTCTGCTCCGCCGCCGAACGGATAGACGGAATTATTCTGCACAACCGAATTACCCCGCAGAATAAAAACCGTTACGCGCCCGTAGTTTCGTTCAACTTCGAGCGGTATGGTTCAGAGGAGGGCGCGAGGTTATTGTCGGAACACGGCTTTTATATGCGCGGCGGACTTCACTGCGCACCGCTTGCTCACAAAAAAATCGGTACAATAAAGGGCGGTACGATAAGATTTTCGCCGTCCGCGTTCAATAACTTCCGCGAGGTAGAAAGACTGATTGATGTTTTAAGGAAAATTTAACCGCGAAATCAGTCTATAGTGCATAGTACACAGTATTAGGTGCGGGCTGTCGCCCGCGATCAGATTGTCTTTGAATTACAGCGCTTTCTCCCCGCCTACGGCGGGGAGGGCGCTAAATCTAATCAATACGCAGTTTTCCCCCGCCGTCGGCGGGGCGGTTTTGCGTGGGTTAAGAGGAAGTTTGGACAGGCTTTAAGGTTGTGGACAGACTTTGGACAGACTTGTGGACAGGCTTATTTGGCTTTACACCGCCATTTGGACAGGCTTTTGGCAAAAATCGCAAATTCCTATGCGTTTTTTCTCCTGCAATTTAGTGCATAATCCTTATAAACGGCTTTATAAAGGGAAATACAGCACTTTACTTAACAGCTTTATTTATATTAATTTAATTTCAGTTAAATGCAGTCGAACGTTCCTAAGTGGGGAATTATATAGCTATAAATGCCTTTGTAAAGCCAAATTTTAGACAAGCAGTAACTTAACAAAAACAACAGGTGCAGTAAAATGCACCCGAAAAAAGTACTAGGGATTTTGGCAAATAGTCTGTCCAGCCTGTCCAAACGGCGGTGTAAAGCCAAATAAGTCTGTCCACAAGCCTGTCCAAAGTCTGTCCAAAGTCTGTCCAAATAGTAGCTAGTTTAATAGATGCTAGTAGCTAGAATGTGCCGTCAAAACTCAACACCCCGCCGTCGGCGGGGCGTTCTGTATTCCCCAGAGTGACAACCTCTTGATTTAAAGGTCTTACCTCTTACCTCTTTGCGAAAACGCAATGACCCAAACAACCAGCTACTAACAACTATTCTCTAATTACTAGTTGCACGAGTTGATAAACCTGCACGAGTTTTGGCACGAGTTTTGGCACGAGTTATTTCGCATTACACCGCGTTTCGCACGAGTTAGCGGGCTTTTTTGAAATTCCTTAGTACTTTTTTCATATGCACGCGCCGTTTTGTATTTTATAAAAATGTATTAGAAATATATAAAAATAGTAAAAACTCGTGCCAACGGCTCTGTTAAGCCAAATAACTCGTGCCAAAACTCGTGCCGAACTCGTGCAACTCGTGCAACTCGTGCAACTCGTGCCGATTACTCTTAACCCGCCCCCGCCGTCGGCGGGGCGTTCTGTATTCCCCAGAGTGACACCCTCTTGATTTAAAGGTCTTACCTCTTACCTCTTTGCGAAAACGCAATGACCCAAACAACCAGCTACTAACAACTATTCTCTAATCTCTCTTACTTCTTACCTCTTACATCTTCCCTCTAAGTAATTTTTCCCCCCATAATTGCATAACTATTAGACAAGTCATCTAAAGCGGGGGTGGACTATGGGTTTAAAGGAAAAGCTGATTGCTCTTGAAGAACTGTCGGGGCGAAAAAGTACTGTTACAATAACAACGGACGGCGAACTTCACGGGGGCGCGGAAATATGCGTCGAAAACTGCCGTTGTATACAGGAACTTGACGATAATTTTATCGTGCTGTCCGTTTACGGAATGAATATCCGCGTTTCGGGAACTCCGCTCACCCTTGAAAATTTCGGCGTCGGCAGTGTGCGCATAACGGGGAATATTCATTCGCTTGATTTCGAGGAGAACAATTGATGAAAAAACAAAAAATACGCGGTTTGCGGTTTGGATATGTGAAGTTTTCGGGAATTGGCGGGTACAGCGAAAAGATGATTACCGAACTTCTTGAAAACGGCGTTGCAATACGCGGTGTTGAAATAAAGGACGGGAAAATATTCGGCGCGGTGTCGCCTCTTGACTATTACCGCACCGCCGAAACCGCCCGCAAATACGGCGTAAGAATACGCGCGGGAGAGCGCGGCGGGATATACTTTACTCTGTCAAGATACCGCAGTCGGGTGGGACTTTGCGTAGGCGCTCTGCTGTTCGTGCTGACTATTTCTCTATGGCAGACAAGTGTGCGCTCAATTATGATAGACGGAGATGTTCCGCGTTCACAAATAATGCAGATACTGAACGAATGTAATATAAAAGTGGGCGCGTCCGTTGATAATCTCCAAATATCAAAAGCGGAACACCGTATTCTTGCCGAAGTGGAAAACTGCGCCTGGGCTGATGTTTCGTGCGTCGGTTTCCGCGTTGATGTTCATGTGGAAAAAGGCGCTCCAAAGCCCGAAATGGAGGACAGCAGTCCGCGGAATATCGTAGCGGCGCGTTCGGCTATGATAGTACGGCAAATTCCGCGCGTCGGAGCGTCCGTTGTGGAAAACGGCAGCGGCGTAAACGCGGGCGATCTGCTTGTTTCGGGAGTAGTCCCCGACGGCAGAGATAAGGTTCTGTACGTCCGCGCGGACGCGGAAATAATCGGCGAGTGGATGGAAACGCGGGAGTTTTTCGTACCTTACAGCGAAACCGTAAGCATACCGAACGGCGAACGTCACGAGTTCAAGTATCTGGTATTCGGCAGCGACGAATACCCGCTGTTTTTCGGGAAAGCGGGCGCGGATAATTCACTTTACACGGAACAGACGAGCATAGTAAAGCTGTTCGGGCAGGAAACGGCGTTCAAGCTGAAAACGGGGATTTACACGGAATACACCGAGCAGCAGATAATGCGAAGTCCCGATGACGCGATTTCGGAGCTTGCGAAGCAAAAGCAGAGGTTTGAGGAGAATTTCTACCCGACCTACGAAATAATAAACGCAGAGGAAAAGTTCTACCCGCGCGAGGACGGAATAAGGCTGATAGTCGATTACACCTTGCAAGGCGATATTGCAAAACCGGTTGCAGTAGCTAGAGAATAGCGCGGGTAGTAGCTAGAGAATAGCCGAGTTATCCGCTACGCGGATAACCCTCTAGTAGTTAGTTTATGTGTCCCCCCTACGGGGGACAATAAAGATTGTCTGCGGGTCAGCGCGTTGTTCGCATTATCGAGCGTTTGGCGTTGCTCAATTCAAGCGCCCCTTGCCCTTATCCCGCATTAGTTTACCGTCCAGCGTATTAACGCGCCTGCACCGCCTGTACCGCGCCATTGCCCGACCGCCCGCAATTCGCCTGACGGCGAATTAACGGCGCTTACGCGCCGTTGTTTTGCGCTTTGCGCAAAACGCGGGCTTTGTTATCAGCGATGAATTAACGCGTTATCCGCTTAGCGGGAACGCTGTGTCTTGCGAATAGTAAAATCGCCCTCCCCGCCTACGGCGGGGAGGGCGCAAAATCAATGCAAAGCCATTCCCCCCCGCCGTAGGCGGGAGAGGGCTTTGCATTGTAAACTAAAGCGGGGAACAGTTTTATGTAATTATTAGCTGTTCTCCGCCTGCAATTCGGCGATTTTCGCTTGGATACGCTTGTATTCACCGCTGATTAGTGTCGCACCGCGCTGTTTTAGATATATCTCCGCATACAGTTTATTGAAAAACAAAAATCCGCTGAAAAAACGCTCCATACGCCGAATTTGCTCGTATGTATAAACGGTCGATAAGAACAGCAGTTTTTCATGCTCGGCAGCGTTCGGCTCTAACGCGCCCATCATCAGGAAATCGTACATCGTATTCAGCACAATTCGCACATCATCGGGCGGGTATTCGCCGCCTGTCACCTGTTCGCAAAGTTCAACTGCGTCGTTTATCCGCGCCGTATCTTTTGCACGCAGCCAGACCGTGCGGTCGTACACATAAAGCGCACGGCAGAGTTCCTCTTTTACGCGCTTGTCACAATGACATTTCAGCACTACAAGCATACCGCGCCGAAGATTTTTGTCGGGTTCGGCGGGACAATTGCCGACGGCAAATTTTGTCGTTTCACGGTCAAGCCGTGCCGCAGGCGTAAACGGCGCGTTTTCTATGTTAAGGCAATGCGCGAGTATTTCGGCGGCGGTTTGTTTAAGCACGGGAAACGAGCGCGTTACTTTCTCGAAAAATCCCACGGTATACGACGGCGAAACGTAGCGCCCGCCCTTTGAAAGAAAGCGTTTCATAATATCGAGCGTGTATTCAAGCGCGGCGTTTGCCATATTCCAATCATTTTGCGAACGTATTTTGTCGATACATTCCGAAAGATAACGCTCCCAATTTTCGGTATCTTTTAGGCGCAGTATTCCCGCGACCATAGCGCCGCAGCGGCTCTCGAAGTCGTTCGGATACCATTCCAAAGCCTCCGAAAACGCCTTGAACGCATTTTCAAAATCCCATTTCCCGAGAAACGTCTGCGCCGCCGCGCGTTTTTCCTTACACTCGTCCAAACCGAAAGTATTTTCGGCGGGTTCTTCATCAATAAGTTCGGACAAATCCGCCTCGATTGCGAGGTCATCGGGAACGGCGGCGCGAAGTCCGTTCAGCAGTTCATCGCGTGCCTCGCTGTACAGGATATGGGTTCCGCAGTAACAGCAAAATCCGCTGTCGAACTCGCTGTCCAGCATAATCATTCGCTCGCACCACGGGCAAACGCAGTATTCCAGCATGGGGACACCTCTTTTGAAGTTGATTTTTGACGGGGGCGGCGGGAAGATGTAAGAAGTTAGAGGTAAGAGGTAAGAAATAGAGGTTCCAGCCGTAACCGCTCTCGCCGTAGGCTATTAAAAGTTTCGCCGGTCTTTTGGGCACGTTACGGTTTGCCGCGCGGGCGCGTTGCGGTTCGCCGCCGTTTGGCGCAGCCAAACGCCCCCGCCGTCAGGCGGGGGAAATTCGCGACAGCGAATTTCAGGCGGCGAACCGTCGCGTTTTCGAGTACACTCCGTAGGAGTGTATCGAGAAAACGCCCACCGCGATAAGGCAACGTTATGACCCGAAGCCACACTTGCCACGCCGTCTAAAGCCACACAACCGCTTTCAAGGCGCGTTCAGCGTTGCTCTATTCACGCGCCCCGTGCCCTTATCTCGCAATAGTTTGCCGCCCGACGTATTAACGCGCCTGCGCCGCCCGTGCCGCGACTGTTGCCGACCGCCCGCAATTCGCCTTCGGCGAATTTAGCGCCGCTTGCGCGGCGCTGTTTTGCGCTACGCGCAAAACACGGGCTAGGTGGCGCGACGCGTTGCGGTTCGCCGCCGTCTAAAGCCACTTTACCGTCGTAAAGCAACATTGCGTCCCACTTCTCTAGCCTCTTACTTCTAGCCTCTGAAAGCTGAAAACGCCCACTGCGATAGGGCAACGTTATGACCCAAAGCCACACTTGCCACACCGTCTAAAGCCACACAACCGCTTTCAAAGCGCGTTCGGCGCGGTTCAATTCAAGCGACCTTTTCCCTTATCCCGCAATAGTTTACCGCCAAGCGTATTAACGCGCCTGCGCCGCCCGTGCCGCGACTGTTGCCGACCGCCCGCAATTCGCCTATCGGCGAATTAACGGCGCTTACGCGCCGTTGTTTTGCGCTACGCGCAAAACGCGGGCTGTGTGGCGCGTTGCGGGTTGCCTGCGCCTGTTCCCCGACTAACTGCTGACAAATATTTCCCAAAACCTATTCAATCGCCCAATCAATCGGCTGGACACCGTTCTTCTCCAAAAACTCGTTTGCTTTCACAAAATGTCCGCAGCCGAAAAATCCGTTGTTCGCGGAAAGCGGACTGGGGTGCGCACATTCGAGTACCAAGTGCGCGGGGTTCGTGATAAGCCCTTTTTTGGCGCGGGCGTTCGCTCCCCAAAGCAGAAAGACCATCGGCGTTTCTCGCGCGTTCAGCAGTTCTATAACGCGGTCGGTGAATATCTCCCACCCGCGCCCTCTATGCGAGTTCGCCATACCCTCGCGCACCGTAAGCACGGTGTTCAGGAGCAGAACGCCGCGTTTCGCCCATGCGGTGAGTTCCCCGTGCGGCGGTATCGGCAAGCCTAATTCGCTTTGTATTTCCTTGAAAATATTTTGCAGAGAGGGCGGAGGCGGTGTGCCTTTCTTCACCGAAAAGCACATTCCGTGAGCCTGTCCCTCTCCGTGATACGGGTCCTGACCAAGTATGACCGCCTTTACATCGCTGTAGGACGTCGCTTTCAACGCGTTGAAAATATCATTCATCGGCGGGAATATTTTCCGCGAATTATACTCGGCAATCAAAAACTGCCGTAATTGCAGATAATATTCTTTCTTGAATTCATCGGCAAGCAGAGCGTCCCACTCGTTTCCTATATTTACCATTATCTTTTCCTTTACACGGCAAAATTCATCGGGTTAAATCAGAAATTCCCGCCGTTCCAGCCCCAATTGTCGGTCGGGGAATACTTGACGTAAACGCAGTCCGCAGGCACTCCGAGCGTGCTTTCAAGGGCATTGCACACGGCTGATGTGAACTTTTCATACGCGCTGTCCGACGCATGACCGAAAAGGCTTACCTCAACAAACGCGATTTTTTCAAGCTTTTTGCCCTTGAAGTAGAGCGAGCAGTTCGGCTCAAAGCCGACCATAAGCCAATTTTCGGTTTTTCCGATAACGGACACGGCGCTGCCGAGCGCGGACTTTATCGCGTCCTCCTGCGCGGGCGTAATCTCGCCCGAATATTTTGTGTTGATAAACGGCATAACATTTCCTCCTTTGGATAGTGCTTTTCTTTAATTATAGCACGGTTTTTGGGAAAAGTCAAGGAGATATAAGATGTTAGAGGTAAGATGTAAGACCTGCGGATTACGGCGCTGAACCGCTAGGTTAAAATGTTCGCCCTCCCCGCCGACGGCGGGAAAGGGCGATTTTTATATTATTATACATTATAAATATAACCCGCAATTACAGATTGTCACCAACAGGAGGATTGTCGTTCGCGGATTTTTCTTCACGCAGGAGCTGAACTATATTTAGAATTGCCTGCTGTGCTTTCGGGGAAAGGTCGGTTATGTCAACAATTACCTGTTCATCGGACGTCAATATACCGTCAACAGTAGTGCCGAAAATCCTTGACATTTCGTAAATGTGCTTTAGCTGAGGCGTGGCAAAGCCAAGTTCCCACGCGTTGACGGAACTTCGCGTTACTCCAAGCCGTTTCGCAAGGTCCGACTGCGTTATTCCTAACCGATTTCTTAACTGCGCTATGCGCTGACACAAATTATAATTCATAAGAGAACCTCCTTTTTTGTGCAATTGTTGATAATATTGTATCATTATATGACAATATTTTTGTACAATATTTTATGATATATTACTTGACAAAATTGATGAAGTTACTTGACAAACAGAAAAATATGTGCTATAATAATATAAACCGCGCGGGAGGTCTGCGCGGAAATTTAACATTGATATGGAGGAAAAACCCATGAATTTAAAGAAAATAACAGCGGTGGCAGCGGTTGCTGCGGTACTTGCAGCGGCAGCGCCTGCGGCGGGATTGTTCCCCGCAGTCAGCATAACGGCAAGCGCGGAGGAAGCCGATTCTCAAGAGTACAAAAAAGGAACGCTGACATTTACCACCATAGATGAAGCGGCGGGAACTTGTAAAGCAAGCATAACCAAAGCAGGTATGGCAGAAACAAATTTAATCTTCCCCGACCAATCTCCCAGCGGTAAAGTTGTAGTCGAGGTTGAAATCGGCACTTGGTCAACTCCCGATATTCAAGCTACATCTATCAGACTGCCGAAACACTTAAAGAAGATTGGGGATTATCAGTTTGCGGGTTGTTCAAAACTCACAAGCATAGTTATTCCCGATGAGGTAGAAAGCATAGGCAAAGCTGCTTTTTGGGAATGTAATGCGCTTACATCAATAACAATTCCGGGAAGCGTTAAAGAAATTCCCTCAAGTATGATACCCGGCAGTGGCAATAATATTCAAAACACCCTCCAAAATCTTACAGAAGTAAAAATTGGCGAGGGCGTTGAGAAAATCGGAAATCGTGCATTTGGTTTACATGCAAACGCCTTTAAACCGAATTGTTCCTGCCCTCAACTCACAAAATTGGAATTGCCCAGCACAATAAAGGAAATAGGCGAAAGAGCGTTTGAGAAAACAAATATTACAGAACTAGCACTTCCTGCAAGCCTTGAAAAAATTGGCGACTATGCGTTTAGCAACAGTACGGCTCTCACAAAAATTAATATCCCGTCTTCTGTAATAGGCAACAGCGCATTTTCGGGCTGTACCGCTCTTACAGACGTGAAATTTGAAGAGGGCGTGGAAACTATCGGCAATAACGCATTTTTGGGTACTGCTCTTGAAAGCATTAGTTTGCCTAAGAGCATTAAATCCGTCGGCGAACGCGCGTTCTGGACAACCGAAAGCAGTGCAGCGTGTATAAAAGATACCGTTACATATGCGGGAACTAAAAACGAGTGGGACGCTGTTTCATTGGGTCTGTATGAAGCTGTTTACAAAGATGAAACAGGTGATTACAATGCGTTCAACGGCGCAAGCATAACGACTGCCGCGTCTACCGAATTTAAGGCTATGGAAGATAAAATCGAGGTTTCTTTACCGACAGACGCTGTGACGGCTGTTGACCTTACAGGTGCAGAATTTACGGCTACTCTCCTTACAGATGATGACGCTAAGGAACTAAAATATGATTTGTCGTTCACAAAAGACGGCAAACCTGTTGATTTCAGCGCAAACACAACAGAGTTCCTTGTTAAAATCGAACTTCCCGAAAGATTTAAGGAATCAGAAAATGTTTTCGTATACTTTGTTAAAGAAGACGGCACACTTAAAGATATGAGCGGTTGGGTTAAAGGCGGTTTTGTTTACTTTAACACGACACATTTTAGTGAATACCTTCTGTCCGATGTAACATTTACAACCGACCCGACTGTTGACCCCGATAACACAGGCAACACGGGTAACACAGGTAACACAGGTAATACGGGTAATACGGGTAACACAGACACCGATACCGATACTGATACCGACACTGACACAGACACCGACAAAACCGATAACACCGACAAAACAGACACCACAGACAAGACCGACACCGAAAAACCCGCTGACAACAACGCCACCAAGAACCCGAACACGGGCGTTGCTGTTGCGCTTGTTCCCGTAATTCTCGCGGCAAGCGTGGTTATCGTAGCATCTAAGAAAAAGAAGTAATTTCCCCCATATATAACAGCATAAAAAAATCCCCCGCCGTTCGGCGGGGGATTTTTTTAATTCAAATGCGTTCCTCCCGCAGTTCGGCGGGGGATTTTCGTGTAAATTAGGGTCAGCAATCCCCCTGCCGTCGGGGCGTAGTGTGAGATTACTATTCACTCAGCACTATGCCCTATAAACTGATAAACGGCGGGAGGGAGTGCTGTTTACTTAAACTTCTCCTTAATCTTATCAAAGAAACTCTTCCGTTTCTCGTAATTCTTCTCGTCAAGCGTTGCCTCGAACGCCTCAAGCGCGTCCTTTTGCTTTTTGCTCAAATTCTTCGGCACTTCAACATTTATATGCACAAACTGGTCGCCGCGGTCGCCCTCGCTCCTCTGGAGTTTCTGCACGCCCTTTCCGCGCAGTCTGAACACCGTACCCGGCTGCGTTCCCGCGGGTACGCTGTAAGTAACAGGTCCGTCAATCGTCGGGACTTCTATTTCCGCGCCCAGCGCCGCCTGCGCATACGTTATCGGGAAATCTATGCGAATGTTGTTCTCCTCGCGCGTGAACACGGGGTCGCGGCGCACGGAAATCCGCACTTTCATATCGCCCCTGCCTCCGCCGTTCGTACCTGCGTTGCCCTGTCCGCGAACATTGAGAATAAGTCCGTCGTCAATGCCTGCGGGTACTTTCACGGAAACCGTTTTCTTCATATTTACCGTTCCCTTGCCCTTGCACTTCGCACACGGGGTTTCGATTATCTTTCCGCTCCCGCCGCACTTCGTACACGGGCGCTGCGACTGCATCATACCGAACATACTCCGCTGCTGGAATGTAACAACGCCCTTGCCTTTACATTCGGGGCAAGTCTTGGGCGACGTTCCCTCGGCGGCGCCTGTTCCCTTGCAGTCGGGACATTCTTCCGCGCGATTTACCGTTATGTCGTGGGAAACGCCTCGGCACGCCTCCATAAACGAAATGTCAAGCGACACGACTATATCCTCGCCGCGCCGCGCGCGGTTCGGGTTCGCGCTCCTGCTTGAAAAACCTCCGCCAAAGCCCCCGCCGAATATATCCGCGAATATATCGCCCAAATCAACACCGTCAAAACCGCCTGCCCACGCGTTCCCTCCGCCGTATGACGGGTCTACGCCCGAAAAGCCGAACTGGTCATACTTCGCCCGCTTTTCAGGGTCGGAAAGCACCTGATTTGCCTCGTTTATCTCCTTGAACTTTTCCGCCGCTGTCGGGTCGTCGGGGTTTAAGTCGGGGTGATACTGCTTTGCGAGTTTTCGGTACGCCTTTTTGATTTCCGCGTCCGTCGCTCCCTTTTGCAGTCCCAGCACCTCATAATAGTCACGTTTTTCCATAAAAGCTCCCTGCCTTAGTCAAATAAATCGGGATTTACAAGCGGAGATACAAGTTCGCACACTTCCCCGCTTTCGTCATAGCCCCAAAAACACTGATAAAATCCGTCGCCGAAACCTGACGAAACCATAACCATTCTTTCGTTTGTATCGGGATTTGTCCACTCGATGAAATCGCCGTCCTCGCGCTGATACGCGGGGAGTTTCTTATAGCTTTCCGCGAAAAGCGCCGCGAAATAGTCGTCATAGTGGTTCTTGCCCTTGTTTTCCTTATGCCAATTATCAACCCACTCGCCGAACTCGTCCGCGCCTTTCGCGTCGATAAAGCACATCATTCCCGCGTCTACGGGATAACCCGTCCAAACCTCGCCGTCCTCTGAAACATTTGCCGCCGTGTCGGGGACAGGTTTTGCGAGTTCATAGCGAACGGCTTTCGTGTCCTTGATTTTAAGCCGCGCCGTACACATTCTAAGCCCTATTAAATCGTTTCGGAAAATCGAAACTTCGGCGGGATAAGTACCGTTCGGTATCTCTATTTCAAGCGTTGGACGGAATTTGCCCATAGCGAGATAACACAGCGGGTCTGCTGCGACAACGCGTCCGCTTTTTATGTCAACCTTGCCGACTTCGAGAAAGAACCGCGTTTCGGTCTTTACGAACTGCCTTGCTATCACGTCCGCGTCAAGCGTTTTCGAGAGCGTATAATCGAGATTTTTCTTGAATAACGCCTTTACTTCATCTTGCTGTTTCCTGCGCGCCATATCGTCATGAACATACTGCGCGTATTCTCTGCCGTAATCGAGCGCGGTTTTCTCGTTATACGGTTCTTTAGCGTCCGTATAGATACCCCTGCATTTTTCGAGAGAATTTCCCTCAAAGCAAACCACGCCGATAAGAGATTTAGAAAGCGCGGACTTCTTGTATTTTATCACATAGAAGTTCAGTCCGTCCGCTTCAAAATCGAGAGCTGCCGTGATTTCCGACGGGGGTTTCTTGTACCCCTCGTATTCGCAAAGCCACTCGGAGAGCGCCTCGCACGCCGCTTTCGCCTGTTCAGCGTTCATAGAAGTGTACTCCTTTCAAAATCGGCAAAGTACGCCGCGCACTGCCGCGCGGCGCACCGCTTTAGATTACTTCTTTTCGGTGAACTCCACGTCAACTGCGCCGTCGTCACCGCTGCTGCCGTTACCGCCGTTATCGGGCGCGCCCTGCGGATTTCCCGCGTCTGCGCCGTTTTGCTGATAAACCTTGCCCGCTATTTCATAGAACTCTTTCTGGAGTTCGTCCTTTGCGGTCTTGACAGCCTCGATGTCCGAGCCTTTGAGCGCCTCTTTAAGAGCGTCGAGTTTGGGCTGAACCTTTGCCTTGTCGTCCTCGGTAACTTTATCGCCGAAATCGTTCATTGACTTTTCAACGCTGTATACCATAGCGTCCGCCTCGTTGCGAATGTCAACTTCTTCCTTGCGCTTTTTATCCTCCGCCGCGAAAGCCTCCGCTTCCTTGACAGCCTTGTCGATGTCCTCTTTGCTCATATTCGTTGACGCGGTAATCGAAATGTGCTGTTCCTTGCCCGTACCCTTATCGACCGCGGATACGTTTACGATACCGTTCGCGTCTATGTCGAACGTTACCTCTATCTGCGGGATACCGCGCGGCGCGGGAGCAATGCCGTCCAGACGGAAGTTGCCTATGGACTTGTTGTCCTTTGCGAACTCGCGTTCACCTTGCAGAATGTTTATATCAACCGACGGCTGATTGTCGGAATACGTCGTGAACACCTGCGAATGTTTCGTCGGGATAGTCGTGTTGCGCTCTATCATACGGGTGCAGACGCCGCCTGCCGTTTCGATACCGAGCGACAGCGGAGTTACGTCGAGCAGTACGATACCGCCGACTTCCTTATTGAGTACGCCGCCTTGAATGGACGCGCCGATTGCCACACATTCGTCGGGGTTAATTCCCTTGAACGGGTCTTTGCCCAAAAAGCCTTTGACAGCCTCCTGAACGGCGGGTATTCTTGTAGAACCGCCGACGAGCAGTATCTTGTGTATCTCGCTCTTTTCAAGACCGCTGTCCGCTATAGCTTGTTTGAGCGGACCCATTGTAGCCTCTACAAGGTCTGCGGTGAGTTCGTTGAACTTCGCTCTCGAAAGCGTAACATTCAAGTGCTTTGCGCCGTTTGCGTCCGCCGTAATATACGGAATGGAGATGTTGACGCTCGTTGAATTGGAAAGCGCGATTTTCGCCTTTTCAGCCTCGTCCTTTAATCTCTGCATAGCGAACTTGTCGCTTGACAGGTCAATTCCGTCGGACTTTTTGAACTCCTCCTTGAGGTAGTCGATTATTCTCTGGTCGAAGTCGTCGCCGCCGAGGTGGTTATTGCCCGCCGTCGCGAGAACTTCCTGAACGCCGTCGCCGATGTTGATAACGGACACATCGAACGTACCGCCGCCTAAGTCGTAAACGACGATATTCTGATCTTCTTCCTTGTCAACGCCGTAGGCGAGCGCCGCCGCTGTCGGCTCGTTGATGATACGCTGAACGTTAAGTCCCGCGATTTGACCCGCGTCCTTAGTAGCCTGGCGCTGTGAGTCCGTGAAGTATGCGGGAACGGTAATAACGGCGTCCGTTACCTTTTCGCCCAGATAACCCTCCGCGTCCGCTTTCAGCTTTTGAAGTATCATCGCGGAAATTTCCTGCGGGGTGTACTTCTTGCCGTCGATGTCAACTTTGTAGTCGCTTCCCATATGTCTTTTTATGGAAATGACAGTCTTTTCGGGGTTCTGAACGGCTTGGTTCTTCGCAAGCTGACCTACAAGGCGTTCGCCGTCCTTTGTGAACGCTACTACCGACGGCGTTGTTCTCGAACCCTCGGAGTTCGTGATAACGACGGGTTCGCCGCCCTCGATTACTGATACACAGCTGTTTGTTGTACCCAAATCAATACC
Source organism: uncultured Clostridia bacterium (assembly GCA_947628655.1). Taxonomy (GTDB): domain Bacteria; phylum Bacillota; class Clostridia; order Oscillospirales; family Ruminococcaceae; genus CAG-115. Next base: position 34,928 of record CANRAS010000005.1, on the reverse strand, counting down.
TATTATCTTGCTCATAACAATTTCCTCCTATTTGAAAAATTACTTTGTTTGCGTTTTTTTGTTCGGGGAATTTCGCTAATTCGCCACGCTTACCATAGCGAACCTTATCACCCTGTCGCCGATTTTATAGCCTTTAGCGAACGTCTGAACTACCGTACCGCTTTCAGCATCTCCCCCGTCCACTCTCTGGACAGCCTGATGAAGATTAGGGTCGAACGGCGCGCCGTCGCTTGCTATTTCCTCAACTCCCAAATCTTTAAGGATAGAAAGAAAGCTGCTGCCTATCATCTCAACGCCCTTTTTGTAGTTCTCGTCGGAACATTCCGTTCCCAAAGCGCGTTCGAGATTATCCAGCACGGGCAGGAATTTTGACGTGACGTTCAGCACGATTTCGGCGCGGAGCGCGTCCTTTTCCCGCGCGGAACGCTTTCGGAAGTTGTCGTACTCCGCCATTGTCCGCAAAAGCTGTTCCTTTACCGCGTCGAGTTCCGCTTTGTCAGCCGTTTCGGCGGGTTTGGCGGGGTCTGCTGTTTCGCTGTTTTCATCAGCGCTTACGTCCTCCTCGGTTGTTTCGCTTTCATCTGCCGGAGTTTCTTCCGTTTCCTCTAAAAGCTGTTCTTCTTCATTTGTCATTCGCCTTATCTCCTTTCCCGCCGTCGGGCAGACCCATATCTTCCTCTTCGGAAAGCATTTGCGTCACCTTTCGGCTAAGATATTCTATATAAGGGACTACCTTGCGGTAATCCAATCTCATAGGTCCGATAATTCCGATAGCGCCCGCGGGCTTGCCGTTTTTGTAATAGCTTGCGGAAACTACCGTTGAGTTCGATATTGCGAAAGTATCGCCCTCTTCGCCGAAACGGATATTGATACCCGAAAACGCGCCCTCCAAAAGATTTGAAAGTTCCGCTTTCCGCTCTATAAAGCGTATTACCTCGGCGGGCGGTATATCGGTTCTTGCAAGCAAATTCGCCTCGCCTTTGACGTCGACGCTCCCTTTGAGCATTTCCGCAGACAGTTCATAAACCGCGTGGAGCAACGGCGACAGCGAAAGCATATAACCGCCGAGCGCCGCCGCCAGATGTTCGACGTATTCTTCCGACATTGTTTCAAGGTTCACTCCGCGCAGGTGTTCATTCAGAAACGCCGTGAAGTCCGCCATTTGGTCGTTTGTCATATCAAATTCCATTCGGCAGACTTTATTCTTTATAGTTCCGTTGGAATCTATCATCAGCAGTACATAAAGCCGTCTGCCCGCAGGCACAACGTCGACTTTCGTTATGACGGAAAACTTTGAAACGTGGTTTGTTGACACCGCCGCGCATTGAGTAAGTTCCGCGAGAGCGGACGACGCGTTTTCGATAATCGCCTCGGCGCTCATATCCGACGCGAGCCGTCTGTCGATTTCGGTTATCTCTTCGAGTGTGATAGGTTCGGGGCTCATAAGATTATCGACATAATAACGAAGTCCCTTGTAGGTAGGCACTCGCCCTGCGGAGGTGTGCGGGTGGTCAAGGTAGCCATCCTGTTCCAAAGCCGCCATATGGTTTCGTATAGTAGCCGAAGAAACGCCTATTTCGGGGTCTAAAGACAGCGTTTTAGAACCCACGGGTTCGCCCGTTCTGATATAAGCGTCCACTACAGCCGCCAATATCTTTGCCGCACGACGTTCCACAAATTCACCCCCGAACCGCTTTTAGCCGTACTATCCGAATTTTTCTGTTGCCAATTATATTTAGCACTCTATCACTTTGAGTGCTAAATATAATTTAACATATTTTTCACCGTTTGTCAAGGGTTTTTGAGAAAAATATTCACAAACTCGTATGCGTTTTTTAATAATTTGTTGTGCAAAATGCTGTACAGTGCAAAAAGCGGGTGAACGCGCCTTTTAAATAAGTGTTCCCGCGAATTGGGGAGTTATGCGGGAGGGTAAGATAAAGGGCGCGCCGAACCGCGCCACCTAGCCCGCGTTTTGCGCGGAGCGCAAAACAACGGCGCGACAGCGCCGTTAATTCGCCGTCAGGCGAATTGCGGGCGGGCGGGAGCAGGCACGGTACGAGCGGTAAAGGCGCGTTAATACGCGGGGCGGTAAGCTAATGCGGGATAAGGGAAAGGGGCGCTTGAATTGAGCCACGCTGAACGCGCCTTTAAAACGGTTATGTGGATTTGGACGGCAGGCGCGGGGGATGCCTTAGGTCACCGCGCCCCCTTATCGCGGTGAGGCGTTTTCTCGATGCACCTCATTCCCCGCGCCCATACGGGCGCGGGGAATATAGGCGCACTCGAAAACGCGACGGTTTGCCGTCTGAATTTTGCTGACGCAAAATTCACCCCGCCTGACGGCGGGGTCGTTTGGCTACGCCAAACGACGGCAAACCGTAACGCGCCTGCGAAACCACTCTAGGTAGCTTTTGGCGCGCGGAATGTCACTGGCATTCCGCGCGCGGAGAGGTTGCTTTAAACCAACCGTTCCGCTCGCTCCACTAGGCGCAAGGGGGACGCCCTCTATCGCAGGGCTAGCGTTGACCGCTTGCGGTCAACCCGCCCTCTTTTTGCTCCGCTAAAGCGGAGCAAAAATTCACCCCTTTTCGGAGCTCTTGAGCGAAGTTTCGCCACTTCGTGGCGACCAGAGGGCTCTGCCCTCTGGACTCCCGCCACCTTTGAAAAGGTGGACGAAACTTTTGCTTGCCTACGGCGGGGCGGTTTACGGGTGCTACTTTCCAACGTTGCGACAAGCGTCGGTGCGCTTTGACCCGCAGACAATCTAATCCGCGCCCGCAGGGCGCACCTAAACTAACTACTAATAACTATTCTCTAACTACTTATTCTTACCTCCTACCTCTTACCTCTAACCTCTAAAAGCGAATGCGCGGGCGAACGCCCGCGCAAACTAAAAACTAATCTCTATTCTCTAACAACTAAATCATACTTTCCTGCCAGCAATCAGGCGCTTGCAGTCCGAACATCTTTACCACCGTCGGCGCAACATTGGAAAGTCCGAAGTTCCCGTCCTTTATCGTGTATTTAACGTCCTTATCGTATATGATAAACGGCACGGGGTTCAGCGAGTGCGCCGTGCGCACCTGTATCTCGCCTTTCTTGTTCTTTTCAAGCATTTCATCGGCGTTGCCGTGGTCGGCTGTGATGATCATTGTAACGCCGTACTCGTCGCAGACTTTCATAAGTCTTGCAAGTCCGATGTCAACGGATTCTACGCCGATTATCGTCGCCTGCAAAGAACCTGTATGCCCTACCATATCGCCGTTCGGGAAATTGCACCGCAGGAAATCATACTTCTTCGACTTTATAGCCTCAATAAGGTCGTCGACAATATCCGCGCTCTTCATCCACGGGCGCTGGTCGAACGAAACGTTGTCGGACGGGATTTCCTTGAACGTTTCGAGTTCTTCGGAGAATTTTCCGCTCCTGTTGCCGTTCCAGAAGTAGGTAACGTGACCGTACTTCTGCGTTTCGGAAACCGCGTACTGATTGAGTTTCGCCGCGACAAGCACTTCCGACAGCGTATCGTGTATTTCGGGCGGGTTTACGAGATAACGCGCGGGGAGTTTCAAATCTCCGTCATACTGTAACATTCCCGCATAGCACACGTCGGGTTTCTTTCCTCTGTTGAAGTGAGTGAAATCTTCCATATCAAACGCCATCGAAAGTTCGATAGCGCGGTCGCCGCGGAAGTTGTAGAGTATAACGCTGTCGCCGTCAGCGATTTTCCCGACGGGAACGCCGTTTTCGGCAATTACGAACGCGGGGAGGTCTTGGTCAATCGCGCCCGTTTCATTGCGGAGCGTTTCGACAGCCTCAAGCGCCGAGCCGAACTGTCTGCCCTCGCCCTTGACGTGCGTATTCCATCCCCGCTCTACCATAGCCCAATCGGCTTGGTATCTGTCCATCGTAATCTTCATTCTGCCGCCGCCCGACGCGATTTTTCCGTCGAAATCCGCGTCATTCAGTTCCGCTAAAGTCTTTTCAAGCTGTTCGATATAGACAGGCGCGGACGTAGCGGGAACGTCGCGTCCGTCAAGGAGAACGTGAACTCTCGCCTTTTTAACGCCCTCCGCTTTCGCCTTTTTCAGCATACTAAAGAGATGTGAAATATTCGAGTGAACATTTCCATCCGACAGCAGACCGATAAAGTGCATTGTCGAATTTTTAGATTTTACGTTTTCGACAAGTTCTTTCCAAGCGTCGGAATTGTACATCTTTCCGCTTTCAATGCTCTCGTTTACGAGTTTCGCGCCCTGTGAGTAAATCTGACCGCACCCCAGAGCGTTATGACCGACTTCGGAATTTCCCATATCGTCGTCGGTCGGAAGTCCCACGGCGCCGCCGTGCGCTTTCAGACGAGTGTTCGGGCAATTCTTCAAAAGCCAGTCGAGAGTAGGCGTATTCGCCTCAGTCACGGCGTCGCCCAATCCCGTTTTCGAGAAACCAACGCCGTCCATTACTACAAGTAAAACAGGTTTTGCCATATAAAATTTCCTTTCCGCTGTGCAAAAGATACGCCGTAATAAACGGCGTTCTTTTTTAGCAAGTTTAGGTGGATTTAAGTACAGGATTAGTCTGCCAAATCCCTCATCATCTCGTCAACATCGGAGTAATGCTTGTAATTTTCGGGATGTTTTTTCATATCCTCGACTTCTTGAAACGCCTCAAGCATATCTTCGTTTGGGATTTCCGCGTTGCCGTTACGAAACATAAGAATAAACCCTCTAAGCTGTTCGTCCGAAAGCTGTTGAAAGATTTGATAAGCAATATCTCTTGTACTCATAAACCCGCCTCCGAAAATCAGCCGTTCTCCGCCGCCTTGATTATCGCTGTGAAATCGGGGGCTTTAAGGCTTGCACCGCCGATAAGTCCGCCGTCTACGTTCGTTTTGGATACGAGTTCTTCGGCGTTCTTCGCGTTCATCGAACCGCCGTACTGGATAGTTACCGCCTCTGCGGTGTCCGCGCTGTAAAGTTTCGCAAGCTCTGCGCGGATAAACGCGCAGACTTCCTCCGCCTGGTCGGCGGTCGCGGTCTTGCCCGTTCCTATCGCCCAAACGGGTTCATACGCTATTGTGCATTTTCTCAAATCCGCATCTGAAATGCCGAAGAAATCGAGTTTTATCTGGCGCGCAATTACCTCCTCGGTAATATTGCACTCGCGCTCCCACAAAAGTTCGCCTACGCAAACTATCGGTTTCAGCCCCGCCGCAAGCGCCGCTTTCGTGCGCTTGTTTACGGTTTCATCGGTTTCTGCGAAATACTGACGGCGTTCCGAGTGACCCAAAACCACATACTCAACGCCCATTTCCGCGAGCATATCGGCGGAAATCTCGCCCGTATATGCTCCGCTCTTTTCAAAGTGGCAGTTCTCCGCGCCTACTTTTATGTTCGTGCCTTTGGTAACGTCCAGAGCGGTTTCAAGGTTCGTGAACGGTACGCACGCTACTATCTCAACGCCCTTAACGTCCGCTACGAGCGGTTTTAATTCTTCGAGCAGAGCCTTTGCCTCCGGGCGGGTCTTGTTCATCTTCCAGTTGCCCGCGATTATCGCTTTTCTTACACTTTTCTTCATATAAAGTCATTCCTTTCCCTAGAAAATTATATAACACACTTTGCGTTCTCCCCAATAAAGTCAGGGAGAACGCAGATGTTTTCAATTACTTATCCTGAATAGCGTCAATGCCGGGAAGTCCCTTGCCCTCAAGGTATTCGAGCGACGCGCCGCCGCCTGTCGAAATGTGGCTCATCTTATCCGCAAATCCAAGCTGCGTAACAGCCGCCGCGGAATCGCCGCCGCCGATTATAGTTACCGCGTCAGCCTCCGCCATTCCTTTAGCTACCGCTATTGTACCTGCCGCGAGCGTCGGGTTCTCAAATACGCCCATAGGACCGTTCCAGACAACAGTCTTTGCGGACTTCACTTCAGACGCGAAAAGTTCCATTGTCTTAGGTCCGATGTCAAGACCCTCCATATCTGCGGGGATACCGTCAACGGGAACGGTTGATACGCTGATAGGCGCGTCGATAGGGTCGGGGAAGTCCTTAGCGATCGTTGTGTCAATGGGCAGGAGCAGTTTCTTGCCGTTCTTTTCAGCCTTGGCAATCATTTCCTTGCAGTAGTCAATCTTTTCATTATCAACGAGCGATTTGCCGACTTCCAGACCCTTTGCTTTGAGGAAAGTGTAAGCCATACCGCCGCCTATAATAAGCGTGTCGCACTTTTCGAGCAGGTTTGAGATAACGTTCAGTTTATCGGCTACCTTTGCGCCGCCGAGTACGGCAACAAACGGGCGCGTCGGGTTCTCAACGGCATTGCCCAAAAACTCTATTTCCTTATTCATCAAGTAACCTACGGCGGTTTCCTTTACAAACTTCGTAACGCCGACTGTAGACGCGTGCGCTCTGTGCGAAGAACCGAAAGCGTCCATTACGAAAACTTCGCCGTGAACAAGGTCGGCAAGCTCTTTGGAAAAGCCCTCGCCGTTTTTGGTTTCGTCAGCGCCGCGGAAACGTGTGTTTTCGAGTACGACTATCTCGCCGTCGTTCATCTCGGCAACGGCTTTCTTCGCGTTCTCGCCGACAACAGTATCATCGGGCGCGAAAGTAACCTTGCACTTTACGAGTTCAGCAAGTCTGTCAGCGGCGGGTTTCAGGGAGAACTTAGCCTCCGGACCGTTCTTCGGCTTTCCGAGGTGTGAGCAGAGAACGACCTTTGCGCCGTTTTCAGTCAGCTTGTTTATTGTGGGCAGAGCCGCGGTAATGCGGTTATCGTTTGTGATTTTGCCGTCTTTGAGCGGAACGTTAAAGTCAACGCGCACCAGCACGAACTTGCCTTTGACGTTCAAATCCTCAACATTCTTCTTATTGAGCTTAGCCATAATTACACTATTCCTTTCGTAAATGAAATTTTTCGGTTGCACCGAGTATTACACTATATATTGTACAATATTTTGAGAAATTTTTCAAGTGTTTTTCGCAAATTTGTAAAAATTTTTAAAAATTACAGCGTCAGAGAGAAGTAAGGGGCAAGATTTCGGTATCCAAGCCGTAAACCGCTCCGCCGTTGGCGGTTACAAAGCACCACGGTCAAATTAACCGCACCCCGCACGCGCGAAAAAAAGCGCGGGCAACGCCCGCGCAAGAGCAATCCGCAAAGCGAACTGCCCGCTTGCTTTCTTACTCCAATATCTAACCTCTGACAGCTTACTGCTTATCTTCGATGTATTTTACAATATCGCCTACGGTCTTGATGTTCTCTACTTGATCTTCGGGGACTTCAACGCCGAATTCGTCCTCAATCGCCATTACCAAATCCACAACATCAAGGGAATCCGCGCCGAGATCATCGGTTATCGACGAATCCATACTGATGCTTTCCTTGTCCTCAACATCAAGCTGGTCTGATATAAGTTCTTTTACCTTTTCAAAAATATCCATACGATACCTCCAAATATTTCACCGCTAGACACGGCATTGTCAAATATTATTATAAATCAATCTGAAAAAATAATCAATAGGCAAGCCGAAATTTTTTCGGGTAAAATTTACCAAAATTATTTGGCGAATTTCGCGGTTTTTTCGTGATTTTATATAAAGCCGTCAAACAGGGCAGGGTGTTAATGCGCGGGCAAACGCCCGCGCACACCTTAACTATTAACTAACAACTATTCTCTAATAACTACCAACTACTCCGCGTACATTCCAATCTTCCTGAACTTCTGATACCTCCGCTCGACAAGTTCTGTCCTGTCTGCCGAATTCAGTCTGTTTACCGCGTCAACGAGATATTCGTAAATGCTGTCCGCCGCTTGTTCGGGCGCGTTTTGCGCGCCGCCGTCGGGTTCTTTGATTATTTTGTCGCATACACCGAATTTTGTCAAATCTTCGGCGGTTATCTTCAAAATCTCGCACGCCTCGCGCTCTTTGGAACTGTCTTTCCAGAGAATTGACGCCGCGCCGCGCGGGGAAATAACGCTGTAAAGTGCGTTTTCGAGCATTGCAAGTTCATCGCAGACCGCAAGCGCAAGCGCTCCTCCGCTCCCGCCTTCGCCGAGTACGACGGAGATTATCGGGGTTTTCAGCGTCATAAATTCGTACAGATTTCGCGCTATCGCCTCGCCTTGACCGCGCTTTTCAGCCTCTATTCCGCAGTACGCGCCGGGGGTGTCCACAAGGCAGATTATCGGACGCTTGAACTTCTCCGCCTGCTTTGCCAGACGCAATGCCTTTCGGTAGCCCTCGGGGTGGGGCATTGAAAAGTTGCTCCGCTTGTTTTCTTCGAGATTGCGCCCTTTCATCTGCGCTATGACCGTTACCGCCGTGTCCGACAAATAGCCTATCCCGCCGAGTATCGCCGCGTCGTCGCCGTAGTATCTGTCCCCGTGAAATTCCATAAACCGTGTAAAAATAGCGGGGATATAATCGCTTATTGTCGGGCGGTTCTTGTCGTGAACCAGACCCATTCGCTCCCAAGCCGTCATATTTCCTCCTTGATGCGGACTTTATTCAGCCGTATTTTTTCTAAACTCCGCGCTGTCGGGCAGTTCCGCAAACCATGAAAATCAGCGGTTTCTTTCCCGCTCGCCCGCAATTTCGCGCTTTTTGAGAAACGCGCCGTGTAAAAAAGCGTATTTCTCTTGATTTGCGTTACCTTTTCAACCGCGCTTTCGCCGTAAATTTGCGCCTTGTCACGGCAACTCCGCAAACCGTGAAAAGACAGCGCGTCTTTCCTTGATATTCGCTACTTTCTGACTGCCGTTTCTTTCGGGAAACCGTGAAGTTTCAAGATGTTGGACAGCGCTTTGCGCATCATACCGCGCGACACTATCATATCCACAAACCCGCATTCCTGCTGGAACTCCGCGCTTTGGAAATCATCGGGCAGGCGCTGTCTTATCGTGTCCTCGATAACTCTGCGCCCCGCAAATCCTATAAGTACCTTTGGTTCGGCAAGGATTATGTCGCCTAAACTTGCGAACGACGCCGCGACGCCGCCCGTCGTCGGGTCGGTCAAGACGGTGACGTACAGTCCTCCCGCGTCGCTGTGGCGTTTTACCGCGCCCGACGTCTTTGCCATCTGCATAAGGGAAATTATTCCCTCCTGCATTCTCGCGCCTCCGCTTGCCGTGAACATAACGACGGGCAGACCGCGCTCTGTCGCGTACTCAAACGCCCGCGTTATCTTTTCGCCGACTACGCTCCCCATACTCGCCATCATAAAGTGGCTGTCCATAATTCCGATAACACAGCGATACCCGCGAATGGTACACTCGCCCGTGACGATAGCCTCGTTCGTACCGCACTGCTCTTTAAGTTTCGCTATTTTTTCCTCGTATTTCGGGAAACCGATAGGGTTCAGCGAACGCAGTTCCGCGTCAAATTCGACAAAACTCCCGTCGTCCACGGTAAGTTCCAAACGCTCCTGCCACGTCAGCCGCGCGTGATAATCGCACTTCGGGCAGACGTTAAGCGCGCGGACGAACTCTTCTTTATACAATACGTTCCCGCAGCGCGGGCATTTGAACAGCAAATCCTGCGGTATTTCCACACCCTTTGACTTCGCCGCGGGACGGCTGTCATCAACAAATCTGTTCTTTACGACCTTAAACAAATCTTCTATACTAGCCATAAATCTCCTTATTTTTGAAAGACGCTACTGCATATTATTCAGCCGTCTTTCATAATGTCCGTTCTGTTAAGAAAACCGTTGTCGAACTCTCCGCGCTCGAAAAACTCGTTTCTCAGCAGTTTCAAGTGAAAATCTATGTTCGTTTCAACGCCGTCTATGATGAACTCCGACAGCGCGACGCGCATTTTCGCTATAGCCTCGGCGCGGTTTTCGCCCTTTACAATAAGCTTTGCAATCATACTGTCATACTGCGGGGGAATTTCATAGCCGACGTATGCGGCGCTGTCTATTCTTACGTTAAACCCGCCCGGAACGTGGATGGAATTAATCTTTCCGGGGCAAGGACGAAAGCCGTGGCGCGGGTCCTCGGCGTTTATACGGCACTCTATCGCGTGACCCGTGAGTTTCACATCGTCCTGCGTAAACCACAGCTTTTCACCGCCCGCTATGCGTATCTGCGCTTTAACGAGGTCAATTCCCGTGACAAATTCCGTGACGGGGTGTTCTACTTGTATACGAGTGTTCATTTCCATAAAGTAGAAGTTTCGGTCTTTATCGACTAGAAATTCTATCGTACCCGCGTTGCGGTATCCGCAGGCTTTCGCCGCCGCCGCTGCCGCCTCGCCCATTTTTCGGCGAAGTTCGTCGGTCATTATGGGGCTGGGGCTTTCCTCAAGAACTTTTTGGTTGCGCCGCTGAAGTGAACAGTCGCGCTCACCTAAGTGGACGATATTCCCGTAATTGTCCGCGAGCAGCTGAACCTCTATATGGCGCGGGTTTACGAGAAACTTCTCGATGTACAAGCCCCCGTTTCCGAAACACGCCGCCGCCTCGCTCTGCGCCTCGGCGAATTTCGCCTCAAGGTCGCTTTCGCTTTCGACCATTCTGATACCGCGCCCGCCGCCGCCCGCCGTGGCTTTCACCATTACGGGATAGCCTATCTCCCGGCAGATGCGCTTTGCCTCGTCTATGTCGCTTACAATGCCGTCGGAACCCGGGATTACGGGAACTCCCGCGTCTATCATCGTCCTGCGGGCGTTCGCCTTGTCGCCCATATTCTCCATAGTTTCGGGAGTAGGTCCTATGAACGTTATCCCGCATTTATCGCATAGCCGTGCGAAGTCCGTGTTCTCGGAGAGAAATCCGAACCCGGGGTGTAAAGCGTCCGCGCCTGTCACCTCGCAGGCGGCGATTATCGCTTTAGTGTTCAAATAGCTGTCCTTTGACGGCGCGGGTCCTATACATATAGCCTCGTCCGCGATTTGCGCGTGGAGAGCTGTTTTGTCGGCGGTGGAATACACCGCGGCGGTCTTTATACCTAACTCCCTGCACGCGCGCATAATCCGTATGGCTATCTCTCCGCGATTTGCAATAAGTATTTTATTAAACATCTTCCATCTTCCGTTCTGCGTTGAATTATTTAGGGTCTGCAAGCGCGAAACTTATTTCAGCGGTGACGACTTTCTTTCCGTTTACTGTTGCCGTCGCCTTGCCAAAGCCTATCGCGCCTTTTTTGCCCGTCATAACTACGTTGAGTTCGAGGGTATCTCCGGGGAGTACCTGCCCGCGAAAACGCGCCTTGTCTATCCCCGCGAAAAACGCTATCTTGCCTTTGTTTTCGGGGAGCGAGAGCGTACAAACCGCGCCCGCCTGCGCGAGCATCTCTATCATAAGCACTCCCGGCGTTACGGGCTGACCGGGGAAATGCCCCTTGAACCAGAAATCTTCTTCCTTTAAGTACTTCCGCGCCGTGACGGATACGCCCGCCTCAAGTTCCGTTACCTCGTCGATAAGCAAAAACGGGTCGCGGTGCGGGATTATTTCCTTTATCTGTTCTTTGTTCAGTACCATTATTCTATCCTCATCAGTTTCTGACCGTATTCAACGCTGTCGCCGTTATTGACGTAAATCTCCGCTACTCTGCCCGAAAACTCCGAATTTATCTCGTTCATCAGTTTCATACTCTCGATTATGCACACGACGTCGCCCGCGTTTATAGTATCGCCGATTTTTACAAACGTCGGCTTTTCTGGACTGGGCGAGGTGTAGAACGTGCCGATAATCGGGCTTGTGATGAAGTTACCGCTTATCTTTTCTTCGGCAGGCTTTTCTTCGGGCTTATCCGCGCGGGGCGCGGCGGGCGCGGGCATTGCGCCTATGCCTCCGATAGGCGGAGCGACGCGCGGTTTTGCCTCGACGAGAATTTCCACATCGTCGGGAGTGCTTACCTTAATCCGCCCTAAGTCGTTTTCCTTTAATATCCGCGCTAACTCCTCGACACATTCTACCGTGTCCTCGATAAGGCGCGGTTCTTTTTTCTCTTTGATACTGCTCATAAAATCCTCCTAAATTCAAGGCGTATTGCGTTTATACATTATTCAGCGGGTTTCAGGCAGATACAGCCGTTGTGTCCGCCGAAACCGAGCGAATTTGACAGCGCCGCCGTGATTTTAAGCTCCCTCGCGCCCTCGGTAACGTAGTCTAAGTCACATTCGGGGTCGGGGGTCTTATAACCGAGCGTCATATGAATTTTGCCGTTCTTTATCGACAGCGCCGTGACTATAGCCTCAACGCCGCCTGCCGCGCCCAGCAAATGCCCCGTCATAGATTTTGTCGAATTTACCGCGATGTTCTTCGCGTGTTCGCCGAACGCTAACTTAATGGCTTTCGTTTCGGTAACGTCGTTCATATGCGTTGACGTGCCGTGCGCGTTGATGTAGTTCACCTGCGCGGGAGAAATTCCCGCCTCTTCCACGGCGAACTCCATTGCCTTTGCGCCGCCCTGACCGTCGGGGTCGGGGCTGGTTTCGTGGTAAGCGTCGCACGTTGAGCCGTAACCGCATATTTCCGCGTAAATCTTCGCGCCCCGCGCCTTTGCGTGTTCGTATTCCTCCAAAACGAGCAGACCGCACCCGTCGCCTAAAACGAACCCGCTGCGCTCCGCGTCAAACGGAATTGACGCTCTGTCAACGTCCGTCGATTTCGTGAGTGCTTTCATATTATTGAAACTTGCGTAGCAAAATCCGATATTCGCACATTCCGTACCGCCCGTCACCGCCGCGTCAAGATAGCCGTTCTTTATCGAGCGGAACGCCTCGCCTATCGCCTGCGTACCGCTCGCGCACGCGGTGGTAACGCAGAAGTTCGAGCCTTTGAAACCCGTTCTTATCGCGACCTCGCCCGCAGCCATATTCCCTATCATCTTTGTTATCGTGAACACGGAAACGCGCTTGCTGCCCTTTTCGCGGTACACCTGCAATTCCTCGTCCGTTGTGTGGATACCGCCTATACCGCTGCCGATAACGACGCCCACTCTGTAGGGGTCTAGGTCTTTCAAGTCCGTTCCCGCGTCGTCAAGAGCCTGTTTTGCGCAGTATACCGCGTACTGAACGATAACGTCGTTTCGGCGGACTTCTTTTTTGTCGAACAATTCCGACGGGTCGAAATTCTTCACCCGTGAAATTATCCCCTGCGTTTCGGGTTCTTCGGGAAACCAGCTCCCGACTTCAAAGCCGTGTTTTCCCGCCATAAGGCTTGCCCATAGTTCCGCGGGCGAATTGCCTATCGGCGTTACGCACCCCATACCCGTTATTGCCACTCTTCTGTTCTGTCCCATAAAATCTCCTTAATTTACCCTTACGCCGACTTTCCCGCGATTATGGTTATCTTAGATTTCTCACATCGAAAGCCCGCCGCTTATTTCTATTACCTGCCCCGTGACATAGCTTGCATTGTCGCTGCAAAGGAACGATATGACCGCCGCCACCTCTTCGGGTTCGCCGTAACGGTTCATAGCTATCTGCGCTAAAATCGCGTTTCGCTGTTCTTGTGTGAGTTTATCCGTCATCGGCGTTTTTATAAATCCCGGCGCTACCGCGTTTACGGTTATCCCGCGCGAACCTAGTTCTTTCGCGGCGGTTTTCGTCATTGAAATAACCGCGCCTTTGCTTGCCGAATAGTTCATCTGCCCCGGATTTCCGTACAAGCCCGCGACCGACGCGAGATTTACTATCCGTCCGCTTTTTTGCCTTAACATAACAGCGCCGACGTGCTTTGTCATATTGAACACGGATTTTTGGTTAATTCTTATCACATCGTCGTAGTTTTCCTCGCTCATTCGCAAAAGCAGTCCGTCGCGCGTTATTCCCGCGTTGTTTACAAGCGCGTCGATACTGCCGAAATCCGCTTTTACCTTTTTTGCGAGTTCCGCGCACTGCTCGTGGTCGGACACGTCGGCTATATACTTTTCGCACTTGACGCCCTTTGCGGTTATGCGCTCGATAATATCGTTGTTTTCAAAACTCTGTTCGCTTATATCGTTCAGCGCGATGTCAAAGCCGTCCTCGGCTAGCCTTAACGCGGCCGCCGCGCCTATTCCTCTTGCCGAACCCGTAATCAATGCCGTTTTTCCCATCTTCACATTTCCTTTCGGTATTATTCTATTCTATGTATTATATAATATTGCCAAAATTTACCTTGGCTATACTTCAATAACTACAGCGCCGTATGTAAGACCCGCACCGAAACCCACGAAACAAATCTTCATACCGCTTTTTATTCGCCCCGATGATTTAAGTTCACTAAAGCAAATCGGTATGCACGCGCTGGAAACGTTTCCCATATGCTCGATATTCGTATAGACTTTATCCGACGAAATTCCGAGCAGTTCCGTTGCCTTTTCGATTATCCGCAGGTTTGCCTGGTGCGGTATCACAATATCAATTTCAGAAACGTCGTAATGCCCGTTTATCGCGTTCTTTACGGCGTTTGCCATAGCGTTCACCGCGAATTTATAGACCGCCTTGCCGTCCTGAACCAAGAAATGCTGTTTTTGCGGAGTGTCGAATTTGTTTTCGTAGAACCCGTCTATATCGCCGTACCACGGGCAGTTTGTTTCATAATTCGCCTTGCAGTAAAGCGCCTCGAACTCGTCGCCCTCCGCGCCGAGATACGAATAGAACGGCTTGTCGCCCGCGGTTATAAGCACCGCGCCCGCCGCGTCGCCGAAGAGTATCGAGGACGCGCGGTCTGTATAGTCCACCTGCTGTGACAGCTTTTCTGATGATACTATCAGAATATTGCGGTATTTCCCCGTCGCAAGATACCCGTGCGCTATGTCAAGCGACGTGATAAAGCCCGTGCAGGCGCTGTTCACGTCAAAGCAGGCGGCTCTGTCCGCGCCGATGCGCTTTTGTATAAGACAGCTCATCGCGGGATAGAAAAAATCGGGCGTACACGTCGATACTATTATCAAATCCACGTCCACGGCGTTTACATTCGCGTCCGCAAGCGCGGCTTTCGCCGCCTGCGCGCCCATATAGTAGTTGGGAATATCGGAGGCTATATGCCTCTGCTTTATTCCCGTACGCGGGAAAATCCACTCGTCAGACGTGTCAAGTATCTCGGAAAACTTATCGTTATCCGCGATAAAATCAGGCGTGAAACTGCCTGCGCCCAAAATCTCTATTCCGTTCATTAAAATACTCCTTGATTTTATTTTGCAAATATTGTATAATAAGACTGTGGAGAAAATTTCCCCAAACTCCCATAAAAATACAATCATTTATATTTTAACCTATTTTCGGGAATTTGTCAACCACTTTTTGGCTTATCACAAGATTTTTATTTATTTGGAGGTATAGATTATTATGAAAAAGGCGTTTTTATTTTCGGGACAAGGTTCGCAGTATCCGAATATGGGCGCGTCGCTCGCAGAGAAATATCCCGCGTGCGGGAAAATTCTGGAGTGCGGTTCGGACATTATGGGCTTTGACGTGCTGAAAAAGCTGTGTGAAAGCACGGAGCAGGAATTGGCGCAGACAAGACTGTCCCAGCCCGCGATATTCACGGTGTCGCTTTTGGCGCTCACCGCCGCCCGCGAGGAGGGCATTGACAACACAGCCGTTGCGGGACATTCGCTCGGCGAATATGCGGCGATGTACGCGTCGGGTATGCTGTCTTTGGAGGACGCGTTCACGGCGATTAAACTCAGAAGTTCCGCAATGGCGGACGCCGCCGAAAGTTCCGACGGGGCAATGGCGGCGGTTATCGGCGCTGACGATGATATGATAAACGAGGTGTGCGGGAAAGTAAACGGTTACATTGCCCCCGCGAACTACAACTCGCCCGTGCAGACGGTCATTGCGGGGGAAACGAAAGCGATTGACGAGGCGGCGGAGATTTTCTCGCAGATGGGAAAACGGTGCGTTAAACTCGCGGTGTCCGCCGCGTTCCACACAAAGCTGATGAACGCGGCGGCGGAGAAATTCAAGGCGCAGATCGCCGATATGAAATTCAACGCGCCGAACTGCGATTTCTACTCCAACTTACTCGGAGGCAAGCTCTCGGACACTTCCGATATGCCCGATTATCTGGCGCGGCATATCTGTTCGCCCGTGAAATTCGCAAGCGAACTTTCAGAAATGCAAAGCGCGGGGATAGAGGCGTTTGTGGAACTAGGTCCGGGGCACGTCCTGACGGGGCTTGTGCGAAAGACGCTCAAAGGCGTAACCTGCGTGAACATCGAAAGCGCGGAAACTATGGAAAAGGCTTTGTCGGCGCTTAAAGCGTGAAGGCTTGAAAGGAGATTGTTATTATGCGAAAATTCTGTCTTATAGGTCATCCGCTTGGACACTCGCTGTCGCCTCAGATACACGAACGGCTGTTCGCGCTTGCGGGGCGGGACGGCGAATATACTCTGCGGGATACCGCGCCCGAAGTCCTCAAAAACGAATACTCCGCTTTGGAGGAATACGAGGGGTTCAACATAACAATTCCGCACAAAATGGCGATTATCGAATACTGCGACGAACTGTCGGACGAGGCCGGGCGTTACAGTTCCGTAAACTGCGTTAAGAACGGCGCGAAAAAGGTCGGGTATAATACCGACTGTATCGGATTTGTAAAGTCTATAGAAATGCTCGGCGCTGACCTTAAAAGCAAGGTTTTGCTTATCGGCTGCGGCGGCGTTGGAAGAATGGCGGCTATCGAAACGGCTTTACAGGGCGGGGAACTTACCGTTGCCGTGCTGAAGTCGGACATACCGCTTGCGGAAAAGACGATTGCGGAGATAAGTGCGCAGAACGCAAACGCGCGTGTGCGAATTGCCGAAATCGGCGAGGGCGGGCTTACCGCCGAAAATCTCGGCGGGGAGAAGTTCGATTTGCTTATCAACTCAACGCCCGTCGGAATGTTCCCGAAAACAGACCGTATGCCGTGCGGCGCGGACGTTCTCGAAAACGCGGCGGCGGTGTTCGACGTGATTTACAACCCGTGTGAAACTCTGCTTGCCAAGACTGCCCGCGAAATGGGTAAACCCGCGCTTACGGGAATGGCAATGCTTGTTCTTCAGGCGGCGGCGGCTCACGAGATTTGGGACGGGGATTTCTACAGCAAAGCGGACATTGACGCTATTATCGCCGAAATGGAGGCGCTCGTATGAGTTCGGTTTATCTATGCGGGTTTATGGGGTGCGGGAAAAGTCACGTCGGGCGTCAGCTGGCGGCGGCGCTGAAACGGGATTTCGTTGACCTTGACCGCTATATCGTAAACGCGGAGCGTATGAGTATTCCCGAAATATTTGAGAAATTCGGCGAACCGCATTTCCGCGCGCTTGAGGCGAAGTATATCCGCGAACTTGCGAACGATAATATCGTAGCGACGGGCGGCGGCGCTTTGATTAACGATGAAACCGCCGAATACGCGCGGAAAAGCGGGATTTCCGTGTATATCAACACATCGTTTGAAATCTGCTACAACCGCATAAAAAGCGATACGAACCGCCCGCTTGTTATGCAGAACACGAAAGAACAGCTCCTCGAACTCTACGAAAAGCGTTCCGCGGTTTACCGCCGTAACTCGATGTACATGGTAAACGGCAATGCGTCGGACAGCGTTATCGTGGAGGAGATTGCGAAACTGGTAAGGTATTCGGAGAGCAATTAGAGGAAAGCGGTTTGCGGATTTTACTTTTAAACGAAAATTGAGGTTGCTATGATTATTAAGAATGTCAAAATTTGCACTATGACAGGAAAAGTTATCGAAAACGGGTATGTCCGTTTTTCCGATAAGATAACCGAACTCGGCGCAATGGACGAACTTTCGCCTATGATAGAAGAAGAACTCGACGGCGGCGGGCGAACGCTCTATCCCGGATTTATTGACGCGCACTGCCACCTCGGAATGTGGAGCGACAGCCTTTCAATGCAGACAGAGGGCGACGACGGCAACGAAACTACCGATCCCTGTACCCCGCACCTGCGCGCAATCGACAGCATTAACGCATTGGACAGGTGTTTTTCCGACGCTGTGAGGGCGGGCGTTACCGCCGTGTGTACGGGCGTTGGTTCGGCAAACCCTATCGGCGGTTCGTTCGCGGTCATTAAGACGTTCGGTTCAAAACGCGTGGACAATCTTATTGTGAAAAGTCCCGCCGCGATAAAGTTCGCGCTCGGCGAGAACCCGAAAGTCACCTACACCGACCGCGACGAAACGCCGATTACCCGAATGGCAACCGCCGCGCTTATCCGCGAACAGCTCCAGAAAACTTTGCGTTACAAAGAATTGCTCGAAGAGTACGCCGCGAAAAAGGGCACGGACGACGAGATAAACAAGCCCGACCTCGATGTGAAATGCGAGGCGATGTTACCGCTGTTTGACAGGAAAAACAAGCTGAAAGCGCATTTTCATTGCCACCGTGCAGATGATATTTTCACGGCAATCCGCATAGCGCGGGAATTTTCGCTTGATTATGTCCTGATACACTGCACGGACGGCGGTATCATAGCCGATGAACTCGCCGAGGACGCGCCCTCGGTTATTCTAGGACCGCTGTTCGGCGACCGCGGCAAGCCCGAACTTGCGAACCACGACATAACCACTCCGAACGTGCTTTCAGCGCACGGCATAAAAGCCGCGCTATGCACCGACCACCCCGAAACGCCGATACAGTATCTTCCGCTTACGGCGGCGCTTGCGGTGCGCGGAGGATTATCGCGGGAGGACGCGCTTATGGCAATCACGGCGAACGCCGCGAAAATCCTCGGCGTTTCGGACAGGCTCGGCACTGTTGAAACAGGCAAGGACGCGGATTTTGCTCTGTTTTCGGGCGACCCGCTTGACGTTGCGACGACCCCCGATGTTGTCATAATCGGCGGGGAAACTGCGTTTAAAAAATAATTTATGAAAGGGAAACTGTTATGCGAGAAATTGACTGCAATGAAATAACCACGGCGATAGCGCAGATGTGCGTTGACGCTAATCTGAACCTGCCGGGCGGTATGCGCGAATGTATTGAAAACGCGCAGAAATGCGAGAAAAGCGAACTGTGCCGTTCGGTGCTGGGCGACATTGCCGCGAACATTGACTGTGCAAATGAACTCGGCGTGCCGATTTGTCAGGACACGGGAATGGCTGTGATATTTGCGGAAATCGGGCAGGACGTTCACATAAACGGCGATTTTGAGAACGCTGTGAACGAGGGCGTGCGGCGCGGCTACGTTGACGGACGTTTGCGCCTGTCGATTGTGAAAGACCCGCTCGACCGCGTGAACACGGGCGACAATACGCCCGCGGTTATCCACACGAAACTTGTGGGGGGCGACAAAATTCGGCTTACTGTTGCGCCGAAAGGGTTTGGCAGCGAGAATATGAGCAGGCTTAAAATGTTCACGCCGTCCGCAGCGAAAGAGGACATTGTGAAGTTCGTAACGGAAACCGTGTCGCTCGCAGGGAGCAATCCGTGTCCGCCGATTGTTGTCGGCGTAGGAATAGGCGGGGATTTTGAGTATTGCGCTTATCTTGCGAAAAAGGCGCTCTGCCGCGATTTGAGCGAGCGCAACCCCGCGCCGTTCTATGCGGAACTCGAACGCGTTATGCTTGACGAAATCAACAAGACGGGCATAGGCTCGCAGGGGTTTGGAGGCACGGTGACGGCGCTTTACGTCAACATTGAGCAAGCCCCGACCCACATCGCGGGACTGCCCGTGGCGGTGAATATGGGCTGTCATGTGACGAGGCACGTTAGTGTGGAGTTGTAGGCGCAAGAGGTAAGAGGTTAGAGGTAAGAAGTAAGAATTAGCAGTTAGAGAATAATTATCAGCGGATTGCCCTATTAGTTTTTGTACGCCCTAACGGGCGCGGAAAGATTGTCTTTGAATTAAGACGCTGACACGCTTGGGTAAAGCATATCCCCGCCGTCGGCGGGGATTTTATCTTCGCGTTCTCCCCCGCAGTCGGCGGGGGAAAACGCTTTTTTAGAGTGTCAGCGCAATGACCTAAAGACAATCCAATCTGCGCACGAAGTGCGCACATTCGCTGTGAACTATGCACTATTAACTATTAACTGCGAACGCCGGCGCGTAGTTTTTCCCAAAATTAAAAAAATTATGAAAAATTTATGAAAATAACAAAAATATACTTGAAATGTTGAAAATTTTGTGCTATAATGTATACAGACAATAGGAAAAATGTGCGGGGATTTATCGGGAAATGTTGATGCAATGCGGGTTTACGGCTTTTGATTTCCCCCTGCGAGCGGATTGTAATTTCCCGCGGATTTGTGAATATAATGTATTTTGTGCGATAATATTAATTCTCGGCGGTTTTGTCGTACCAAACTCTTGAGAGGTGATACTGATGTCAAAACTCGAAAAAATGATTGTAAACAGCGGAGTTGTAGTTTTCAAAATGGAATATAAACCCGACTTCCCCATTGAGTTCTATTTTGACGATAATCCTTTCACCAAAAAGAAACGCGCCGTGTTCTGCGATTTGGTTCACCCTGAGGATTACCGTCCGTTCTGCGAGATAATAGACGAAATTGTCAGCCGCCGTACCGACAAGCTGGCGGCGCACGCGAGAATGCTGTGCGAAAATACTTATCACTGGTTCTATATCTCGGCTGTGCCTTTCTTCCGCAAGGACGGCAGTCTTTATGAAATAAACGGTATTATGTACGACGTGACCGCTTACCTCGACTGCGAGGGCGACGACCGCGTTATGCGCGATATGCAGGTGCGTGCGCAGGAGGCGTTCGATTTGGCGGAAAACGCTCCGCGTCTGCTTGACGTTTTGGGAAAGGATTACCTAAGGCGTATTCAACAGCCCTTTACTATGATAAAGGGCGTGTACTCGATGATAATTGACGAAAAGGGCAGTACGATAATACCCGCCGAGCAGGACGAAAGCGCAAACCTCAACAAGATGAGCTATCAGCGCAAGAAGTATATCCGCATAAAGCACCACAATGTCGGCGAATGGCTGATAGCAAGCGAATCCCCCGACGACATAAACGCCTGCACACCGCTTTTGGATACGCTCGTGCAGACCGTTTCCGAACTCGCTAACTCGTATATCGTAATAAGCGAGGAAATGGAAAACTCTCAAAAAGCCAACAAAATGCTCGGACAGAATTTTGAGGACCAAATACTTATCAACAACATCTATTCGCTTATTCTTCAAAGCCGAACGACTTCTAATTCCTTTAGGAGCGTTATCCCGCTTGTCAAAGAATACTTCGGGCTTGATAATATGGTATTCTGCTATGACGCGGAACTGCCGTTAAAGGTCTATAGCTGGGACGACAGCGGAGTTATTGTGCCGATTATCGCTAATGCCGTTGTGAATAAAGAAGTGGAAAAAATGCTCGAAAACGACGCTGTTGTGTGCCTGAACGAAAGCGAAATTAACACGGCAAGCCAAACAAACAGGAGCTGTGCGCTGTCGAGGATTTACGAAAACGGAGAGTCGCGCGGAGTGCTGCTCTACATTTCAAACGACTGCGACCGCGTTTGGACAAACCGCGACAGAAAGCTGATAAAAAGCATAACGCAAATCATCTCGACAATTATTTACCGCTCGTTTATGGAAAACGAACTCGCGGTATCGCAGGAACACCTTTTAAGGCTTGCTTATTACAACACGACAACGGGCATACCGAACAGGAGCGCGTTTGAACGGGATTTCCGCGAAATTACGGCGGACGGGAAAAAAGGCGCGGTGCTGTCTATCGAGATAGCGAACCTGAAAACGCTGTCCGAAGTCTACTCGTGCCGATATACGGACGAGGTAATGCGTTCCATCGCCGAATATATCTCGGCTTTGCATACGGAATGTGAAAAGAGCATTTATATGTTCTCTAACGATATACTGTTCGTTGTGATGACGAACGCGGATTATAACGAGGCGCGGGAACTGTCCGAAAGCATTTTGACTAAATTCAGAAGTCCGTGGTATCTCAACGACAATGAAAATAATCTCGAAATTTACGCGGGAATATGTATGTTCCCGAACGACGCGGACAGCGTTCCCGACTGCGTTCGCGCGGCAACAAAGACGCTGAGGCTTGCAAAGGACAGAAAAGTCCGCGACGCGGTGTGCTACTCAAACGACCTTGAAGAGAAACTCGACGAAAATATGCGCGTTAAAAAGCTGATTATTGACGCGGCGGAGAACGATTTCAAAGGGTTCTACTACCTGTACGCTCCAATTCTCGACGTTGAAACGGGCGAACTTATCGCGTGCGAGGCGCATTTGTTCTGGGGAAACGGCGACATTATCGTACCGCGCGACAGATTTCTTCCGATAATAGACCGTATGGGAGCGGAGTTTGAATTTCACAAGTTTGCGCTCAGCCGTGTGTGCGAACTCGCCGCGCGCGTCCGCGAATGCGGATTTGAGGATTTCGCGGTAAGTTATACAATACCCGAAAATATCCTGAACTCCGAGGACTGTATTCACATTTTGAAGGAAAAACTGCTCGAATATTCATTACCGCCCGACGCTATTGCGATAAACATTTCGCAGAGCGACAATACACTGCTTACGAACAGCAATACGCTGAAAACGTTCTCGAAACTCGGCGTCACGATAATCGCCGACGACAAGGGCGAGAACTTCTTTACGGGCGATTTCCTAAACAACCCGTTCATCAATATCATCAAACTGCGCGCACGCCGTCTGACGAACGACCCCGTCGGTGAAAAGTTCGTGCGCTCGCTTATAGAACGCGCCCACAGCAAGGACATCAGAGTGTGCATTAAGGGCGTAGACAACGAGCAGGCTCTCGAACACGCGCGCAATTACGGCGCGAATATGTATCAAGGCATTATCAACTGCCGTCCGCTGCATACTGCGGAGTTTATTGACAAGATTGTCGTTAGGGAGAGAGGGTAGGTGTTAGAGGTAAGCGGTAAGATTAAGTAGCTAGAGAATAGTAGTTAGCGGGTAATCCGCCGTTGGCGGATTACCCTGTTAGTTTTGGTGCGGGCTCTCGCCCGCGATTAGATTGTCTTTTAGTCAAAACGCACCCTGCACTTCGGTGTGGGGGTTGCTTTGTTTTTGGCGGGGAGTACGCTTTTACTATTCGCTGTACACCCTTAACTATAAACTGTTGCAGGCGGGAAAAAGCTATAAAAATATTGCTATTTTCATTACTTCATATTGACAAACGCCGAAAATCGGGGTATAATATACTTAAAGGAGGCGATATTTATGGCAACTACAAATTTGAACATCAGAACCGACAAAGCCGTTAAGGAGCAGGCGGAGGAAATATTCGCGGAACTTGGGCTTAATATGACTACCGCCGTCAATATTTTCCTAAGAACCGCCGTACGCGAACACGGTATTCCGTTCCCGCTTAAATTGGACATTCCGAACGAAGTCACCGCCGCCGCCATTGACGAGGGCAGAAAGCTGATGAACGACCCCAATGCGCCTAGATATTCAAGTATGGAAGAATTAAAGGCGGCGCTTGAAGTATGAAATACGACGTTCAGTTTACCAATCAGTTTAAGCGGGATTTAAAACTCGCAAAAAAGCAGAGCAAAAACCTTGACAAGCTGTTTGATGTAATTGATATTTTGGCGAACGGCGGGAAACTTGATGAAAAGTATCAAGACCACGAACTCACGGGAAAATATAAGGGTTCCCGTGAATGTCACATTGAACCCGATTGGCTTTTAATTTACGAGATACGGGGCGATGTTTTGGTACTTATGCTTTATAGATTGGGCAGTCATTCGGAATTGTTTAAAAAATAATCTTCACAAAATTCAACACCCGTTCTCCCCGCCGTTTAACAGTTTATAGTTAACGCATTATCCGCTACGCGGAAAACGCTCATTATCCGCTATGCGGAAAACGCTGTGCATAGTAAAAGCGTCCTCCCCGCCTGCGCAGGAGATTGCGCTTAATTAGAGTTAGCGTTTCCCCGCCCGTTGGCGGGGAAATTTCTTGTTAATTGGAGTTGCCGTTCCTCCGCCGTTGGCTGATATTATCCGCGCCCCCCCCGCCGAAGGCGGGAGGGGGCTTTTATTATTCACTATGCACAGCGTTTTCCGCGAAACGGATAATGAGCATTTTCCGCGTAGCGGATAATGCGTTAACTATAAACTGCCATTCAAAGTATGCCGGACAAAATAATCCCCCGCTCTCTCGAACGGGGGAAAATTTTTTCTACCAAAAAGCCGTAAGGTTTCGCCAATGTTATATTGCCGTGTATTCCCATGTACTTATCGGTGATTTGAGGGGTTCAGACCTCGGGTTAGTTCTCGCCGCGTTGTTTTGCGAAACATTCGCTGCACAATACGGGTCTGTCGCCTTTCGGCTCAAACGGAACTCTTGCTACGCCTCCACATACCGCGCAGGTAGCCTCGAAAAACGTTCTCGGTCCTCTGCCCGCATTCTTCTTCGCGTCGCGGCAAGCCTTGCATCTCTGCGGCTCGTTCTCGAAGCCTTTTTCAGCGTAGAATTCCTGCTCGCCTGCAGTAAAAACGAAGTCCGCGCCGCAGTCTTTACATTTCAGTGTCTTGTCTGTGTACATAGTATACCTCTTTTTAAAAATATTGTCAACCCGCACGGAATTGCACCGTATTCTCCGCGCTTTGCGCGGTGCTTTTCTGTTAAGCTATCGGGTTAAATTTTGTGGTTTAAGGTTTCCCCGCGAAGTATCGGCGCAGTTTCCCGCGCGCCCGCGTCACGGCATTGTCAACCGCTTTCCTGTCGATTTTCAGCACGTCCGCTATTTCCCCGTAGGAATAACCCATCATAACGCCCTCGATACAGCGAAATTCGAGTTCCGTAAGGTTTGTGCGCATATTGTTTATCAGCGCGGCTCTGCTTTCGCGGTCGATAACGATTTCTTCCGGCGTGGGATTTTTGTCCGCATATTCCGATAATTCTTCGGGTTCAGCCTCAAGAAACACTTCCTTGCGCCTTTTGACGCGTTTCGCGGTATTTTTCAGCCTGTTTTCGATACATATGTAAGCGTACCCCGCGAACTCGCCCTTTTCGCTGTCGTAACTGCGAATAGCCGACATAAGCGCCTGCATACCGTCGCTTACGAGTTCCTCACGGTCGGCGGACGCTGAATATTTCGCGGCGACAGCAAAAACGGTTTTCATATACCTTGAAACAATCTCCTCCAATTTCCCGCTGTCGGCGGTGTAATTATCGAGAAGTTCACGATCGCTCATCTGCGAATAGTCCGCCATATTTCTCTCCTTAAAGCCTGTCCACAACTTATTTTAACACATTTAACTTGATTTGTCAATGATTTTATGAAAATTAGGTGATAATTTGTGATAAATATTTTTTGATGAAATTTGTGCATTGCAACGAAAATGCGAGGGGGAGTTGCTAGAGAATAGCCGAGTTATCCGCTGCGCGGATAACTCTCTAGCAGCTAGTTTCGGTGCGCCCTGCGGGCGCAGTTTAGATTGTCTTTTAGTTGAAAGGTTGACACATAAGTCAAAGCCACGTTCAAAACTAATCTCTACTAACTATTCTCCAGCTGCTAGACGGCGAACTGTTTCCTGCCCGTCTTGAACAGATTTCCCCCGTTGCTGTCTACTGCGACTATTAACGGGAACTTGTCGAATACTAAGCGCTTTACGCTTTCACAGCCCAAATCTTCAAACGCAATTACCTCACATTCCTTTATGCACTTGCACGCCAGTGCGCCCGCACCGCCTATCGCGCAGAAATATACGGCGCTGTTGCGCTTTATTGCGTCGCAGACTTCCTGCGAACGTTCGCCCTTGCCTATCATCGCGGACAAGCCCCTGTCTAAGAAATCGGGGGCGTAAACGTCCATTCTCGAAGATGTAGTAGGACCGCACGAGCCTATGACCATACCGTCTTTCGCGGCGGTAGGACCTGCGTAATAGATTGCCGCGCCGTCTAGTTCATACGGCAGGGGTTCGCCCTGCTCAATAAGCGACTTAATGCGCTTGTGCGCCGCGTCGCGGGACGTGTAGACCACTCCCGAAAGCAGGACTTTGTCCCCCGCTTTCAGCGTTTTCGCCTTTTCTTTCAGTTCGCTTGTGTTAAGTTCTATCATAATTCACCTCAATAAAGCAAAAGAGCCGAAAGTTTTTGCGCTGTCGGCTCTTGTTGATTTTAACTAATCAGAACCCTCCGAACAGGTCGGAACTCATTTCCATATCATCGCCGCTTTCGCTCATATCAGTTGAGCCGAAATCCCAGATCGCCGAATCGTCAGCGTTCGGAACAACGGGGTCAACAGACGCTGCCTTGCCCTTTGCGGTTTTCGTTTCGGGTTCGCCGAAGTCGCCCGCTTTTTCCATTGCGAACAGTTCATTCTGCAAAGCCGCCCACGGGTTTGTATCGGCGGGAGCGGGTTCTTCGGGAGCAATTTCGGGCTCGGGTTCGGGTTCTTCCTCTTCGAGTTTATCGCCCGTCGCCGTGCCGAACGTCAGTTCTGCCTGTTTAAGCATAGCCGCCAGCGGGTCTTCCTCCTCCGCAGGCTGTTCCATATCGAAATCCGAAACGTCGTCTGACGGCTGAACGGCGAACAAGTCCTCCTGCTGTTTTACCGCCGCGAGCAAATCCTCGTCCACATCGTCTTTCAGCATAGAACTGTTCGCAGTCTGCGCAAGTATCTGGCGCTCGAACTCGTCGCTCAGTTCCTGATTTCCCTGTTTCTTCTTCGCTATCGGCTCTACTTCGGTCACGGGTTCGTCAAACTCGTCCATAGCGCCGACTGTATTCGACAGGTCAAATTCTTCGAGAACAACCGCCGTCGGAGTGTTTGACGGGTCGTCAAGAGGCTGAACCTCGGTTATCATATCGAGGCTGTCGTCCATATCCTCGTCGCTTTCCTCAAGCGCGGCGAACAAATCCTCGGACAAATCCCGCGCCTTTTTAGAGGGAACGGTTTCCGTCACGGGAACGCTTGCAACAGGCGCTTTCGCCGACGGAGCGACAATATCCGAGAAATCGGGTATGTCAACGCTTGTCGAACCCTGCGCTCCTGCGAGTTCCTCTGCCTTGCGGGAAAGGTCGCCCGCGCCCTTTTTCAGCGTATCCATAAAGCCGTTGAACGCTCTTATAAACTCGTCAAGACCCTCTGCGTTCCCGCCTGCGCCCTGCGCACCGCTTACAATGCCCGCCGCCGCGGACTTCGCTTTCTCAACGGTATCGCGCGCCGTAGCGTTTGCCTTATCGACAATATCCTTTGCCGCCGCGTTCGCCTTTGCGATAATCTCCGACGCTTTTTTATCAGCGTCCGCGCTCCCCGCCTTTGACGGCGCGGGCGCGCTCGCCTTTTGCTTTAGCTTGCGCTTTAAGTCGTCTATCTGAATGAGCAAGTCTTCTTCATTCTTGCGTTCGGTTTTAAGCTGAAGTTCAAGGTCGGCAATTTTCCTGTCGCACTCGTTCTTCAGCGCCTTTATCTTAGTATCCGCCTCGGACGCTTTTTTCAGCGCCGACTGAGTTTTCTCGTCGTTTGTTTTCTTTTCCGCCTCAATCTCTTTCATACGCTGATTGAGGTTTGCTATGTAATCGTTGACTTCCTTTTTATCAAAGCCCATCGCCTTGGTGCTGAAGCCGCCTTCTCCGCCTGCCATATAAACACCCCTTAGATCTAAAAATTCGCTCCGCCGCTTAGCGGTAATCGTATAAATTCATTATAACATATTTTTTTTAAATATACAAGTGTTTTAACAAATTTTATAAATATGTAAATTTTGGGGTATTATTTTTGTGAAAATAGCACAACAAAAAGTTGTTTAATTTGTAAAAATTATAGATTTTCAAAGCAAAAGAATTTTAATCGGCAAATTTTGTTGATATTTCGGCAAAAATTGTGTATAATTGTATGTAGGGGAATACATCGGACTGATGTAAATTATGTATGAAAGAAAGGATTTGATAATATGCTGGATAAAACAATGACGTTCTCCGTCCACGAGGACAGGGAAAACGAGATGAAAGAAATACTCACGACCGTCTATGACGCGCTCAAACAAAAAGGCTACAACCCGATAAATCAGCTTGTCGGCTACATTCTGTCGGAGGACCCTACATATATCACGACATTCAACAACGCGCGCGGACTTATCAGACACATCGACAGGGACGAGCTGTTGCAGGTGCTGGTGAAATCGTATCTTGCGGGATAGTTGCTAGAGAATAGAGAATAGTAGCTAGTTATTTGGGTCAAGACGTTGACACACTTGGGATTAGGCGACCCGTTCCCCGCCGACGGCGGGGAACGGGTCTTTGTTAGAAAGAGGTTTTTATGTCGGAACAGACTAGGGAACTTTTTGAGATTGTCGATGGACTGCCCGCCCGCGAAAAGCAATTGATTTGCGGTTACATACGGCAAGCGGTGTTTGAATGGGACCCTGATTTCACCAAACTGACTCCCGCAGAGGCTGAGATACTAAGACAATCAGATTTGGAATTGGAGCGCGGTGAGGTCGTTTCCATAGACGATATTAACTGGGATTGATGAATTTAAAATATTGCCCGCCCACGGCGGGGAATATTTTTGCATAAAATCTGCCTGCAACTCTCAAAATCCCGCGTTTGGGGTTCTTTTTCGTGCAAAATACACAAAATATATTTTAAGCGGTTATTAAGATTATTATAATTTTGTCCTTTACATATTTTGAATAAAATGGTATAATAAACTTGCAAGGCGAAGAACCGATTGGGGGATTTGCCGAGATACAACAAGTTTTTCTGAAAGGAAAGGTAATAGACAATGAACAAAATTTTAAAACGTTCTGTGGCTGTCGCTATGGCGGCGGCAACGGCTCTCACGATTTCAGGCTGCAACAAGTCCGAAACAAGCGGCGGCTCGGCGTCGGGCGAAACGCTCGTTATCGGCGGTATCGGTCCTACAACGGGCGATAACGCGCAGTACGGCATTGCCGTTCAGCACGGTATGGAACTCGCGGCTGAAGAAATCAACGCAAACGGCGGTGTAAACGGTATGAAACTCGAAGTTAAGTTCGAGGACGATCAGGCTGACCCCGAAAAGGGTATGACCGCTTATAACTCGCTTAAAGACAAGGGTATGAAAATGCTCCTCGGCACGGTAACTTCGGGTTCCTGCACGGCGGTATCCGCTCTGGCTGCGGAGGACAATATGTTCCTGTTCACACCGTCGGGTTCTGCAATTAACTGCATTACAGCGGGCGACAACTGTTTCCGTATGTGCTTTACCGACCCCAACCAGGGCGCTATCGCGGCTGACTATATCGCGGATAACCTCTCCGCTAAGAAGATAGGCGTTATCTATCAGAACGACTCCGACTATTCTGTCGGCATCTTCAACGGCTTTAAAGAAGAGGCAGGAAAGAAAGGTCTTGAAATCGTTGCGGAAACAACGTTTACCGAGGACAGCGCGACGGACTTCTCTCAGCAGGTAAAGCAGATAGGCGAAAGCGGCGCGGAACTGCTGTTCCTCCCGTTCTACTATACGCAGGCGGCTCTTGTACTTCAAGAGGCTGACAAGCAGGGTCTGGACATTCCCGCGTTCGGCGGCGACGGTCTTGACGGACTTATCGGCGTACTCGGCGATAAGATAACCGTAGCTGACGGCGTTTATGTAATGAGCCCGTATGCGTCCACTTCTCCCGAAGAGAAATCCGCGGCGTTCACAAAGGCTTATCAGGCGAAATTCCCGAACGACGAAGTAAACCAGTTCGCGGCTGACGGCTATGACTGCGTTTACGCAGTAAAGCAGGCGCTTGAACAGGCGGGCGTAAAAGACGCGTCCATTTCCGCGTCCGAACTTTGCGACAAGCTGAAATCGGCTATGACTTCTATCGAGTTCGACGGCGTAACGGGCAAGACAAAGTGGACTGCCGATGGCGAACCCGAAAAGGCTCCGAAAGTTCTGCAAATTACTGTAGCAGACGGAAAAGGCTCTTACAAAGTACTGTAATTTATAAGGCAATTCATACGCAAACCGTACAAGGACGTAAAGTCGTTGTACGGCTTTGCGCTACTAGAGGTTAGAGATTAGATGTTAGAGATTAGAGGGTGGCTTTTGGCAATAAGGTGATTATCGCTTACTGCGTGGTTTAATCCGATTTCTAACGAGGAGTTTTTATGAAATTCATATCAGACATAGTGGACGGTATAAGTCTGGGGTCGATTTATGCGCTTATCGCTTTGGGCTATACTATGGTCTACGGAATAGCAAAAATGCTGAACTTCGCGCACGGCGACATTATTATGGTCGGCGGGTACGCGGCGTTTATAACGCTGTCTGCAAACTGGTGTCCGATGTGGCTGTCGCTCGTGATTACCGTGACGGTCTGCACATTGCTCGGAATAATCATCGAAAAGCTGGCGTACCGCCCGCTTAGAAGTTCTCCCCCGCTCGCCGTGCTTATTACGGCTATCGGCGTAAGCTACCTTTTACAGAACATCGCTCTGCTTACGCAGTCGGCGAACCCGCGTATGTTTACGTCTATCGTAAACGGCGTACCGCCGTTCTTGCAGGTGTTCAAGGGCAGGGGCGCTGTGTTCTTTAAGGAAAACCCGTACAAGGCGGAAGGCATTAAATCCGACCTTACTATCTCAACGGAAACATTCCTCGCGATTATCGTGTCGGTTATTATAATGGTGGCGCTGTCGCTGTTCATCAACAAGACAAAAGCGGGCAAGGCAATGCTCGCGTGCAGTGAGGACAGGGGCGCGGCTCAGCTTATGGGAATTAACGTAAACGGCACTATAACGCTGACTTTCGCAATAGGCTCTGCGCTCGCGGCGGTCGCGGCGGTGCTGATGTGTTCGTCTTATCCCCTGCTTACCCCGTCAACAGGCTCTATGCCCGGAATAAAGGCGTTTGTCGCGGCGGTGTTCGGCGGGATAGGAAGTATTCCCGGAGCGATGATCGGCGGCGTTCTGCTCGGAATAATCGAGATTTTGGCGAAAGCGTATATCTCTACGCAATTGTCCGACGCTATTGTGTTCCTCGTGCTGATAATCGTGCTTATCGTTAAACCCACGGGAATTATGGGCAGGAAGATAAATGAAAAGGTATAAGGCAAAAGTATGAAAAAACAGAAATTAAACAACCTTATAACACTCGGCGGTACGTCCGTGCTTTGCGTTGTAATGGCGGTTTTATATTCCGTCGGCGCGCTTGACGGGAACCATATGCTCAAGGGTATGCTTGTTCTTATCGGAATACATATCATCTGGGCGCTGTCGCTGAACCTTACGGTCGGAATACTCGGCGAACTTTCTTTGGGACACGCGGGATTTATGTGCGTCGGCGCAATATTCGGCGGTACGGTGTCGCAGATCATCAGAGCGAACGCGGCGGAATGTCCGCCGGGGATAAGACTTCTTATAACGCTTGTCGTGTCGGGAATTATGGCGGCGGTTTTCGGCTTGCTTATTGGTATTCCCGTTATGCGCCTGCGCGGGGACTACCTCGCTATCGTAACGCTCGGTTTCGGCGAGATTATGAAGTCCATAGCTAACAATATCTACCTTACGCTTGACGCGAACGGACTGCACTTCGGCTTTACAAAACCGCCCGAAAACGTTGACGAGGCTACGGCGAAACAGATACTCAAAGGCTCTATCGGTATGCAGACCCCGCAGGACACTAATATCTGGTGGGTTGCCGCTATTCTTATCATAACGCTGTTTGTGATGATGACGTTCATAAACTCCCGTTCGGGACGCGCGTGTATGGCTGTCCGCGACAACTACATCGCGGCGCAGTCGGTAGGCATTAACGTCACGAAATACAGACTTATGGCGTTCACGATTTCCGCAGGCATTGCGGGTATCGGCGGTGCGCTGTACGCACATTCCGTGCCGATGATAACGTTCGGAAAGTTCGACTATAACTTCTCGATACTGATACTCGTGTTCGTCGTGCTGGGCGGTCTTGGGAGTATGCGCGGTTCGGTTATCGCTACGATTATCCTGTACGCTCTGCCCGAAATGCTCCGCAAGGTAAACGAAAATATCGTAAACGCGCGTATGCTGATTTACGCTGTTATACTTATTCTGCTTATGCTTTGGAAAAACGCGCCGTTCTTTATCAATCTCCGCGAGAAAATCAAGGCGCGTTTCAAGAAGAGTGATACCGCCAGATCGGGAGGTGCAGAGGCTTGACAGATATTGCTAAGAACGAAAACGACATAATGCTTGAAGTCAGGGAACTGTCTATTCAGTTCGGCGGACTTCGCGCGGTCGATGAACTGAATATGAAAGTGAAAAAGCACGCGCTGTACGGTCTGATAGGTCCTAACGGCGCGGGGAAAACCACCGTATTCAATATGCTGACGGGCGTTTACAAGCCCACGACGGGCGCGATATTCCTCGACGGCGCGAACATCACGGGCAAATCCCCCGTTGAAATCAACAAAAGCGGTATCGCGAGAACTTTCCAGAACATTCGCCTGTTTAAGGGAATGAGCGTGCTTGACAACGTAAAAATCGGTATGCACAATCAGGTGAAATACACGGCGATAGAGGGCATACTGCGGTTTCCTCGGTATTTTAAAGAGGAAAAGATGATGAACGCGAAAGCGGAAGAACTGCTCGCCGTGTTTGGTCTGGAGAACGAAAAGGATACGCTTTCCCAAAATCTGCCGTACGGCAAACAGCGCAAGCTGGAAATTGCCCGCGCGCTTGCCACGAACCCGAAACTGCTCTTATTGGACGAGCCCGCGGCGGGTATGAACCCGAATGAAACCGCGGAGCTTATGAACACTATTCGTTTCGTGCGCGAGGAGTTCAATATGACTATTTTGCTTATTGAACACGATATGAAACTTGTTTCGGGAATTTGCGAGGAACTTACGGTGCTGAACTTCGGGCAGGAACTTTGTCAAGGCGAAACTTCGGCGGTGCTTAACGACCCGAAAGTTATCACGGCTTATCTGGGAGAATAGATTATGTCAATGCTTGAAATAAAGGATTTGGAAGTGTATTACGGCGCGATAAACGCGCTTAAAGGCATTACGTTCAGCGTAGAGCAGGGCGAGATAATCGCGCTTATCGGCGCGAACGGCGCGGGAAAGACCACCACTCTGCACACAATATCGGGGCTTATCCCCGCAAAGCGCGGGTCGGTTATGTTCAACGGCAAAGAACTTATGAAAACTCCCGCGCACAAGATAGTGTCAATGGGAATGGCGCAGGTGCCTGAGGGACGGCGCGTGTTCGCGCAGCTGTCCGTTCTCGAAAATCTTACGCTCGGCGCGTATACGCGCAAGGACAAGCGCGGGATAAGCGAAACTCTTGAGCGCGTTTACGAATACTTCCCCCGCCTTAAAGAACGCCGTACTCAGCTTGCGGGAACGCTGTCGGGCGGTGAACAGCAAATGCTTGCAATGGGCAGAGCGCTGATGTCAAAGCCGTCGATTATCTTAATGGACGAACCCTCAATGGGGCTTTCTCCGCTTTATGTGAACGAAATCTTCAAGATAATTGAGGAGATAAACAAAAACGGCACAACGGTGCTGTTAGTAGAACAGAACGCGAAGAAAGCGCTTTCCATAGCGAACCGCGCGTATGTGCTGGAAACGGGAAGTATTTCCCTGTCGGGCGACGCGCACGAACTTATGGATAACGAGCAGGTGAAGAAAGCGTACTTAGGCGAATAGAAGTAAGAGGTTGAAGTTAGAGGTTAGATGTAAGAAGTAAGAAAGTGACTTGAAAACTAACTGCTAACTACTATTTACGAGGTGCTATATGGGCGGTTTATTGAAATTTGTAATCCCGTTCGTAGGCGGTGCGCTTACGGCGGCGGCAGTTATCGCGTCGAAAAGCAAGGACGCATCGGACAGCGCAGGCGAAATAGACGCGGAGTTTGAGGAGAAAGAACAAGAGGACGAATAGAAAACGGCTAAAGGCTGGAAATCGGCTTTGTACCAAGGCGAACAACGCTTTAATTCAAAGACAATCTTTCTGCGGGCGGAGCCCGCACAATGTCCAGCCTCCAGCCTCTTACATTTCCGCGCAAGCGGAAATGTAACTTCTAGCCTCTACAGGGTAGGTGTATTATGGAAAAGTTTATTATCACAATCGCCAGAGGTTACGGGAGCGGTGGTCGGACTATCGGTCAAATGCTCTCGAAGAAATTGGGCGTGGATTTCTATGACAAGGACATTATTAAACTCGCAAGCGAGGACAGCGGGATAAACGAGGCGCTGTTCGGACAGTCGGACGAGCGTACTAAGGGTCGGCGCAGCGTTTACAGGGGCGAAATCATTACCCCCGACAAGAAAGCGTTTACTTCCGAAGAAAACCTGTTCAACTATACCGCAAAAGTTATAAAGAAACTCGCCGACGAGAAAAGCTGTATAATCGTCGGCAGGTGTGCGGACTTTATCCTGCGCGACCGCCGCGATACCGTGAGGGTGTTCGTTTGGGCTGACGAACAGCACTGCCTGCAAAACGTCGCGGACGTAAAAGGCATTCTCGACCGCAAAGAGGCGCTGAAAGCGATTTCCGCGACCGATAAACAGCGCGCCGAATACTACAAGGCGCACACGGGCAATGTCTGGAACGACGCGAGAAACTACGATTTGAGCCTGAACAGCGGAGTACTGGGATTTGAAAAGTGCGTGGATATTATTACGGAGTATGTTAAGATACTGAATAAATAAGCGGTTGCCTTTGCGCCCTCTCCCGCCTACGGCGGGGGAGGGCGGTGTTATTTATAGTTGGCGCTGCCCCCGCCGTTCGGCGGGGCGCTTTTGTTTGCAGCCCGCGTTTTGCGCGGAGCGCAAAACAACGGCGCGACAGCGCCGTTAATTCGCCGCAGGCGAATTGCGGGCGTACGGGCGCAGGAACGCACGGGCGGTAAAGGCGCGTTAATACGTCTGGCGGTCAACTAACGCGGGATAAGAGCGCGGGTCGCTTGAATTGAGCAACGCAAAACCTCACCGCGTTGGCGGGGCGCATTAACTTAAAGACAATCTTTCCGCGCCCGCAAGGTAGCGGCAGGACGCCGCTACCGTTTCGCCCAAAGTCGGCGCACGATGCGCCGACAGCAAAGC